>NZ_RYUH01000009.1 GCF_004155535.1 Bifidobacterium pseudolongum subsp. globosum | reverse complement strand
ACCATGCACGACCAGACCGGCATGCCGCAGCGATACGGCACCGGCATCGAATGGAACGACTTCCACAGGAGCACGCCATGGCAAGACAGCAACTAGTCAAAAGGACACACATTTTGGCGTATAACCCCATTCCTCGCTTCGTATTTCGACGTGCTATTCGCGATCAATGGCATGACGCATCCGGGCGAAAAGCGGCAGCTGGGCATCGCCGAACGCGATTGCCGCGTGTTGCCGGAGGATTTCCGTTCCGGTTTCGACACACTGTTCGCATCGATGTTCACCGACACCGCGAAGCTCGACAGCACCATCGCACAGCTGGCGCGCAATCTGTCCCGTTGCGTGGAACAGGCAGCCTCGTAAAGCTGGACAGGCATACAAAAAAGCCGCCCGGAGGCGGCTTGATGGCTCCTGCGACTGGGCTTGAACCAGTGACCGTCCGATTAACAGTCGGATGCTCTGCCAACTGAGCTACGCAGGAATACTGCACGCCGAATCACTTCAGCGCAACGAAAAGACAATATACATGCTTCATACATACAAAGCAAATCGGCGTGTCGCAACGGGCTCCATGCGCGTACGGCACGCCGACTGCTCCTCTCTTCCTGTCGACCTTGACGACCCGTCCCCATTGGGGTGGATGAGGCTCCTCCACTACATTCCCTCAGGTCTGGCTGTGCCTCTCGATCGCTGTGATACCAGCCGATGCTCCACAGGTCCGGTCGATGGATCCCACTCTACCGCCTGTGCATCCACAGGCGGCCACGGAATCGCAAACCCATACAATTCCTTCGAATATCCACACCATCCACGCATGTTCACTCATATCGCGATATGCAAAAAAGCCGCCCGGAGGCGGCTTGATGGCTCCTGCGACTGGGCTTGAACCAGTGACCGTCCGATTAACAGTCGGATGCTCTGCCAACTGAGCTACGCAGGAATACTGCACGCCGAATCACTTCAGCGCACAAGAAAAATAGTATACACGCAAATCCATTGATTGCAACTCGGCGTGTCCCACCGCGCCTTACATGGAGATTCGGGTAAGAGGCATCGCCGAATCAATCGGGAAATCCAACGGTGACGGGTGCACACCGGCTTCCACAAGGTTCACACCGAGCATGGCGACCATGGCGCCGTTGTCGGTGCACAGCGCGCGCTCGGGCAAGCGCACATCCACACCGTGCCGCTCCCCTTGCTCGAGCAGCGCCGCACGCAATTGCGAGTTCGCGGAGAACCCGCCGCCGACGATGAGCGTGTCCGAACCGTACTGTTCGCACCCCCGCATCGCCTTCGTGGCGAGCACATCGGCCACCGATGCGGCGAGCGAGGCGCACACGTCGTCGACCGGCACCGCTTCACCCGCGGCTTGACGTTGTTCGATCCACCGCGCCACGGCTGTCTTGACGCCCGAGAAACTGAAATCATAGGGGTGGCGTTTGCCGGCGTTGCCTTGGGTCAGCCCCTGCGGCACACGGATCGCATGGGGGTCGCCCCGACGTGCGTGCTCATCGATGTGCGGGCCGCCCGGATAGGGGAAACCAAGCAGTCGTGCCACCTTGTCGAAGCATTCGCCCGCAGCATCGTCGAGCGTGGTGCCCACCACGTCGATATGCCGTGCGATGTCATCGACATGCAGCAATGACGTATGGCCGCCGGAGACGATGAGCGCCATCGTGTTGGCGGGTAGCGCACCGAACTGCAACTGTGTGACAGCCACATGACCGATGACGTGGTTGACGCCGTAGATGGGTTTGCCGGCCGCCCATGCGAGCGCCTTGGCGCCGGAGACGCCGACGGCGAGGCATCCGGCCAGCCCTGGTCCGGCGGAGACCGCAATGGCGTCGATGCCGGCCAGATCGAGACCGGCGTCGGAGAGTGCTTTGCTGACGACCGGGGTGAAGGCCTGGGCGTGGGCGCGTGAGGCGATTTCGGGGATGACGCCGCCGTAGCGTGCGTGTTCGTCCATGGATGAGGCGACGACGTTGGATCGCAGGGTGTGTCCGGTGACGACGGCGGCTGCGGTTTCGTCGCATGTTGATTCGATGCCGAGAATGGTTGGTTGGCTCATGGTGGCTCCGTGTGGTGGTCAGGCGTGGGTGGGTTGGAATCCGATGGTACGGGGGTTGAGGTCGAGGCTCATGGTGTACGCGTCTATGCCTTCGGGCTGGTAGTAGCGTTTGCGCAGGCCGAGGCGCGTGAATCCGTTGTTGGCGTAGAGGGCGAGTGCCGGCGTGTTGTCGACGCGCACTTCAAGGAGGATGCGTTCGGCGTGGTCGGCGTTGGCCTGGTCGATGATCTGCCGGAGGAGTGCCCGCCCGATGCCGTGGTGTTGGTGTTGCGGCGCCACCCCTATGGTCATGATCTGGGTGTCGTAGCCGTCGAACCAAGTGCCGGCGTATCCGCGTATGGCGGGAATGCCGGTGGTGGTTGCGGGGTCGATGTCGGCCCAGTAGGCGCGGGCCGGCGCGTTGAGTTCCTGACGGATGGCGTTGGGGCTCCATGCGCTGGGGCCGAAGAGTTGGGATTCGAGTTGGCTGATCTGCGTGATGGCCTGGTCTTGGTCGAGGGTGGCGAGGTTGACGATCATGCGGCGTCCTTGGTGGCTGGCGCGTGGTTGAGGACGTGTTTGAGTGGGTTGGGTACGCTGACGTCTGGGCGGCGCAGGTAGAGGGGCTCGACGGGTTGCGCGGTGGTGCGGTTCTCGGCGAGGTGAGCGAAGAGAGCGAGCCCGGTGGCGCCGAGGTCGAGCGCGGTGAGGTCAAGGATGGCGCCGGGGTTGTGCAGGGCGGCCCAGTGTTGTGTGTAGGTGTGGGCGCCGTGGCCCATGATGTCGATGGTGTATTGGGTGCCAGGGTGGTGCTGTTGGAGGTCGCGTATGGCGTGGTTGACGCGTATGGCGATGTGCTCGGGGTAGTCGATGTCCATGGGGATCACTGCGGTTGGTGCGCCGCTGGTGTGGCTGTAGAGCGCGAAGTAGAGCTGTTTGCGGCGCGCGTCGTTGACGGCGAGGGTGAGAGGTGTGCATGTGGCGGTCGCGTCGATGGCTGCCGTGGCCTCCGCTGGCAACAGCGTGGTGATTCGGGGGTTGTGGCGGCGTGCGGCGTCCATGGCCGCGGCGCAGGGTTCGAGGTCGTCTTGGCCGAGCAGTTCGGCTCCGGTGGCGAAGGCGATGGCCCGTGCGGTGACGATTCCGGCGCGCAGGCCGGTGAAGGGCGCCGGACCGGTGCCGACGACGATGCGGTCCAGATCCTGCGGGGTGATGCCGGCTTGCGCGCAGGCGGCGGCGATGTCCACTTGGAGGCGTTCGACGTGGGTGCGTGAGTTCTGTTCCTGGATGGGTTCGTGGCCGACGATGCCGACCGTGGATCCGTATGCGGTGTCGATGACGAGTGTGTGCATGGTGGGTTTCCTGCGGTTGTGTAACTGGTGTGGTTGGTTGCTGGTGGTGGGTGGGGCGTTACGCCTGCCGCTCCCCCGTGGTTGGCATGTCGGGAAGATCGTGCATGAACCGGTCCCAGTAGGGGCCGATGGGCGTGAGCGTGACGATGCGTTCGCCCGCGCTTGTGGGTTCCACGGCGATGTCCGCCGCCGTGGCATCTGGCGCCGTTGCGTGGAAGGGCCGGTCGATATGCACTTCGAGTCGTTCGTCGGCGAGCGCCGCGGCCATTTGCTCGCCCCATTCCATGAGGATGACGGTATGGGTGCCGGGTTCTTCGAGTTCCTCATCGAGGCCGAGGCTTTCGAGTTCGTCGAGGAGGCGGTTCACGCTGTCTTGCCCGGGCGCGTAGTCGGTGCCGCCGAGCCGGTAGGCGTCCACATGGATCAGGCGTGCGGGCGTGCCATCGGCGAAGTGGCCGTCGAGTTCGCGGGCGATGGTGAAGGTGGGCGAGACGATTGGCTCGTCAATGCCCAGCCCGGCGCCGAATCCCTGGGCGAAGGTGGTTTTGCCGGCGCCCAATGGCCCCGACAGGAGGATGACCTCTCCCCCGTGCATGTGGTTGGCGAGGTGTGCGCCCAATGCGCGCATGTCGGTGGCGGTTGCAGCGGTGATGGTGGTGTGCATGCGGTGTCCTTATGCGATGCCTTTTCGGCTGATGAGTTCGATGACGTGTTCGAGTGCGTAGATGGGGTCCGAACCGTTGGTTTTGCATTGTTCGTCCGCCCATGCGAGCTGGCTGAAGCATTGCGCCATGCCCGCGGATGTCCATCCGGGCAGTTGTTTGGACGCGTTGCGCAGCATCCATGGCGCCATGTTCGATTCGGCTTGTGTGATGGTTCCGGCGCGCACGGCCGAGGCTTTGGCCATGGAGCGCAGTTTCATCGCGAGCGCGCCGATGAGCGCGATGGGTTCGGTGCCTTGGCTGATGGCGGAGCGCATCATGATGACGGCTTGGGCGCCATGGCCGGCGAGCGCCTGGTCGGCCATGGCGAATCCGGTGACCTGAGGGTCGGATATCAGGTATTGGTTGACTTGGCTCAGGGTGATGGGGTTGGTGTCGAAGTCGAAGCAGAGCTGTTCGATCATGGCGGCGAGTTCGCCCGGGCGTTCGCCGAGCACGCTGGCGAGTTGTTGGGCTGCTTGTGGTTCCACGGTGCGGCCGCGTTGTTCGAAGCCTTGGAGGGTGAAGTTGAGGCGTGCCTGTGGTTTGTCGAGTTTGGGGATGTCTTCGAGGACGGCATGCAGGCGGGTGAGGCTGTCGATCAGCCGTTTGCCTTTGGCTGACCCGTTGTGGCTGACGATGACGAGGGAGCCGTCGGTTTCGCCGTGGGGGTTGCGGCAATGGTCGATGATGGCTTGCGCGAGTGGTTCGTCGCAGTCTTCGGCGTGGTTGACGATGACGGCGGCGCTGGGGCTGAGCAGCGAGGGGCTTGTGGCTTCCTCGAAATCGTATCGGCTGCTGTCTTTGGCTTCCAGTTCGATCAATTCGCTGTCCGGGTGGGCGTCAAGCCATTGACGGGCGTGGCGCCGTGCGGCGAGGCGGTTGAGGTATTCGTCGCCGCCGCGGATGATGACGCAGCGGGGTGTGTGGTGTGCTGCCATATGTTCAATGTCGCCGTATCGTTGGACAATCCGCATGCGTGTTCACTCCTTGCTGTGGCTCCATGGTATGTCCATGAGCATGGTGGCCGTCTGCCGCCACCACCGGCGTGCAGCGTCCACTGGATGCATGGCGTACAGCCTCCCGCGCCGGCCCCGGCGGCGGACCAGGAGGATGATGGCGTGCAGGTGGTGCAGTGCGATGAGCAGGGCAGTGCCGACGGTGAGCGCGCCGAGCATGAGCAGCATACCCGGGGCCCCTTGCGCCCACGGGATGCATCCATCGTCCGCCGTGCCGAACAGGCCGGCCGCCAAAGCGATTGGACGTGTGCACCATGAGGCGACCGTGGCGAACATGGGGGCGACTGGCGGGCACACTGTGACGCAGAGGCAGGCGAGCAGACCGGTGATGGTGGC
The DNA here is from genome assembly GCF_004155535.1 of Bifidobacterium pseudolongum subsp. globosum. Classification (GTDB taxonomy): domain Bacteria; phylum Actinomycetota; class Actinomycetes; order Actinomycetales; family Bifidobacteriaceae; genus Bifidobacterium; species Bifidobacterium pseudolongum_C. Next base: position 332,874 of record NZ_RYUH01000009.1, on the reverse strand, counting down.
CAGATCGGTGAACGGCGCCACCATGAGGTTCGCCGGGATGGACCAGAGGGGCACCTGCGGGCTGATGAGGATCTGTACCGGCAGGGTGAACACCTGCGCGCTCACCGTCATCGCGAGCGCCTGCGCGGCGCCACGTGGCATCCACCGTGCACACCATGCCTGGATGCGTGGCATCATCATGGCAATGCCGCACACAGCGGAGCATGACAGGGCGAAGCCGAAGTTCGCGGCGCGCGTGGGGTCGGTCAACAACGCGAACATGGTGGTCCAGCACAGCGCGTGCATCGTCTGGCACGGGCGTTTGCACAGTGCATAGCCGACGGCGAACACGCTCATGGCCAGTGCGCGCGTGACCGACTGCCCGGGCACGAGCAGCATCGTCAATATTCCGGCGGTGGCGAGGCGTAGCATGGCGAGCACCCCACGCGGCAGGCGCGCCAAGGCGCCGATGATGGTGCACAGACGTGCGATGAGCGCGTAGTGGCCGCCCGACACGGCCATGACGTGCATGATGCCCGCTCGCTTGCAACGCTCTTCCAGTTGGCGTGCGTAGGTCTCGTCGACGCTGGCGCCGGTGGGAATGTCCTGTCCGAGCAGGCCGAGGGTGACGCCAGGCACGAGCACACGGCCCTGGTCGTCCAAGCGGGCGGTGACGGCGAAGAAGCGTGTGCGGAGTGTTTCGACGCCATGCCACCATGGCGGCGCCGCCTCATGCATGGTGGCCGTGTGCGCGGTGAGGATGATGCGGGTCGTGTCCCAGGCGGCGCGCTGTGCGGCGCCACGCACGGTGTAGCGCGCGCCTTGTTCGATCATGGCGCACACGCGCCCGTTCGCCTGCAGTGTCGCTGATGCGTGCGCGGATTGTTGCACGCCGTCCAACACCGCTTGTTCGACCGTCACGTCGACGGCGCAGTCGGCCTCGCGGCCATTGGCGCGCAGGGCGGGTGCGGTGGTGCGCACACGGTAGATGCCCAGGGCCGCTCCCTGTGCGCTCGCCGCATACACCGGGTCAGCGGCGCGCATGGCCGTGTGGGTCACAGCGGCCATGGCGCCGAGCAGCAGGCCTGCGAGTGCGAGCATCAGGACGGTCGCGGCGCGGCGTGCGAAGGCGGCATGGTTGCGGGTCACATGCGCCATCCATGCCGCGAGCGCCATGCCACCCACCGAGCACACGAGAACGGCCGCCACCGTGATCAGGGGGCGCGTGTTGTGGGGCTGCATGAGCGGTGCGGCGGCGAGCGCGGCCGTCCACATACCTGCGGCCGCTGGCAGCAGACGCATGTCACGGCCGCCGTGTTCCCGATCCGTCCATGGTGCGCGCATCTTACCGCACCCCCACGTAGGGCCGGATCTTCTCGAGGGTTTTCGCGCCGATGCCCTGTACGTTGAGCAATTCGTCGACGCTCGTGAACCGGCCTGCACTGGCGCGGTATGCGATGATGTTGGCGGCGGTGACCGGGCCGATGCCTTTGACGCTTTCGAGCTGCGCCTGGCTGGCGGTGTTGAGGTCGACCGGTGTGAACGTGGATTCGATAGTGGCGGGTTCGGACGCGGTGGGTTGGGACGAGGCGTCCGGCATGGTTCCCGCGGGTTCGGACGCGGCTGGGGAGGATTGCGGCGCCTGGGCGGCAGGTGCGCCCGTTGCCGCGCTGACCGCCGGGGTGCCGTTCTGCTCGTGGGCGAGGCTCATCGACTGCTGGATAAGCAGCGTCAATGAAGTGGCGAGGGCGATGACGAGCACGCCGATGATGATGAGCGCATGCACTGGTTCGACACTCACCCGCGGCCGGTCACGTTCCGCTTCCTGTTCGGCCGCCTCTTGGGGGCGCACGGCCGTCAATGCGCGCAATGTGCACGCGGTGGCCGTCTGCTGGGTGTCCTCATGAGACGGTGGCGTGCCGGGCAGGGGGCTGGCCTGCGGTGGCATGGCGCCGCCTTCCCCGTGCGGCTGACCATGCGGCTGTGCACAGCCGCTCGGCCGGGGAGGCAAGGGCACGTCCATCCACGATGGCCGTTCGCGCTCGCGGGTGTCGAAGCGCGTGGAAGCCAACCGGCCGCCGCGGGACGGTTTCGATGATGCGATATGACGGATGCCCATGGATCCACTGTGCGTGGTTCCATGGGCACCTGTCCAATACGACGGGCCGGTGTGGTCGGACGATCCTTCCATCCACACCGGCCCGGAGCGAACATTCGCCGCAGGCGATCACTGCCCTGGCACGATCGACACGATCTTGGGGGCCTTCACGATCACCTTGCGCGGCGGCACACCGCCCAGACGCGGGGCAACCGCTTCCAATGCCATGCGTTCGAGCTCATCGGGGTCGATGTCCGGGCTTACCTCGAGCTTGGCGCGCACCTTGCCCTTGATCTGCACCACGGCGGTCACGCTGTCTTGGCCCACGTAGCGCTCATCGGCCTGCGGCCACGGATGGTGCGCGAGGGACGTGTCATGGCCAAGCCGGCTCCACAGTTCCTCCGCGATGTGCGGGGCGATCGGGGCGAGCATGAGCACAAGCGGCTCCACGGCGGCGCGGGGCGCACGCTCCATGCCGGTCAGGTGGTTGTTGAGCACGATGAGCTTGGCGATGGCCGTATTGGGGCGCATCCCCTCCATCTCAGCCGTCACGTCGGCGATCGTGTTGTTGAGCAGCTTGAGGGTCTTCTCATCCAACGCCTCGTCGCTCACCACGGTCTGGCCGGTGTGCTCGTCGACCACATTGCGCCACAGGCGCTGCAGGAACCGCATGCCGCCCACCACGTTGCGCGTGTTCCACGGGCGTGACTCGTCGAGCGGGCCCATGCTCATCTCATAGAGGCGGAACGTGTCGGCGCCATAATGGTCGTACATGTAATCCGGCGTCACGATGTTCTTCAGGCTCTTGCCCATCTTGCCGAACTCACGGTTGACCCGCTGGCCATGCCATGTGAACGTCGGTTCGCCGGACGCGTCCGGCTCCCCTTCCTCGACCTCGTCGGCCGGCACATATTGGCCGCGGTCGTCGGTGTACGCATACGCCTGGATCATGCCCTGGTTGAACAGCTTGTGGAACGGCTCGAACGAATCCACATACCCGAGGTCGAACAGCACCTTGTGCCAGAAGCGCGAATACAGCAGGTGCAGCACGGCATGCTCCACGCCGCCGATATACAGGTCCACACCGCCGGCCTCACCGGCCGTGGCATTGTGCTTGGGGCCCATCCAGTAATCGTATTCGTCGCGTTCCACCATGTGCCGCTCGTCATGCGGGTCGAGATAGCGCATGTAATACCAGCACGAACCGGCCCAGTTCGGCATCGTGTTCGTGTCACGGTGGTAGGTCTTCGGACCGTCGCCCAGGTCAAGCGTCACATCCACCCATTCCGCGTTGCGACTCAACGGCGCCTCCGGGTTCGACTGCGCATCGTCGGGGTCGAAGGTCTTGGGGCTGTAATCGGGCACGTCGGGCAGGTTGATCGGCAGCATGCTGTCAGGCACCAGATGCGGCACACCCTCATCGTCATACACTACCGGGAACGGTTCGCCCCAGTAGCGTTGGCGGCTGAACAGCCAGTCACGCAGACGGTAGCTCGTGGTGCCGTGGCCCACCTGAGCCTCTTCAAGCCACGCGGTGACCGCACGCACCGCGTCGTCCACACGCATGCCATCGATGCTCAACGCGTCGCCACGCTTCCATGTGGCGTCCACCGACGAGTTGATCACCACGCCGTCATGCGAGACGAACGGCGCCTTGCCCTCATAGTCGGCCAGTGTCTCGCCGCTGTCCGGCAGCGGCTGCACGGTGTAGATGACCGGCAGGCCGAACTTGACGGCGAAATCATAATCACGCTGGTCGCCGCCCGGCACCGCCATGATCGCGCCGGTGCCGTAATCCATCAGCACATAGTCCGCGGTGAACACCGGCAGCTGCACGCCCGTGATCGGATTGGTGGCATACAGGCCGGTGAACAGGCCCGTCTTCTCACCGGCGTCGTCCACACGGTCCTTCGCCGTCTTGGCGGCCGCGGCCGCACGGTAGTCGGCGACGGCCTCGCGCGGCGAACCATAGCCACCCGTCCATGCTTCAGGTGTGCCATCGGGCCACTGCTCCGGCACATCGGCGAGCAGCGGGTGTTCCGGGGACACGACGCAGAACGTCGTGCCGAACAGCGTGTCGGGGCGCGTCGTGTAGATCTCCATCGTGCGCTCGCCCTGCGGCGTGGCCACCGTGAAGTCCACCGACGCGCCGTGCGATTCGCCGATCCAGTTGCGCTGCATGAGCTTGACCTTCTCCGGCCAGTCGATTGCGTCGAGGTCTTCGATCAGACGATGGCCGTATGCGGTGATGCGCATCGACCATTGCCGCAGCTCGCGCTGGAACACCGGGAAATTGCCACGTTCGGAACGGCCTTCGGCCGTGACCTCCTCGTTGGCGAGCACCGTGCCCAGACCGGGGCACCAGTTGACCGGCGACTTGGAGATGTAGGCGAGGCGGTACTCGTTGAGCACGTCCGAACGCTCGGCCTCACTGAGCGCGTCCCACGCCTGACCCTCATGGCCGTCGATCGGGCGTTCGCCCGAACGGAACTGCTCCACGAGTTCGCCGATCGGCCGGGCGCACCCCATCGAACCGCTCGGATTGCGTTTATCCGTGTCGTACCACGAGTCGAAGATGCGCGAGAAGATCCACTGCGTCCAGCGCACATACCCCGGTTCGATCGTGGCGAACGAACGGCGGTCATCGAAGCTCAGGCCCATGCGGCGCAACTGGCGGCGCATGTTGGCGATGTTCTGTTCGGTCGTGACGCGCGGATGCTGGCCGGTCTGCACGGCGAACTGCTCGGCAGGCAGGCCGAACGCGTCATAGCCCATCGCATGCAGCACGTTCTCACCCTTCATGCGGTGGTAGCGGCTCACCACATCGGTGGCCAGATAGCCGAGCGGATGCCCCACGTGCAAGCCTTTGCCCGACGGGTACGGGAACATGTCCATCGCGAAGAACGACGTGCGTCCGTCCGCATGGCGGCCCTCGCCGTCGGTGAGGCTGCCGCTGACATTCGCGGCCCAGAACGTGCCCTGGCCCTCCCAGGTGTCCTGCCATTTCTCTTCGATCTGCTGCGCCATGGCGGCGTTATAGCGGAACTGTGCGGTTTCCGGCTCATTGACTGGGCTGTGCGCGCCCGACTGGTTGTCACTCATAGGCAACGATTATCACCATGTAACTGGACACGGCGTGCGTCATTGCTTGGCTTCGACGAGCCGGGGAGGGTTGGAGCCCGTGTCCACGCGGTACCCCACGCTCGATTGCAGGCCGTCGGCCGCCTGCCGCCACGAGCCGTCCGCGACCATCTGGCGCAATGCCGCGTCGATCTGCGCGACCAGCTTTGGTTGGCCCGAGCGCACGCCCACGCCGAACCGCGCGCTGCCGTACGAGTCGCCGAGCACATCGAGGTAAGCGCTGCCGCCTTGGTCGCGCAATCCGTACAGGATCGGTTCGGGGCCGGCCACCGCGTCGGATTGGCCTGCGAGCAACGATGAGACGCACTGCTGGTAGGTGTCGCGTTCCTCGACGCTGACCGAGCCCACCTGCGCGCGCAATGCCTGTCCGGAATCGCTGCCCTGCACGATGCATGCGGTGCGCCCCGCGAGGTCGCCGGTGCCGGCGACCTCGCGCTCGCTGTCATCGTGGTAGCGCACCAGCAGGCCTTGTGACGTGTTGAGGTACGGGCCGGCATAGTCGATCTGCGTGCCGTCGGCTTCCTGGCCGCCGTATGAGCCCACGACGAGGTCCACAGTGCCGTCGGCGAGCCGTTGCGCGCGCTCGTCGAGCGGCACGTTGCGGAACACGATCTGCTTGTTGGCATAGCCGAGCACCTTGGCCACATACTGCGCCACCTGCACGCTGAAGCCCGAATAGGCACCGTTGTGGTACCAGCTCATGCCCGGTTCGTCGAGGGCCACACCGATCGACAGCACAGGGCCGTCGGCCTGACCGGGCACGCTCACCTCGATGGATGTGCCGCAGCCCGCCACGCCGGCGAGCGCCAGCGTGCACAGGGCCGCGCCGATAGTGTGTCGTGTGCTCATCATGGCCTCACTTGAATAGTCGAGAACGGGTCAGGAACCACAGTACGGCCAGCGACAGCGCGATGGCCAACACGATGATGACGAGGAACCCCCATCGTGAATCGGTGAATGGCATGCCGAGCATCCCCTGTTGGAAGTTCATGCCATACATCGAGAAGATGAGTGTGGGGATGGACAGCGTGATCGAGATGATCGTGAAGATACGCATCACGTTGCTCAGGTTGTTCGACACGACCGACGAGAACGCGTCGGTCATGTTCGCGAGGACGCCACTGTAGATGTTGGCCATTTCGATGGCCTGCTTGTTTTCGGTGATGACGTCGTCGAGCAGGTCCTCGTCCTCGGGGTATTGCTTGATGCGCGACAGCGTGGTGAGTTTCTCCATCACGATTTCGTTGGACTTGAGCGATGTGTTGAAATAGACGAGCGTCTTGCTCAGTTCGAGCAGCATGAGGATCTCGCGGTTCTGCATCGAATGGCGCAGGCGCAGTTCGAGCTTGTCGGTCTCGCCGTCGATGATGCGCAGGTAGCGCAGGTACATGGTGGCGTTGCGGTAGAGGATCTGCAGGATGAACCGCGAGCGCATGAACGTGTTGAATCCGCGGATGGTGCCCTCCATGAAGGGGTGGAGCACGGGGGTGTCCTGCATGCAGACGGTGATGATGAGTGTCTTGGTGACGATGATCGACAATGGGATCGTCTCGTACCAGTTGCGGCCGGCGCGCTCACCCACGGTGGGGATGTCGACGATGATCATCGTGTAGTCGTCTTCAACGTCGACGCGCGAGCGTTCCTCGTCGTCGAGCGGGGCACGCAGGTCGGCGAGGTCGACGCCGGTCTCCTGTGAGACGGTCGTGAGTTCCACGTCAGTGGGGTCGGACAGTGCGAGCCACGATCCGCTTTCGGGTTTGTCGATCTGTTCGATCTGGCCGTTTACCGTGCTGAACATGCGTAACATGGGATTTCACCTGCCTCTCGGTCGACGCCGTGCGGCGCATGACGGGCGTGTGCGTCACGGACGGCGGCATGGTGCCGGTTCGCGCGCGAAAAACCTCACCCAGCTTAGTCGCAACGGTGCGACAGGGGGCGCCCGTGTTACGCTTTGGCGCCTTTGACCGGCTTCCATACCCCCATGTCGGGGTTGCGCAATGCCGCGGGTCCGTTTTCCCAGTCGCCGACTGCGGCGATGGCGGGGCCTTGGTTGAATTCGGTGAGCACCCAATGCGTGCCTGTCGCGTCGGCGCTGACGCCCATCGTGGACCAGAACGCGTTGCGGATGCCGTCGAGTGTGTTGAGGTTGTCCATGTCCATGTCGAGCAGCGTGCCGATGGTGGCGGCGATCCATGAGCCGTGGGAGACGACGAACAGGGTTGTGGGCGTGGGGTCCTGGGCATGGGTGCGCACGTAGTCGGCGATCGTCGTGGCGCCGCGCGCCCCGAGGTCGGTGCGGCTTTCGACGCCGTAGTCAAGTTCGCCGCCGGTGTGTGCGGTCCACGAACGGAACCCTTCGGGGAAGCGTTCGCGGATCTCTTCGCGGGTCATGCCTTCCCACTGGCCGAAGCTGCGCTCGCGCAGGCGTGCGTCGAGGTGCACGTCGAGGCCCAGGATGTCGGCGAACGCGTGCGCCGTCTGCTGGGCGCGGAACAGGTCGGAGCTGACCACACGCATCGTACGCCCCGAAGCGGGAGCTTTGCGGTATTCGTCCACATCCATGCGGCGCACGGATGGGTCGGCGCTGTGCGGCAACAAGTCGGGGTGGGTGGCGATGTTGCTCACCTTGGCCCAGTAGAAGCGTTGCGCCAGGCTGTAGGCGCTCTGGTCCACCTGCCATTGGCCGACGATATCGAGCGGGATGTCGATCTGCCCTTGCAATCGCCGTTGGAGGTTGAATCCAGTGCGCCCATGGCGCAGGAAGATGACTTCGTCGATCATGGGTTGTGCAGCTCCTTGTTGCTGTGGTTACCGTGCATGGAAGTGGTGGCTCCGCGCCACCATGACATAGGCATGGGCCGGCCGGTCGAAGGCGACCGGCCGGCCCATGCGCCAACCTGCCGGTGTGGTCAGTCCTTGGCGATCGTGGTGCCGGCATGGGCGCCGGCGGACAGGTCCTCGATCTGGTCGATCTCCATGACCGGCACGCAGGCGGGCTTCTTCGTGCCGCGCTGTTCGGCGAGCTTGACCTGCTCGTCGTAGATTGCGTCGTCGGTGTGCAGCACGACCTCGCCGCGGAAGCGGTAGCCCTTCTTCTGCTCGAAATTGACGAAGGCCACGACGAGCGGGCTGCCGTTTTCGAGATTGCGGTAGGTCTGGCCGCCGGTGCGTTCGTGATAGGCCAGATGGTTGTCGTCGAGCGCAAACATCGACATCTTGGGGCCGAGGTCCGGCACGCCATCGGCGCTGACAGTGGCGACGAACGCCAGGTTGTCGTTGATGAACTTCTTCATGTCTTCGGTAAGTGTTGCCATGGGAATCCTTTCACAGGGGTGTAGTGCCCACTGTACGCGAACGGCGCCACCGCCGGCACTGTTTACGCTCTCAAGGACATAGTGCCACATCTATGCAAAAAGGCCTCCGCAATCATGCGAAGGCCTCAAGTCGTGGAGCTAAGGGGATTCGAACCCCTGACCCTCTCCATGCCATGGAGATGCGCTACCAGCTGCGCCATAGCCCCGAATGGGACGACCGGTGTGCCACCAGCCGCTTTGTGGAGCTAAGGGGATTCGAACCCCTGACCCTCTCCATGCCATGGAGATGCGCTACCAGCTGCGCCATAGCCCCATTCGACTTGCTCAATCGAACCTGAGACAGGTTACATCATTTGCTCCCAGGACGCAAAAGACGGCGTGTCGCACTGTGTCGACACGCCGTCCACATCCGGTTCCAGGCATGGAGCCCCAATGGTTCACTGCCCTGTTTGGCTGCCATCCTTGTGTTGGGTGGTGCCGGAATCCGCGTTGTCACCGCCTTGGGTGCCGTCAGCGGCACCGGAGTCGCCACTGTGCCCCGTATCGGATTCATTGTCGCCCCCGGAGTCCGCGCCATTGCCCGTATCCGTATCGCTGCCGCCAGTGCCCGCCCCACCGTTCGGGTCATCGGCGCCGGCGCTCTGCCCGTTGCCGGATGTGGCATCGGGTTGCTCGGTGGTGGCCTGCGGTGTGGGCGTGGGAGTCGTGGGCGATTGCGACGAGGGTTGTGTCGGCGTGCCGGTCGGGCTGGGCGTAATCACCGGTTCCTTGTGCCGCGTGTCGTCGGTCGTCTCAGTGGGGTGCACGATGTCGCGCACCACGGAATCGGTGCCCTGCCCGTCGGTCAGCGCCAGGATGATGCCCGCGGTGGCGCCAACGGCCACCAGTGCGGAGACGACCGCCACGATGATGGCCACGCGTTTGTCGCGCGCGTTCATCGGCGGCCGGGTGCCTGAGTCATGCGCCGCCGAACCGTGCGACGAGGAGACCGTGCGCCCGATGCGCTCGCCCTCACCGTCGTCCTGCACCACGGGGATCCGCTGGGTGCTGTCGGTCGGCTCCCCCGCATCATCCGTGCCGTCCACCACATCGCCGGCCTGCGGGTCCGCGGGGGCGAGCCCGAGCTGGTTCTGCGCGGCATCCTGCAGTTTCTTGCTCGACGCGTCGATGACGTTCTTATAGATCTGCGAGGCGGCCGTGGAGACGATCGACGCCACGGCGACACCGATGACCGAACCGGCGATGCCGATCTTCGACGACAGCAGAAACGACGTGATCGCCGCGAGCGCGCCCGCGAACAGTTGGGAGAAGGACAGTCCTTTGAAAAAGTTCTTCACTGCGCGTCGCCCCGATTCACTCGTCCCGGCCCCGGGCCTCGCCGGGGTCGTCCCATGCAGGGGTGTCGGCGAGCGCCGGGCCATGGTTGTAGTCGACGAGGATCCACCGGTCGTCCTCGTCGATGCGCGCGTCGACGAGGCGCGCCCAGTGCGCGTTGCGCATTGAGGTGATCGACACGAAGTCGGGGAAGCGCTCGCCGATGCCGTACATCTCCTGGATCGTGTTCTCGATCAGCGCGCCATGCGAAAAGACGAACAAGTCGGTGTCGGACCCCGCGCGGTGCGACCAGTCACGCAGCGCGTCCCAGCCGCGTGCGCCGGCGTGGGCGTGGGATTCGGCCCGGTGGCGCATTTCGCCACCCAGGCCGCGCATCCACAGGTCGAAGTCGTCAGGAAACGCGGCGTGCAGTTCGTCCATCGACATGCCTTCCCAGTCACCGAAGTGCCGTTCACGCAGGCGTCCGTCGACGTGCACGTCGAGTCCGAGCGGGTCGGCGAACGCGTGCGCGCTCTGCTGTGCGCGCGTAAGGTCGGAGGCGACGACGAGCTGGCGTGCGGCGGGTTCGGACGTGACGTACAGGTCGCGCAACGCCCGACCGGTCTGCTCCACCTGCCATTGGCCAGTCGCGTCGAGGGGGATGTCGACCCATCCTTGGATGCGGCCGGCCTTGTTGTATGCGGTGCGCCCGTGCCGCACGAGTGTGATCGAACGGACCTGCATGCTCAGCGCTCCGTGGACTGCGGTTCCTCGGGATGTTCGAGGGGCAGCTCGATCTGCGGGCAGTCGCGCCACAGGCGTTCCAGATGGTAGAAGTCACGCGCCTCGTCATGCATGATGTGCACGATGAAGTCACCGTAGTCGAGCAGGATCCACTGGGCCTCCTGCACACCTTCGCGCGAGCGCGGCTGGCGTTTGCCGTCGTTGAGGAACAGGTCCTTTTCGACCTCTTCGGCGATGGCGAGCACCTGACGTTCGTTCGGCGCTGACGCGATGAGCATGCCGTCGCAGATGCCGAGCGCGTCACTGACGTCATAGGCCACGATGTCATGCGCCTTCATGCGGTCGGCGGCCGCGGCCGCGATGCGGATCGATGCGATGGACGATTCCAATGCTGTCATGCTGTTTCACGCTCCCAAGCTGGTTTCCAATGCTCCACATTGTGTTGTGTGTTCTCTGAATACACCATGGTGTCGTCTGGCACCTCATGGCGGATGACCGATCCGGCGCCGCTCGTGACGTGGTCGCCCACGGTGACGGGGGCCACAAAGAGGTTGCCCGCGCCGATGTGCACGTCGGAGCCGATCGTGGTGTGGTGTTTGTGCACGCCGTCGTAGTTGGCGGTGATCGTGCCGCCGCCGATGTTGGTGTGTTCGCCGAGGTCAGCGTCGCCCACATAGCTCAGATGCGGCACCTTGGTGCCACGGCCGATGTGCGCCTTCTTCATCTCGACGAATGCGCCGGCTTTGGCTTCCTCACCAATCTCGTTGCCCGGCCGCAGATAGGTCCACGGGCCGATCATGGCGGCGCGGCCGATGTGCGTGCCTTGCACGCGCGAGCGCTCCACATGCGCCTGCACGTCCACGGTGGCATCGATGAGCGTCGTGTACGGACCTATCTGTGCTTCGGCGCCGATCGACGTGTTCCCCTGCAGGAAGCAGCCGGGCAGGATCACCGCGTCCGCTTCGATGCGTACATCGTCCTCGATCCATGTGGTCTGCGGGTCGAGGATCGTTACCCCTTCGCGCATCCAATGCTCGCAGACGCGCGTGTTGTGCGCCTTGGCGAGCGCGGCGAGCTGCACGCGATCGTTCACGCCTTCGACGCTCAACGGGTCGGGGGCGGCGAACGCGCCGACCTTGCCGAATGCCTTCGCCTCCTTCAACGCGTCGGTCAGATAGAACTCGCCCTGCGCGTTGTTCGCGTCCAAGTGCGCGATCGCCCGGGTCAGCACCTGCGCGTCGAACACATAGACCGACGTGTTCACCTCGTGCACGGCCAGTTCGCTCTTGTTGGCGTCCTTCTGCTCCACGATCTTGAGCACGTCGCCGTTGGGGCCGCGGATGATGCGCCCGTACCCGGTCGGGTCGTCGAGTTCGGTCGTGAGCACGGTCGCGCCGTCACCGCTCGCCACATGGTAGTCGAGCAATGCGCTGAGTGTGGCGGTGTCGAGCAACGGCATGTCGGACGCCGCGATGAGCACCGGCCCCTCCAGCGGGCCGTCGTGCTGCAACTGGTCCATCGCGCATTGCACGGCGCGGCCGGTGCCGGGAATCTCATCCTGCTGCACGATGCGCACGCACGGATCATAGTCCCGCGCGGCCTGCGCCACGCGTTCGGCCTGGTAGCGCACGACCACGGCGAGGGTGGCCGGGTCGAGCGCGGCGACCGACGCCATGACGCGTGCGAGGAACGTCTTGCCGGCAAAGGGGTGCAGCACCTTGGGCGTGGCCGAACGCATGCGCGTGCCTTCGCCCGCAGCCAGCACAATCGCGGCGGTGACTGTCATGGAATCCTCCAAACATGATAGAAAAAGCGCCCGCTCCCACGGTGGAAGAACCGTGGAATGCGGGCGCTAGGCTCGCTCCCCCACCTGGACTCGAACCAAGACAAAGGGTTCCAAAGACCCGTGTGCTGCCATTACACCATGGGGGAACGGCGGGGCGAACCCGCCAAGTGTTTATTATGCCATACGCCCGGACTTTCCCGCGACACGGCAAGGCCGGGCGCGAGCCTGCACGGCGTCAGGCGAACAGGAACCCCTTGCCATGGTGTTCGGGGTAGGTGTCGAACAGTTCGGCGACGGACCCGTCTTCGAACACGGCCTTGATGGCGCTCGCCAGCAACGGCGCGATCGACAGCACGGTCAGGCCGTCCCAGCGCTTCTCTTCGGGAATCGGCACGGTGTCGGTCAGCACCACTTCGCGGGCGCCGCAGTTCTTGAGGCGTTCGACGGCGGGGCCTGAGAGCACGCCGTGCGTGGCGACGACGGTCACCGACTTGGCGCCGGACTCCTGCAGCACCTTGCAGGCGCCGGCGATCGTGCCGGCGGTGTCGATCAGGTCGTCGACGAGCACGCAGTCCTTGCCCTTGACGTCGCCGACGACGCGGTTGGCCACGGCCTGGTTGGGACGGGTGATGTCGCGTGTCTTGTGCACGAACGCGAGCGGGCCGCCGCCGAGGCGCTGCGCCCACTGCTCGGCCACGCGGATGCGGCCGGCGTCCGGGGAGACGACCGTGACGTTGTCCAGATTGTTCGCGAAGCGATCGCGGATGTAGTCGACGAGCACCGGCATGGCGATGAGATGGTCGACGGGGCCGTCGAAAAAGCCCTGGGATTGTGCGGCATGCAGGTCGACGCTCATGATGCGGTCGGCGCCTGCCGTCTTGAGCAGGTCGAACACCAGGCGGCACGAGATGGGCTCACGGCCGCGGTGCTTCTTGTCCTGGCGCGAATAGCCCAGCAGTGGGCTCACCGCGGTGATGGAACGCGCGGACGCGCGCTTGAGCGCGTCGATCATGATGAGCTGTTCCATGATCGCGTCGTTGACGGGGTCGCTGTGGCTTTGCAGGACGAACACGTCCGCGCCACGCACGGATTCGGTGTACCGCACATACATCTCGCCATTGGCAAAATCGTACGCCGTGGTCTCCAGGACATCGATGCCGAGCTGCTGCGCCACATCCGTGGCGAGCTTGGGATGGGCCCTGCCGGTAACGAGAATGAGGTTCTTATCAGGTTTGCCTTCGAGGATTGCGCTCACCGTATCTCCAAACGTCAGTTCGTTGTGGACGTGTCCCATAGTAATGGCGCCAGCTGACCGGCGCGGGCGCTTACGCGCGTCGAAAACCCACTACGAGGCGTGGTAGAGGCCATGCTTGCCGATGTATTGCACCACGCCGTCGGGCACGAGGTACCACACCGGTTCGCCATGGGTGGCGCGCCGGCGCACATCGGTGCTCGAAATGGCCAACGCGGGGATTTCGAGCATGTCGACCTTGCCTTCAGGCAGGGGGCTCGACGCCGCATAGCCAGGACGCGTGACCGCCACGAAATGCGCGATGTCGAACATCTGTTCGACATCCTTCCATTGCATGATCTCGGCCACGGCGTCGGCGCCGGTGATGAAGAACAGGTCCGCGTCCGGGTACAGCGCCCTCAGGTCACGCAACGTGTCGATCGTGTACGTGACGCCGGGACGGTCGATATCGACACGCGACACGGTGAATTTCGGGTTCGACGCGGTGGCGATGACCGTCATCAGGTACCGGTCCTCGGCGTTCGTCACATGTTTGTCGAGCTTGAACACCGGCCGGCCCGTCGGCACGAAGATGACCTCGTCGAGGTCATAGACCCACGCCACTTCCGACGCGGCCACAAGATGGCCGTTGTGGATCGGATCGAACGTGCCGCCCATGATGCCGATGCGTGAACGCTCATGCCAATTGCCGCGGGCGGAACGCTTGCCTGGCGCCGAAATGATGTGCGCGGTAGCAGTCTGTGCCGCCGACAGTTCCGCCATACGCCGCGGCTGGCCCTGCTCACTCACCGGAGGCCCCGGATTCGTCGCCGAGCGCGTCGAATTCTCCCTGCAGCGAGCGAATCGTGTCGGCGTCCGATTCGCCTTCGGAGTCGATGCGCCCCATGTCCTCGTCCCATTCGTCCTGCACGACGCGGCGGATCTCCGCGAAGGTCGGCAGCAGGAACTTCGGCTGGAACGTGCGCCGCACGTGCGCCACGCGTTCCGTGATACGGATGAGGGTGTCGGTCATGCCATCGATGTCGGCGTGCTGTTCCATCGTGCGGAAGCGGTCGATGTACTCCTCCATGAGGGTGACTTGGCCGAGCGCCTCCTGATATTGCTCGTCGGTGACGGCGATGAGGTCCGGCGCATCCTCCTCGGGCCAGCCGATCAGCACCGCGTCCGCGTATTCGAGCGACGCGCGCTGGGTGGCGGTGGCGATGCCGTCCTCGATCTGCACAAGGAACACGTAGCGCACGAGGCTGAGCCGTTCGGAGACGATCTTGAGCACGCTCGTGCGCTGCGCCAGGTCGACGCCCCACGGGTTGGGGAGCACATGGTCGTTGACACGCACGACGGGCGACGGACCCGACTGCCCTGCGCCGCTCATGCGCGCACCTGCCCGGTGCCGTAGCCGATCCACTTGGTCGTGGTCATCTCCTGCAGCCCCATGGGCCCGCGCGCGTGCATCTTCTGCGTCGAGATGCCCAGTTCGGCGCCGAAGCCGAACACGCCGCCGTCGGTGAAGCGGGTCGAGGCGTTGACCATGACGACGGCGGAGTCGATGTCTTTCGTGAAGCGTTCGACCGCGCCGTAGTCCTCGGCGAGGATCGACTCGGTGTGGTGGGTCGAATACGTGTTGATGTGTGCGATCGCGTCGTCGATCGAGTCGACGACGCGCACGCCGATCTCGAGGGCGAGGTATTCGGTGCCCCAATCGGACGCGTCGGCCTCGAGCAGTTCGATGTCGCGGATGTTCGCCTCACCGATGATGCGGTACGAGACCTCGTCGGCGTGGATCGCCACATGCGCGTTGGCGAGCGCCTGCGCCGCCATCGGCAGGAACGCCTCGGCCACGTCGCGGTGCACGATGAGCTTTTCGGCCGCGTTGCACACGCCGACACGCTGCGTCTTGGCGTTGAGCAGGATCGGGATGGCCTTGGTCAGGTCGGCGGAACGGTCCACGTAGATGTGCACGTTGCCGGCACCGGTCTCGATGACGGGCACCTTGGAGTTGCGCACCACGGCCTGGATGAGGCGCGCGCTGCCGCGGGGCACGAGCAGGTCGACATGCCCTCGCGCCTCCATGAGCGCGGTGGCGCCTTCGCGCCCGTACGGGTCCACGGTGTCGACGAGGGCCGCGTCGAAATGCAGCTCGGCGAGCACGTCCTTGACGATCGCGAGCGTGGCCGCGTTGGTGCGCTCGGCCGCGTGGCCGCCGCGCAGCAGGGCCGCGTTGCCGGATTTGATGCACAACGACACCACGTCCACGGTGACATTGGGACGCGCCTCGTAGATCATGCCGATCACACCCATCGGCACGCGCACCTGCTGCAGGCGCAGACCGTTGGGGGCCTCGAAGCCGCGCACGACCTGTCCCACCGGGTCAGGCAGCGTGGCCACATGGCGCATGTCCTGGGCCGAGGCCGCGATGCGCGGCACGTTGAATTTGAGCCGGTCGAGCTTGCCCGCGTCCATGCCTTCGTCGAAGGCCTGGCTCATGTCGAGCGCGTTCGCCGCGGCGATCTCGTCGGCACGCGCGTCGAGCGCATCGGCGATCGCCGCGAGCAGGCCGTTCTTCACGTCGGTCGTGGATTTCGCCAGGGCGCGTTGCGCCTCGGCGGCGCGGTCAGCCATCGCGCACACCGCGTCGAACACGCCGCCGGACACCTGATTCGTCTCTTCCATCGCTGTAGTCGTCATATCTGCGAGGATAGTGGATGAGCCATACAGTCGCATATGGCGTCGCAGAACGTGGAACGCTTGCCGGGCGCGTCCCACAGCACGGACGTGCAGGCCCGCGCTGCCCACTGATGCGGCTAGACTGGGCTGCGCAAGCAATCCGGCACACTTCTAGTTCGGTAAGGACCATTCGCAAAGTGACTACTTTCCACAGCACGCGCAGCAGCACCGACGCGCTCACCTCCAAGCAGGCCATCCGCAAGGGCATCGCCGACGACGGCGGCCTTTTTGTGACCGATCAACTCGGCGAGACCACGGTCGACATCTCCGCGCTCGCCGGCAAGTCGTACCAGCAGATCGCGTTCGACGTGCTCAGCGTGCTGCTGCCCGACTTCGGCGAGGACGAGTTGAGGCAGTGCATCGCCGAGGCGTACGGCAGCCAGTGGTCCGATGCGCGCATCACCCCGGTCAAGCCGCTCGGCGACGACTATGTGATGGAACTGTTCAACGGCCCCACATGCGCGTTCAAGGATGTGGCGCTGCAGATCCTGCCGCGCTTCATGGCCCGCACCACGCCGGCCGACGGCGACGTGGACGAGAAGATCATGATCGTGACCGCCACTTCGGGCGACACGGGCAAGGCCGCGCTGGCCGGGTTTGCCGACGCCGCGGGCACCGGCATCACCGTGTTCTACCCGCAGGGCCGGGTGAGCCGCGTGCAGGAGCTGCAGATGACCACGCAGACCGGCTCCAATGTGCATGTGTGCGCCGTCAACGGCAATTTCGACGATGCGCAGTCCACGGTCAAGGAGATCTTCGGCGACCAGGAGCTCGCCGAACGCCTCGCCGCGGACGACCATGTGGCGCTCTCGTCGGCGAACTCGATCAACGTGGGCCGCTTGGTGCCGCAGGTCGTCTACTATTTCTCGGCGTACGCGCAGCTGCTCGAACAGCAGGTGATCAATGTGGGCGACGAGGTCGACTTCGTGGTGCCGACCGGCAATTTCGGCGATGTGCTCGCCGGCTACTACGCGAAGATGCTTGGCCTGCCGGTGCGCCAACTCGTCGTGGCCTCCGACAAGAACAACGTGCTGTTCGACTTCCTGACGACCGGCACCTACAACCGCAACCGCCCGTTCTACGAGACGATCTCGCCGTCGATGGACATCCTCATCTCCTCGAACCTCGAACGCATGCTGTATTACATGGCGGAGAAGGATCCGCGCCTGATCACCTACCTGATGAACGACCTGGCGCAGTACGGCGCCTATGAGGTGCCGCCGCAGCTGCTCGCGCAGATCCGCCGACTGTTCGCCACCGGCTGGGCCGACGAGGACCAGGTGCGCCAGATGATCGCCGAATGCTGGCGCGACAACCATTATGTGATCGACCCGCACACCGCATGCGGCTATTTCGTGATGCGGCAGATGCCGGCCGACCCGGGCACGCCGCGTGTGCTGCTGAGCACCGCGAGCCCCTACAAGTTCCCGCGCGTGGTCAACGAGGCGCTGGGGCTCAAGGCCGACGGCACCGATTTCGAATGCATGGACGAGCTCGCGGCCGCCACCGGCACCGAGGTGCCCGCCATGCTGCGCGGCCTGGAAAGCGCCGACGTGCGGTTCCGTGACTGCGTGGAGGTCAGCGACATGGCCCACTACGTGGAGCAGTGCGCCGACCGTCTGTAACATAACGCGCACCAGCATGTGTTGGCCCCCATCGCCATATGGCGATGGGGGCCAACACATTGTTCAGGCGAGCGGACGTGGCGCCTGCGCGAAGTCGTTGAGGACGCCTTGCGCAATGGATTGGATCGCCGGCCAGGATTGTGCGGACGACTCGTCGTAGACACCCCACACATGCATGCCGGCCCCGGCCGCCGATTGCACGCCCGCAAGCAGGTCCTCGAATACGGTGGCCGCATGGGCCGGCACACCGACACGCGCGGCGGCCTCCAGATAGATGTCGGGGTGCTCCTTGCCGCGCCCCACATCGTCGACGCCGACGATGGCGTCGAACAGGTCGAGCATGCCGGCGTGCCCAAGCGCCGGCGCGCGCAGTCCGGCGGGCATCGTCGTGGCCACCGCAAGTCTGGCGCCGGTGTCTTTGAGGTAGCGCAGATAGTCGAGCGCATGCGCCTTGGGCTGCACGACGCTCGTATACGCGTCATGCGCCATGCGGTCCCATTCGGCCATCAGTCCGTCCTCGGTGTCGTCCAAGCTGAACCGGTCGATCGTATAGCGCGCGATCTCACGGAACTGCATCGCCGTGACGGTCTCCATGTAGTCGTCGGGCACGGTGATGCCGCGTTTCGCCAGGAACGCGGCATCGATCTGGTCCCAGACGCCCATCGAATCGAGCAAGGTGCCGTCCAGGTCGAAGATCGCGGCCTTGCCGAGGTTTTCGTCAGTCGTCATGTGCCCTGCCTCCTGCTACCGCATCGGTGTTGTCGTTGTCCAAGCGCGAGGCATCGAGCAGCTCACGCGCATGGTCGAGCGATGTGCGCGTCGTGTCGCCGGCGAGCATGCGCGCGATCTCCTCGACGCGTGCGCTCCCCTGCACTTCGCGCACGCTCGTGCCTGTGCGCCCCTCGCCATCGGTGCCCTTGCTCACCACATACTGGCGTTGGGCCCACGAGGCCACCTGCGGCAGATGCGTGACGACGATGACCTGCGCGTGCCGGGCGAGGCGCGCCAAGCGCCGCCCGAGTTCCACCGCGGTGCGCCCGCCCACGCCGGCGTCGACCTCGTCGAAGATGAACGTCATCGGCGCGCCCTGCTCCCCCGACGCGCCATGGCCCGCCGCGGACAGTTCGAGCGCGAGCATGAGCCGGCTCAGTTCGCCGCCCGACGCGCTTGCGCCCATCGGCATCGGCTCGGCGCCCGGGAACGGTGTGAACAGGAACACGATGTCGTCGATGCCGTGCGCGTCGAGCGCGCCGTCGCCACTGCGCGGCTGCACGCGGATCGAGAGCACCGCGCCATCCATCGCCAGCTGCCCGAGTTCGCCCGCGACCGCTTGGCACAATGCGTCTGCGGCTGTGCGCCGCGCCTTGGTGAGCCGTTTCGCCGCATGCAGCGCCGCCTCGGCGAGCGCGTCGCGTTCGGCGCGCAATTGGGCGAGCCGTTCGGGTGAATCGTCGAGGTCCTCGAGTTCGAACCGCGACCGTTCGCGCCAGGCGAGCACGTCGGCGAGCGTCGGCCCCCACCGGCGTGTCAGTTCGTCGAGCTCGTGGATGCGCCCGTTGAGCGCGTCGAGTTCTTCGGGGCCGCCTTCGCTGTCGAGCTGCCGCGTGAGTGTGAACACCACGTCGGCGAGTTCGGTGCCCACGGCGTCCAGGCGGTCGGCGCACTGGCGCAGACCGTCGTCGAATCCGAGCGCTCGCAGGGCGTCGGCGGCGCGCTGCACGAGGTCGCACGCGCCCGGCAGTTCCATGCCTTCGCCGTTCTGGGCCGCGTCGAGTGCGCCAAGCGCCTGGGCGACGCCGGCATTGACGCGCGCCGCGTTTTCGATGCGGGTGCGGCGCGCCTTGAGCTCGTCGAGTTCGCCGGCCTGCGGGTCGATGCGGTCTATGCGCGCAATCGATTCGCGCAGGTAGTCCGCCTGCTGGCGCATCGACGCCTCCTGCGATTCGATGCGGTGCAGATGGTCCTCCGCCTCACGGTAGGCGGCGTAGGCGCGCGCGTAAGCATGGAGCAGGTCACCGTCGGCGGCGAACCGGTCCAGGAACGCGCGCTGCCGGGCCGCGGTGGCGAACCGCAGCTGGTCGGCCTGCCCATGGACGGTGATGAGTTCGGCACACACAGCGCCCAACAGTGAGCGCGGCACCGTTTTGCCGCAGATGACGGCACGTGAACGGCCATGCGCCGGCACCGTGCGTGCAAGGAACACCTCGTTGTCGACGATGCTGATGCCGGCGTCGTCGAGCAGTGGCACGGCCGGCGAATCGGCGGGCAGCGTGAAGATCGCCTGCGCCCATGCGGCCGTCGTGCCGGTAGCGACGCGCGTGGGGTCGGCCGGGGCGCCGCAGACCATGTTGAGCGCGGATAGGAGCATGGATTTGCCGGCGCCGGTCTCACCGGTGATCGCCGTCATGCCGGCGTGGGGGTTGATGGTTGCGGTGTGGATGGGCCCTAGGTCTCGTAGTTCGAGTTCTTCAAGCAAAGTGGGGTCACCGGTTCCTTGTGTGGGTGTCGGGTGTGCAGGATGTGCGGCAGTGTGCGGCGTCAGGCATCGTAGTCCGGGTCGTCGGCGTCGCCCTGGCCGCGCAACGACGTGTTGGCCTCGGGGGCGTGGCGGTCGCGCCACCCGACGACCGGCAGGTTGAATTTCGTGACGAGCCGGTTGGTGAACGGCGCGTCCGACAAGCGTGCCAAACGCAGGCGCGCGGCCGATTGGCGGATCGAGACGCGCGTGCCTTTGGGCAGCGCGCGCTGGCGACGGCCATCGCAGCAGATCCACCCTTCGGATGTGGAATCATCGTCGATGCGCAGCGAGAACGAGGAGTCGGAGCCGATGACGATCGGGCGGGCGAACAGCGCATGCGCGGCGAGCGGCACCATGAGCAGGGCCTGCACGTCGGGCCAGATCACCGGGCCGCCGGCGGAGAACGCGTAGGCGGTCGAACCGGTGGGTGTCGAGAAGATGATGCCGTCACAGCCGAACGAGCTCATCTCCACACCGTCCACGCCGATCGACAGCTCGACCATCTTGCCGCGGTCGGCGCGTTCGATCGTGATGTCGTTGAGCGCCCAGTCGCGCAACGGTTCGGGCGCGCCGGGCAGCCAGACATCCACATGCGCGATCATGCGTTCGTCGATGTTGTAGTCGCGTCCGACGATGCGCCGGATCGCATCGTGGATCTGGAAGCTTTCGAATTCGGCCAAAAAACCCACATGACCCATGTTGATGCCGATGATCGGCACGCCCGTGCAGTGCACAAGCTCGGCGGCGCGCAGGATCGTGCCGTCGCCTCCCAGAACGACGACGATCTCGGTGTCTTCGGGCACCCGTTCGCACGGATGGCCGAATTCGGGCACGTCGAGCCGGTCGATGACCTGCACGTCGAACCCGGCCTCCTGCAATTGCCCGACCGCGCCCTGCACCACAACCCCCCGGTGCATGAGACGCTCGTGTGTGACGACAATGGCATGCCGCGTCTTGGTCATGGCCGCTCCGTTTCTCGCGTGGGTGTACGCCACCATGGTAGTCGACGCCTCGTATCGGCCATCCCATGCCAATCGCCCAGCGATGCGCGAACAGGCGCCGTGAAGTCGCTCGTGGCTCTACAATGGCTACGTAGGAACACATCGTGTACACGGCATTGACGGGGAGGCAGCATGGCGAATCTCCTGTTCGACGAATCTGCGTCGAACAGCGACGCTTCACAAGGCTATGCCTGGTGGTTCTCGGGCGACACGTTCGAGAAAGCCGCCGCCGAGGAACGCAGACCGATCCGGCGCTCATTGACCTACCGGATCAACTCACACCCCGGCCGGCTGACGATCATCTACTTCGTCGTGCTGGTGTGCCTGTCCACGTCGCTGCTGCTCTTGCCCATCTCCACACAGGAGGGCCAGTCCACGTCGTTCTCCACTGCGTTCTTCACCGCGGTCAGCGCGCTGTCGACATGTGGCATCTCCATCGTGAACACCACGAGCCACTGGTCCATGTTCGGCCAGGCTGTGCTGATCATCTCCGTGCAGATGGGCGGCTTGGGCGTCATGACCTTCGCCTCGCTCATCGCGCTCGCCGTCAACCACCATCTCAAGGCCATGCAACGCCTGCTGACCGCCTCCGAGCTCGGCACCGACAAGCTCAGCGAGATCAAAGGCGTTCTGACGGTCGTGCTCACCACCACATTCGTCATCGAGATCATCACGTTCATCGCACTGTTCCCCGGCCTGCTCCATGTGAACAAGGGATCGGTGGGGCACACCCTGTGGGAATCGTTGTTCTTCGCCGTCATGGCGTACAACAACGCGGGGTTCACCCCCGACGGCGCGGGGCTGTATGTGAACAACTGGGCCGTGGGCATGCCGATCATGCTCTCCGCGTTCTGCGGTACGCTCGGCTTCCCCGTCATCCTCAACATCTTCCGCTGTACACGCCGCCATCAGCCGCCCAAACGCTGGAACCTGCACACCAAGGTCACCCTCATCACCACGTTCGCGATCGTGCTGCTGTCGCTCATCTGGTTCCTGGCCGTGGAATGGGACAATCCAGCGCTGTTCAAACACGCCGATGTGGAGACGCGCATGCGCCGCGCCATGGTGGCCGCGGTGATGCCCCGCAGCAGCGGCTTCGACCTCTCGTGGGTGCCGCAGGTGAGCGAGGCGACGAAGGTGTTCATGAGCTTCGTCATGTTCATCGGCGGCGGCAGCACCTCCACGGCCGGCGGCATCCGCGTCACGACCTTCGCCGTGATCCTGCTGGTGTGCAAGGCCGCGTTCACCGGGCACAACGACGTGAACGCGTTCCACCGGCGTATCCACACGCATGTGATCATGACGGCCGTCAGCATCACCACCGCATGCTTCGCACTCGTGCTCGTGGCCTCGATGTCGCTCATGCTCATCACCGACGCCTCGTTCAGCCATGCGCTGTTCGACGCATGCTCGGCATTCGGCCTGGGAGGCTATTCGGTGGGTGTGGCACAGGAAGGCAGCGATGCGGCGCTCTACGTGCTCGCCGTGACGATGGTCGTAGGCCGGCTGGGCCCGATGACGCTCGCCTACGCGGTGAGCCGGCCCAAACAGCTTGACGTGGTGCGCTACCCCACCGACCAGATCGTGGTGGGCTGACAAGCGGCCACACACCACACACCAATACCAACCGATCGTTCTTCATCATCATCCACCCACAACTTGCAGGAGGTAACCATGGCGGACAACCGCAGTGTACTCGTGGTGGGACTCGGCCGTTTTGGCAGCGCGGTGGCCACCACGCTCGACGCGATGGGCCAGGACGTGCTGGCCGTGGACCGCGACCCCGAGCTCGTGAACCGCTGGTCATCGCAGATCCCCACTGTGCAGGCCGACATGACCGACGTGCTGGCGCTCGAACAGCTCAACGCCGCGGACTTCGACACCGCGGTCGTGGCGATCGGCGACAGCGTCGAGGCGTCTGTGATCACCGCGGGCAACCTGCTCGACGCCGGCATCTCCGACATCTGGGCCAAATCGGTGTCGAAGGAGCACGCGCGCATCCTGCAGCGCATCGGCGCACGCCACATCATCAACGCCGAAACCGACGCGGGGAAGCGTGTGGGGCATCTTGTATCGGGCAACTACCTCGACTACATCGAGCTCGAAGGCGCGTACAACGTCGTCA
The DNA here is from genome assembly GCF_004155535.1 of Bifidobacterium pseudolongum subsp. globosum. Classification (GTDB taxonomy): domain Bacteria; phylum Actinomycetota; class Actinomycetes; order Actinomycetales; family Bifidobacteriaceae; genus Bifidobacterium; species Bifidobacterium pseudolongum_C. Next base: position 309,253 of record NZ_RYUH01000009.1, on the reverse strand, counting down.
AGATCCACACGCCCGCGCAGTTCGTGGGCTATACGATCGGCGACGCGAAGATCCACGACCGCTACGGTGTGACGATCGTCGGCGTCAAATCCCCCGGCCATGAGTTCCAGTACGCGTCGAACAATCTGGAACTGCACCGCAACGACGAACTGATCATCATGGGCAAGCAGGACCAGATCGACCACTTCATCCGCGGCTGACGCAGACGGTTTCAGGAGCGGGCACGCGCGTACATGAGGTATTCGACGTTGCCGTGTGTGCCTTCGATCGGCGAGACGGCGGTCGCCACAACATCCAGCCCGCATTCGCGCGCGCAGTGCACCACACCGCCCAACGCGCGTGTGCGCAGCTGCGGGTCGGTGACGATGCCGTGTTTGCCGAGCCCCTGCCTGCCGACTTCGAACTGCGGTTTGACCAGCATGACCACCGCCGCGCCTGGTGCGGTGATGCGCGCGACGACCGGCAGCACATACGTCAGTGAGATGAACGAGACGTCCGACACGACCATCTGCGGCGCGAACGGCAGGTCCTCCGGTTCGACGTCGCGGATATTGACGCCGCTCATCTCCGTGATGCGCGGGTCGGCGGCGATGCGCGCATCGAGCTGCCCATGGCCCACGTCGAGCGCGATGACGCGCCGGGCGCCGCCGCGCAGCAGCACGTCGCAGAACCCGCCGGTGGACGCGCCGATGTCGAGGCAATCGAGGCCCTCGGGCGGCTGTAGACCGTGGGATGCGAACGCACTGAACGCGCCGAGCAGTTTGTAGGCTCCACGGGAGACGTAATCGTCGGCGCCGCGTACATCGACATGCGCTCCGCCGGGCACAGGTGCCGACGGCTTGCGCACGCACACGCCGTCAACGAACACGGAGCCGTCTCGGATGAGGCGTTGCGCCTTGGCGCGCGACGGCGCCAGCGCACACCGTGCCATGTATGCGTCAAGCCGTTCCATCCCCGCCATGCCCGCCGGTCAGTCGTCGAGATGGAACTGCGGCAGGGAGGCGCCCTCGACGTCGACGCCGTTGTCCATGCGGTCCCAGATCAGGGCGCATGCGGCGCGCAACGCGTCGATGCTCGTCGTGTCGCTGACGGCGACGGCGCCGTCGCGCCATGTGGCGGTCATGCCGCCACAACGCCAGTCGCCGTCCGCGAGCCGTTCGACGCCCGGGTGGGGCACATTCAGTCCGCGCAGGTCACGGGCGATGTACGTGGGGCGCAATGCGGCCGGGGCACACATGAGCAGCCGTTCGTCGGTCACGCCGGTGAGCACGAGCAACGAATCATAACCGCCGCGGTTGCCGGCCTCGATGTCGGTGTCCAAGCGGTCGCCGATGGCCAAGCTCTGCGCGACCGACACCATCGTCTCACCATCATGGGCGGCGAGCATGCGCGCCTCGTCGTACATCGCCGACTCGGGTTTGCCCGCCGAGGCCAACGGTTCGACGCCGGTGGCGTTGACGACGGCCTGGATCATCGAGCCGCAGCCCGGTGCAATGCCCTGTTCACGGGGAATCGTGAGGTCACGATTCGTCACGAAATACTGGGCGCCCGCCTCGACCGCATACGCGGCTTCGGCCATCTGCTGCCATGTCATCTGCGGGTACCAGCCTTGGATGACCGCAGCGGGGTCGTCCTTGGCATTGTCGACGATGACGAGGCCCTGCTTGGCCACTTCGTCACGCAGATGGTCGGCGCCCACCACGAGTACGCGTGCCCCCGCGGGCACATGGCGCGCCACCATGCGCGCGGCGACGACCGACGAGGTGATCACCTGCCACGGCTGCACATCCAGCCCGAACCCATGGAGTTGACCGGCCACCACGCCCTGCATGCGCGAGGAGTTGTTCGTGGTGTACTCGATTGTCATGCCGAGCCGCTGGGCTTCGGTGATGCTCGCACTGGCGTGCGGCACCGGCTGCTTGCCGTAATAGACGACGCCGTCAAGGTCCAGCAGCGCCAGACGGTAGGTCTCACTGAGCGCGGTCGTGGTGGCTTTCAGCACGTGGGGTCACTCCGTTTCGCTGTCGATCTGCTCTTCGTCATCGCCGATCTGGGCGTCCTCCTCGTTGAAGTCCTCAGCGACGTCGGTCAGGTCGGGGTCGGCCATCACGCCTTCCTCGTCACGGCGTTCGTTGCGTTCCTCCATCTCGGCGGGTTCAATGTCCATCGCGGCGCCTTCGCGCTGCTCCTCTTCCGGCAGGCGCGTCTCGTCGTCCATGTTCACACCATCCTCGTCGTCGAACGGCGCGTACTGCGCGTCGTCCTCGGTCACGCCGAGCTTGGCTTGCAGGTCTTCGGGCAGGTCCTCCACGTCGTAGTCGACCACGAAGTCGTCGCTCGTCTCATCCTCTTCGACGTCGGCGTACTTCGCCTCCAGGTCGTCGATGAGCTCATCCATCGCCACAGCCTCGTCGGAGCGGCCGGACTGCTCGAGGAAGTATTGTTCGGCCTGTGCGGCGCGCATGCGGTACTCCCCCGCCAGACCCTTGGCGTGCACCAGCTTCGACACGACCTCGATCGCCTGGTCCCACATGCCCAGATCGGCGAGCGCGCCGGCGTACACGAGGAACATCTCGGCCTTCGGTTCGCCGGTCAGGTGCTTGGCGTCGTCGGACAGCGCGATGTCGATCGCCTTCTTGGGCTGTTCGAGCCCACGCTCGCAATCCGCCATGAACGGCAGGTAATCCAAGTAGCCGTTCATGCGGAACGCCGTGCGGAACTCGCGCAACGCGAGCTTGTAGTCGCCGTTGCGGTAGGCCACCATCGCGAGCGTCTCGCGGGCGAAATCGATGCGCGACGCCTGCTTGGCCACCCACTTGGCGTGCTCGAGCGCCGCCTTCGGGTCGTCGGCCTCAAGCGTGTACGCGGCCAGGATGTGCAGGCCGATGTTCTCGGCATGCTCCTTCGACAGGCCGCGCAGACGTTCGCGCTCGTCCTTGCTCAGCATGTTCCATTCCAGCCCCTTGGGCATGACCGGCTCCCCCGGACGACGGTCGGTGTAAGGGTTCTGCGAGGGGAAGCTGACCGTGCCATCGGAGTTCTTGCGCGACTTCGACATGTATTCACGGCGCTTGTCGTCATGGTGGTTGAAGCGGTCCCCACGACGGTCGTCACGGCGGAAATCCCTGCGGTCCCCACGACGGTCGTCATGATGGTTGTTGCGGCGGTCATCGCGACGGAAGTCCCTGCGGTCGCCATCACGGCGGTCATCACGGCGGAAATCCCTGCGGTCGCCGTCGTGGTGGAAGTCACGGCGCTCACCGTCACGGCGGTCGTCACGGCGGAAATCCCTGCGGTCGCCACGATGGAAATCACGGCGCTGGCCGTTGCCGTGGTTGTTGCGGTCCCTGCGGTCGCCCGAACGGTAGCCGCGCGAACCGCCCGACTCGCCGTCGCGGTGGAAACGCTGGCGGCGTTCGCCGTCCTGGCGGAACTCACCGCGTTCGCCGTCACGGTGGAAGTCGCGGTTGCGGTGCTGGGAGCCGCCGCGGTGGAACGATCCGCCGCCTTGGCCCTTGCGCTGGCCGTAGCCCTTGCGCTTGCCGGAATTGTTCGACCCGTACCGGCGGTTCGACCCGTGTGATTGATGCTGGGATCCGCGTTCGTCTGCCATTCTATGCCCTTTGCATTCGAGAGGCGGGCCGTGCGCCCGCCTCATCCGTTCTTGTGTCTTCAGTGTAATCGCTCGCCAGCGTCGACGCGGCGCATTGGGGCGATAGCGTAAACTCAGCCGAGCTCCACCACGCCGAGCGCCTTCTTGCCGCGGCGGATGAGCGCGAACCGCCCCTGCAGGAAGTCGTCGGCGCCCAGCAGGCGCTCCTGGTCCTCCACGCGCGCATTGTTGAGGTATACGCCGCCCGAGGCGATTGTCTTGCGTGCTTCGGAGATCGACTTGAACAACCCGGCACGCACGCCGGCCTCGCTCACACGCTCGCCGGCCGTGGCCGTGGCGAAGACCTTGGCTCCATCTTCGTTCTCGACCTTGAGGCCGTCGAGTGCCGCTTCAAGCGTGTCCACTCCGATGGCCGCCAGGTCGCCGCCACGTCCGAAAAGCGCCGCGGACGCCTCGATGGCCTGCCGTGTGGCGTCCTCGCCGTGCACGAGGCTCGTGACCTCCCATGCGAGCACACGCTGGGCCTCGCGGGCGCCCGGGTTCGTGGCGGTGCTCTCCATGAGGCGTTCGATCTCCTGCTTCGGCAGGAACGTGAAGGCCTTGAGCAGGCTTTCCATCTCAGCGTCCGGGCGGTTGATCCAGAACTGGTAGAACCGGTACGGGCTGAGCATCGTGGGGTCGAGCCACACGGCGTTGCCTTCGGACTTGCCGAATTTCTTGCCATTGGCGTCGGTGATGATCGGACTGGCCATGACGTTCACATTGACACCACGCACCTTGTGGATCAGGTCGAGGCCCGACGTGAGGTTGCCCCACTGGTCGGATCCGCCGAGCTCGAGCTCGCAGTCGAAATTGTCGTACAGGTGCAGGTAGTCGTTGCCTTGGAGCACCTGGTAGCTGAACTCGGTGAATGAGATGCCTTCCTCCGAATTGAGGCGGCGTGCCACGATGTCCTTGGAGAGCATCGTGCCCAGACGGAAGTTCTTGCCCACGTCGCGCAGGAAGTCGATGACGTTCATCGACGCCGTCCAGTCGTAGTTTGAGACAAAGCGCACCGGGTTGGCGCCGTCCTGCACGAGCACTTCGCCGATCTGCGCGCGCAGGCGGTCGCACCAGCCGGCCACGATGTCCTTGGAGTTGAGCACGCGCTCACCTGACTGGCGCGGGTCGCCGATCAGGCCGGTGGCGCCGCCCACGAGCGCGATCGGGTGGTGCCCGGCCGCCTGCAGGTGGCGCATGATGATGAGCTGCACGAGGTTGCCGATGTGCAGTGACGGCGCGGTGGGGTCGAACCCGCAGTAATAGGTGATCGGATCTCCATCGAGCGTCTCTGCGAGTCGTTCCCGGTCGGTCGACTGGGAAATCAACCCGCGCCATTCCAATTCATCCAGTACCGAATCGAATCCGGCTTCCTTGTAATCGATGACGTGAGCCATGCCTAATGTTCTCCTGAATCTGACGTATGTCTACGCGGGGCGCGTGCATAGCACGGCCCCGGCCGGTTCCCAGTGTCGCACGGCTCGCAGACACTCACCGGCCTTTGCCGCGGGGTTTTGCGAAGCGGTCGGGCGAGAACGTCTCGGCGGTCGCGCTGATTTTGTCGGCGGCGGAGACGAGCCAGCCTTCCACATGGCGCGGTGGAACCGGCGTGAGCGGGAACATGTGTGTGCGGATGCTGTTGGCCACCACGTCGTCGATGGCGAAATCGGTGCGCGCATTGCGTTCGGCCGTGGCCGGGTGCCTGAACCCATGCCAGCGGTGTGTGCCGTCGTCGTGCTCATGCCAATCGTACAGGAAATAGTCGTGGAGCAGGGCGGCGCGCACCAGTGAGCGCAGGTCCACGCGCCGCCACAGGCGCAGGCGGTCGGCGAGCCACACAGCCAGACGCGCGACGCGCACCGAATGCTCGTAGGTCGTCACGTTGCCGTGCTGGTACGCGCGGCGCTCCACCTCCATATGCTCATGCGTCAGGATGTCGGCGCCGTAATGGCGCACGATGCGGTCGATCGCGCGTCTGCTGAGCACAACTCCCCCTGCCTGCGCACACGGATTGCAGCCGGTGTGGCGGCGGTATGCGCGGCTGCCGCCACACCGGACGCGTCACGCCTGGTCGGCGTCGTGCAGTTTGACGATTGCCTCGGGCGAGACATACGCTGTGCCGTCGCTGCTCGCGTGGAAATACGTGCGCAGCTGTTCGACAGCGGATTTGGCGGAGACGATCTGCTCGCGCACACGGGTCGGCGCGGTGCCGCCCTTGCCGGCGCGCGCGGCGACCGAGCCTTCGGTGGAAAGCACTTCGCGCACGCCCACGGCCTGTTCGGCGGGCAGGAATTCGCGGAACACCTCGATGAAATCGTCGTCGGTCAGGTCCCACAGCTCTTCGCCGCGGCCTTCGGCGATCTTGACGCATGCGCCGGAAAGCTCATGGGCGTGGCGGAACGGCACGCCCTGCTTGACGAGCCACTCGGCGATGTCGGTGGCGAGCGCGAAACCGGTCGGCGCTTCGGCCTCCAGGCGGGCGGCGTCGAAGGTCATCGTGGCCACCATGCCGGTGAACGCGGGCAGCAGCACTTCGAGTGTGTCGACCTGGTCGAACACGGCCTCTTTGTCTTCCTGCAGATCGCGCGCGTACGCGGTGGGCAGGCCTTTGAGCGTGGCGAGCAGGCCGGTCAGGTCGCCGATGAGGCGTCCGGCCTTGCCGCGCGCGAGTTCGGCGATGTCGGGGTTCTTCTTCTGCGGCATGATCGAGGAGCCGGTCGAGTACGCGTCGTCGAGCCGCACGAAGGCGAACTCCTGCGTGTTCCAGATGATGATCTCCTCGGACAGGCGGCTGATGTCGACGCCGGCCATAGCCGCGACGAACGAGAACTCCGCCACGAGGTCGCGGCTTGCGGTGCCGTCGATGGAGTTTTCGGTGACGGTCGTGAACCCCAGTTCGCGTGCCACGGCCACCGGTTCGAGGCCGAGCGTGTTGCCGGCGAGCGCACCGGAGCCGTAGGGACTCGCATCAATGCGCCGGTCCCAGTCGCGCAGGCGGTCCACGTCGCGCAGCAGCGGCCACACGTGCGCCATGAGCTGGTGCGCGAGCAGCACAGGCTGGGCGTGCTGCATGTGGGTGCGGCCGGGCATCACGGTGCGGCCGGCTTTGAGGGACTGGTCGATGAGCGCCATGCACAGGTCGAGCAGTTGGTTGGCGATGACGCGCGACTGGCGGCGCAGCCACATGCGGATCAGCGCGGCGATCTGGTCGTTGCGCGAACGGCCGGCGCGCAGTTTGCCGCCCAGCTCGTCGCCGGCGATCTCCAGCAGGCCGCGTTCGAGCGCGGTCGCTTCGTCCTCGTCGTCCTCGACCGGTGCGAACGCGCCGGTGTCCACGCGGTATTGCAGCTCGTTGAGCGCCGCTTCCATGCGCTGCAGCTCGTCGGAGGTGAGCAGTCCCGCGCGGGCCAAGGCACGGGCGTGTGCGCGCGAACCCGCGATGTCGTCGTCGGCCAGACGCCAGTCGAACTGCGTGGATTTGCTCAGCGCGGCGAGCTCGGGCGACGGGCCGGACGAGAACCGCCCGCCCCACAATGCCAGATGCTCCCCTTCGTGCGTGGTGCCCTCGGTCATGGTTTCCTCTCTTTCCCGGTGCCTTGCCGGCCGAAAAAGGGCGGCCGCGCGCGGCTCGTGCCGCGGGCGCGCCGCCCGTCTGTTCGTGCAGCGGATGCAACCGCCTGGTGATGTGCCCTACTCTACGTCGTTGTCCGGAACTTCGATGCCGTTGCCGAACTTCACGTCGCGCGCCGCGGCCACCTTGGTGGGCAGGCCGTAGATCTCGATGAAGCCGTTCGACGCGTTCTGGTCGAAGGTGTCGCCCGAATCGTAGGTGGCGAGGTTGTAGTCGTACAGCGAGCTGTCGGAACGGCGTCCCACCACGACTGCGCGGCCGCCGTGCAGCACCATGCGGATCTCGCCGTTGACGTACTGCTGGGTGTCGTTGATGAACGCGTTGAGCGACTTGACGGCCGGGGAGAACCACTGCGCGTCGTAGACGAGCTCGGCCCAGCGCTTGTCGATGTCGCGCTTGATGCGGTGCTGTTCGCGTTCGAGGCACATGTTCTCGAGCTCTTCGTGCGCGGTGATCAACGCGATCGCGCCGGGCGCCTCGTAGAGTTCGCGGGACTTGATGCCGACAAGGCGGTCCTCGATGAGGTCGACGCGGCCGATGCCTTGGGCGCCCGCGCGGCGGTTCATCTCCTCGATCGCCTGCAGCGGGGTCACGTCGCGGCCGTCGATCTTGACCGGCACGCCCTGCTTGAATTCGATGACGACCTCGTCTTCGACCGGCGGGAAGTCCGGGTCGTCGGTGTACGAGTAGCAGTCCTTGGTGGGCGCGTTCCACGGGTCCTCGAGGAAGCCGGTCTCAATGGCGCGGCCCCACACGTTCTGGTCGATGGAGAACGGGCTCTTCTCGGTCTGCACGATCGGCAGGTCGTGGTCGTTGGCGTAGGCGATCTCCACGTCGCGCGTCAGCGACAGGTCGCGGATCGGGCTGATCGCCTTGAGCTCGGGGTCGATCGACTGGATGGAGACCTCGAAGCGCACCTGGTCGTTGCCCTTGCCGGTGCAGCCGTGCGCGATCGTGTCGGCGCCGAACTGGTGTGCGGCGCGCACCAGGTGCTTGGTGATCAGCGGACGCGAGATCGCGGAGACGAGCGGGTACACGCCTTCGTACATGGCGTTCGCCTTGAGGGCCTGCATGCAGTATTCGTTCGCGAACTCGTCGCGTGCGTCCACGATGTACGCTTCGACGGCGCCGCACGCGAGCGCGCGTTCCTTGATCGTCTCGAGGCTTTCGCCGCCCTGGCCGACGTCGAGCGAGACGGCCACCACGTCTTTGCCGGTGCGGTCCTTGAGGTACGGGATGGCGACGGAGGTGTCGAGGCCGCCGGAGTACGCGAGCACAATACGGTTCTTATCGCTCATGTCTTGCCTTTCTTCAGGTGCGATACGCGCCAGTATATACAAAAGTGTGTATAAATATGCATTGTGGACACGATGTGCCCACAATGCGAATGCTCAGCCGCGTTTGGACGCGATATCGAGCAGCCATGCGCTGCGCCGCAGGGCCGACTGGTCGTCCTGGCAGATCACCAGCACGGTGTCGTCGCCGGCGATCGTGCCGAGGATGCCCGAGACGGCGTGGCGGTCGATGACGCTCGCCACGTATTGGGCGGCGCCCGACGAGGTATGCACCACGATGAAGTTGCGCGCATGGGCCACCGAGGTGACGATGCCCGACAGCACCTTCGACATCTGCTGCTGGGCACGCTCGTCGGGCTCGTGGCCCTCCGCCTCCGCCGGCGCGTGCTCGCCGACGGTGTAGGCGAGCACGCCGTCTGGCAGGCGTGTCTTCGTGGCGTTGATCTCGTCGAGATCGCGGCTCAATGTGGCTTGGGTCACCTCGATGCCCTGGCTGCTGAGGATTTCGGAGAGCTCCGCCTGCGACGTGACCACATTGTTCTCGAGCGCCTGCTCGATCGCGTTCAGGCGCGCGATGCGGCTCGCCGGTCGTTGCATCGGCTGGGAGTCCTGCGGCATCAGACCAGCAGGCTTTCGTCGCCACGCTGCTTGCCGATGAGCCAGGTGAGCAGCGCCTTCTGCGCGTGCAACCGGTTCTCGGCCTCATCCCACACGACCGACTGCGGGCCGTCGATGACCTCGGCGGTCACCTCCTTGCCGCGGTAGGCGGGCAGACAGTGCTGGAACAGCGCATCGGGCTTGGCATACCCCATGAGCTCCTCGTTGACCTGATAGGGCCAGAACGGCTTGGAACGCACGGCGTACTGCGATTCCTCGCCCATCGAGACCCAAGTGTCAGTGAACACGCAGTCCGCGCCGGCCACGGCTTCGAGCGGATTGGTCGTCACGCGGATCGAGCCGCCGGTCGTGGCGGCGATCGCCTCGGCGTCCTGCACAATCGCCTCATCGGGCAGGTAGCCGTTCGGGCCGGCCACGGCCACATGCATGCCGGCCACGGCGCCCGCGAGCAGGTACGAGTTCGCCATGTTGTTCGCCGCATCGCCCAAGTACGCGATCGACATGCCTTCGAGCGCATCGACGCCGCCCTTGAACTGGGCCAGGGTCAGGAAGTCGGCGAGCACCTGGCAGGGGTGGAATTCGTCGGTGAGCGCGTTGACTACCGGCACTGTGGCCACCGAGGCCATCTCCTCGATGCGCGACTGTTCGAACGTGCGCCAGACGATTGCATACGCCATGCGCGTGAGCACTTCGGTCGTGTCGCTGATTGGCTCGCCACGGCCCAACTGGGACCCGGACTTGTCGATGACGAGCGGGTAACCGCCCAATTCGGCCACGCCGATCGAGAAGCTCGAGCGCGTGCGCGTGCTCGGCTTATCGAAGAGCACGGCCACGCCCTGCGGCCCCTCGAAAGGTCGGTGGTGAAAACGGTTCTCGCGGAACTTCATGCCCAGTTCCAGAATCTGCTTTTGCTCCTCGTGATTGACGTCGTCATCGCGAAGCATGTGCCGAAGCTGCGCCATAATGGCCTCCTTGCTGTATGGTGGGTGGTTTTTCGGTTCCCGCGCCTATTCGGTCGCCAGATCGTTCGGCATGAGGGCGAGGATGCCGATGGCCTCGTTGATGTCCTGTTCGCCCGCGATCAACGGCGGTGCCAGACGCAGCACGGTCGGCGACGGCGCGTTGATGATCAGACCGTGGTCGAGCGCCCATCCCACGGCGGCATGCGCACACGGCCGCGTCAGCACGATCGCATTGAGCAGGCCGCGGCCGCGCACCGACGCGAACAGCGGGTTGTCGGTGGCCATGATGCCCGTGCGCAGTTGCTCGCCGCGCTCGTTCGCCTGCGCCACAAGCCCTTCGCGTTCGATCACGCCGATGGTGGCGAGGGCCGCCGCGGCGCCAAGCGGGTTGCCGGCGAACGTCGAACCATGGGTGCCGGGCGAGAACAACGCCGAGAGCTCCTCGCCGAACGAGATCATGCCGCCCATCGGGAATCCGCCGGCCACGCCCTTGGCAAAGGTCACGATGTCGGGGGTGATGCCGCCCAGGTCATCGCGCTGGAACGCGAACCATGCGCCGGTGCGGCCCATGCCGGTCTGCACCTCGTCGACGATCATCAGGGCGTTGTGCTCGTCGCACAGCGCCCGCACGCCGCGGATGTACCCGGCGTCGAGTGGCAGCACGCCCGCCTCGCCCTGAATCAGTTCCATGATGACCGCGGCCACCGGGCCTTTGCCGTCATCGATGGCGAACGCGGCGCCCATCGCGTCGAGGTCGTTGGCCTCGACGAACTCGATATTCGGCACAAGAGGCTCGAACGACGTGCGGATCGCCGGCTTCCAGGTGGCCGAAAGCGCGCCCATCGTGCGCCCGTGGAATCCGTGGGTCAGCGCGAGGATGCGGTAGGGGCGCGCATCGTCGGTCTGCAGGGTGGCGCCGTACAGCTTGGCCATCTTGAGCGCGGCCTCGTTGGCCTCGGCCCCTGAATTGCCGAAGTAGACGTGCGAGCCCTGCGGGGCGCCCGCGAGTTCGATGAGCTTGGTGGCCAGTTCGATCTGCGGCTTGGTCGCGAAATAGTTGCTCACGTGCGCGGCGCGCTGTGCCTGTTGCGCGACGGCCTCGCACCAGTCCGGGTGTGCGTAGCCGAGCGCGTTCACCGCGATTCCCGCGAGGAAGTCGAGGTATTCGTTGCCGTCGACGTCCCACACGCGCATGCCCTGCCCGTGGTCGAGCACGCGCAGCGGCGTGCCGAACACGTGCATGTGCACGTCGTCGTATTTGCCGAGCCAAGCGGTGTCCTGCCCCAGTGGCTGTGTCTCAGTTGCCATATGAGCTCCTCATTTCCAGTCCCTCACCCGGTTCGACCATCGTGCCGATGCCCGCCGAGGTGAATATCTCGTTGAGTATGGAGTGTGGTTTGCGTCCGTCGATGATGTGCGCCTGGCGCACGCCGCCGTCGATGGCGCGGATGCACGCCTCCATCTTGGGGCGCATGCCCGATTCGAGGTCGGGCAGCAGGTCGCGCAGGTCCTCGACGCCGATGCGGCCGATGAGCGAATTGCGGTCGGGCCAGTCCGCGTACAGGCCGTCCACATCCGTGAGGATGACGAGCTTGTGCGCGCCGAGCGCGGTGGCAAGCGCGGCCGCGGCGGAATCGGCGTTGACGTTGAGCACCTCGGTGGCGTCGTCCTCGTTCGGGGCGACCGACGAGACGACGGGGATGCGCCCGGCGTTGATCAAATCGATCACGGCCGAGGCGTCGACGCCGACGACGTCGCCCACCAGGCCGATGTCGGTGGGCTTGCCGTCGATGAGCGGCTTGCGTTGGATCGCGGAGAACAGCGCGGCATCCTCACCCGACAGACCAACGGCGAGGGGCCCGTGCGCGTTGATCAGGCCGACGAGCTCGCGGGAGACCTTGCCGGTGAGCACCATGCGCACCACGTCCATCGCCTCGGGCGTCGTGACGCGCAGGCCGCCCTTGAACTCGGAGTGGATGCCCAAGGCCTTGAGCATGTGCGAGATCTGCGGGCCGCCGCCGTGCACGATCACCGGGTGCAGGCCCACCTGACGCAGGAACACCATGTCTTCGGCGAAGCATTCCTTGAGATGGTCGTCGACCATCGCGTTGCCGCCGTATTTGATGACGATCGTCTTGCCATAGAATTCCTCAAGCCACGGCAGCGCCTCGATGAGCACCTCCGCCTTCTGGTCGGCGCGCAGGTCGGTGTGCACGTCGAGGTGGAATCCCGGTCCCTTCAGTTCTTTTGCCATGTCCTCAGCTCTCGTAGTCCGCGTTGATATGCACATATTCGTGGGTCAGGTCGTCGGTCCACACAGTGGCGGCTTCCGTGCCCGCATGCAGGTCCACGTCGATGTCGATCTGGCGTGGCGTCATGTCGACCTCGCTGCGGTCGTGGCCCGGCTTGCCGCCGTCGCAGATGCGCACGCCGTTGACGTCGACAGTCACCTCGTCGGGGTCGTAGGGCGCCACGTCCGCCGGCACGGTGCCCAAGGAGCTCACGATGCGCCCCCAGTTGGGGTCGTTGCCGCTGATCGCGCATTTGAGCAGGTTCGACGCGGCGATCGCGCGCCCGCACGCCAGCGCGGCGTCCTCGCTTGTGGCACCGGCCACGGTGATGCGGATGTCGTGGCTCGCGCCTTCGCCGTCGCCGATGATCTGGCGTGCCAGACTCGCGCAGCAGTTCGCGATGAGGTCGTTGAACTCGTCCGGGTCGGGTTCGATGCCCGAGGCGCCCGAGGCGAGCAGCAGCACGGTGTCGTTCGTGGACATGCAGCCGTCCACGTCGATGCGGTTGAACGAGGTGTCGGCCGCCGCGCCCAGCGCCGCCTGGAGCTGGCCTGCGCTCACCACGGCGTCAGTCGTGATCACGCACAGCATCGTGGCGAGCTGCGGGGCGATCATGCCCGAGCCCTTGACCATGCCGCCCACACGGAACCCATTCGATCCCATGCGCGTGACCGTCTTGGGCTTGGTGTCGGTCGTCATGATGGCGTGCGAGGCGTCCTCGCCGGCGGGCATCGTCGGCTCGAGCGCGGCGAAGGCGCGCGCGGCGCCGTCGAGCACCTTGTCGAGCGGCAGCAGTTCGCCGATGAGGCCGGTGGAGCATACGGCCACTTCGCCGTCTTCGGTGCCGAGCAGCCCGGCAACCTCATGTGCGGTTGCCGCGGATTGCGCATACCCCGCTTCGCCGGTGCATGCGTTGGCGCCGCCGGAGTTGAGGATGACGGCCTTGAGCGAACCGTCGGCCACGGCCTTGCGCGACCATTGCACGGGCGCGGCGCAGAACCGGTTGGTGGTGAACACGCCGGCGGCGGCCGTGAGCGGCCCCTCGTTCACGACGAGCGCCACGTCTTTCTTGCCCGGTGTGGCCGAGATGCCGGCTTCGACACCGGCCGCTGAGAATCCTTGCGCGAATGTCACGCTCATGGTGCGACTCCAATCTTCGTCAAACCGTTTTCCTCATTGAGTCCGAAGGCCAGGTTGAGGGATTCGACCGCCTGGCCGGCCGTGCCGCGGTTGAGGTTGTCGATCGCGGCGAACGCGTGCAGGGTTCGGCTGCGCCGGTCCACGGCCACTTGCACATGCGCGGCGTTCGATCCGAGCACGTTCTGCGTGGCCGGCATGGCGCCGGGGGCGAGCACGCTGATGAACCCTTGGCCCTCGTATGCGCCGGTCCATATGGCATGGATCTGCTCGTCGGTCAGGTCCATGGCGGCGTCGGTGAGTTTCGCGCTCACCGAGGCGAGGATGCCACGCGACATCGGCACGAGCATCGGGGTGAACGCGAGGGTGAACTCGCCGGCCGCCGCGGCGTCCAGACCGGCAGCGTGGGCGAAGTTCTGCAGGATTTCGGGAATGTGGCGGTGGGTGCCGCCCACCGCATACGGCACCGCCGAATTGAGCGCCTCGGAGGCGAGCAGGTTGGTGCGCTTGAGGTTCTTGCCGGCCCCGGAATACCCGACGGCCAGGTCGGCGACGATCGTGTGTGGCACGACGAGGTTGTTCGCGATACCGGGCTGCATGGCCAAGGTGACGGCGGTGACGTTGCAACCGGGACCGGCGATGCGCTTGGCCCCCAAGAGCCGCTCGCGCTGGCGCCGGTATGCGCCATTGGCGTCCTTGCCGAGGATGAGTTCGGGCATGCCGTACACCCAATGCTCGTAGAACGCGCCACCATAATAGTCGTCCCACGCCTGCTGCTGTTCGAGGCGGTGGTCGGCGCCCAGGTCCACGATCACCGCGTCGTCGTCGAGCTGCGCGGCGAGGGCTCCAGATGCGCCATGGGGCAGGGCGAGCACAATCACATCGTGCCCGTTCAATGCCTCGGGTGTGGTGTCTTCGACGATCAGGTGGGCCAATTGGGGAATATGCGGCTGGAAGGCGCCCAGTGGCTGCCCCACCGACGAATGCCCGGCCACCGTGGTGACCTCGAAGTCCGGATGCGCAGCCAGAATACGCAGCATCTCACCGCCGGCATAGCCGGTGGCGCCTGCGACGGCGACGGTATGTTTGCCCATGGTCAGCTCCTCTGTGCTTGGTTAGCTGCCGAGTATACACTTTATGCAGAACAATGCATAACTATACGTTCTTGGGGAGCCGTCTGTGCGTGTCGCCGAGCGCCGCTCACGCCTGCACGGAGTCGCCAGAGCCGCTGGACGTGGAGGAGTTGAGCGACTGGAGCATCTGGTTCATCACGTCGTCCATCGAGACGCCGTTGATCATGAGCCACACGAACGCGATTGTGTAGAGCACGTTGATGATGACCGCGGCCAGGGCGAGCCCATACCCTTTCATGCGCATGATGCGCGTGCGGCGCATGCTCAGTGCGCCCAGGATCGCGGGCATGATCGGCACGGGCAGGAACAACGCGAACACGAACGCGATGATCGCGCCGGCGTCCCACCGCCCGTAGAAGATGTTCTGGTTGGGGTCCTCCATGTCAATGCCGTTGACGTAGCGCGGGTATTTGCCGCCCTGCTGGGTGGCGCCAGGTGCTTGCGGCGCCTGCGCCTGCTGCCCGACCCACGGTTGTGTGGGCGTCTGGTTCGGCTGCGGCACTGCCGGCGTCGGCCCCGCTTGCGTTGCTTCCGCCGGCTGGGGCTCGGGGTCGGGACGCCCGAAGATGTAGGGGTCGTAATCCTGTGGGAACTGGTTGTCCATCGCGCCGTACGCCGGGCGCAGATATTGCCCGTAGCTCGGCTGGTTGGCCCCTTGTGTGCCGGCTGCAGGGCCGGATGAGTCGACCGGAGCAGCATTGGCCCCGTTCGGCGCCTGCTGCGGCTGCGACGATGGATACTGGTCCGGTTGGCTCATCATGGTCCTGTTCGTTTGGTGGTTGGTGTGCACTAGGCGCGCAGTTGCGCACCGAGTTCGGATGCCTTGTCGACGATGCGCTGGCGGATCTCCTCGCTGTCTTCGGAAGTGAGGGTGCGGTCCGGCGCGCGGAACGTGACCGCATACGCGAGCGACTTCTTGCCTTCGCCCACCTGGTCGCCCGTATACACGTCGAACAGTTCGATGGACTCGAGCATGTCGCCGGCGGCGTCACGGATCGCTTCACCGAGATCATGCGCACTCACCGTGTCGGGCACCGTGAACGCGAGGTCCTGCTTGACCGGCGGGAACGTGGAGATCGGCTTGGCCTGCACCGGCTTGTTGCTCAGGGTGCCGAACAGCGCGGTCAGGTCGAGTTCGAAGGCGGCGGTGTGGTGCGGCATGCCGAGCGCGTCGTCGACCTTGGGGTGCAACTCTCCGACGAAGCCGACGCGCTTGCCGCCGGCCACCACATGGGCGCCACGGCCGGGGTGCCATTGCGCGGGCACATCCTGCGCGGCGGGCTGGTCAAAGGTCACATCGGCGCCGAGGCGCGCGGCGATGCGGCGCACCGCTTCGACGGCGTCGCTCCAGTCGACGGCGCGGCGGTCGCCAAGCCAGCCGTCGTCTTCGGCCAGACCGGTCATCATGCCGGCCACATGCAGCGGCTGGTCAGGCAGGCCGGCGTCAAGCGCGGCAAGCTGTTCGGGCGTGGGGCGCACGCCGCCGGGCAGCGCCGGGATCGCAGGCGCGTCCGGTGAGGCGAGATACACGTGGCCGAGCTCGTAGCAGGCCACGTTGTCAAGACCGCGGCGGATGTTACGCTGCACCGTCTGTGCCAGCGTAAGCAGGATCTGACGGCGCAGATACGGACGGTCGTCGGCGAGCGGGTTGACGATCGCCACGCTCACCGGCTCCACCGCATCGGGATCGATCATGAACGCCTTGTAGTCGGCAGGCCCCACAAACGGGTAGCTCAGTGTTTCCACCATGCCGTACTCGGCGAGCTCGTCGGCCACCTGGCGCTTGTGCAGCTGGTCGGAGGTGAGGCCCACATGGCCTTCCACCGGCGCGTGCGGCACATGCACGGGGATCTTGTCGTAGCCGTAGATGCGCGCGACCTCTTCGACCAGGTCGCATGGCTCGTTCAGGTCCGGGCGCCACGACGGCGGCACGACGGAGAATTCGCCGTTGCCGCCACCAGCGGCGGTGCAGCCGATGTCGGTCAGGATCGCGCTGATGTCGTTGAGGTCCAGATCAAGGCCCGCGATGCGCTTGACCTCGCTCGCCTTGAACACGATCGGCTGGCGGCGCTTGGTGTTGTTCACGTCGCGCGGCGATTGCGAGGCGGTCGCCGACCCGTATGCCTCGAGCAGGTCGCACGCCATCTGCGCGGCGGCCGGCTGGATCTGGTCGTCCACACCGCGTTCGAAACGGCGTGCGGCTTCCGAGGGGATCTTGTGGCGGCGCGAGGAGCGTGCCACGGAGATGGGGTCGAAGTGCGCGGCTTCGAGCAGGATGTTCGTCGTCTCGCTCGTGACCTCGCCGTATTCGCCGCCCATGACGCCGGCGATGCCGAGGATGCGCGATCCCTGCTCGCCGTTGGGCGAATCGGTGATGAGCAGGTCCTCGGGGTCGAGGTCGTGGTCCTTGCCGTCGAGCGTGGTGAGCGTTTCGCCAGCGCGCGCACGGCGCACGACAATCGGCCCTTCGATCTTGTCGAGGTCGTAGGCGTGCATCGGCTGGCCCAAGTCGAGCATGACGTAGTTCGTCACGTCGACAGGCAGCGTCAGCGAACGCATGCCGGCGCGCGTCAGGCGGCGGCGCATCCAGTTCGGCGTCTTGCTCGCGGCATCGTAGCCATGCACGGCGCGCGCATAGAACCGGTCGCAGCCGACGACACCGTGGATCGGGTTCTCGTCGTCGATGATCACGTCGATGTCATGCGTCGTGTCCGCGGCCTGTTCTTCGATCTGCGGCACATGCGCATTGAGTTCGCCGACCGGGTCGGTGAACTCGGCGCCTGTGGAATTGTGGAATTCGCGCGCGATGCCGCGGTAGGAGAACGCATAACCACGGTCCGGCGTCACATTGATCTCGAGGATCGGCTGGTCGAGGTGCAGCAGGTGCATCGCGTCGTCGCCGGGCTTGAGCGCCTCGTATTCCTCGGGGGTGAAGCCGTAGTCACGCAGCAGGATGATGCCGTCGTGGCTGTCGCCGAGGCCGAGCTCACGCTCCGAGGCGCACATGCCGTCGGAGATGTGGCCGTAGGTCTTGCGCGGCTCGATGCGGAAGTCGCCGGGCAGCACGGCGCCGGGCAGGGTGACGACGACCTTCTCGCCGGCCTTCATGTTCGGCGCGCCGCAGATGATGCCGCGCGGCACCTTGTTGCCCTGATCGTCGACGTCGTTGTACCGGTCGCCCACGTCCACATGGCACCAGTTGATGACCTTGCCGTTCTTCTGCGGTTCGGGCGTGGCGTCGACGACATAGCCCACCACGATCGGGCCGGTGACCTGCGACTGGTGGATCTCCTCCTCTTCGAGGCCCACGCGCACGAGGTCCTTCGCGAGCTGCTCGTACGTGAGCCCCTCGGGCACCTCCACGTGGTCGCGCAGCCAATCAATATCTACCATGGGCATCTCGAATCACTCCCCCATCACAAACTGTTCGCTGAATCGCACGTCGCCTTCGACCAGGTCGTGCATGTCGTTGATATCGTGGCGCAGCAGCAGCGTGCGCTCGACGCCCACGCCGAACGCGAAGCCGGTGTACACATCCGGGTCGATGCCGGCGGAACGCAGCACATTCGGGTTGACCATGCCGCAGCCGCCCCATTCGATCCAACCGGGGCCGCCCTTCTTGTCGGGGAACCACAGGTCGAGTTCGGCGCTCGGCTCGGTGAACGGGAAGTAGCTGGGGCGCAGGCGGCTCTTGGCCTCGGGGCCGAACATGGCAACGGCGAGCTTGTCGAGCACACCCTTGAGATCGGCCATCGTCAGGCCCTTGTCCACGGCGAGCGCCTCGACCTGATGGAAGACCGGCGTGTGGGTCGCGTCGAGCTCGTCCGTGCGGAACACACGGCCGGGGCACGCGATGTACAGCGGCACACCATGGGCGATGAGCCCGCGGACCTGGTCCGATGAGGTCTGCGTGCGCAGCACCATGTTGGAGCCCACGAACCCGGCTGCGTCCTTGGCCTGGTTGCCCTTGACATAGAACGTGTCCTGCATCTGACGTGCCGGGTGGTCGGGGCCGAAGTTCAGCGCGTCGAAGTCGAACCATTCGGTTTCCACCTCGGGGCCGTCGGAGATCTGCCAGCCCATGCCGACGAAGAAGTCCTCGACGTCTTCCATGAGCTTGGGCAGCGGGTGGCGCGCGCCGAGCGGATTGCGGCGCACAGGCAGCGTCATGTCCACGGTTTCGGCGGCCAGTTCGCGGGCTTCCTCTTGGGCCTTCACCTCGGCTTCCTTCGTGCCGTAGGCGCGGCCGAAGTCGGCGCGCAGCTTGCCCATGAGCTTGCCGGCCTCTTTCTTCTGGTCCTTATCGAGCGAGCCGATGGCCTTGCTGGCCATCGTCATTGCGGACTGGGCGCCGGCGTATTGCGTCTTGATCGCCTTGAGCTCCTCCATGCTGGAGGCCTGTGCTATTGCGGCGATGCCTTCGGCAACCGCTTTGGCCACCGCATCGGCATCAAATTGTGTGCCTTGTGCCACGAGATACCTTTCCGTCACATGCATCGGAGACGCGAAAACGCGTCATTCCAACGATTTACCGACTTCACATTCTTTCAATACGACTCGACATAGCCAAGGTCATGAGCATCACCGCGGCGCTTGTGCCGAGGTTGAGCGATTCGGCCTTGCCGTAGATCGGAATCGAGGTGATGATGTCCGCCCGGTCGAGCAGGCCGGGCTCGAGACCGCGGGCTTCGTTGCCGAACAGCACGGCGATCGAGCCGTCGAGCGCGTCGCCTTCGCGCACCACGTCGGGCAGGCTTTCCGGCGGCCGGCCTTCCGTGCCGTAGACGTCGGCGGCCATGACGGTGGTGGCATGGTTGGCGCAGAATGCGAAGAACCCATCTTCGTCCATCGCGAGCACCGGCAGATGGAACAGCGAGCCGGTCGTGGCGCGAATGACCTTCGGATTGAACACGTCCACGCATGAGCCGACCATGACCACGGCATCGCAGCCTGCGGCGTCGGCGCTGCGGATGACGGTGCCCGCGTTACCGGGGTCGCGCACCTGCCAGAACGCCGCGATGAACGGATGCGGCGTGGACGGCGACTGGGTGAGCTGCGTACGGCACGCCTCGAGGTCGCCCACGGCCACCACGCCTTGCGCGTCACGGCTGATATGCGCCACCACATCGGCCGTGGCCTTGTGCACGTAGATGCCCTCCCCCATGGCCAATCCCGCGAGCGAGGCGACGGTGGGGTTGGCGAATCCGGCGTCGGGTTCGGTGCCGTCCACGGCCACATAGAGATCGCGCACCACGCCAGGCTGCCAGGTGAGTGCCTCGCGCACCGCCTGGGGGCCTTCGATCAGGAACCTTCCGCTGCGTTCACGGTGTTTGCGGGAGGCAAGGTCGGCGGCGCGTCGTACACGTTCCGCCTTCACATTGGTCATCACAGTTGCATCAATCGGCATATGCCCACCCTACCGCCAGCGCGGGGCAAGCGCCGGCCTTCCGTCATCTCACCCATCAACCACCTGTTTTCAGAAAAACTCCCAGCGAGCGTTCAGCACGCGGCCACGAAGTACCGAGTCGAATCGCAGTGGCGTCAAAGCGCAATCACACCAACGCTGATTATGCTCCGGGCATATGCCCTGCACTGCGCCATGCACCGGACGGCCGCAGGCCCACCCCACCCATCGATTGATCCGCAAAAGGAACCAACCTTGTTCATAGTCAGGAACGCACTGCACAATGTGGTGCGCAACAAAGGCCGCAACGCGCTGATGATCATCATCGTCGCCATCATCACCGCGGTCGCGACCGTGGCGCTCGCAATCGTGCAGGCGGCGGAACGCGCACGCGCTTCAGCCTTGGATGACACCACGATTAGCGTGCAGATCTCGATCGACCGCAGTGCGATGATCGGCAAGGCCCGCGACACGCAGTCCGGCGGCGTGGACATGCAGTCGATGCGCGAGGCGATGGCCAGCAAGCAACTCACCCTCGCCGATTACCAGAAATACGACAAAACGGAGTATGGCGTCGCCTCATCGTATTACACCGAGACGGCTTCGGCCGCCGCCGTGGACGGCGGCGTCGAGCCGGTGGATTCCAACGGCACCGTGACAAGCCAGAAGGGCCAGCCAGCCATGGACGAGAACCAGTCCGCCGAGCGGCCCCAGGCGGCTGGTGACGAGGGCGCGGGCGTCATGCCGGGCGCCGGTGGCGGCAAAGGCGGCATGATGATGGCGATGTGATCATCTCGAAGACACTCGCCGAAGCCAATGACCTGTCGGTCGGCGACACGTTCAAGGTCGCCGACATCACCGATGACACCACGACCTACACGTTCACCATCGTCGGCATCTACAGCAACAGCGCCGAGAACACGATGCCGATGGGCGGACCCATGGCCTCCACCGCAAACGACCCCGCGAACGCGATCTACACCTCGGTGTCCCCACTCGATGCGCTGGGCCTGACGAGTGGCAAGACGATCGAGGTCACCGACGCGCGTGGCGACACCCGCGAGATGCAGGTGGCGCAATTGAGCTACACCTATGTCTTCGACGGCAAGGCACAGTACGACCGGTTCGTCAAGGACGTCCGGACGGCCGACGCATACACCGTCTCGTCCGCTGACGTCCAACCATACGAAGCGAGCCTCGTGCCGTTGAACAACCTGGCGAAATTCGCGAAGACCCTGCTCGTCGTCGTGCTGTACGTCGGCGCGGTGGTCCTCGTCGTGCTCACGGTCTTCAACATCCGCGAACGCAAATACGAGATCGGTGTGCTCACCGCGATCTGGCGTCAATCGACCGCTACCGGTACCGCAGCCGCGACATCGGTGTGATCCTCCAAAGCTACAACCTGCTGCCCAGATTGACCGTGCTGGAGAACATCATGCTCACGATGGACGCCTCGGGCAAACGGTTCGACCGTCCCAAACGCGAGATCGCGCTCGACTTGCTCAAGCAGGTGCATCTGCCCGAGCGGTATGCGGACGAGCGCATCCTGCACCTGTCGGGCGGCGAACAGCAGCGCGTGGCGATCGCCCGCGCGTTGAGCGACGACCCGCGGGTGATCATCGCCGACGAGCCGACCGGCAATCTCGACCCGGCCACGCAGGACGACATCATGCGCATCTTCCTCGACCTTGCGCACCAGCAGGGCCGTTGCGTGATCATCGTGACGCACAGCCCGCAGATCGCCGAGATGTCCGACGCGGTGCTGCGGCTGGCCCCGGCGCAACGGTAGGTCAGTTGCCGAGGAACGAGAACGTGCCTGCGCATAGGGCGGCTGTGAGCGCGGCCACCGGGATGAGCAGGCAGACCACGAGGAACCAGCGGTCACGCGCGCGCACCACGCTGACGCGCGCGTGGCTGCGCGGCTCGTCGGAGCCGAACCCGCGCGCCTGCATGGCCACGGCGAGCGTGGTGGAACGGCGTATCGACAGCACGAGCAGCGCGAAGGCCTGCGGGAAGAACGACTTGAATTTGTTGTCGTCGCCCAGTCCGCGCGACCGGCGTGACGCGGTGAGTGCGGCCCAGTCGTCCTGCAGCACGGAGAACAGGCGCATGCCGGCGAGCCCGCCGTACACGAACCGGTCGGGCAGGTGCAGCAGCTGGCTGAACCCGTCCGCCAGATCGGTCGCGTCGATGCCGAGCACGGCGATGATCGCGGGAATGCCGATCGCGAGGATGCGCAACGCCGTGGCGAGCGCCAGCTCGGCGGACCGGTCGGTCACGGTGATCCATCCCCAGTGCCACCATGTGCTGCCGCCCGATTTGCCGTACAGCAGCACCGCCAGGGCGGAGCCGGGCGCGCCGATGAAAATCGGCCACGTGGAGCGCACGATGCGCCACGGCGTGAAGCCAATGGCCATGAGGATGAGCACCTCGAGTCCGAGCGCCACGCTCGCGGAGACCCAGTCGAGGCTCAACAGCAGTGGCAGTGAGGCCAAGAATGCGCCGCACAACCGGCAGACGGGGTTGATTGAGGCGAGCAGGGGCGACCTGCTCGCCGGTTTGATCGTGTCTTCGCGATCGTTGACCGCGCTGACCGCGATGTCGGTGGCGTGCGCGGCGGGCGCGGCATGCAGGTCCGGCTCATGCGCGGACTGCGGATCCGCAACCCATTCACCGTGTGCGTCATGCGGCACGAGTTCGACGACGCGCGCGCCAAGCGCGGTGACGAGCTCGCGGTCGTGCGTAACGACGATGATGCTGACACCGTCGGAGCGCAGGGAGTGGATGAGGCGCACGATCTGCATCCATGTGCGCCGGTCCTGCCCGAAGGTCGGCTCGTCGAGGATCAGCACGCGCGGTGCGGCGGCGAGCGCGGCGGCCACGGTCAGACGCCGCTTTTCGCCGCCGGACAGTGTGTAGGGGTTCATCCGCGCGTATTGGTCGAGGTGGAACCGGCGCAGCAGTTCCATGCCGCGCTCGCAGGCCGTCTGTTCGTCCACGCCGGTGCGTGTGGGTCCGAGCATGACTTCGCCGAGCACGCTTGAGCAGGCGAACTGGTGCTCGGGGTTCTGGAAGACGTAGGAGATCCGCGAGGCGAGCTGGCGTGACGTCCAGTCGACCGGCCACGAGTGCTGTGCGTCGGGGGCGAGCGCCGCTCCGGCGACGACGCGGCCGGTGATGGGTTCGAGGAGTCCAGCGAGGGTGAGCGACAGGGTGGATTTGCCCGCGCCGTTCGCACCGACGAGCGCGGTGATCTGGCCCGGGCGGAACGCGAGGTCGATATGCTCGGCGATGGCATCGCCGCCCCGCCCAATCGCCAGGTCGTCGGTCGTGAGCACCGGTTCGCCTATGCCATCGGCCGGCTCGTATGCGGGCTCATCCTCGGTACGGATGCGCGTGATCTCGTCTTCGGCGCGGCGGAACCGTTCGGGCACCCAGATGCCGAGTTGCGCGAAGTCAAGTGTGGGGTCGGTGAACACTGCTTCGGGCGTGCCGTCGGCCACGACCACGGTGTTGCGGAATGTGCTGCGGTCGATCTCCTCCTCGAACCCGCGCTGCTCCACTTGGCGCGCGTCGTGTTCGGTTTCCAGACCGAGCACGACGACGCGGTCGATCATGTCGACCCACCGGTCGGCGCGGTGCTCGACGAGCACCATCGTCGCCCCGGTTCGCGTGAGTACATCGCCCACGGAGCCGACGATCTGCGCCACACCGTCGGGGTCGAGATTGGCGGTCGGCTCGTCGAGCAGCAGCACACGCGGCTGCATCGCGAGCGCACCGGCGAGGGCGAGCCGCTGCATCTGGCCGCCGCTCAGATGCATGACCGAACGGTCGAGCTGCAGGCCGCCCATGCCGACCGCGGCGAGCGCGGCGTCGACGCGCGGCCAGATCCGCTCACGAGGCACGTCGAGGTTTTCCGGGCCGAACGCCACATTGTCGCCGAGGCGCTGGAAGACGGCCTGCGCCTCCGGGTCCTGCAGTACGAGTCCCACGGCGCCGCGCGCGGCATGCGTTTCGACGCCGCCGACCAGGATCTCGCCTTCGGTGACACCACCGTCCGCGTCTTCGACCTGCACGCCGGTGTCTTGCGCCGCGGTCTGTGCGGCGGATTCGTCGCCGAGCAGACCGGCCACACCTTCGAGGATCGTGGATTTGCCGATGCCGGAAGCGCCCAACAGCAGGACGCGCTCGCCGGCGTTGATCGTGAGGTTGAGCTTGCGCACGGCGAAATGGTTGCGTGAGGCATGCCGGTAGCCCCAGTCGCGGAACTGTATCGAGGCGGCCTGTGGTGCAGATGCTGGAGTGGTCATGGTTTCTGCTGGTTCCTTTGCGGTGGTGGATATGCCGATGCCCCGGCGCGTTTGGCCGGGGCATCGGGATTGGTTCAGCGAGTGCGGTTGCGCACCATGCGGCCGGATGCGAAGTTGTCGAGCGCGCCGGTCTTGGCGATGCCGATGTAGAGGTACCACATGGCGACGCCGGCGAAGACGAGCCCCGACAGCACGGTCGTGACCAGATAGACGATGCCGTAGGAGCCGCTGATGTCGATGGCCTGCAGGTGGGTGAAGAACGAATACGCCCAGCATCCCAAGCCACTGAGCGCACCGGAGAACATCATGACCGGCAAGTTCCATTTGCGGTATGCGAACACGGCGAATGCGATTTCAGCGCACAGGCCCTGCACGAACGCGATCAGGAATGTTTCGACCCCACCCCACATGTTGCCCATGAGTGCTTCGAGCACGCCGGCGACAACTTCCGCATAGAGCGCAGCCCCCGGTTTGCGCACGATGACGGCGGCCAGCGGCCCGGCGAACAGCCATAGGCCATTGAAGACGCCCGCGAGCCCGGGCACCACGGCCTCGAGCACGGACCAAGGGGCGGCGCTGAAGATCGCCACAGCCCAATAGATGAGGGCGGATGCCACGCCGATGACCGAAGCCACGGCGATGTCGACCACACGCCATTTCAAAACGGGTTTTGCTTCCACAACCGAAGCAGACATAATGAGTGCCTTTCTCTTTCCTGTCCATATGGACGCCGGTGTGGCGCCCATGGCGATAAGGCACGGGAAATTCGACGTCCGTGCGCCGGCATTGTCCGGATTCACGTTCAATCGGTCGAGGCTTGGCCTCTCTCAGCCGATGCGCCGCGCGCATCAGCCCCCGTGTCGAGTTCCGAGTCTAAGGCAGGCCGGGGACCGGCCTCACAACCCGGGCCACATGTCCGGCTCACCGGCCTTTGAAAAGGCGGAACAATTGCGACTGCCGCACAGCCAGGCCACTGGCGAGCGCCGTAAGCACCACGGCGCACAGCAACGCCACTGGGGCACGGCATGCGGTCGCGATGACCAACGCGGTGTCCCCGACGGCCATGCGCACACCGTAGGCGGCGATGAGCGCGCATGAGCCCGCCGTGGCCAATCCAGCCCATACGAGCGTCTCCACGCATATGCCGAGCAATTGCGCCGGTTTTGACTCCCCTGAATGCAGCGCGGCGGCGTATTCGAGTCTGCGCATGCGCACGGCGATCACACCGATGGCAAGGCCCAGAAACGCCGCGAGGAACGGGATCAAACGGGTGGTGCGCGCCATGTACGTGGCATACGGGTCGTAGTGCGCGTCGAAACCCTTGTTGAGCGCGACCACACCGGCCTGGTTCTGCCCATTGCCCACACGCAGCGTGGCGTACAAGAGGTTGCTCGTCGGTTCCGAACGCGGCCATTGGCGTATCCAGCATTCGTTGTAGTCGCCCAAGGAGGCGGCGCGTGGCACAAGGAACGCGTAGGCGAACCGTGTGTCCCGGCCGTCGTTGGGCCAGGGGTAGACGCCCGCCACGGTGGCGTTGCCATGGTCCGTGGCCAATATGGAGCCGACCGTGAGCCCGAAGTCATGCGCCACGTCGGTCGACACCCAGATCCCCGACGTGTCAATTGGTGAGGCGACGGCGCCATTCGACGCGATGAGCGCCAGCATGCCCTGCGTGACCTCGAATGATTGCAGGGCGTTGTTCGGTGTGGACAACGGCGTGACCTCCTCACCGGTGCGCATGGCGCCCGATTGCGCGACGGGGGCGTCTGGCACATGGGCGAGCCGGTCGCATGCGTTGCCGTCCACCGTGCCGCCGACCACTGTGTCCACGTCGGCCATGGCCTCCACGCGCGTCATG
This sequence comes from Bifidobacterium pseudolongum subsp. globosum, assembly GCF_004155535.1. GTDB lineage: Bacteria > Actinomycetota > Actinomycetes > Actinomycetales > Bifidobacteriaceae > Bifidobacterium > Bifidobacterium pseudolongum_C. The sequence continues at coordinate 282,962 of NZ_RYUH01000009.1, read as the reverse complement.
GCCTCATGTTCCATGGCCACGACCGTATAGGCTTCGTAACCGCCCAGCAGCACGCCACCGAGCAGCACGGCGAGGAACAGTGCTATGGCGTGCGCAGTGCCACTGCCCACATTGCGCATCGCCTCAGAGAGTATCGACTTGAGTCTCATGGCCTTCCCCCTGTTCACGCCTCGGGTGCGTACTGTGCAAGATCGACCACATGGTCGCAGGCGTCCCTGGTATCGGGATCATGCGTGGCCACCAGCACGATCATGCCTTGGTTCGCAAGATTGCCGAGCACATGGCTCACCGAATGCGCGGTCCGTGTGTCCAGTTGTGCCGTGGGCTCGTCCACGAGCAGCATGTCGGGCCGTGAGCACACGGCGCGCGCCAACATGAGCCGTTGCGCCTCGCCGCCAGACAGCTCGCTGAACCGCCGGTCGGCCGCATGGTCCAGATCGAACAGCCCCATCGCCTCCAAGGCCTGCGGTTCCGCTTCCTCACGGCTGAATCCCTTGGCAAGCAGCGGGAACACCACATGGTCCAATGCGCTTCGTTGCGCCACACCCACCGGATTCTGGAACACCCAGCCGGTCCGGGCGATGCCCTCGCGTTCCACACTGCCCGCATACGGCTTTTCCCAACCGGCGAGAATCGACAGCAGCGTGGACTTCCCGCAACCGGACGGGCCACAGATCGCCACGGTCATTCCCGGCTCAACGGTCATGTCAAGATGTTCGAACAGCAGATCGGTTCCGGGGAACCGGTGGGCCAGGTCATGCACTACCAACCGCATGCCGCTCACCCGCACCGCAAGGTGGCCAGCGTGGGGCCGATCAGCACATCATGCACGTCGTTGGCATCCATGTGTTCGGGCTGTACAAGCGATGCGCCCAATTCGCTTGTGATGATGCGCACCGGTACCGTCTCGGGCGCTTGCGTCGTGCCCGTGGCGATGCAAGCCGAGGCCCCATCGGTACCGAACACGGCGCCGGCGGGTACCCGCAGCGTTTGGATGGTCTGGTTCAGCGTGAGCTGGGCGTCCATGCCTGCCGCCCGTTCTTCCGGTGTCTTGCCTTGGTAGCCTTCCGTGGCGGCGATCTGTGCGAGCAGGCCGGCATCGGTGATCTCCGTGGAGCCTGCGGGCAGTGGTGCCGCAACACCGAACACCGTCAGTGTGCGCTCCTTGTCGGAAGGCGATCCGTTGCGGATCGCGAGCTTCACCAAGCCGCCCGGCACCGTACCCAACGGGGCGCCCGCCTGCACGGCGCTGCCCTGGGCTGCCGTCCAGTCCCGCACGTTCACCACATCCTCGGGAATCCACATGGTGTCTGACAGACGCATGTCCATGTCCTCTGGCGCAACGCCGTCCGAATTGCCTGAGTCCACCATGAGCTGGCGCCAGCCGTTGCCGGTGTTCCAGTTGTATTCCGCGGATTGCGGCACACTGTCGTAGCCCAGCCGGCCAAGCTCGTCGTTCAACGAGCGGACATCCTCGCCCTTGTCACCCACCTTGAGGTCGCGGTACAAGGGTGTTGCGGTGTGCAGGGCGACAACGGTCCTATCGTTGACCTGGTAGGCGCGTGTACCGGAACGCAGCTCTCCCACCGTCCAGTTCTCGGTCACGGTGCCGCTGGCGTTGCCCAGCAGGTCGCGGTTGCCGGAGACCGTGGGCACCACGTTCACCTGTTGTGTGCCGGAGTATTCCTGCACACTGGCCGGCGCCGATTCCACCATGCTTGGGGCGCCAAGCACCGACGGCGCGCGGTCCGGCAACCACAATGCGCACGCCCCCACCGTAAGCGCGGCGGCGGTGGCCGCCGCAAGCAACACCCAAGTCAACGCGGGTGCGGCTCTGCGCTTGCCATTGTGTTGCTGCTTCCTCGTCATGACCCCTCCCCTGCCTCGCGGTATGCCACAGTGCATATCCAGTCTCGCGCACACTTCCTGCGAGCGCAACCGGCATGCGCGTTATGTGTATGTCCAACACCTCCCAAAGCATAGAGAGCCTCACGGGATTTTCCGCACCACGGGTGTTGTTGTCGTCTTTGGATGACAGCAGATATAGTCACTTGTGCGCCTTATTAAGCCTTATTAAGTCGTATGGCGGTTATTTTCAGACCAACAGCGAAGGCGACTCTGATGCTCCGCATTGATGTGCCGCTGCATGCACCGTCTCCATTAGTATGATGGGACATGTTCAGAAGGGGGAATAATGCGCTATCCGGGAAAACACATCAGAATCGGGATCGTGGACAACGACGCCCTTGCCTTGGAGGCCTTGCAGTATGTGGTCCGTACCTATCTGCCGCAGAGCGAGGTGATCTGGAAAGAGACCGACGGGAACAGGGCGGTGTCCCTCTGCTCGGCACCCGCCACCAAGCCGGACGCGCTCATCATTGACGCCTCCTTGGAAGGCATGACCGGAAGTGAGGTCTGCCGGCGCATCCGCGCCAACGATGCCGAGATCATACTCGTGGGAGTGACTTCGTTCATCCTTGCCCGCTTCCATGACGCAATGCTGGACGGTGGGGCGCAATGCCTGCTGCCCAAGGACAGGCCGCAGGCCATCTGCCAAGCCGTCATGGCTCTCTGCGAATGCCGGATACCCGCCGACGGGCGTTTCTCCACGGAAAGCGCTGCCGAGGCCCACCGCCGTCTCAGCGAGGAACAGCAGGTGGCCCCTCTTCGCATGGTCATGCTGTCTCCGCGCGAAGAAGAAGTCATGACGTGGATCGATCTGGGCAAAACAACCTCGTGGATCGCCAGACGGCTCAACACCTCCGAGTCCACCATCAAAACCTATGCGCAGCGCATCTACGCGAAACTGGGTGTGCGCACAAAGGTCGAGGCGATCATCGCATGGCGCGACAGACGGGGCGAATAATGCCATGTAGTCTTTTGCCGACAACACCGCACGGTTTGCCACGAGCTTTCCCCGAAACGGCTATAATAAAATATTTGGACTGTACTCGACGGAGAAGTCACCATTTGAGGGGTATCATGAGAAGCATTCACAAGATATTGTCAGTAGTCACAATCATCGCTTGTGTTGCCAGCCTGTCGTCCTGCTCGAAGAGCGAAGCCGAATCCAACAATGCCATGACAGGAGTTGATACCGGAAAATTTGCAAGCGGAATGACCGACCTTATCGATTCGTTGCTTGATGATGACCAATACGATGAGTCACAGAAAGAAGTCCTACGGGCTGCGCTGCAACACGATGGGGAGATTTCGTATGCTTCCTACAGTGCAGCATGGGAGTCCTATAGGCAGTGCTTGGTAGATAAGGGGTACACCAAACCACCGCAGAATCTCACCAACGGCATTTACTTCGCACCGCCATACGTATCGTCTGAGGGTCTAACGGAAGAGCAAGACCGCAAACTGAATGACGACATCGGTGAATGCCGAACATCACGGGTTGCTGCCATCGATTTGGCATACCGGACACGGCTCGGCAATCCTGAGTTCTATGGCGATCCTGAGGTAGCTTTGGTCGATTGCCTGCACCGCAAGAACCTGGTGCCACAGAACTACACGATGGACCAATACCGGAAGGAGTCCGACCTGTATATGAATGATACGAGCGAACACGCATTCGACCGGTTCAGCTTCGACATCAACGACAGTGACACGCTCACCTGCATGGCCACAACCGCACCAACACTTCTCCAACCCCGGTTGGAGATATGGAAACCACTAGGCTGACAGGGCGGCCTATTCAGCCTCCTGCAAAGGAATGAACGCCCGTGTATGCCATTGGACCCCATCCGCTGACCCAACCAGTGTGCCACCGAGTTCACGGACCACGGTGGTGAGGGACTGCAACCCACTGCCGCCGTAGTCCACCACTTGGCCCTCGGCGGCGATGGTGTTGCGCGCATCCATGCGGATGCCGTCTGCACTGATGCCGATGGACACCGCATATGGCTGCGCGGGATCGGCGTGTTTGAAGATGTTCGTATAGATCTCATGCACCACCATCAAGGCGACCGACGAGGTCTGGAGGACGCGCGTTGTGGCCGCGTGTTCATCGATGCGCACATCGGTATGCCCTTGGAAGCCGTTGTCGCGCAGGTATTGTTCGTCTTCGTCGATTTCCGCACGCAGGTCCCGCGTGAACGCATCGAACTGAAGTTCCTCGCTTTCGCCGCTGTCGTGCAATTGGCGGATCAGTGTGCGCATGTCCAGCTGGGCGGCGCTGCTGTATTCCACGATCCGCCGCCAGACATCCGCATCCTCGCCATCAGCAGTGTGTTGGAACTGGGCAATCATCGAGATGGCGGAGAGTTTCTGAGACAAGGTGTCGTGGATGTGCGCGGCGAGCATCTGGTCGCGGCGCAGGATGCGCAGTTCGGATTGTGCGCGCAGCAGTTGGCGGTACTTGCGGTTGCGTTCGCTGTTCCACCGGAAGAAGCGTCCGAGAACGACGATGAGCGTGTAAGCAGCGCAGAATGACGTCACCGTTTGCGCAGGCATGAACTCAGGGCGCAGCACACCTTCGAGGATGGTGTAGCAGATCACGGCCACATACACGGCGATGGCGCCGCGGTTGCCCAGTTTATAGCTCAGGATGAGCAACGCCATGAGCATCATATACGACGTGAACAACCCATACCCGGCAATGGCGTATTCGCCTATGCCATTGAACACGAGGATGGCGAGCGCGGCCTGGACAGGGAACCAGTAGCATGTGACCGCCAGGGCCTGCACGATGACGAGGGCGGTGATGATCGCGGCGCCGTTGGCTTTGCCGAAGTTCCATATATCGAATTGCAGCATGCACGAGAACATCGCAATGACCAGGAAAAGATAGGGATGCCGGATGTGGCCGAGGATGTCGATGAGTTTTTGCTTCATGATGTATTACCTAAAAACAAACATGCCGTCATGGTAAGGGGCCAGCCCGTTGACTGGAAGGAGGCCCTTACTCCTGGCTGGTTCGGGTAACGGTCAGCACAGCCCGAGCGCATGGGCCCAGGGAGGGCAATATTCCATCGTGGACGGATTCCTGCCCTCCCCCAGTTCCATCGAACGCATGTCGGCCGGCGCGGCCGGCGCGACGGCGGTGGTCGCCACAAATGCGATGGTCGCAATGAATGATGAGATGCCCATGATGCATGTCCTCCTGTTATTCACATGGTCATTGGATGCATCATCCCATCTTAGCGGTTGCTGAGTTTGTCGAGCAGCAGCGCCTCCGCCACCACGTCGTTGCGCAGACCGGGAACACTCACAGATTCGTTGGGGCTGTGCGCGTTGGACTGGGGGTCTTCGGGGCCCGTCACGAGCACTTGCGCATGGGGGAAGATGCGCTGCAATTCAGGGATGAACGGGATGGAGCCGCCTTCGCCCTTGTTCACCGGATCGACGCCAAAGGCCTCACGCAACGCCTCCTCGGCATCGCGGGTGGCCTCGCACTGCGGGTCCATGGCCCAGCCCATGCCCTCGTCGAGCGGCGCAACATGGACTTCGGCACCGAAGGGCGCATGTGATTCAAGGAACGTCACCATTGCCTGCATCGCGGCGTGCGGCTCCTGGGTGGGAGCCACGCGCAGGCTGATGCGGAACCGCGTTTCGGGGCTGATCACATTGAACGACCCGTCCACGGGGTGCGCGTCGAAGCCGATGACCGTGGCGCTCGGCTTGGTCCACAGGCGCGAGGCGAGCGAGCCGGTGCCGGCGAGCTGGTAGGAATCGACCACACCGCTGTCGGCGCGCATGTCCACTTCCTCGATATCGCGGTCCAGGCCGCCGATGGGTTCGCCGCCTTCCAGACCGGGGATGGCGAGTTCGCCATGCTTGTTGTACATGGAGGCGATGAGCATTGCGGCAAGTGTGTTGGCGTCCAGCACCGGGCCTCCGTACTGGCCCGAATGCACCGGATGGTCCAGCACCTTCACGTGCACATCGCATGTGGCGTTGCCGCGCAGGCTCGTGGTGAGCGACGGCACGTCCGGGGCCCAGTTGCCCGAATCGGCCACGATGATCACGTCGGCCGCGAACTCGTCACGATGCTCCTGGATGAACGGGATGAAGCTGGGGCTGCCCATCTCCTCCTCGCCTTCGATGAACACCTTGATGTTCACACCCAGATCGTCGCCCAGCGCTTTGAGCGCGCCGTAGTGGATGGCGATGCCACCGGCGTCGTCGCATGCCCCGCGGCCGTACAGGCGGTCACCCACCTGCGTGCCGGTGAAGGGGTCCGTGTCCCATTCGCCCGCGTCGGGCACCGGCTGCACGTCATGGTGCGCATACAACAGCACGGTCGGCGCCTCGGGGTCCACGGTGAGCGAACCGATGACCTCCCATGCGCCCGGTTGGCCATCGGCGCCCGTCGCCTGCGCGACCCGCGCATCCACACCCGCCTCCTGCAGCAGCGAAGCCACATATTCGGCGGAGCGACGCATGTGCTCGCCGGCGATGCCTTGCGAGGAAATGGCCTTGAGCGCGATGCGGCGCTTCACCACGTCGAGGATGCCGTTCCAATCGTCATCCACACGGTTGCGTATCTCTTTGGCGGTCAGGATCATGCTTGCTTCCTTCGTATAGTCATAAGGGTCTCGAATCTGTGTCCGTGAGACATTGTAATGACTTGGGGCGCGTCTACGGATTCCCGTACGCTTGCGAACCATGGCAGTGTTGAAGCAAGACAAGGATTCCGCTTCCGAACAGAAGGTTGAAGCGCAGAGCGAACAGACGGGCAAAGGCCGCCCCACCCCCAAGCGCAAAGAGGCCCAGGCGCAGAAACTCCGCCCGCTCGTGCCCAAAGACAGCAAGGAGCAGCGCAAGCGCGCCAAGGCCCGCATTCGCGAGCGCGAGAACATCGAATACGAGGCCATGCGCACCGGCGACCTGCAGCACATGCCCAAGGCCGAGCGCCTGCCGTGGCGCGTCTACACGCGCGATTACATCGACGCGCGGTTCAACATCGGCGAGTTCTTCATCCCCGTCGCCCTCGTCATCCTGATCGCGTCGGTGATCCTCACCGCCGTCTACCCCGACCCGGTCATCACACTGATCCTGATGACGGTCCTGTACGTGTACCTGTTCGCGATCGTCATCGACGTGGTGGTGATGTGGCGCAAGCTCAAGAAGCTCCTGATCGCCAAGTACGGCGAACAGTCCGTGGCCAAGGGCATGCGCACCGGCTCCTATGCGTGGAGCCGCGCGATCCAGCTGCGCCGCTGGCGTCTTCCCAAGCCGCGCTACAAGAAGCGCGGGCACTGGCCGAAGTAAAGCCTGTGCACCCATTCGCTTCAGGGCGGTCCGATCGTGTGCGATCGGACCGCCCTTTCTTGAACCCTGTACTACGACTACAATCGGGGGCAGCCGGCCGTTTTTCGGGTCCGGGTCGATCCCACAAAGGAGCACGATGGCACAACAGTTCGATATCGCGATCATCGGCGCGGGTCCCGGCGGGTACGCCACCGCATTGCGGGCGGCGCAACTGGGCAAGCGCGTCGTCATGGTCGAGCGTGACGCCACGCTCGGCGGCACATGCCTCAACCGCGGCTGCATCCCCTCGAAGGCGCTCATCACCGCCACGCGCACCTTGGACACGATGCGGCATGGCAGGCAGATGGGCATTGTGGCCTCGCTTGACGAGATCGACTTCGGCCAGTTGCGCGACTACCGTGAACACACCGTCTCGACGATGACGCAGGGCCTGCGCGGCCTGGTCGCGTTCCGCGGCATCACCGTGTACCAAGGCGAGGCATCGCTCGACGCGGACCACACGGTGCATGTCGCACCCTCGGACGGCAACGCGCATGTGCGGCGGTATGCGGAGGACGGCGGTTTCGAAGACGTCGACGAGCACTTGGAGATCCAGGCCACCGACGTCGTGATCGCCACCGGTTCCTCGCCCCGCCCGCTGCCCGGCACGCCGTTCAGCGCCGCGGTCATCGATTCGACGCACGCGCTTGAACTCAACACGTTCCCACACAGCGCCGCGATCATCGGCTCAGGGGCCGTCGCGCTCGAATTCGCGTCGATGTGGCGGTCGGCGGGCTGCGACGTCACGCTGTTCATCCGCCACGGCAACGTCCTCTCACACAGCGACCGCCGCGCCGCGCTCGCACTGAACCGCGAACTCAAGCGGCTCGGCATCACGATTGTCGCCAACGCGCAGGTCACGCATGTGGACACCGGCGAGAACCTGGGCGCGGTCGTGCACTACACCACGGCCGACGGCGGCGAGCAGACGTTCGCCTCCGAGCTCACGCTCGTCGCGATCGGCCGCACGCCGAACACGCAGGCGCCGTGGTTCGCGAGCAGCGGGCTGCAGGTGGACGACGACGGCATGATCCCCACCGACGCGTATGGGCGCACCAATCTCGACCATGTGTGGGCGGTGGGCGATGTGACGCGCGGGCAACTGCTCGCGCACCGCGCCTTCGCCCAAGGATTGGTGATTGCGGAATCGATCGGCGGCCTCGACCCGCAGCCGGTCGACGAGCACACGGTGCCGAGCGTGATCTTCTCCACGCCGGAATTCGCGACTGTCGGCCTGACGTTGCGTGAGGCGCAGGCGGACGAGCGGTACGCCAACGTGCATGAGACGATATTCCCGGTCATGGCGAACGCGCGCATGGTCATGAGCGGCATGGGCGGCTCGTTCTCCATCGTCACCGGTGCATTGCGCGACGGCGACGGCACGCAGATCGTGCTCGGCGTGCATGTGGTGGCGCCGGACGCGAGCGACCTGATCGCCGAGGCGCAGCAGATCGTGGCGAACCACATCCCGCTGCACGAGGCCGCCAATGCGATCCACCCGCACCCCACGTTCAGTGAGATGATCGGCGAGACGCTGCTCAAGGCGGACGGCCGCCCGTTGCATATGCGCTGAACCGCACCGCCGTGCCGTGCGGCGGGCACGTCAACTGATACAGTATGTTCGTCGTGACATCACAGTAGAGCACATAGAGAGGCAGCCCATGGCATCGAAGGAAGCACAGCCGGCGCAGAAGAAGCGCGGCATGTTCAGCCAGTTGAAGCAGATCTTCGCGTTCACCTACAAAGAAGACAAGGCGTTGCCGTGGCTGTGCGGCGGCGCGTTCATCGCGCCGGTCATCCTGTGCGTGGTGCTGGGTCTTGTGTTCCATTGGGGTTGGTTCGCATGGATCACATCCATCATCCTCGCGCTCATGATCGGCCTGCTGCTGTTCACGATCGTGCTCACACGCCGCGCCGACGCGGTGGGGTTCAAGCAGCTCGAGGGCCATCCGGGCGCCGCGATCAGCGTGCTCGGCAACATGAAGCGCGCCGGATTCGATTTCCCGCAGGAACCGGTGTGGGTCGACCCCCGTTCCAAGGACGCCGTGTGGCGTGGAACTGGCTACCAAGGCATCTATCTGGTCGGCGAAGGCGAGTACGGCCGCGTCATGCGCGCCATGGACCGCCTCGAAAAGCAGATCAAAGGCGTGACCGCAGGCTCGGACATCCCGGTCTACCGCATCTGCGTCGGCACCGGACCCAAGCAGGTACGCCTCAAGGACCTGCGCCAGACCATCATCAAGAAGCGCACGTACCTCCCTGGCACGCACAAGAACGCGCTCATGCGCAAACTGCGCCCGCGCACACGGTTCATGATGAGCAAGGACCAGCTGACCACGCTCAACGAGCGTCTGCACACCCTGCAGCGCAAGAACGGCATGGGCATCCCCAAGGGCATGGACCCGATGCGCACGCAGAAGGTCAGCCGCCGTGCCATGCGTGGCCGCTGACAGGCGCACACCAAACGTCCACGAGGTCCCGATCCCCCCACCGGATCGGGACCTCGTCCATATTGCGCAATGGGCCCGTAAGCCATCCAAACCGGCTGTCCAATACTGAAGAAAACTTGCAATACCAAGGTTTTGCGGCATTCACGCGATCATATCCAGACAGACGAAACATATTCGTAACCCAACCTTCGAGTGGGCGAAACTCGCGGCCCTATGCTGAGTACTCGTAACCAACTTACGAAAGGAGCGGTCCCGTGACCACACTCGAAACCAAGGCAGACGCCGAGGCCCTCATCAACAAGGAAGGCATCGAATATGTCTCCGTTCGCTTCACTGATCTGATTGGTGTTCAGCAGCACTTCACGGTCCCTGCCAGCGAGTTCCTCAAGGATGCGTTCGACGAGGGCATGCCGTTCGACGGCTCCTCCATCGAGGGCTTCCAGGCGATCAACGAATCCGACATGAAGCTCGTCCCGGATATCGAAACGGCGTTCGTGGACCCGTTCCGCAAGCACAAGACGCTCGACGTGGCATTCTCCATCGTCGACCCGCTGACCGATGAGCCGTATTCGCGCGATCCGCGCCAGGTGGCGGCCAAGGCCGAATCCTACCTCAAGTCCACCGGCATCGCCGACACCGCGTCGTTCGCCCCCGAAGCCGAGTTCTTCATCTTCGACAAGGTGCGCTTCGGCAACGACATGCGCGGCTCCTTCTACGAGATCGATTCGATCGAGGCCCCGTGGAACTCCGGTCTGGACGTCGAGGCCGACGGCACCCCGAACATCGGCTTCAAGAACCGCGTCAAGCGCGGATACTTCCCGGTCCCGCCAATGGACCACACGCAGGACCTGCGCGACGACATGGTCGCCAACCTGCAGAAGGTCGGCCTGATCCTCGAACGTGCCCACCACGAGGTCGGCGGTGCAGGCCAGCAGGAGATCAACTACCGCTTCAACTCGCTGCAGCACGCCGGCGACGACCTGATGAAGTACAAGTACGTGATCCACGAGACCGCCGCGCTCGCCGGCAAGGCCGCGACGTTCATGCCCAAGCCGCTCGCCGGCGACAACGGCACCGGCATGCACTGCCACCAGTCGCTGTGGAAGGACGGCAAGCCGCTGTTCTACGACGAGAAGAACTACGGTGGCCTGTCCGATCTGGCCCGCTGGTACATCGGCGGCCTGATCAAGCACTCCTCCGCCGTGCTCGCGTTCACCAACCCGTCGCTCAACTCGTACCACCGTCTGGTCCCGGGCTTCGAAGCGCCGGTCAACCTCGTCTACTCGGCCCGCAACCGTTCCGCTGCGATCCGCATCCCGCTCGCGGGCACCTCGCCGGCCGCCAAGCGCATCGAGTTCCGCGCCCCCGATCCGTCGTGCAACCCGTTCCTGGCGTTCTCCGCACAGCTCATGGCGGGCCTCGACGGCATCCTCAACCACATCGAGCCGCCGGAGCCGGTCGACAAGGATCTCTATGAGCTTCCTCCGGAGGAGCATGCCGGCATCAAGCAGGTGCCGAGCTCGCTCGCCGAGGCGATGGACGCCCTCGAGGAGGACCACGACTTCCTGACCGCCGGCGACGTGTTCACCGACGACCTGATCGAGACGTGGATCGACCTCAAGCGCGGTGAGATCGACCAGGCCCGCCTGCAGCCGACGCCGCTCGAGTACGAGCTCTACTTCCATATCTGATCCTTCCCGGATCCGATGAGCCACAACGGGCGGCACCCTTCCGGTGCCGCCCGTTTTTCATCATCATCGCCCTGAGTGCCGCCATCCCCTCTCTCGACTGCCCGTAAGAGGAATCCTCACTCTCCCTGCGGCCAGTATGCCCTGTACGGGCGGCGCTTTCGTTACGGGTAGCGCCCTTCTCATTGGGATATCTTTCTTCCGTCGATCTTCCGCGCCGCCGACGCCCTGTAATCCGTTCGAACGACGAAAGTGCATGGTCTCTGCTTTACTGGATGCGGACACGGGGGCTTGCCAAGCAGGCTGAGAGGAAGCGCGAGCTTCGACCGCATGAACGTGAATCGGATAATGCCGGCGCACGGACGTCTCTTTCCCCGTGCCTTCCACCATATATATGCATATGACAAGGAAAGGCACTTCCATGACCAATACTGAAATCGATGCCGCCCGCATCCCGTACACATCGCGCCGATGGCGCGTCGTCGATCTGGTGACCGCCACCGCCATCGCTGCCGCCTCCGGGCTTGTCTTCTGGATGTGGGATTTCATCTGCACCGCGCCGCTGACGCTGTTCGGCGCCGTCACCCCCGGATTCGAGGGCATCCTCAACGCGTTCTGGTTGTTCGCAGGCCCGCTTGCGGCCATCATCATTCGCAAACCCGGCGCGGCGTTGTATGCGGAAACCGTCGCGGCGATGCTCGAACTGCTGCTGGGCAACCAATGGGGCGCCGGCGGTTCGCTTGTCGTCGGCATCATGCAGGGGGTCGGCGCCGAGCTCGGCTTCGCACTGCTCGCCTACCGGGTGTGGAATCTGGCGAGCACGATGCTTTCAGGAGCATTGGCGGGACTCGGCTGCGGCATCTACTACTGGATCACGAATCCCGGCTGGGGCGTGCTGCGCGCAAGCGTCTATCTGGCCACGTCGGTGGTCTCCGGCGCGCTCATCGCAGGCGGTCTGAGCTGGGTGCTCTACCGGATGCTAATGAAAACCGGCGCGCTCGACCATTTCGCATCCGGACGCCAATGACGTCCGTTTCCCGGCCGGACCGCCCGTAGCCGCCGACGCATACGCATACCGCGCTTACGGGCGGCATCCGGCCAACATGACCTCTTTCACATCCGATCCTGCGGGCGGTGCGGTCCATCCTTCCCGGACCACGCCGCCCGTTTCCGTTCCGTTCGCCTCTGGCGCGTCCAACACGCTTGCAATACAGGAGACGACGATCATTGAGCACGCCATGCTGGAACGTCTGGATCACGTCATAGACCCCGGATTGGGTCGTTCCGTGACGCAACTGGGAATGATCGCCAACGTCACCATCATTCCAACATCCGACGCCCCTTCCTCCGCCGTTATCGGCAGCGTCTCCGCCACGCTTACTGGCGACGACCCCAGCGATGCCGCCCGTAGCGATGCATACGACCTGACCGGCGGTGCCCATGACGTCGTCGTCGACGTCGAGCTGACGGTGCCGGGATGCCCCTTGTCCGAGCAGATCGCCGCGCAGATCGAGCAGGCGGTGGCGAGCTACCCGTACGCGAGGCTCACGCCTCATATCAACGTCGGCACGATGGCCGACGCGAAACTGCACGCGCTCGTCAGCGACCTCAAGGCCGCGCGCCGAGAGAACCCGTTCGACAAGCCCGGCATTAGGACCCGCATTTTTGCGGTCGCCTCCGGCAGGGCGGTGCGGGAGAGTCTTCCATCTCGACGCATCTCGCGCCCATCTTCGCAGCCCTCGGCTACGACACGGCGGCGAGCGTCCGGTCATCTACTGCGACCGGGGATGCCACTACCCCCGGCCCCAGAGCCTGTACTGCTTGATCCAACGCGGAGCCGCCTGTGCTTGCCTGCTCTCCGTCAAAGACAATCGACCATATGCTTCAAGAAGCATCGCGTTATAGCAAGGAATAATCTCCTTCAGTCCGCCCAGACAGGAAAAGCCTTCTTCCGTCGCAACATTCTGATCGATGTATCCGATCAACTTCTGTGTATAGGGAAGCCGTTCCGCAAATGGCATCTCGCTCAACCACATGATGTGAAACATAGAGAACAACGGATCTTCAACGAACTCACTTGTCAGCCCCCTTCACCAGTTTTTCAATGCCGGTGGCACGTATCGTTTCATCGTCCGGCGTGCCTGTTCCATTCTCCGCCACTTCCTTATTTCTTGATGAACCGAAAGTTATCGTATTGCTTTTTCCATCCAACTATCTAAAAACGCAAGCTGTTCGTCTGTATGGAACCAATGCTCCCCATTTTCCATTACTGTTAGATTTGCATTATGTGCGCCAATAAACTGATTTATCGTTTGGCGCGACACAAGATTATCGTTCTCTGCATATAAAATTTCTGTATAAACATTCCATGTTATATGATTTTCCCTAGCGAAACATAAATATTTCCACGATAATGTTTCCCCGAACTCCGTAGGAATCTCTCCCTTCTCGCGCAAATCCCCCTCCGATACATTTGCCCAACTCATCATGTCAAGTATAAGACGTTCCATGTCAAGCACAGGTGATATAAACAAAGCCTTTGCAATATCAAAATCTTGCAATGCGTACATTGCAAGATAAGCACCTATACTATTAGCAATCAAATAAACACTGTCGTATCTTTCGAAAACTGTTTCATAAACAGATTTAAATTTCTTTTGCACAATCCACGGAAGATAGTCATCGTACTCTACACCAATCAAATCAAAGCCCAAACAATTTTTCTTGTACCGTTCGGCCTCCAAATGATTTCCATCTTTTCCATGAATATATAAAACTGCTTTCTTCATAGCATAACCTCTACATAAAATCTTAATCCAACGCTCCCATACTATAGGCGTGTATTCCAGACTGCCAGATTCTCATTCAATGCTTAAATCCACAAAGCCCAATTTATGTCAAAATGGAGAGGAATTAACCGCAAGGGCTTTGCCTTGACTACTTTCTCGAAGGCATTCCCTAAGTTTCCTACCGATTACCTTGTCGGTAGCGCTGGACTCAGCAAGGAAGCAACAGATATGGGTGGTGCAGATCAGGGTCATACCCCGGTCGAGTACCGGAATATGACCCTGATGGTCTAGGACGCCATCATGATAAACAGCATCCGACTTTTGAGGCGCAGCTCATCCATTGCGCACACCCTTCCATATACGTTCATCCTCTGGACGGCCATGCCGAGCCAATGGAAATGGAAGAGGGCATATTGCATTAATCTCGTTCGACCCGCATATATGCGAACTGGCTCAGCACCCCGGTCCGCGCAATGGCCCTGTCAAGCAGCCAGCACACCAGCCCGCATACAGCACCGCCTGCGATAGATGTGCCCACGTATGTCAATGACCGTAACACCCCCAACCGGGATTGATGACCCAGTGGAACACACCGCATCCCACACCGGCAAGGGCTCCAGACAGCATTGCGGTCATGACATTCCACAACTTATAGGCGAAGATGGCAAAAGCGAGTTCGGCACCGAGCCCTTGAAAGAAACCCAATGCAAAACCTCGTATACCCGAGGAGTTGCCAAGGGTGAGCTCCACTAGCGACGCCAACATCTCACCGTACAAAGCCGCTCCCGGCTTTCGTACGATGACCGCGGCCAGGGGACCCGCAAACAACCAGAAACCATTGAGAAGCCCATTGAATCCCGGCGTCAGGGCGCCGACCATCTCACAGAGGGGATCACAGATGAAATCCCAGAGCCAGAAAACGAGTCCCGATGTCACACCGATGACCGAAGCCACGGTGATATCAACGACTCTCCATCGTTTGCCGTTCATTTGTTGTGCCTTTCTATTCATGGAAAGACACGGGTTCCCAAGACATCCGTGCGCCGGCATTACCCGGTATACGTTCATGCGGTCGGAGCGTTCGCCCCATCTCAGCCTGTTATACCAAGCCCCCGTGTCTGTGCTGAATGTAGCCGCAATTCATGACATACCTGTAGGCCAAAGGCTTCGATGAGAGGCCATACCCATGAATTCACAGGTTCTAGCGCGTCATACGCACATGCAATATATTGGGTGCGGTAGTTTCTGCAGTTCAGCATTACAGCAGGAGGAAGGCATGACTAATCAGAACCGCATCGAGCGTATCGCCACAATGGTGAGGGATAGACTCAGTCATGTGATCGACCCCGAGCTAGGGCGCTCCATCACCGATCTGGGCATGATTGCCGGCATCGACGTACATGAGGTAGGAGACAATCGCTACGACGTCAACATCGACGTCGAACTCACCGTTCCCGGTTGCCCGTTATCGGAGCAGATCAGTCAACAAATCGAAGATGCAGTGCACAGTTATCCCGATGCAGAATTGAACGCACACCTTGTCGTCGGCGCGATGGATGAGGAGAAACTCAAGTCGCTGGTGAACGGTCTGAAGGCGGCCCGCCGTGAGAACCCGTTCAACAAACCAGATACGAAGACCCGCGTCTTCGCGATCGCATCCGGCAAGGGCGGCGTCGGCAAATCGTCGATCTCGGCGAACCTCGCGGCCACCTTCGCCGCGCTCGGCTACGACACGGCCGCGATCGACGCCGACATCTACGGCTTCTCGCTGCCCCGCCTGTTTGGCACACACAGCCAGCCGACGAATCTCAACGGCATGCTCATGCCGGTCACCGCGTGGGGTGTCAAGCTCATGTCGATCGGCATGTTCGCCGGCTCCGACCGCGCGATCCTGTGGCGAGGCCCCCGCCTGCAGCGCTCGCTCGAACAGTTCCTCGCCGACGTATGGTGGGGCGAGCCGGACGTGCTGATCCTCGACCTGGCCCCCGGCACCGGCGATATGGCGATCTCGGTGGCGCAGGCGCTGCCGAACGCCGAACTCGTCGTCGTCACGACCCCGCAGCCGTCCGCTTCCGACATCGCCGTGCGGTCCGGGCTCGTCGCCCTGCAGGTGCCGATGCATGTGCGTGGGGTGATCGAGAATATGAGCTACTTCGACCACGCCGGCGAGCGCCTCGCATTGTTCGGCGCGGGCGGCGGCGAGCGCGTGAGTGCGCAGTTGACCCGCGCGCTCGGCTACGATGTGCCGCTGCTGGCGCAATTGCCGCTCGACCCGGAGGTGCGCGAGACCGGCGAGGGCGGCCGCCCCGCCGTGCTCAACGCCGATGGTTCGCTGCGTGACGACGCGTTCGGCCGCACCTTCGCCGACCTGGCGCGCACGCTCATGCGCCGTGATCAGGCTGCCGCCACGAACGGTTCGACCATGCGCGCATAGTCGTCGTACCGTTCATCCGCGAAGCACAGGGCGATGTCGCGCACGCGCGCGGGATTGCGGGCCGGGAGCCGGTCGAGGATGATGGAGAACGCGTCGGCGCGGTTGCGCCGGTGGTAGTGGTGCAATGACGTGCGGTACGAGGGGCTCACCTCGTCCACTTGGGAGTACAGTTCCTGCGTCTCGCCGACGATCCGCAATGGCAGCTGGGCCAATCCTTCGTCGCGCACCACGCGCACATGGTCTTCCAACAGGTCGAGGCTGACGGCGTGTTGGCTTTGGCAGTGCGTTTCGAAGAACCGTGCTGTACGGAAGCCCTCCGTGCAACCGAGCAGCGAACAGGCCATGTCGAACAGATACACCGGGTTCTCCCACAGGTCCATGCCCGTCGGCTCGTCGTACAGCAGCACCTGCGTCAGGAGCTCCGTGTGGGTGGGCATATCGTCGTACTGCAGGCGCTGGTAGGCGTCGATGAGCCGTTCGGCGTCGTACACGTACCGTACATCGGAGTCGGACGGTTGCATGCCACGGCTGGTGTGGAGTTCCTGCGCGATCTGCTGGCGGCGCGTCGACGCGCGGTATGCGGCGTCGGCCTGGCTGCGCAGACGCTGCAGGTAGTCGTCGATCGGCGATGTGCCTGGTGCCGCCGTGCCGGGGCATGCGTCATCACCACCGATGCGCACGGTCTCGCCGTGCGTGAAGCATTCGCCGTCGTCGATGAGCATCAGCGCGCTCTCGTGGCACATCATGAACTGGCGGGCGGCGCGCACCGTCGTCTGCCCCGGCGTGCCCCAGCGCAGCAGTGTCGTGGCGCACAGCCATTGGTTCTGCCGAGCGTATGCCATATGGTCCTCGTAGCATTTGCGCCCGTCGTCCGACCGGTAGGGACGGCGCGAACGCAGCGTTTTGCGCAACGCCTTCCTGCGGCGTACGCGCAACGCCATTGGTAGGCCGTCGAGTGTACGGTTCGCGCACATGGCCATGATGCCGTCGACGACGATGCGCATGAGCCAGCATTGCCAACCACGGTCCTCGGTCTCGCCGACGATGGCGTCGAGGAATCCGCGGCATTGCTCCACGATCGCCGGTTCGCCGGTCACAATCGCCAAGTGCAGCGTGTCGGGCCATGCCGTGCCACCGAACAGGCGTTCGGCGAGCGGCGTCAGCTCGGCGTCGGTGTAGTCAAGATCGTCGGTCAGGGTGAACGGCCTGTGGTGGTGTTCGCTGACAAGCGTCTCGAACCGGCATTGCACTGCGCGCACATCACGCAGAAAACCGTGGGTGTTGAACAGGATGGGTGGGTGTGTGGCGAATGCGCTGGGCATGGTGTTCCTTTCCACTGCGGGCCGGGCACGCCGGGTGGCGCCCCGTGAGCAGCTTGGCACACCACGCGCAGGTGGGCAATCGTTGGAGCGAATAATGTGGATAAGTGGGCGACACGCCGCTATCCACATTGTTCCACACCACAGTCGGCCGGCAGTACGACTGCCCGCGCTCAGTCTTTGGCCACGCCTTGCACCGTGCCGGTCTCCAGCAGTTCGCCGAACTGGCGTTCGTCGATCATCGGCACGCCGAGCGCCTCCGCCTTCGCGGCCTTGGACCCCGGATTGGCGCCCACGACGACCCAGTCGGTCTTGCCGCTCACCGTGCCCGACGCCTTGCCTCCGCGCTCCACAATCGCCTCTTTGGCGGAATCACGCGAATACCCTTCCAATGACCCGGTCACCACGACCGTGGTGCCGGCGAGCGTCTGCGGCAGGTCGCTGTGCTCGACTTCCATGCGCACACCCGCCTGCCGCCATGCCTCGAGCACACGGCCGCGGAAGTCGCCGGGTTCGCGCGCCTTGATAAACCAATCGACGACTGATTCGGCGATCTCGACGCCGATGCCGCTGATCTGCGTGAGGTCCTCGACGCTCGCGTGCGCCACGGCGTCGAGCGTGCCGAACCGTTGGGCGATCAGGCGCGCCGTGGGCGGCCCCAGCCGGCGGATCGACAACGCCACGAGCACACGGTCGAGGTCGGTGTGCTTCGCCTTGTCGATTTCGGCGAGCATCTTGCGCGTGTTCTCCGACGGCCCCACATAGATGGCGCGTCCATTGCGCTCCTGCACGCCCACGACCACGGCGTCGCTCGGCACCGGCTTGTCCTTGCCTTGTTTGACCGGGTTCGTCCAGAACGCCGGCACCTGATGCCACAGGCCCGACCCGCCGATGCGCCGGCGCGTCCTATGCGTCTTGCCCGCCTCGTCCACCTGCTCGCGCACTTCGATGATCGGCGCCTCACGCCACACCTGCACGTCTTTGAGGTCGTGCGCCGTCAGTGCGAACACACTCGCTTCGCTCGACAGCACCGGCTGCTGCGGTGCAGGCAGCCCCAGCCCTTCGGGCGCCACATACGGCTCAGGCTCGTCGCCGGGCGCCACGACGAGTTCGCGGATGCCGGGGGCATATGCCTCGACGGAATCCGGCCGGTTCTCTTCCGGGTTCGTGAGCGCCACCGCGCTCGCCTCCCCCAGATGCTCGATGTCGAACGCCTTGCGTGAAGCGAGGTTGATGATGCGTTCGGTGAGCTGCGCCGGACAGGATTCGGCGTTCGGGCAACGCAGATCCTTGTCACCCTCCTTCATCGGGCGCAGCAGTGTGCCACACGACGGGCAATGCGTGGGCATCACGAACTCGCGCAGTTCGCCTTCGCGCCCTTTGCGCCGCGCCGTCACCGGCCCCACGAGCTCCGGGATCACATCGCCGGCCTTGCGCACCACCACCGTGTCGCCGATGAGGATGCCCTTGCGCTTGACCTCGTAGGCGTTGTGCAATGTGGTGCGCGAGACGGTCGAACCGGCCACATACACCGGTTTGAGGATCGCCACGGGCGTCACACGGCCGGTGCGGCCCACCTGCACGATGATGTTGAGCAGTTCGGTGTTCACCTCCTCCGGCGGGTACTTGTAGGCGATCGCCCACCGTGGCGCGCGCGACGTGGCGCCCAGACGACGCTGCAACGCCAGGTCGTCCACCTTCACCACAATGCCGTCGAGGGCGTGCTCGATGTCGTAGCGGTGCTGCTCGTAATACTCGATCATCTCAATGATCTCGTCGAAGTTCGTCACCTCGCGCGTATGCGGCGAGACGGGGATGCCCCACCGTTCATAGAGCGCATACGCCTCCGATTGGTCGTGCACCTCATCGGCCACGTCCACCGGCCTGCCTTCGCCCCACTGCAATTCGCCGATGCCGTGCGCGTAGAAGCTCAGGTGCCGGCTCGCGGTGATGCGCGGGTCCTTCTGGCGCAACGATCCGGCGGCCGCGTTGCGCGGGTTGGCGAACGGCGGTTTGCCTTCGTCCTCGTTGCGCGCGTTGAGCGCCCTGAAGTCGTCCCAGCGCATGAACACCTCGCCACGGATCTCCACGAGTTCGGGAATGTCGCCTTCCGGTCCGTGCAGCGTGGCGGGAATCGACTGGAACGTGCGCACGTTCATCGTGATATCCTCGCCCGTCACACCGTCGCCGCGCGTCAGGCCCTGCACGAGCACGCCGTTGCGGTAGATGAGGTTGAGCGCCAAGCCGTCGATCTTGATCTCGCATGTCATCGGCAGCGGCTTGCCCTCCGGCCAATCCAGATCGCGCAGCACGCTGTTGTACCATGCGCGCAGCTCGTCGTATGAGAACACGTCGTCGAGGCTCATCATGCGCGACGGGTGCCGCACCGACGCGAATTCGTTCGAGAACGTACCGCCCACACGGTGCGTCGGCGACTGTGGCGTGTCGAGCTGTGGGAACGCGGATTCCAGCCGCTGCAGGCAGCGCAGGCGCGCGTCGTACGCCGCGTCGGACGACACGGGGGCGTCGTCCACGTAATAGGCCATCTGGTCGGTCTCGACCCATGCGGCGAGCCGCGCCCACAGGCGTGCCGCCTGCTCGGCGGTCAGCCGTTGCACGTCGAGGTCGTCAAGGTCCATCGCGTCGTTGTCGTTGTACCGCAGCGCGTCGATCCACGCGTCGGAGCCGATGCCCGCGCGTGCGTCAACGGCATGGTCGCGCTCGCTCATGTCTTCACCTTTCGTCTGTGTGCGCCGTGGTCCGGCCACTCCCATTATGCATTGAGCGAGCGCAGGAACTGCAGCTGCACCGCGTCAATGCCCTGTTCGCCCATGCGCGCCGCCGCCACCGCGAGCGTGCGTGCGGGCACGAACATGCCTTGGTCCACCCCCACCCGCGCCGCGCGCAGCATGATCGGCGCGACCTCGGTGCCCGGCCATACGGGAATGTCGTGTTCGGCGAGCGTGCGTTGCGCCTGCGCCATGCCGTTGGGGATGGGAATGTTCTGCGATGTGGCGCGCCCACGCACTTCGCCGAGCTCCTCGCCGAGCGAGGGCACTTGGTTGGGCGCGACCGCATCGCTCATCATGTATGCGGCCACGGCCACGGCGAACTCGTCGCGCATCCATGCGGCCTGGGCAAGACGGTAGTATGCGTAGCCCGCGTCCGCGCGGTCGATCGAGACACGCAACGCGTTCAGGCACGCGGCGCGCACCGAATCCCAATCCTCCTCGCGGGCGAGCTGCACGGCGAGCTTGAGGTGTGAAAGCGCGTATGACGGCGCGTACGCCACGAGCCGGTTCAAGTGCGGCAGCGCCTCCTTGGCCCCCTTGATCTGCGCGAGCGCATCGGCGAGTTCCATATGCGCGTAGAAGAGGTTGTCCGGAATGAGCACCGTGCGTTCGTCCCGGATCGCGAACAGGTGGTTGTAGATCACGCGGTCGGCATACGAGTTGAAGTAGCGCGGCACGCCGTCGCCCGCAGCGAACTGTTCGTCGAGCGCCGCCACCACGGATTCGATGTGCTCGATGGCCTGGTCCACCTGCCCGGAGAACAGCATGTCACGCGCCTTGACGCGTGCGTCGTCGAGCCGGGCGGAGGCTTCGAACGCCGGGTCGGGTGTGTCGCGCCCGTCGATCAGTGCAGCGGTGACTTGAGGCGCCGCATCGGTCAGTTCCGGGTCGCCTATGCGGTCGACGAGCCGCATTGCCTGCTGCGCCTTGTCCACCGACGGCATCGCGTCGTCGGCGGCGAGTTCGTGGAAGCGCGCGACCGCATATGCGAGCAGGTCGTCACGTTGGATCGCCAGCCCGAAGGTGTCGGTGACGCCCATGGCGCGCGCCTCGGCCGGCGTGAGCGCATGGTCCTGCGATTCGGGCGCCGTCTGGGCGTTGCGCGGTTCGAACTGTGCGTCATGGATCGTCAGGTCGGTGGGCGTCGGCGCCAACCCGTGTTCGGCGTCGATCGTCATGGCCGCATGGAACATCGCGAAGGTCTCGTCCGGATGCTCCAGCCCGTCGTCGCGCAGCCGGCGCAGGAATGCCTCGCGCGTGAAGGTGACGGTGGCCAGCGTGGTGAGGGCCGGGCCGGTGCGCAGCCGTTCGAACTGCTCGTCGATCGCGGTGCCGGCGGCATGGTCGCCCTGTGCACCGTCCTGGCCGTCGCGCTCGTCGAACGCGAACGTCACTTCGTCGATGCCACCGCCGCGCATCAGCTGTTCGAATTCGTCGTCGGCCTGCGCGCCCTGTGGTTCGGGGCCGTTCGCGGTGCCGATCGCCATCGGGTTGCCGTGCTGGTCGCCGTCTTTGGGGTTCGCCTTGCCGCCGGCGAAGTCGAGCGGGCGGTCGTGCCATTGTTCAAAAGTGCTCAGCGCGTCGCTCATCATCGCCTTGATCGCGCTGTCCTGTTCCTTGATCGCCTCTTCGAGCCCGATCGAGTCGATGATGACGCTCACTTCATGGATGTGCGGGCTCGCCCCGAACGCGAGCGCCGCCATCATCAATCCCACGCGCAGGTTGTAGCGTGCGCTGAGCTGCGCCCGTGCGGCGTCATCGAGGTCGATCCAGTCGTGGGTGGCCGCGATGTATTCGCTCGCCGGCATGAGCGCAGGGCCGGCCGCGGTGAAGGCGATGGCCAGCCTGCCGGCTTCGAGGTCGTCGCGGAAGTCGGTGTCGAACCGGTAGGGCAGGCGCAGGCGGCGCAGCAGTGAGGCGAGGGTCTGGCGCAACACCCATTCGCCGTGCGGCTGGTCCGCCTGCGGCGCCGGGTTGGCCTGCGCGATGCGCTGCGCCGTGTCCGCGGCGATGGAGACGAGCCGGTTGACTTCGCCGAACGCCGGTCCGTGCAGCACATCGATCGGTTCGGTGCGCGGGAACGCGATGAGCGCCGGGTTGGTCAGCAGGGCCTGGTCGATGAGGGCGGCCTGGGCTTGCGAGACGGTGTCTTCGGTGGGTTCGATGCCGTGGCTCGCGTTGGTTTCAAGCCACGAGCTGACTTGGGCGAAGCGGTTGAGGTTGCCTTCGATGCGCATCGAGGTGAGGGCCGCGTCGAATGGCAGCGATGTGTCCCATGTCAGGAAGTAGTTGCCGGAGAGCTCGGAGGTGATCAGGTGCATCGGCTCGGCGCCGTGGTCCGGTTGCAAGGCGGGCAGGTCGCCCAATGCGCCGATTTCGCGCATGAGCATGACGGCGTGGTCCTCGAGCCCGGATGTGCGCAGGCCGTGGGCGCGCGCTTCGGCGGCGTCGCGCGCGCTGTCGCGGATCGCGCTCAACGGCGCCTGCTGTTCGAGCCTGCGGAAGATGTTGCCCGACCCGAAGCTGAGCAGCAGTCCGCGCATCCTGGGCAGCAGATAGGCCGCGAAGAACGCGACCGTCACCGCGTCGCGGTATTCGAGCCCCACACGCAGTTCGTCGGGCAGGGTCACGCGCAATTGTTCGAGCGTGTACCGGCGGCCTGCCTCGATCCACGAGGCGAGCCACCGGTTGGCACCGTTCGCTTCGGCGCACACCACGCCGCCGTGGGCCACATGGATCGTGCGCCCGCCCGTTGCGGCGGCGTGCCCCACGCGCGGGCCGTCGGGAATCGTCCATTCGCCTTCCTTGAACAGGAAGAACTCCGGTTCGCGCCCGTGCAGGTCCGGGTTCGGCTCATCGGTCGCATAGACGCGCCCGCGGTCGTCGGCGAGCGCGATCTGCATGAACCGGCGCGATGGCAGGAAGAATCCGATGGCGAAGACGCGCGCGCCGGGCAGCTGCACCCAGCCGGGGCGGATCGGCCCGGGCACGTCCGGGAATCCGGTGAACGCGTGGCGGCGCGTCCACGGGGCGAGCACAACCGGCTTCCCCACGCCCGACCCGGCCCAACCGTGCGCAAGCCACTGCCGCGCCGCCGTGAGCAGCGCCGCCGGGGTGACGCCGCGGGGGTGCGCGTGTGGGGTGTGCGGGGAGCGATCAGACGTGTGAACCATGCTCTCTAATGTACAACGCGCTCCATGCCGATGGTGCCGATAGAATAATGCACGTGACTTCACCGCTGCCCCGCCGCGCGCGTCTGCTCCGCCTGACGCGCCGCGTACTCATCGCCGTTTTCCTCGTCGTGTTCGTGGAATGCGCGTGGTTCAACCTGCCCTACGTGCTGTCGATCGGCGCGAGCGGCGATTCCGTCTCCGTGCGCAACGAGCTCGGCCCTGGACTGCAGCGCACCGCTGAGGGAATGCTCAAGGTGACCGACCCGACCACGGCGTGGCTGCGTACGCAGTCGGACGGCTCGTCGGCGTATTGGCGCGTGGATCCGACGCCTATGCGGAGGATCGACGCGACGCTCGCCGGACCGTGGTCCGATGACGTCGTCACGACCGTGCACCTGCGCCTCGAGGCGCATGGCGTGAGCGGGGCCGAGCAATCGGTGAGCCCGTACGCCCCGCGGTCGCTGTACATCCGCGACAACGCGACGGGCACCACCACGATCTGGATCGAAGAGACCCGTGGCGCACTCGTGCCGATCGAGAACGTGCGCGCCAATGTGCGTGTGCCATTCGATTTCGATTGGGTCCGCGTGGGTACGATGATGGCCATGGCGCTTGTGGTGATCGCGTTCCTGCCCGGCTCATGGCTGTGGCGCACCCGGCTGGACACGGCGAGCAAGCGGCAGCGGTGGCTGTTCGCGCTTGCGCTCGCTCCCCTGGCGTTGTATACGGTCTGGCATGTGGTGTGGGGCATCCGGTTTGCCGCACCGTTGCGGTTCCATACCGACGGCGGCTACACCTACGACTTCGACCAGTATGGGCATGTCGCCGATGCGCTGTTGCATGGCCGGCTGTGGCTCGATCTGCCGGTGCCGCAGGAGTTGACGCAGGCAGCCAACCCGTACGACGTGGCCCAACGCGACCATCTGTTCGACGAGGGGGTCTCGCCGGTCTACTGGGATTACGCGTTCCGCGACGGCCACTGGTACTCGTATTTCGGTGTGCTGCCGTCGCTGCTGCTGTTCGCGCCGTTCCGTGTGGTCTCGTCGTGGTTCGTGCCCGGCGGCGTGATGCTGCCCGCACGCTGCGCCGAACTGCTGCTCATGTTCGGCATGGCGGTGTGTTCGTGCCTGTTGGTGATCCGCGTGCTCAAGCGCATCGTCGGCGCCGTACCGCTCGCCACTGTGGTGCTTGCCTGTGTGGCGTATCTGATTGGCGCCACCGCGCCGTACCTGTGGTTCCGCACCAATTTCTATTCGATTCCATTCGCGGCCTCGCTGTTGCTGGTGGCATGGGGGTTGTGGCTGTGGCTGGGCGCCGAACGCGGCGACGGCACGCTCTCGTGGCCTCACGTGGCCGCGGGCGCCGCATGCATCGCCGCCACACTCGGGTGCCGGCCCACATTCGCACTCACCGCGGTGCTGGCGTTGCCGTTGTTCTGGCGTCATCTGTGCGTATGGTTCCATGCCCGTGACTGGCATGGATTGGGGGCTTGGTGCATGTGGATGCTCGTACCGGCCGCCGTGGTGGCGGCCCCGGTCCTGGCATACAACCAGTTGCGGTTCGGTTCGCCGTTCGATTTCGGCAACGCCTACCAGATCACCGTGACCGACATGACGAGCTTCAGCACGCCATGGTGCAATGTGCCGGGCACCATCTTGTACTATCTGTTCCTGCCGTTGCGCCCGACCGGCACGTTCCCGTTCCTCGAGATATCCCCCACCCCGTTGCCCGCATGGTCGTTCACCGAACCGTCCATCGGCGGACTGTGCGTGCTCATGCCGCTCGCCGCGCTCGCGTTCGCGGTACCGTTCCTGCGGCGGCGCCTGGGAACATTGTGGCCCACGTTGGTCACGATGCTCGCCTTGGCTGTTGTGCTGCTGGTGTTCGACTCCATTGTGGGTGGGTTC
Source organism: Bifidobacterium pseudolongum subsp. globosum (assembly GCF_004155535.1). GTDB lineage: Bacteria > Actinomycetota > Actinomycetes > Actinomycetales > Bifidobacteriaceae > Bifidobacterium > Bifidobacterium pseudolongum_C. The sequence continues at coordinate 257,150 of NZ_RYUH01000009.1, read as the reverse complement.
GGATGGCGCTACATGGCCGATTTCGGGTGGCTGTTCATGTTGTGCGCGCTGCCCGTGGCGGCACGCGCCATGCAAGGCAGTCGGTGGGTGCGCGCGATCGTGGCGATCGTGGTGGCCTATGCCATCGCGGTGTGGGTGCTGTCGTGCTTCGTGGTGGGGCGCGACGACATGCTTGTGGTCAACGAGCCGGGGCTCTACCATGCGGTGCGCTCGTGGTTCACGCTGCTGCCGTAGGCATGCCTACAATGGGCACTTATGAACTTTCTTTCGACCCTGCTGCATCGCGATCCGCCCCACACGCCCAGCCATGTGGGCATCACGCTCACCGATGCGTCATACCATTACGCGGACGGCACCGTGGGACTGGCCCCCACGAGCTGCACATTCGCCCCCGGTGAAGGCAACGTGGCCATCATCGGACTCAACGGCGCCGGCAAAAGCACCCTCGTCAGGCTGTTGGGCGCCGCGGCCATTCCCACAGGCGGATCGATCGCCTTCAATCTGGACGGCACAGACTGCGAACCCACGCACCATGCGGGCCGCCGCAGGATCGAGGCGGCCGTGGGGATCGTGGACCTTGCGCATGTCGAATCGCATTTCCGGCGCGCATCGAGTGTGGAGGCCGCGCTGCTCGAATACCTCAAACGCCATGGTGTGTCGCTCGACGAGCGCATCGCACGCGTGGGCGCACTGCTCGAACGCTTTGACCTGCTTGAGGTCAGGCATGTGCCGTACGAGGAACTGGACGGCGAACGCCTGCACCTGCTCGCGGGGGCTGTGGCGAGCGCCACATCCCCCGCCATCCTCGTGGCCGACGAGCCCACGCGGGGTCTGGATGAGATCAGTTCCGCGCATGTGGCGCGCCGACTGCTCAGCTGCGGCACACCGGTCATCTTCTCGACGCACGACGTGGGGTTGATCACCCACGAGTCGTATGGCATCACCCGTACGATCGTCATGGACGAGACGCATCTCGTGTTCGACGGCGAACCGCAACGTGCCGCCTCGTTCTACACGCAGCTCATCCGCAGCAAATATCAGTCGCTCACATCGAGCGCACGCGACACTGCGTCGAGCACAAGCCGCACATTCGACGCGAACCGCTCCGGTTCGGCGAGCAGCGAAAGCGCGAGGTAGCCGTTCGCCGGCATATCGAAGAAATACCCGGGCTGACCACTCGCGCCGGCACACTCGATCAACGACAGCACGAGCTCGTTCTCATCGATCACGCTCGGGAACCGCAGCAGCACGTTCCAGCCGCCTTCGGCGCGCAGCACATCGACCACGCCAAGCGCGTCAGCGCGCAGGAGTTCATGCAGGTGGCGCAGATTGCCCTGCGTGCGTGCGCGCACCCGCTGCAGCTGATCGGGCGCCGCGGCGAGCATCGGCGGCACGGCGCGTGCCACGAGTTCGCTCATCGGCAGGAAGTCGTCGGCGATCACGTCGAGCCGGCGCGTCGCCTCGCGCACATCGTCATCAGGGCCGGAGACGCGGATCCACCCGACTTTGGCGTGCGGCGCGGCCAGGGTCTTGGAGAAGCCGTCGAGCGCGAAGGTCAGCACGCCGCTTTCACCGGCGAACCTGCGGTTGCCTTCGAACGGTTCGAGGGCGTAGTCGAAGAAGACCTCGTCGGCGATGATCGCCACGTCGTACGCACGGCACAGGGCGACGAGCTGTTCGCGTTCGCCTGGTTTGACGTACGAGCCGGTGGGGTTGTTCGGGTTGATCACAATGAGCGCGCGGATGCGGTGCCCGGTGTCGTCACGCAGCAACTGCTCGATCTGCGCGGTGTCGATCGTCCACGATCCGTCGAACCGCAGCTGGTAGAACCGCGGTTCCACGCATTCGAGGCGCGCGATCGATTCGATGAGCGGATAGCCGGGCTTCGGCGCGAGCACGGCGTCCCCCGCGTCGCACAGCAGTTTCATGAGCCACGCGTAGGCCTGCGACGTCGAGCTGAGCAGATAGAGGTCGTCCGCGCCCGCGCCGCCGCCCAGATACGCGGCGAGCGCCTCGCGCGCATACCACTGGCCGCGCGGTTCCGCCGCATACGGTTCGGGCAGCAGGTGGGGCGCCAACCCATGGTGGGTGGGGTTCGAATCATTGAGCGCGATGGGCGTGGCGCCACGCGCGCGCATCGCACGCTCCGCGAGGGCGATCGGATTGGGTTCGCTGATGTCGACTCGGTGGGAAAAACGCATGGGTGTGATTGTACGCCAGGCATGGCGAAGGGGCGTTGCATGCCAATGCACGCAACGCCCCTTCGCTTGGCTTGGATACGCCCAGGCCCGACCGGCCGCGATCAGTCGTGCTGCTGCACGCTCGCGTAGTAGGCGGCGCCGATGATGCCCGCCTCGTTGTGCAGCGTGGCCGCCACCATCGGGGTCTTGATGTCGACGTACGGCAGGAACTTCTCGGACACACGGCTCACACCGCCGCCGACCACGAACAGCTCCGGGCTGAAGTAGAGCTCCATGAGGCTGTAGTACTTGGTCAGGCGCTTGGCCCATTTCTTGTAGCCCATGTCGAGCTTCTCACGCACCGACGAGGCCGCGTACTTCTCGGCGTCGCCCTTGCCCTTCGGCAGCTGGATGTGGCCGAGTTCAGTGTTCGGGATTAGCACGCCGTCGTAGATGAGCGCGGTGCCGATGCCGGTGCCGAGCGTGGTGGCGATGACAAGGCCCTCCTGACCCTTGGCCGCGCCGAACTGCTGTTCGGCGAGGCCCGCGGCGTCGGCGTCGTTCACCACGGTCACCGGGCGCCCGCACGCCTCGGAGAAGACCTCGGTCACGTCCACGCCGATCCACGACTGGTCGAGGTTGGCCATGAAGTCGAGCTTCTTGCCCGGGTGGATCGGCGCGGGGAACGCGATGCCGACCGGCGCGTCCTCGGGCACCTCGAAATGCTCGAGCTGCTGGCGCACAATGTCGCCCACGGCCTTGGGGGTGGAATGCTCCGGGGTGAGGATCTTCAGGCGCGGCTGTGCAAACTCGCCCTTCTCCAGATTGACCGGGGCAGCCTTGATGCCGGATCCCCCGATGTCTACGCCGAATGCCTGTGCGGTCTCAATCATCGCAACCTCTCCTATGGTATGTGCGCGTCACAACGGCACGTCTTCAAGCCGTCATTCCCATCATATATTAGTTCAATGGTTAAATATTGCACCCCAGTGCGAGTGTTCACATAATGGACGCATTTCTCTGGAAACGATTGTTCCCACTCGTACTGCCGTGTAACACACTCCATGATACTCCCGGTTTGATGTCGTTTTCCACAGACGGCCGCCATCAAACCGTCCGATTATCGTGTGGATGGCGTATAGATGGTGCTGCCAAGTTTCAGGGAAGGTGCAATTCCTTACTGGCGGTAGCGCCATACGCCCCAAGGGCGGACCAAGGCGGAGCCCGCAACCCGCGTGCAGCGGTGGATCTGGTCGGAATCCAGAGCCAACGGTCATAGTCCGGATGGAAGAAACAGGAGAACCCCCTATGGGCAAGTCCACCATATCCTCATCCACCCCTCGCAGCCGCCGCCCAGACGACGCGCACACGACCGGAGCCGGCGACCAAGGCCGCTGGTCCACCAAACGCATCGCCATGTATGCGCTGTTCGTGGCGCTCGCGATGGCTGTCAGCTTCCTCGAGTTCCCGCTCATGCCGGCGGCGCCGTGGCTCAAATACGACCCGTCCGGCATCGTCTGCCTTGTGGCCGGCTTCGCGTACGGCCCCTCCGCGGCTGCGATCGTGAGCGTGCTCGGGTTCCTGCCGCACATCTTCACCAATCCGTGGGGCTCGATCATGGCGATCGGCGTCGCATTGGCGCTTTCGGTGCCGGCCGCGTTGGTCTACCGGCGCCACACCTCGCGCAAGGGCGCCCTCGCCGGCATCGTGGTCGGCGCACTGTGCGCGATCGTGGCCGCGATCATCGGCAACCTGTTCATCACGCCGCTCTACGCGCACATGTCGATGGCCGCGGTGGCCAAGATGATCGTGCCGATCCTGCTGCCGTTCAACCTGATCAAGTTCACGCTGCACGGCGTCATCACCTTCCTCATCTACAAGCCGATCTCGAATCTGCTCAACCGATGACGGGAGGCGCAGGCACGCGCGCGCCGATCGAACTCGACGGCGTGCGGTTCAGCTACGACGGCGGCGCCACTTGGGTGCTCGACGGCGTGGATTTGCGCGTCGGGCCCGGTGAGCGCATCGCGCTCGTGGGCCCCAACGGCGCGGGCAAATCCACGCTCGCGCGCCTGATCGCCGGGTTGGCCGCCCCCGACCACGGCACGGTGAGACTGATGGGCCACACCGTGTTCGATGACGCGCATGGCGCCGACGCCGACGCATACCGCAAGGCGCGCCGCTCGATCGGCGTCGTATTCCAGAATCCCGAAGACCAGATCGTGACCACGACCGTGGCCGCGGATGTGGCGTTCGGCCCGGAGAACCTCAACGTGGCGCCGGCACTGATCGGCGACCGTGTGCACGATGCGCTCAGCGCGGTGGGCATGGACGGCCTGCGCGACGCCGACCCCACCGCCATGAGCGGCGGCCAGCAGCAGCGTGTCGCGATCGCCGGCATGCTCGCCATGGACAGCCGCGTGCTCGTGCTCGACGAACCGACGGCGATGCTCGACCCGCAGGCGCGCGCCGACGTGCTCGCGATCATCGAACGCGTGCACCAACGCGGCACCGCGATCGTGATGGTCACGCACCACCCCGATGAAGTGGCCCACGCCGACCGCATCCTCGCCGTCGAGCACGGCGTGGTGCGCGACGTGACCGCACGGTATGCGCACGCGCACGGCACACCAAGCCAAGTGCACAGCCCCGGCGCCGCGTTGCCCGACCTGCCGCGCGTGGGGCGTGCCGCACACGACCCGGCGGTCGTGTTCGACCATGTCTCGTTCGCCTACGCCCACGGCGCGCCGGTGATCGACGATCTGACCGTGGGCATCGAACGCGGTTCCACCGTGGCGCTCATCGGCCCCAACGGATCGGGCAAAACGACGTTCGCGCGTCTGCTGTGCGCGCTGATCGCCCCCGACGAAGGCGCCATATGCGTCGAGGCCTTGCGTTGGCACCATGCCAAACGGCGCCAACGCAAGGCGTTGCGCCGTTCGCTCGGCCTGATCATGCAACGCCCCGAACGGCAGCTGTTCGCCGCCACCGTGCGCGACGACGTGGCCTATGGCCCACGCAACCAGGGGCTCGATGACGCCGCCGTGCGTGCGCGCGTGCAGGAGGCGCTCGACCTCGTCGGCATCGCCGACCTCGCCGATAGGGACCCGTTCTCGCTCAGCGGAGGCCAGCAGCGGCTCGCCGCGATCGCCGGCGTGCTCGCCTGCCGCCCGCGCGTGCTCGTCATGGACGAGCCGACGGCGTCGCTCGACGAGGCGGCTGTGGAGCGTGTGCACGCCATCATGCGCACCTTGCACAGTCAAGGCGTCACGATCCTGCTCATCACGCACGACATGCACGCCGCGCAACAGCTCGCCGATGCGATGCTCGTGTTCGGCGGGCGCACGACGGCGCGCGAAGAGGCGCCCGAACCGCGCATCGCGCCGTCGGACGCGCGTTATTCGGTCATCTCCCGGCTCGACCCGCGCGCGAAGGTCATCGGATTCCTCGCGCTGATGTTCTCCGCGTTCACGATGACATCGTGGACGCAGTTGGCCGTGGGGTGCGCGGCGACCTTGGCGATCGCGTCCGCGAGCAGGCTCGGCGTGCGTGTGTTGTGGCGTTCGACGCGCATGTTCGCGGTCGTGCTGTTGATCATGGGCCTGTTCAACATGCTCGTGGTGCGCAGCGGCACGCCACTGCTGCATATCGGCGACTGGGCGTTGACGACGGGAGGCCTCACCGTCGCCGCGCTCTACACCATCCGCTTCATGCTCGTGATCGTGCTCGGCGCGGTCATCATGCTCACCACCACGCCCACCGCGCTCACCGACGCGTTCGAATCGATGATGTCGGTGTTCCGCAAGGTCCTGCATGTGCAGGAGATCGCGCTCGTCATGTCGCTCGCCCTGCGGTTCCTGCCGACGATCGCCGACGAAACGGTGTCGATCCGCGACGCGCAGGCGGCCCGCGGCGGCTCGATCGAGACCGGCTCGCCCACCCAGCGGGTGCGCGCCATGTGCGCGATCATCGTGCCGATCTTCGCGGGGGTGATCCGCCACGCGGACGACCTCGCGCTCGCGCTCGACGCCCGCTGCTATCAGGAGGGCGAGCCGCGTTCCCATTGGCATGCATTGCGCATGCGTGCGCGCGACTGGTGGTTCCTCTCCGGAGTGGCCGCTGTGCTGTGCGCGCTCGCACTCAGCGCCGTGTTCACAATATGAGCCGAAGTGGCGCCACACCGGCACAATACGACATATTGATATATAGCGACCATCGGATCGCGCGATGACACAATCACCGGGCGGTCCGTTGAGAGAAGACGGGTTCAACGTCAACGGTTTGTATCAGGCTCTCGCATGGGTCCCACAAGGACGCGACCATGGCAGGGCGCGAACCGCCGAGTCGTGACTGAATGTGCATCCGGCCAACTGCCGGGTGCACATTTCTTTGTTCCGCCACCGCCCCGCGCCTGTTCTCGCAGAGCACGACGCCCACGGCACGCGGTGCCACTCGATTACGATGGAGGGCAGTGACGGCCTTCGCCGTCTTCCCTGCATGAATCGAGGAATCATGGCACAAGAGAACCATTGCACCGCGCTCAACAACGACGTGATGATCCCACAGATCGGCTTCGGTGTGTTCCAGGTCGAGGACGGCCCACAGACCGTGGACGCCGTGCGCACCGCCATCGAGGACGGGTACCGCCATATCGACACGGCGAGCGTATACGGCAACGAGGCTTCGGTGGGCAAGGCCATCGCCGAAAGCGATGTGGACCGTGCCGACCTGTTCGTCACCACGAAACTGTGGAACGACGACATTCGCAAACACCGCACCAAGGACGCGTTCCAGGAGAGCCTGGACCGGCTCGGTCTGGACTATGTGGACCTGTATCTGATCCACTGGCCGGCCGAAGGCTGGCAGGATGCGTGGGCCGCCATGCAGGAGCTCTATGCGCAAGGACGCATGCGCGCGATCGGCGTGAGCAACTTCGAACGGAACCACCTGACCGACCTGCTCGAGCAGACCGACGTGCTGCCCGCGGTGGATCAGGTCGAGTCCTCCCCCACATTCCCCAATCAGGACCTCATCGACTTCTGCCATGGCAAGGACATCGCCGTCGAGGCATGGAGCCCGCTCGGCGGCACCGGCGGCAACCTGCTCACCGACCAGCGCCTGCTCGACATCGGCGAGAAATACGGCAAGTCGTCCGCACAGGTCGTGCTGCGCTGGGACTTGCAGCGCGGCGTCATCCCGCTGCCGAAGTCGGTGCACAGCACCCGTATCATGCAGAACATCCACGTGTTCGACTTCGAGCTCGACGAATCGGAGATGCAGCTCATCAGCTCGCTCGACACCGGCAAGCGCAACGGCCCCGACCCGAACGACTTCGACTTCTGACCGTTGCCGTGTTGCCGCTCCATCGTGCCGTTCCGTTACGATGGAGCGGCAACACGCATGTGCATACGCAGGACTTAAAGGAACGAACACATGGCATTGACGAAGAAGCAGATCAAGCAGCTGCGCGCCGCGGCGAACCAGATCAAGCCGCTCGTGTACATCGGCAAGAACGACCTGAGCGAGACCGCTGTCAACCAGGCCGACGAGACGATCGAGAAGCGCGAACTGATCAAGGTGCAGGTGCAGGACGGCTCCGGCCTCGACTCCCACGAGGCGGCCGACATGCTCGCCGAACGCCTCGGCGCCGAGGTCGTGCAGGTGATCGGCAACCGTTGCGTGCTTTACCGCCGCTCCAAGCGCGACGACGTGGAGCACATCCGCCTCGTGCGCGAGTAGAGCGGCACAGAGCATATGGGAAGAGGCCCCTGATGCACAACAACATCAGGGGCCTCTTCCCATACGATGAGAAGTGTGTGGCTCAGTCGGCGAGCCCGTTCCACTCCGGGCGCCAGCTCATCTGATGGTCGTAGGCGCTCGCCCAGAACATGTATTCGTACTCCACACCGCGCACGAAGTGCTCGACGAGCCTGCGCCTGCGCGGTTCGTCGAGCGTTTGGACCATGGTCTCGATGTGTTCGATGAGCCACACGGAGGACTGCCAGAACTCGTCGGTGCAGTACGTGTCGATCCAGCTGCGGTACGGGTTGGAGTCCAAGGTGCCGGCGAACTCGCGGGCAAGGCGCTGCCCATAGTCGGCGTACACCCATGCGCACGGCAGCACGGCCACGAGGATGTCGATCAGGTCCTCGCCATAGGCGGTGGCAAGCATGTTCGCGGTATAGGCCCGGGCGAACGCGGATTGGCGCGCATCGCGCATGTCCTGTGCCGTGACGCCGAACGAGGCGAGGTACTCGTTGTGCAGCGTCTTTTCCACATGGAAGATCGCATGCTGCACCTGCGCCATGAACGCCATGACCTCGTTGTCGTCGGTTTTGGTGACGGCGAGCGCATGCACCTTCGCGTAGTCGTTGAGGTAGAGCTCGTCCTGGATCAAATAGAACGCGAAGGTGTCGCTGGGCAGTGTGCCCGCGCCCAGTTCGCGGATGAACGGCTGCCGGTAGCCTTCCTCCCATACCACGTCCGCCGCGTCGCGCATGCGCTGCGCGAATGGTGGAAGATTGGTCAGGGTGATGGGTTCTTGTGGCTCGAATGCCATGGTCGTCGCCTCCCTACGATGGTGTTAACCAACAGGTTCAAAGGGTCGGGCCATGTGATGGCCCTCTCAACTCGTATGCGAGTCCCCCTGCGTACCGTGGGCGCCGGTTGGCGCCATAGGCCAGTATGCCATGGCGTGCGGCCAATGTCACCGGACCGCGGACACCGCGTGACAACCATGCCCGCCGACATTACACTGGTGGGGCATGAGACTTATCGGAAACATTCTGTGGCTTGTGCTCGGCGGCCTTGCGCTAGCGTTCGGCTGGGCTGTGGTCGGCGTCATCCTATGCATCACGATCATCGGCATCCCGGTGGGCAAGCAGGCGTTCAAGATGGCCCAGCTCACCCTGACCCCCTTTGGCACACAGGTGGTGTACGGCGGGGGTGCCGGCTCGGCGATCCTCAACTTCATCTGGGTCATCTTCGTGGGCCTGTGGTTCGCCATCGGCTATGTTGTAGCAGGCGTGGCCAACTGCATCACGATCATCGGCATCCCGTTCGGCCTGCAGGCATTCAAAATGGCCAAGCTGGCGCTGTTCCCCTTCGGCACACAGATCGTGTGACGCACGGCGCCCGTCAGTAGCCGTGCGAGTGCAGATAGGCGTCGTCGAACCCGAAATAATGCCCGATCTCGTGGAGCACGGTTTTTTGGATCTGCTCCACAAGCTCACGGTGGGTGGAGCACACGCGTTCATGCGGGCCACGGAAGATGGTGATGACATCCGGCATCACCCCGGCGTACCCGGTGCCGCGCTGGGTGATCGGAATGCCTTGATAGAGGCCCAGCAGCTCGCCGTGCCCGTGCGTCATCGTGTGCAGCTGTTCGGGCGTGGGTTCATCGGCCACCGTGATCGCGATGTTGTGCAGCACATCCTTGAACCGTTGCGGCACCGATGCAAGCGCTTCGGTGACCGCCTGCTCGAATTCATGTTCACTGATCTTCATCATCGCCGGATTGCTCCAATCGTGTGATGTCCTGTTCGATTTCACGCAGGCGGTTGCGCAAATCGGCTTCGATGTCCACGCCGGCGGCCTGCGCCTGCCGCACGATGCGCACAATCTGGTCGGCGTAGTCGTCCGCAAGCGCGCTCGGTGCGTCAAACGCCTGTTCGAGCCGCTCGTGGCGTGCGGATTTCCCCACCCGCGAGACCACTTTCGCGGTGCGTGGCAGGGCGCCTTGTGCGTGTGAGATGCCGTCGAGCACGGACCGGCGCCCTTTTTCGCGCTGCTTCATCCGCTCCCACACGGCGAGCGTGTCTTCGGCGTCCAGTTCGTCGCCTGCGGCCCCATCCGGCGGGAACACGAGCGGATGGCGTGTGATCAGTTTGGTGACGAGCCGGTCGCATACCTCGTCGATGCCGAAGGGGTCGTGCGGGTCCTGCGCGCAGATCTGCGCCTGGAACACCGATTGGAGCAGCATGTCGCCGAGTTCTTCGCGCATGTTGTCACGGTCGCCGCATTCCACGGCGTCGATGTATTCGTAGGTCTCCTCGAGCAGCGGTTTGAGGAGCGACCTGTTGGTCTGGGCGCCGTCCCACGGGCAGCCGTCGGGCCCCTGCAGGATCGCCACAAGCGCGCGCACGCGGTCCAGGGCTGTAGGGGCCTCGAGCACGGGGCGCAGTTTCGAGCAGTGTGCGAACCCCGCGGGCAGCTCGTACGCGCCGCCCGCGTTGGTAGTCTCAGGTTGTGCCATGCCGCCCCTGTTCAGTCGCGGCCGAGCGGGTTGACGCCTTCGTTCGCCGGCGCTACCTCGTTGTCATACAGGAACGCGTGCAGGTGCTCATCGAGGTCGGAGGCCTCCTGCTGCACTTCGGCGTCCTCCTGCACGGTGTGCGGCTCCATGTCGAGCACCTTGCGGCGCGTCAGGCCTGCACGGTCATAGAACCGGTAGTCGCATCCGGTGTCGGTGTACAGGAAGTAGCGGGTCACGCCATTGGCCTTGAACTGGCCGAGCAGCCAATCGAACAGGTGCTTGCCCACACCTTGGCCGCGCACCGAGGGGTCGACGAGCAGCAACACGACTTCGGCGTCGTACGCATGCCCTTCCTTCTTCGCCTCGGCGAGCATGTTCCGGTTCGCTTCCTCGTTCTTCTTGAGTTTCTGCAGCGCGGCGCGCCCTTGCTTGTTGAACAGCAGCGAGGCGAGGATCTTCATGCTGGCACGGTGGTGCCTGTTCACGCCCTTGCGCGTCTCCGCGGCGTCGATGCGGCCCAGCACCACACCGACCACGGTCTCGCCCTGCACCGCCACATGCGCGGTCGTCGCACGGGCCAAGCAGTATTCCAGATCGGCTTCGGCGAGTTTCATCGCCAGATCGCGGTCGGTGTCGGGCTTGAGGTACCACGTGTTGCACAGCAGTTCAGTGAGCGCCGGGTAGTCCTCGCGGCGCAGCGTCCTATAGGTGATTGTTTCGCTCATACACCCCATGGTACGCGGCCGGCGTTGCCCGCCGCACATATTTCACCGATTGGCGTGGCCGGCGGTTCACTGGCCTCCTTGCGGCGCTTCCCCATCCAATGCGCGCAGACGCATGAGCATGCGCACGAGTTGGCCGTTTTCCAGGCATTCCGCCAGGAATCCCTCATTGCGGCGTTCGCGGTACACCGCCATCGTGATCAGTGCGCACAGCAGGCGCGCGTCCATCGAATCGACGTTGAGGATGTCGAAGCGCACGTCTTTGTCGAGCCCGTAGTCGCGCATGGTGTCCAGGTAATCCTCGTCGCCGCGGTTGATGACGAGGTCGATGAACCCGAGCACCGTCTTGCTGTAGACGCAATAGCCCACGCTCGGCAGGCCCATCACGGCGGAATCCATGAACTCCACATGGTAGAGCGGCTCGCCACCCATCGTGAACGGTTCGATGAACGACGACAGCCAGCGGTAGTCCGGACGCGCGTTGCGCTCCTCGCGCACCATGGCCACCACATCCACGTAGTGGTTGTAGTTGTCGCCTTGGTCCTCCACCGCGACAACATCGGACGAGCGGTGCGCACGCTCGGGCAGGCGGTCCTGCGGAATGAGGATGCGGAAGCTGTAATAGCGCGCCATCTCCAGCACGGCGGCCACGATATGCGGGCAGATGCGCTTGGCTTGGGCATCGGCGCACGTGCACACGGCCTTGGCGAGCACGTCGTGGCGCATCAGGATGTCCACCTGTTCGGTGTGTTCGCCGTCGTGCACCTCGATGTGGCGGATGCCGAACGCCGTTTCGATCAGGCTGTCCACATGGCCGTCGCGAATCAGCGCGGCGCCGCGCTCGAGCGACTCGGGCGACGCCCATTGCGGCAGGTCGCGCAATTCGCGGCCCACGTGGATCGCACCCTCGAGCATGCGTGCACGTGCGCTGTTGCCGAGCGCGAGCGCGCGCCGGCGGTCGTCGGGAATGTCGAGCGCCTGTTCGGATATCGTCATTTCGACGGTGTCGAGCGCGTGCACACGCAGTGGGTCGGTGTTCAGCTCGTTGATGCGCACGATGTTCGCGTTCTTGATCTCCGTGCCGGGGATGCGGTGCCATGCGCTCACCGGCAGCAGCACCTTCGAGTTTTCGTACAACACAATGAAATTGCGGCCGATCGACGCATACCACCATTCGTCCATCGTGTTGTGCATCGGGTCGCGCACCGCGTCCTTGACGACCTTCCAGCTGGGCAGCTTGTCTTCGGTCGTGCCGAACACCTCGGCGAGGTTGGTGCGGAACGCCCCCGAGTACATGATGCCGCCGGTCACGCCGGACGACATGAGCGCACGGAACGACCGGTAGGTCACCGGCACGGCGTCGATGTCGCACTGCTCATACACGGTGCCGGGGCCGTAGGTGATGAGCGGGTCGTCCCCGCGCAGCGACCCGTCAGGTGTCGGGTATTCGCACAGCACCAGCGCGCCGCAGTTCGGGCATTGCTCGAGCACGCGCCCCCCAGGCAGCGTGACCCCCATTTCAAAACCGCAATCGTAGTTATAATGCGCCAACGACGACGATGGAATGAAACCGAACATCTCGGGACCTGTGTGGCGCAGCCCTTTGAGCGGTCCACCGCACACGCATTGCCTCCTGACCACCGGGCGCCTCCTTGTCAGACTGTTCGGTCATGGCGAAGATTTCATTATCTCTGCCAACCCCGAATTCTGCGCCGCTGCAGCTCCCTGTGTTCACTGCAAGCGAACTTCACTACATTTCAGTCACACGAATGCTCCCGTAACTAATTTCAGTATACGCCTATGTTCGTTGTGAGCAAAACACTCGATACGCCTACGTAAGCGTAACCAGACCGAACGTCGTCAGCGCAATGCCTGCGGTCATGTCGGCGCAGCCCGGCGTGTTGTAGCGCCAATCGTGTAATTCGTATAGATATGAGTGAAGACCGTTCCACACAGGGCACGCCGGCCCGCGCCGAAGACGGCACGCGCAACGCCGGCATCGTCAAGCAGTATGAAACCCCACTGCACAAGCCAATCGACCCGGACATCAACCTGTTCGACTTTCTTCAGGGGCGCGCCGAGCGCAACCCCGACGGTTCGATGGTCGGGTACAAGGACGCCGACGGCGTCTGGCAATCGTTCACGGCGGTGGAGTTCCGCGACAAGGTCATCGCGATCGCCAAGGGCCTGATCGGCTGGGGCGCACGCCCCGGCGAATCCATCGCGATCATCGCGCACACCCGTTGGGAATGGGTGGCCCTCGACATGGCGATCATGGCGATCGGCTGTGTGACGATCCCCGTGTATGAGACCAATTCCGCCGCGCAGATGCACACCGTGTTCAACGACGCCGAAGTGGTGCTCGTGTTCGCGGAGGACGACACGCAGCGCGACAAGGTGGAATCGGTGTCGAACGAATCGCCGTCCGTGCGCGCGTCGTTCGTCATCGACTCCGACGCGGTGGACGCGATCATCGCGTTCGGCGCGCATGTGAACGACGAGGAGTTCACCAAGCGCAAGAACGCCGCACACGGCGACACGCTTGCCACGATCATCTACACGTCCGGCTCGACCGGCACCCCGAAGGGCGTCGAGATCAGCCACCGCAACATGGCCGCCGAATGCATGCACGCGTTGCAGTACATGCCACGCGCGATCGACATCCCGGACCGCCGACTGCTGCTCTTCCTGCCGTTGAGCCACGTCTTCGCGCGCTTCATGGCCACGGTGGCGTTCGCCGGCACCCTCACGCTCGGCCTGTCGAGCAACATGAAGACGATTATCAAGGACTTCGAGGAATTCGGTCCCACCCTGCTGCTCGCCGTGCCGCGCGTGTTCGAAAAGGTGTACAACGCGGCGTCGCAGCGCGCGGGCAGCGGCTTCGCCGGCAAGATGTTCCTGCGTGGCGTGGCCGCCGCACAGGAATGGTCGAAGTACGAGCAGTCCGGCGAGAAGATGCCCATGTCGGTGAAGATGCGCCACGCGTTCTACGACAAGGTCGTGTACAGCAAGATCCGCACCGTGTTCGGCCCGAACGCCGACTTCGCCATCACCGGCGGCGCGCCGATGGACCCCGACCTCGCGCATTTCTACAACGGCATCGGCATGCCGCTGCTCGAAGGCTATGGCATGACCGAAACGAGCGGACCGGTGTGCGTGAGCCTGCCGGAAAACAACCACATCGGCACGATCGGACAGCCGCTGTGCGGCACGACGGTCGGCATCGCCGAAGACGGCGAACTGTGCTTCAAGGGCGACAGCGTATGCATGGGCTACCACAACCAACCCGAGGTCACCAACCAGCAGATCGTGGACGGCTGGCTGCATACCGGCGACCTTGGTGACGTGGACGACGAGGGCTTCATCACCCTCACCGGCCGCAAGAAGGACCTCATCATCACCGCCGGCGGCAAGAACGTCTCCCCCGGCCAGCTCGAGACGACCGTCATGACGTCGCCCGTCGTGGCGCAGTGCCTCGTGATCGGCGACCGCAAGCCGTTCATCGCGGCGCTCATCACGCTCGACCTGGACGACGCCAACGCGTGGCTCGCCTCGCAGGGCGCCGCGACCGCGGACTCGCTCGAGGAACTCTCGAAGAACCCGATCGTGCACGCCGAGGTCGAACGCATCGTCAACAAGGCGAACGAGGGCGTCTCCCGCGCGGAGTCGATCCGCAAGTTCGAGATCCTGCCCGACGAGTTCACCCAGGCGAACGGCATGCTCACGGCGAGCCTCAAGTCGCGCCGCGCGCAGATCGTGGACCACTACCGCAAGCTCATCGACACCGTGATCTACGTGCCGCGCAAGAAGTGACGCGCGCATAACGGCGGCCGACGCATATGGTTCGGGTCCCACACCATCATGATGGTGTGGGACCCGAACCATATGCGGGCCGTGTTTCAGGCGCATACGGCCCGGCGCGCGGACATGCGGAACGCCGCGAAGAGGCAGACCCATGCCACGCAGACGATGGTGAGCATGGCCGCGAACGTCCATGCGCCACCGACCGCGGTCGCATGGGCGAACGCCGGACTGTGCTCGGCGCCGGCGCCGGCCTGCGCGATGGCGAACACGGTCGAGAACAGCGTGGTGCCCGCGGCGCCGCCGAACTGGAGCGCCGTATTGAACACGGCATTGCCGTCCGGTGTGAACTCGCGGTGGATGCCGTTGATCGCGTCCGTCATGATGTTCGAGAAGCCAAGCGCATACCCTACACCGAACACGAAGTAGAACAACGCGAGCAGCACCGGCGTCAGACGCATCGAGAACACGAGCATGAGCGCGATCGCCACGATGCAGCATGCGAACGCGATGAGGATCGGCCGTGTGGGGCCATGCTTGTCGTACAGCATGCCGCCCACCGGGGCGAAGAACGCGCCGATGAGGGCGCCGGGCAAGACAAGCATGCCCGCCACAAGCGCGGTGGTGTGCAGCGAAAGCTGGGCGAGGTTCGTGATCACGTAGCCGAATCCGATGCCCACCATCGGCAGCATCGTGTACGGCAGCAGATGCAGCAGCACGACCGGGTCACGCAGCCAGCCCAAGCGGATGAGCGGCGAGAAGGAGCGGCGCGACGACCAGGCGAAGAACACGAGCGCGCCCACGCCGGCCACGAGGCTCACCGCCGCGATGACGGCGGCGGATTCCCACGCACCGCCCGCGACCGCCGTGCTGACGGCGACACCGGTCTGGTTGAGCGCAAGGATGAGGCCCGAAAGCCCGATCACAATCGCGGCGAATTGGAGTGGATTGAGCTTCGTGGGCTGCGTGGGGCGTGTCTGATGGATGCAGATCAGTCCGATGGGCAGCGACACGAGCAGCACGACGGGGATGACAATCACGAAGATGCTGCGCCACGGCAGCACGCTCGCCACGGCACCGCCGACGGTCGGCCCGATTGCGGGGGCCACGGTGATGACGAGCGAGCCGACGCCCATCAGGCGACCGACCTTCGAGTGCGGGGACTGCTCGAGGATGATGTTGATCATCAACGGTGTGGCGATGCCGGAACCAACGCCTTGGACCACGCGGGCGCACAGGATCACCGGGAACGAATGCCCCACGATCATGAGGCATGATCCGAGCACGGCGAGGATGACCGCCGCGATGAAGGTGGACTTCATGGTGAACCGGCGGTTGAGATATGACGAAATCGGCATCGTCACCCCCACCACGAGCAGGTAGATGGTGGTGATCCACTGCACGGTGGCCGTGTCCACGTGGAATTCAGCCATGAGCTCAGGGAACAGCACCGTCATGACCGTTTCGGTGAGGATGCCGATGAAGGCGAGCGACCCCACCGATACGATCGATCCGATGAGGCGTTTGGGGATGCGCTCAGGGGCGGTGGCCACCGCTTCCCCATTCCGATGCACCTGTGTCCCTTGAGGCTGTTGCCCGTTCACGCATGAGCTCCTTTCTTCGCCGCCTATGGTGCGGCCACTACGGTTCGTGTTCGGCTGGCGGATCCGCTTCATGCAGGATGCGGCGGATGCCTTCCAGCCGCTGCCCCACTTCGCGTTCGTACCCGCGCCCATTGGGATGGTAGTATTCCCGCCCAACCAATTCGTCGGGCATGTATTGCTGCGGTGCCACCGCACCGGGGGCGTCATGGGCGTACTGGTACCCTTCGTGGTTGCCCCAGCTCTTCATCAACGCCGTGGGCGCATTGCGCAGATGCAACGGCACCTGGCCGATCCTGCCGGCATCGACGTCCGCGAGCGCCTCGTTGATCGCCATGTAGCTCGCGTTCGACTTGGGCGCGGTGGCCACGGCGATTGCCGCTTCCGAAAGGATGATGCGTGCTTCGGGCATGCCGATCATCGCCACCGCCTGGGCTGCGGCGACCGTGACCTGCAGCACCTGCGGCGCCGCCATGCCCACTTCCTCGGATGCGGCGATCATGATGCGCCGGGCGATGAATCGGGGGTCCTCACCCGCCCTCAGCATGCGGGCGAGATAGTGGAGCGTGGCGTCCACGTCGGATCCCCGCATCGATTTGATGAAGGCCGAGATCACGTCGTAGTGGTCGTCGCCGTCTTTGTCGTACCGCACGGTCGCCACGTCCATGACCTGGGCCACGGTCCGGGCGGTGATCACACGCCCGTCGCCACCACCGAGCGCGCCGGCGGCCGCTTCGAGGATCGTCAACGACTTGCGCGCGTCGCCGCCGGCCATGCGCACGATGTCGTCGAGCGCATCCCCGTCAAGCCGCACGGTGCCGTTGAGCCCCCGGGGGTCGGGTACGGCCCGGGTGAGGACCTCGCGCAGTTCGGCGTCGGTGAGCGATTCGAGCTTGACGACGACCGACCGGCTCAGCAGCGGTTTGATCACCGAGAAACTCGGGTTCTCCGTGGTGGCGGCGATGAAGGTGACGTCACGGTTCTCCACGCTCGGCAGCAATGCGTCCTGCTGCGATTTCGAGAACCGGTGCACCTCGTCGATGAACAGCACCGTCTCGCGGCCCTGTGAGACAAGGCGTTCATGGGCGCGCGCAAGCACCTCGCGCACGTCTTTGACACCCGACGTGACAGCGGACAGCTCCTCGAACGCACGCCCGGATTGGTGGGCCACAATGTACGCGAGCGTCGTCTTGCCCACCCCAGGGGGTCCGAAGAGGATGACCGAGCTGGGGGCGGTGAGCGAGCCGGTCGACGCCGGGTCCGCCAGCCGGCGCAGCGGGGAGCCCGGACGCAGCACGCGGGACTGCCCGATCACGTCGTCGAGCGTGTCGGGGCGCATGCGCACGGCCAGCGGGCGCACCACGTCGCCGCCGGCCTCTGTCGCGGAAAACAAATCTTCGGTCATGGGGCCAAGTGTAGCGCCCGGCACACAATCGAACAAATGTTCGACACGCGGTGGGCGTATGCGCGCACGCCTCTGATTACACTGGAGACCATGGCAGATGACGAGACGATGTACGGTTCGCTGGGGCGCCTGGCCCCGGCATGGGGCAGCGATGAGGTGCTGGGCGGCGACGCGATCTATGAGCGCTTCTTCGCGTGGGTGCGCGACACGAAAGGCATCGACCCGTGGCCGCATCAGGAAGAGGCGATCATGGACCTGCTCGCCGGCGACCATGTGATCCTCAACACCCCCACCGGCTCAGGCAAATCGCTTGTAGCCCTCGGCATGCATTTCGCCGCGCTGTGCACATCGCGGCGCTCCTATTACACCGCACCGATCAAGGCCCTCGTCTCCGAGAAGTTCTTCGACCTCGTCGAGGTGTTCGGCCGCGACAATGTGGGCATGATCACCGGCGACTCGCACATCAACCCGGACGCGCCGATCATCTGCTGCACCGCCGAAATCCTGGCGAACCAGGCCCTGCGTGAGGGGACACACGCGGACATCGGCTGTGTGGCGATGGACGAATTCCATTTCTACGGCGACCCCGAGCGCGGCTGGGCATGGCAGGTGCCGCTGCTCACCCTGCCCCAGACCCAGTTTTTGCTCATGAGCGCCACACTCGGCGATGTGGACGCGATCGCACGCAAACTCGAGCGCATGACGGACGCCGACGTCGACATCATCGCCGATGCGCCGCGCCCGGTGCCACTGACCTACGAATACACGCTCCAGCCGCTCGAACGCACGGTGGAACACGCGTTCGCCAACGGCGAGACGCCAATCTATGTGGTCCATTTCTCGCAGGACGCCGCGCTCGACACCGCACAGTCGCTCGCGAGTGCGGGCGTGTCAAGCAAGGAGCAACGCAAGGCGATCGCCGACGCGATCGCCGGCACACGGTTCACCACCGCATTCGGCAAGATCCTGCAACGCCTGCTGCGCAACGGCGTGGGAATCCATCACGCCGGCATGCTGCCGCGCTACCGCCGTCTCGTCGAACAACTCGCGCAGCAGGGCCTGCTGCCGGTGATCTGCGGCACCGACACCCTTGGCGTCGGCATCAATGTGCCGATCCATTCGGTCGTGCTCACCCAGCTCACCAAATTCGACGGCACGCGCATGCGCAAGCTGCGCGCCCGCGAATTCCACCAGATCGCCGGGCGTGCCGGGCGCATGGGATTCGACACCGAGGGCCTTGTGATCGCCGAAGCGCCCGAATACGAGATCGAGAACGCGAAGGCGGTGGCCAAGGCCGGCGACGACCCGAAGAAGTTACGCAAGATCAAGCGCAAGAAGGCGCCCGAAGGGTTTGTAACCTGGAACGAGACGACGTTCGACAAACTCATCGACGCCGCCCCTGAGACCTTGGTGCCGCATATGAAGGTGACGCATTCGATGGTGCTCAACGAGGTGGCGCAGGGCGGTGACGCGCGGGCGCGCGTGGCGCGGCTCAT
Organism: Bifidobacterium pseudolongum subsp. globosum; assembly: GCF_004155535.1. GTDB lineage: Bacteria > Actinomycetota > Actinomycetes > Actinomycetales > Bifidobacteriaceae > Bifidobacterium > Bifidobacterium pseudolongum_C. The sequence continues at coordinate 237,691 of NZ_RYUH01000009.1, read as the reverse complement.
CGACGACTCCCAACAGACCGAGGAGCAGAAAGACAAGCTGCACACCCGCGCCGATGAGATCTTCCAGACGCTGTTCGACACCGACGTGATCGAGGTCGTGGAGAACCCGGACGGCTCCAAGGACTATATGACCACCGTGGACCTGCCGAGCGATTTCGCGCTCGACCAGCCGTTGAGCCCGTTCCTGCTCGCGGCGTTGGAACTGCTCGACCCGGAAAGCGAGACCTATGCGCTCGACGTCATCTCGATGGTCGAAAGCACGCTCGAAGACCCCAAACAGGTGCTGCGCGCGCAGGAGCGCCAGGCGCGTGACGCCGCCATGGCGGAGATGAAGGCCGATGGCGTGGACTATGACGAGCGCATGGAACGGTTGCAGGAGATCACCTACCCCAAGCCGTTGGCCGACATGCTCGACGCCGCGTTCGACGAATACCGCCACGATGTGCCGTGGGCCAACGACTACTGGCTGAGCCCCAAATCCGTGGTGCGCGACATGGTCGAGACCGCCTCGGACTTCACGAGCTACATCGCCCGCTACAACATCGCCCGCTCCGAGGGCACATTGCTGCGCTATCTTTCGGACGCCTACCGGGTGCTCGCCCGTACGGTGCCGCCGGAAAAACGCGACGACCGGCTCGACGACATCATCGCATGGCTGCGCGTGGTCGTGCGCTCGATCGATTCGAGCCTCGTCGACGAATGGGAGAACGCCGGCGCGCTCGAGGCGAGCGCCGAGGCGGCCACGCTCGCGGCGCCGGCGGGCGCCGAAGCCGTGATCGAGGACCGCCGCGGGTTCACCGTGCTCGTACGCAACGCGCTGTTCCGCCGTGTGCAGCTCATCGACCTCGACAAGCCCGACGAGCTTGGCGAGCTCGACAAGGAATGGCATTACGGCGTGCACGAATGGGAGGACACGCTCGACGCCTTCTACGACGACCACGAATACGTCAACACCGACATGAAAGCGCGCAGCGGCGAGTTCGTGACGATTGACGACCGGCATGAGAAAGACGAGCACACGTGGACCGTGCGTCAGGTGCTCGACGATTCCGATGGCGACCACAATTGGGCCATCACCGGCGTCATCGACTTGGACGCCTCGCAGGAGCGCGGCGAAGTGGTCTTCCTGGACTACGCGGTGCGCAACATGCTCGAATCGGCGTGAGGTCAGGCCGATTCGAGCCGACGCAGCGTCTCGGCGCGGTCCACATCGAGCGCGGGCCACGTCATGTTCATGTTCTTCATCGTGGTGCGCAGCAGTTCGGAGACGACGATGCGCGAATACCATCGTTTGTCAGCCGGCACAAGGAACCATGGCGCGTACGGTGTGCTCGTGCGTTCGAACACGTCCTGCCACGCCTGCATGTAGTCGCCCCACCGGTCGCGCGCGTCAAGGTCGCTCGCATCGAACTTCCAGTATTTGCGCGGGTCGTCGAGCCGGTCGATGAAATGCCGGCGCTGCTCCTCTTTGCTCGAGACGAGGAAGATCTTGATGATCGAGCAGCCGCTCGCCACGAGGTTGCGTTCGAATTCGTTGACCTCCGCGTAGCGGGCCTGCCACACCTCCTCGGGGAATGTGCCGTAGACGTGCGGCATCACGATGTCTTCGTACTGCGAGCGGTCGAAGATCGAGATCCACCCGTGCGACGGCAGTTCACGGCGGATGCGCCACAGGTAATGGTGCTTCTGCTCCTCGGCGTCCGGGGCGCCGAACCCGTGGTAGTGGATGCCCATCGGATCCACTTGGCTGAACACATGGCGTACGATGCCGCCTTTGCCTGAGGCGTCCATGCCTTGCAGGATGATCAGCAGCCGCCGGTGGTCGCCACGCACCCCATTGGCGTACATCAACCGCTGGTAGCGTGCGATTTCGCCGGCGCTGAGCTGGTTGAAGCGTTCGCCGTCGTCCTGGTCCCCCTCGAACCCCGGCGTGGCCCCGGCATCGAGTTCCGTCAGGCGCATGCCGCTGTGGAAACGCAGCAACTGCGCGGGCGGCAGCGTCCACACCGAGCTGAGCATCTCACTGGATTTGGCCGCCAAGGCCAGACGCTCGGCGACCTGCGTGCTGCGGTTGGCCGCGCTCGTGCTGTCCTGGGCCTTGCGGATCGTCTTTCTGATCGCCTTGCTTCGTTTGTCTTTCGCCATGGCACCAGTGTAGTCCTGCTCATGGCTCGCACGCGGCCGGACCCAACGGTCGAGGCCGTCTCCCGCGACACAGGAGACGGCCTCGACCAATATATGCCATGCGGGCGTGTGGGCTACTTGCGCTTGCCCTTCCCCTTGCGCGGGTACGGGAAGCGGGAGTGCCCGGCATCCTGATCGGTGTGCCCCGATCCCCTGTGGTGCACTTGGATCTGGCTTTCCGGCTGGGTCTCGTCGAATCCCTGCGCGTAGCGGGTGCGGCGCCAGTTGTGGATCGAGGCGTTCGAGCCACGGTGATGCACGTGGTAGGTGCGCTGCGCGCCACCGAACGGGCGTTCCTCGCGCGCCACGGCGATCTGGTTGGCGTTCGACGGGTCCATGATCGCGATAGGCGCGACCGGCTCCGCCTCCGTTGGGGCGAGCGTGCGCTTCTGCATGTGCGACGGCAGCCATTCGGCCAGGCGCGAGAGCAGCCAGCAGACGATGAAGTAGATCACCGCGGCCACCACGAGCGTCTGCAGGATGTCGAAGTACATCGAGCCAAGTCGGCGCGATTCCTGCAGCAGGTCGGTGTACATGATGATCGAGCCGAGCGCCGTGTCCTTGAGCACCACGACGAGCTGCGTCACGGCGGCCGGCAGCATAGCATAGATCGCCTGCGGCACCTCGACGCTCATGAGCGACTGCGTGCGCGTCAGGCCGAGCGCCACAGCCGCCTCATGCTGGCCGTTGGGCAGGTTGCCGACGCCGGAGCGCACGAGCTCGGCGACCACGGAGCCGTTGTAGAGCACAAGCGAAATCACCACGGACCAATACGCCGGGCTCGGCAGGTCGAGGAACGCGAACGCACGCCAGAAGAAGATCATCATGATCAGCACCGGCACGGCGCGGCAGAACTCGATGACGACCGCGCACACAGTACGCAGGACCACATTGGGGATGAGTCGGCCGATGCCGAACAGCAGGCCGAACACGACGGCGCCGATGACCGCGAGGAACGTGGCGCGCAGAGTGGCCCACAGGCCGGGCAGATAGAAATCGCTCCAGGCCTCGCCGTCAAGCGCCGGCTTCCACAGCTCCCAGCTGAGCTGGTTCTCGCCGTCCGGTGGATTGTACAGACGGACCAGAATGAGCACGAGCACCGCGAAGAACACGATCGCGGCGATCCAGTTGATGACGCGGATGCGTTTGCGCATGCGCGGGCCGGGCTGGTCGAAGAGCAGCGCGCTTTCATTGGATGCAGCCATGGGTCACCTCCGTACCGCGAGCTTGTTGGACAGGAATGTGGTCAGCACGCCGATCGGGATGATCAGGATCACGTAGCCGAACGCGAAGATGAGGAAGATCTGCACGATCACGTCGGGGCGGAACTCGATCATCTCGCTCATCAGCGACGACGTTTCAGTGGCCACCGAGGCCGCCGCGGCGACGGTCGAGTTCTTGAGCAACGCGATCAGCGTGTTGCCCAACGGGGCGACCGAGCCGCGCAACGCCTGTGGCATGATGATCAGCGTGGCGGACTGCATGAAGTTGAGTCCCATCGCACGGGCCGCCTCGGCCTGGCCGAGCGGCACGGTGTTGATGCCCGAACGCAGCGACTCGCACACGAACGCCGCCGTGTACAGGCTCAGGCCCACCACGGCAAGCCAGAAGAAGTTCGTGTCGAAATTGTCCGAGAAGCTGATCTTGAGCTGGGCGAACACGCCGAGCACCATGAACACCATGATGATCGTCAGCGGCATGTTCTTGAACAGCTCCACGTAGCCGGCGGCCACGCGGCGCATCGACGAGATCGGCGAGATGCGCATCACCACGAGGATGATGCCCAGGATGGCCGAGAAGATCGCCGACCAGAACGTCAGTTCGAGGTTGACGAGGAACGCGGCCGGCACATTGTACGACTGGAACAGTGACAGGAATCCGTCCATGTGATCACTCCCCTTCGTCCGGTGTCGGCGGGTTGTACTTCGGGTCCGGCCTGTATCCGGTGCCCTTCGTGTTCGTCTCGATCGCGCGTTCCCATTCGCCTGTCTTGATCATCTCTTCGATCGCGTCGTTGATCTTCGTGGCGAATTCCTTGCTGTCGGCGTCCTTCTTGATGCCGACGCCGTAGTATTCCTGCGTGAACGGCTTGCCGACCACCTTGAGCTTGCCGCGCGAGGCCGCGGCCAGACCGGCGAGGATGATGTCGTCGGTCGTCACGGCGTCCACGATGCCCGAAAGCAACGCGGTGGCGCATTCGGCATAGCCCGGCTGCTCCATCAGCTGCACTTCCTTGGCGAACTTCTCCTTGACCACTTTGGCCGAAGTGGAGCCGGTCACCGAGCACAGGCGCTTGCCGTTGAGGTCCTGCGGGCCGGTGATGCCCTTTTCGTTGGACCGGATGAGCAGGTCCTGGCCGGCCACGAAATACGGGCCCGCGAAGTCCACGGCCTTCTTGCGTTCGTCGGTGATCGAGTACGACGCGAGGATCATGTCGACGTCACCGTTCTGCAGCATGGCCTCACGCTGCTTGCTCGGCGCCTCCTTGAACTCGATTTCGGCGTCGGTGTAGCCGAGCTGGTTCGCGATGTAACGCGCCACATCCACATCGAAGCCCTCATAGGTGCCGGATTTCTTGAATCCAAGGCCCGGCTGGTCGAATTTGATGCCGACCTTGATCGTGTGGTCACTGCTGCCCGACGCCGAGCCGCAGGCGGCCACGGACGCCACACAGGCCGTTGCGCACAACGCCGCGACCACCCCGCGGCATACGCGGCGCAATGTTGTTGTTCTTACCATGTGTCTTCCATCTTCCTTCAGGCTGACCGGTCGAGCGGTCAGTGCGTGAGAATCTTCGACAGGAACTCCTGGGCTCGTGCCGTCTGCGGATGCTCGAAGAACTCGTCGGGTGTGCCGCGTTCCAGGATCTGGCCGTCGGCCATGAAGATGATCTTGTCGGCGGCCTTGCGCGCAAAGCCCATCTCGTGCGTCACGCACAACATGGTCATGCCCTCGTGCGCGAGCTCCACCATCACGTCGAGCACCTCGTTGACCATTTCAGGGTCGAGCGCCGAAGTGGGCTCGTCGAACAGCATGACCTTGGGGTGCATGGCGAGCGCACGTGCGATCGCGACGCGCTGCTGCTGGCCGCCCGAAAGCTGCGACGGCATCTTGTTGGCCTGCGAATCGACGCCCACACGGGCCAGCAGGTCCATCGCTTCGCGCTCGGCCTGGGTCTTGTCCATATGGCGCACCTTGATCGGCGCGAGCGTCACGTTCTCGAGGATCGTCTTGTTGGCGAAGAGGTTGAAGGACTGGAAGACCATGCCCACTTCGGCGCGCAGCTGCGCCAGGGCCTTGCCTTCCTGCGGCAACGGCTGGCCGTCGATGCGGATGACGCCCGAATCGATCGTCTCGAGGCGGTTGATGGTGCGGCACATCGTGGATTTGCCGGACCCCGAGGGGCCGACGATCACGAGGACCTCGCCCTTCTTGACTTTGAGGTTGATGTCGCGCAGCACATGCAGGTTGCCATAGTGCTTTTCGACGTGCTCGAGTTCGACGAGGTACTTGCCGTCGTCTTCCCGGGCAGCGTTCTGTTGTGTTTCATTGAGTATTGTCATAGAGGCATAGTGTATGGCGCGCATGTAACAGGCGGCGCACAAATCCGCTTTGTTCGCTCACCACTAATTTTTGTCGCGCCTTGCCCCCTCGACGCGCGCTCAGACCGCCTCTTCTTCGTTCACCAGGAACTGCGTGGCCTCGGTGAGCGCCGTCACGCGGTCCTCGCCGGTGAACGTGTGGCCCAAGTCGGTGTAGAGGCTCGCCTCGCAGTTCGGCATCGCCTCGCTGTAGTTGGCAGCGACGTGCGGCCCGATCACGGCGTCGTCCTTGCCTTGGATCACGAGCGCCGGGCCGTGGAACATCGCGGTCGTCTCGTAGATCGGCAGCATCTGGGCGATGCGCACGGATTTGCCGGCGATTGTCTGGCCTCCGGCGAGCGTGATCCGCCGTGGCACGCGGTTCACGTCGAACGGTGTGCCGAGCAGTTCGCCGCGCAGCGCGTCGTCTTTGAGCGACGCGGCCGGCGCGAGCATGACGAGCGTGTGGATGACGTCGGAGAACATGCCGGCGGTCATGCCGGCCACCACACCGCCCTGCGAATGGCCGAGCAGCGATATCTCCAGCGGGTCGTAGGCGTCGCGCACATGGTTCAGGACCGCGATGGCGTCTTCGATCTGGTTGAATACATCGGAATCCTCGAACGCGCCTTCGCTGCGGCCGCGGCCGTTGAAGTCGAATCGCACGCATGTCATGCCATGCGCGGTGAGGGCATCGCTGATGTCCTGATAGAGGTCGCCTGGCTTGACACCCATGTCGCGCAGGAACCCGTGCATGCAGATCACCACGCGGTCATGCGTGGAGCCCTGCGGATACTCCACATGACCTTGCAACGTGAGTCCGTCACGCGCCACGGTGAAATCTTCGCTGACGACCTGTGCCATACTGCCTCCTCGACTGCCTGCAAAACCAGTCCCATCGTAACGACGCCCCTCGGGGCCCCGCACGGATTCAAGCTCTCAGCTCACAGCGGCCCTGAACATTGTGGGAGGGCCCCATCACGCATCTGCGTGATGGGGCCCTCCCACAATGTTCAGTCAGCGGCGATCAGTCCTCGTCGTCCGGATCGTAATCCACGCCGGTCTCGGCGCGCTGTTCGTCGCTGATCGGCGCCGGCGCCCCGGTGAGCGGGTCGCGGCCGCCGCCGGCCTTCGGGAAGGCGATCACGTCGCGGATCGAATCGGCGCCGGCGAGCAGCGCCACCGTGCGGTCCCAGCCCAGCGCGATGCCCGCGTGCGGCGGCGCACCGTACTTGAACGCCTCGAGCAGGAAGCCGAACTTGTCATTGGCCTCTTCAGGCGTGATGCCGAGCACCTTGAGCACACGGTCCTGGATGTCGTCGCGGTGGATACGCACCGAGCCGCCGCCCATCTCGTTGCCGTTGCACACGATGTCGTAGGAATCGCTCATCGCGTGCTCGGGATCCTCGTCGAACGTGTCGATCCAATCCTTCGACGGCATCGTGAATGGATGGTGCATCGACGTCCACTTGGAATGGCCGACGGCCACGTCGTCGTCATCCGGGTCGTCGGTGCGCTTGAACAGCGGGAAGTCCACGACCCACGTGAACGCGAAGTCGTCCGGCTTGAGCAGGCCGGCGCGCTCGGCGAGCTCGACGCGCACGGCGCCGAGCAGCAACTGCGACGATTCACGGGCGCCCGCCGCGAAGAACACGGCGTCGCCTTCCTCGGCGCCCACAGCCTCCATGAGGCCGGCACGCTCCGCTTCCGAAAGGTTCTTGGCCACAGGGCCCTTGAGCTCCCCGCCCTCGGCGAAGACCACATACGCAAGGCCCTTGGCGCCGCGCTGCTTGGCCCAATCCTGCCATGCGTCGAACTGGCGGCGAGGCGTGTCGGCGCCGCCCTTGAACAGCACCGCGCCCACGTACGGCGCTTGGAACACGCGGAACGGCGTGTCCTTGAAGTAGTCGGTGAGTTCCACAAGCTCGTTGCCGAACCGCAGGTCGGGCTTGTCGGAACCGTACTTGTCCATGGCGTCCTGCCATGTGATGCGCTGGATCGGCAGCGAGACCTCATAGCCGTCGGCCTTCCAGATCGCGGCGATGACCTGCTCGGCCATGGCCATCACGTCTTCCTGGTCCACGAACGCCATCTCCATGTCGAGCTGCGTGAACTCAGGCTGGCGGTCGGCGCGGAAGTCCTCGTCACGGTAGCAGCGCGCGAACTGGTAGTAGCGCTCCACGCCGGCCACCATGAGCAGCTGCTTGAGCAGCTGCGGCGACTGCGGCAGGGCATACCACGAACCCGGAACGAGACGCGCAGGCACCACGAAATCGCGCGCGCCTTCCGGCGTGGACTTGATCATCGTGGGGGTTTCGACCTCGGTGAACCCGAGCTTGTCGAGTTCGGTGCGCGCGGCGCGCATCATGTCGGAACGCAGCGTGATGTTGCGGCTCATCGCCGGGCGGCGCAGGTCGAGGTAACGGTACTTGAGGCGCACATCCTCACCCGGCAGCTTCGTCTCGGACTCGTTCTCGAGGGCCGTGGACACCTGGAACGGCAGTGCGTCGGACTTGGCGAGCACTTCGATGTGCTCCGCCACGACCTCGACCTTGCCGGTGGCCAGATGCGTGTTCTCGTTGCCTTCCGGGCGCAGACGGACCGTGCCCTCCACCTGGATCACATACTCGCTGCGCAGCGGGCGGGCCATCTCCTCATCATTGATGACCACCTGCACCAAACCGGTGTTGTCTCGCAGGTCGATGAACGCCACGCCACCGTGGTCACGGCGACGGTCCACCCATCCGGCGAGGGTGACGTGCTCGCCGACAAGGGCTTCCGTCACGTCGGTGGCATGGTGTGTGCGATAAGCCGTCTGGCTCATACTTCCTCTATTCCTGATTCTGTTATTCCGTATTGGATTGGTCGTATTGGTTGGGAACGCGGCGAACCAGTCACCGGCGCCCCTGCTGTCAGGATCGCGCCGAACCGGCCACGGCCACCGTTTGCTGGGCATACACAGTATCGGGCTCCCACGACTGCGCGTCGGCGCCCACCTGCTCGCCCGTGACGATGTTCTTGACCTCGTCCGGGCCGTCGTTCGTGGGGTCCTCGTTCGGGAACCACACATACGGGATGCCGAGCTTGTCGGCATACTTGATCTGCTTGCCCAGTTTGGCGGCGGTCGGCGCCACGTCGGCGGCGATGCCACGCGCACGCAGCGCACGGGCGATCGCGTTCGAATCCCCACGGTTCTCTTCGTTCCACACGGCCACGAGCACGCAGGCAGGCGAGACGCGGCTCGCGGTGGCGCCTGCGCTGTGCAACATGTACGACACGAGGCGCGACAGGCCGATGGACAGGCCCACGCCCGGGTATGTGCGGTTGCCCTGCGACGCGAGGTTGTCGTAGCGGCCGCCCGAGCAGATCGAGCCGAGCGAATCCGCGCCGTCAAGGAACGTCTCATACACGGAGCCCGTGTAGTAATCGAGGCCGCGCGCGATCTTGAGGTCGGCGATGACCGAGCCGGGGCGGATATGCGCCGCCTCGTCGACGATCATCGTCAAGGTGTCGAGGCCTTCCTTGGCCATCGCGTAGTCCTCGCCGTCCATGTCGATGTGGTGGATCTCGCACAGGCCATTGAACCGGTCGATGAGCTCGCCGCCGTCGGCCGCCGTGATGCCGGCGAGCTCGAGGCACGCACGCGCCTGATCCTCGCTCGCGCCGCACGTGGTGACGAGCAGACGCACGACCTCGTCGGCGCCCACCTTGTCGAGCTTGTCGATCTCGCGCAGCACGCCTTCGATGTCGGTCAGGCCCAGGCCCCGGTAGAAGCCTTCGGAAAGCTTGCGGTTGTTGGCGTGCACAGTGGCCTTGGGAAGCCCGTACTGGCGCAGTTCCTCGAGCGCGCCCACCATGACGAGCGGCAGTTCGACCTCGTAGTGCTCAGGCAGCGTGCCTTCGCCCACCACGTCGATGTCGGCCTGCACGAATTCACGGAAACGGCCTTCCTGCGGCCGTTCGCCACGCCACACCTTCTGGATCTGCCAGCGCTTGAACGGGAACGGCAGTTCGCCGGAATGCTCCACCACATAGCGGCTCAGCGGCACGGTCAGGTCGAAATGCAGGCCGAGCCTGCGCTCGACCGGCGTCTCGGACTCATGCCCCACCTCCTGCAACCGCGACAGCAGATAGATCTCCTTGCTCGTCTCGCCTTTCTTCAGCAAGCTCGAGCCGGGCTCGATGGCGCGGGTCTCTATACCCACAAACCCATTGAGTTCGAAGACCGAACGAAGCGTGTCGATGACACGCTGCTCCACCACGCGTTCCGCGGGGAGCCACTCTGGAAAACCTGAAATTGATGCACCTTTTGCCACGTCTCACCATAATAAGCGGTGTCGCGGAAAAAACTATCGACGGGATTGCCTACACTGGTCTAGGGAGAGCGCCGGCCCGCGCCGGCAGCCCGCCGCACCACCAAGCCTTAAGGAGCTGACTATGGCCGACAACAATGTGACCGAATCCCAGACCACCGATACCACGACCCAGCGGCCGGACCAGCCTGCCGCGCAGACGGCTGCCCAGGCCGCGCCAACGCCTGCAGCGGTCCATGCGCATGCTCCTTCACCGGCTGCATTGGCCAAGACCGCAACGCATACGCCGGTCGCGAAGTCGAGCGGATTCGCCCAGGCGGACATCGCCAAGGCCGAAAGCTTCGGCCGCGTGGACGACAACGGCGTGGTGTATGTCAAGGAAGGCGACACCGAGCGTGAAGTGGGCCAGTACCCGGACGCCTCGCACGACGAGGCGCTCGCACTGTATGCTCGCCGTTACCTCGACCTCAAGGCGAAGCTGGACCTGTTCGCCACGCGCCTGAAGTCGAACTCGATCAAGCCGCGCGAGATCGATGAGACGCTGAAGACGCTCACCGCGGAAACCGAGAACCCGGATGTGGTGGGCGACATCGCCGCGCTGCACACCCAGCTCGACGAACTCAAGACCGAAGCCCAGGCCAAGAAGGAAAGCATCGTGCAGGCCCGCAAGGAAGCGATGGCCAAGGCCGTGGCCGAGCGCACGAAGATCGTGGAGAAGGCCGAGCAGCTCGCCGCCAATCTGGGCGACAACACGAACTGGCGTTCGACCGCCGACAAGTTCCGTTCGCTGTTCGAACAGTGGCAGAACCACCAGCGCACCACAATCCGCATCGACAAGGCCGACGCCGATGCGCTGTGGAAGCGTTTCTCCGCGGCGCGCACCACGTTCAACCAGGCACGCCGCAAGTGGGCCCAGGCGCGTGACAACGAGCGCAGCCAGGCCAAGAAGGTCAAGGAAGAGATCATCGCCGAAGCCAACGAGCTCAAGGAGTCGACGGCATGGGCGCAGACCTCGCGCCGCTTCAACGAGCTGATGGACCGCTGGAAGCAGGCGGGCCGCGCAGGCCGCAGCGAGGATGACACGCTGTGGGCGCAGTTCCGCGAGGCGGCCGACACGTTCTTCAACGCACGCCAGGCAGACCGCGACCAGATGAACACCGCCGAAAAGGAGAACCTGGCCAAGAAGGAGGAGCTGCTCGTCAAGGCCGAGGCGCTCGTGCCGGTCAAGGACGCCGCGCAGGCCAAGAAGGCCCGCCAGCAGCTCGCCGAGATCCAGGAGGCATGGGACCAGATCGGCTATGTGCCGCGCGAGGACATGCGCCGCATCGAAGGCCGCCTCGACGACGTGGACAAGCAGATCAAGGCCGTCGAAGACGCCGCGTGGAAGCAGGCCGACCCTGAGGCCGACGCCCGCAAGTCCAGCTTCGAAGGCCAGCTCAAGGCCCAGCTCGACGAGCTCGACGAGCGCATCGCCAAGGAGAGCGACCCGAAGAAGAAGGCCAGCCTCGAAGCCGAGAAGGCGACGAAGGAGCAGTGGCTCAACGCCATCATGTAAGTTCTGGGACGCCCGTTGCACAATGGCCCTCATGGCAGCACCGCTGCCATGAGGGCCATTGTGCAGAAAGAAAAAGCGAGGGCCTCGGCGACTGTTGTCGCCGAGGCCCTCAGGCATCATATCCACTTACCGCATCACTGCACGGGCTGCGGTGTGGCGCTCTCCTCCACGACGTCCTTGCTTGGATCGCCCTCACCCGCGGCGGGAAGCTCGAACGGCTCGCTGCGGAATGTGAACTCGCCGAGGATGCCTTCACCGTCCGCGTCCACGATCACGCGCTCGTTGTCGTTGAGCTCGCCCATGAGGATCTTCTCCGACACGGCGTCTTCGATGTCGCGCTGGATCACGCGACGCAGCGGACGTGCGCCGAGCAGCGGGTCGAAGCCCTTCTGCGCGAGCAAGTCCTTCGCCTTGTCGGTCAGGTCGAGCTCCATGTGGCGCTCGAACAGGCGGTCGTTGAGCTGCTGCACGTCCAGGTCCACGATCTGGCGCACCTGCGGCTCCGTGAGCTGGCGGAACACGATGATGTCGTCCAAGCGGTTGAGGAACTCGGGGCGGAACTGCTGCTTGAGCTCGTTCGAGACCTGGTCCTTCATGCGCTGGTAGCTCGTCTCCGTGTTGTTGCCCAGGTTGAAGCCGGTGTTGGCGGCCTTGGCGATGTCACGCGTGCCGAGGTTGGTCGTGAGGATGATGATCGTGTTCTTGAAATCGACCTTGCGTCCCTGACCGTCGGTCAAGTGGCCATCGTCAAGCACCTGAAGCAGCGTGTTGAAGATGTCGGGGTGCGCCTTTTCGATCTCGTCGAACAACACGACCGAGAACGGCTTGCGGCGCACCTTCTCGGTGAGCTCGCCGCCCTCTTCGTACCCAACGTATCCCGGAGGCGCTCCGAACAGGCGCGAAGCCGCGTACTTCTCGGAGAACTCCGACATGTCGACGCGGATCAGCGCGTCTTCGTCATCGAACAGGAACTGCGCGAGCGTCTTGGCGAGCTCGGTCTTGCCCACACCGGTCGGACCGGCGAAGATGAACGAGCCGGCCGGGCGCTTGGGGTCCTTGAGGCCCACACGCGTACGGCGGATCGAGCGCGACAGCGCGGACACGGCCTCGTCCTGGCCGATGATGCGCTTGTGCAGCTCCGCTTCCATGCCCAGCAGCTTCTTCGACTCCGCCTGGGTCAGCTTGAACACCGGGATGCCGGTGCTCTGCGAGATGACCTGGGCGATGACGTCCTCATCCACCACCATGCGCACGTCGGACTCGCCTTCGCGCCACGCCTTTTCTTTCTCTTTGCGCTCGGCTTCGAGTTTCTCCTGGCTGTCGCGCAATTCGGCGGCCTTTTCGAACTCCTGGTCCTTGATCGCCTGGTCCTTTTCCCTGGCGATGCGTTCCACGCGGGCGTCGAGCTCCTTGAGCTCCGGCGGCGCGGTGAGACGCTTGATGCGCAGTCGCGCACCGGCTTCGTCGATCAGGTCGATCGCCTTGTCGGGCAGGTTGCGGTCCTGGATGTAGCGCGACGAGAGCTCGGCGGCGGACTGGAGCGCGCCGTCGGTGATCGTCACGTGATGGTGGTTCTCGTAGCGGGCACGCAGGCCCTTGAGGATCTCGATCGTCTCCGCGATCGACGGCTCCGCGACCTGAATCGGCTGGAAACGGCGTTCGAGCGCCGCGTCCTTTTCGATGTACTTGCGGTATTCGTCGGTCGTCGTGGCGCCGATCGTCTGCAGCTCGCCACGCGCGAGCATCGGCTTGAGCATATCGGAGGCGCCCAGCGCGCCGTCCGCGGAGCCCGCGCCGACGATGGTGTGGATCTCGTCGATGAAGAGCACGATGTCGCCACGCGTCTTGATCTCCTTGAGCACCTTCTTGAGGCGTTCCTCGAAGTCGCCACGGTAGCGCGAACCTGCCACCATCGAACCCAGGTCAAGCGAGTACACCTGCTTGCCGCGCAGCGTTTCGGGCACATCGCCGGCCACGATCTTCTGCGCCAGGCCTTCGACGACGGCGGTCTTGCCCACGCCGGGCTCGCCGATCAGCACCGGGTTGTTCTTGGTGCGCCGTGACAGCACGACCATGACGCGTTCGATCTCGGTGCTGCGCCCGATGACCGGGTCAAGCTTGCCATCCGCCGCTTCGGCGGTCAGGTTGCGGCCGAACTGGTCGAGGATGGCCGATCCGCTCTGCGCATGCTTGTCCTGCACGCCGCCGGCGTTCGCCAGATCGCCCTTGTCGTCGGTGCCGCCAGCGTTGCCACGGATCATGTCGATCGTGGTGCTGCGCAATTCGCCCAGATCCACATCCATCTTGATGAGGACCTGTGTGCCCACGCCTTCGCCTTCGCGAATCAGGCCGAGCAGAATGTGTTCGGTGCCGATGTAGCTGTGCCCCAGCTGCAGCGCTTCGCGCAGCGAAAGCTCCAACACCTGCTTGGCGTGCGGAGTAAATGGGATGTGCCCATTCGGAGCGGCGTTGCCTTTGCCGATCATTTCCTCGACCTGCTTGCGGGTGTCTTCGAGGGTCACGCCCTTGGCCTCCAAAGCCTTGGCCGCTACGCCTTCTCCCTCACGAATCAGGCCGAGCAACAGATGCTCCGTGCCAATGTAATTGTGCTGGAGGGCACGAGCCTCTTCCTGCGCCAGCACGATCACGCGCCGCGCACGGTCGGTAAACCGTTCGAACATGCTAGTCCTTCCATGGTTGGTAATTCCACATCACTCTACAGATTTACAGTGACGTTTATTTCCGTTCCGCCTGTTTTTCTCAAGAACCGTTACGTTATGCTTGAACGAGGAGTATCGCATGGAAATGTTAGGAGTATGCCATGAGCGAGCAGAACAATGCGCTCAATCCGCAAGGTGACCTTGTCGTAGGCGTCGACGGAACCGTCGAATCGTTCGCCGCGCTGCGCTGGGCGCTCAATCAGGCCGTGCTCTCGGGGCAGTCGGTGAACGCCGTGTACGGCTGGTCGTATTCGTGGGACATGGGTCCCGAACCGCAGACCGAGCAGGAGGTGGCCGAGCTGCGCCAGAAACTGGCCGACAAACTGCGCACCTGGGTCGATGCCGCCACGCAGGACATCGACATAGACAACGAGCACATCAAGCTCACGTCGTTCCGCGCTTCGGGCGCTTCCGCCCTGCTCGAGATCGGCGCCAACGCGCAGCAGATCGTGGTGGGACGCCGGTCGATGGGGCGTGTGGCGCGCTGGTTCGCCGGCTCGCTTTCCGCTTCGCTCGCCGAGGAGTCGACGGTGCCGGTCACGGTGATCCGCACGGCGAGCGATGAGGACATCGACGTGCAGGACCAGATTGCAAACGCGCTGAGCCCGGGCGACGACCAAGTGCATTTCGTGACGCCTGTCGTACCGACGCCGCGCGTCGTGCGCCCGATCGTGGTGGGCGTGGACGGCTCGCCCACGTCGCAGCGCGCGCTGGAGTTCGCGGCGCGCCTCGCCAAGCTCAACAGCGCGCCGCTGCACGTGATGTTCTGCTGGCAGCTGCGCGACCTGGGCACCGTTCCCGGCTATGAGTCGAGTGTGGCGCCGATGGAGGTAGCCCAGCGCTACGCCGAGTCGATCGTGACGAAGATGGTGGACGGCTCCCCCATGTCTGCCGGTCTTTCGGTGACGCCGAACGCATTCCACATCAGCGCGGGCAAAGGCCTCGTCAGCGCGTCACGCTATGCGCGCCACATCGTGGTCGGCTCGCGTGGCCTGAGCGGTTTGGACGCGCATTTCCTCGGATCGGTCTCCAAGCAGCTGCTCAATTCCGCCGAGTGCAACCTGTCGATCGTGCACTGACCGCGTTTCGCCCGAGCTGGGCGCACGCCGGTTCACCGTCGGCTCAGTTCAGGCGCCGGTCACAGGCAGTCCGCATATGATGTGCGTGGACACAGGGACATAAGGACTTATGACAGCAGACGAACAGCACAGCAACAACGCATACACAGACGACGAAACCACCACGGTGGGCGGTCAGGACGACACAACCCAACACACGGGCACAGAGGGGAACACCAGCCAGACCCGCGCGGAGCATGCGTCCGAACAGGACGGCAACCCGCCGTCGTTCACCCCCAAGGACAGCACGCGCACACGTCTGCCCGCACAAGGCGCACACACGACGGCGTCCCGCACGGGCACGGCCAAGCGCCACCGCCCGTGGTGGCAGATCATCGTGCTTGTGGTATTCGTGGTGTGCGCGGTGGTGGCCGCCCTGTATGCGAACGGCACCATCTGGGGCACACCGCGTGCGCAGGCGATGAGCGCGTGCCGCACCGCCACCGCGCAGGCGCAGGATGCGCACAGGCTCGCACAGACCGCGATCGACGACGCGAAGAAATACCGCGACGACACGAGCAAGACGATTGATGCCGACGCACTGCGCCGTATGACCGTGCTGATCGACGACGCCGAGAAAGAGCCCGCCGTGCCGTCATGCTCGATCACGATGGACAATGCGCGGCTCAACGACCACACCGAGACGGCGAAACAACTCAAGGACGTCTATATGACGATCACCAAGGAACTGGTGCGCATCACCTCGGGAGTGACCGGCGATGACGCCGACGCCACACCAGACGCAACAAGCAGCGGCCTGCCCACGCAGTCCGCCTCGACGCAACCCGAGCAGACCGCCACGGCCACGCCGAGCGCATCCGCGACGGCAAGCGCACAGCCTTCCACGTCGCCGTCCAGTTCGCCGAAGGATTCGGCGTCGTCCACCGCACACCCGGCAACGAAGCCTTCCGGCAGCGCCTCACCGAGTGCGTCGGCAAGCCCGTCGCCCAGTGCAACGGCCACAGCCTCGCCGTCGGCGAAGCAAAACGCCGACAAGCAGTAAGGCGGCGCGCCTTACTCTGCGGATTCGGTTGTTTCCGCGGATTCCGGGGATGTGGCGGCTTCCTGCTCGTCGGCCTCACCGGCCTCGTTGGCCTCTTCGAGCAGTTCCACTTCCCCGCGTTCCTCACGGGTGCTCTGCGCGACGATGTCGATGTGCATATCGTCGTACGCGGGCTTCGTCTGGATCCACAGGTTGCTCGGCTCCGGCGGTTCGATCTGCGAATGTTCGCCGCACCCGTGGTCGAGTGAGACGACGCGCCCATCATCAGGACTCCAACGGTTCGCGCACACGCCGAACATCGTGCCCAGGTCGCCGCGCAGTGGGATGAGGAACCCACACGTCGAGCACAGGTTGCCATCCGCGGTCTTCGTGGACAGCGACTTGGGCCCGTGCGGACCGTCATACCACCGTTTGGCCGTCTGCGAGCGCCCGAGTTCGGACATGACCCGCCGGCGGGACAGGTCGTATTCCTCGACCGCGTCATGCACGTCTTCGGCGCTGTTCGTGGCGCCGTCTTCGGCCACGGTGGCCTCGACCTGCGCCATGCCCTCTTCGGTGATGCCCGGCTCGAGGCGCGGGTCGTCCTGTTCGGTGCCGATGGAGTCGGTAACGGTCAGGTCGGACGGCTCCAGCCGGTCCTTCCACGGCACCCACGGCGGCGGCAGCAATGCCTGGTCCGAGGGGATCAGCGTGGACTCGTCGACGGTCCAGTGGTCCAGTTCCGCATCGTGGTACAGCGTGACCGACCACTGCCAGCCCTCGTAGCCCACCATCAGCGCGGCGAAGCGGAAATCAGTGACCCCGCCTTCCATGGCCTGTTGCGTCACATAGTCGCCGACGGCGTCCGGGTTCTCGGCGGCGTCGATCGCCACGGCGCGGGCGAGCGCCACCGGGTCCAAAGCATTGTCTGTCATCAATCATTCCTGTACATCGAAATTGTCCGCCACGGCGCGCAGCAGCGTGGCGAGTTTCTTGCTGTCCGAGGCCGAAGGATACCGGTGGCGGCGCAGCTGGTTGCCCGCGGAGTCGAGCAGTTTGATCAGGTCCTCCACAATGGCCGCCATGTCGTCCGGCTTCGGCCGTGTGGCCTTGACGAGCGACGGCGCGGATTTGACGAATGTCACGTCCATGGCCACGGGCCCCTTGCTGCCGTCGATCACCGAATATTCCACCTTCGCGCCCTTGCGCACATCACGCGTGTCCTTCGGCAGGGCGGTCTGGGGCAGAAACACATCATGGCCGTCATCGCTCTCGATGAATCCAAAACCCTTCTTCGCATCGAACCAACGTACACGTCCGCTCGGCATGGTCACCTCTCACCCAGTCAACAAATCGTTCATACCAATGCGCGGGCTCCGGGCCCGCGCGATAATCCAACGTCCCATCTTACCGCAGCCCCCGCATACAGCACAAACCGGCCGCGGTGAGCATAATGCCCGCCGCAGCCGGTCCGCGCGCCCGTTCAGGCCTCCGCTTCGTCGGGGGCAAGCGGCATGACGATCGTGAAGGTGAGGCCGCCGCCGGGGCTTTCGGTGGCGCAGATGAACCCGCGGTGCGCGTTGATCACCGATTGCGCGATCGCCATGCCGAGTCCCGTACCGCCCTTCTGGCGCGCGCGGGACGGGTCGGCGGTGTAGAACCGTTCGAAGATCCGGGCCAGACCGTCCGGCGGCACGCCCGGCCCGTGGTCGGTGAAACGCGCCACGGCGACCATCATGCCGTGCTGCGTCACGGTGAAGCGCGCGGCCGCGCCCACAATGGCCTGCAACGACTCCTCCCCCGAGGCGAGCGACGTCAGTTCGTCGAGCGGCATGTCGAGGCCGAGCACGCCGAGCGAGAGTTCGACCGGCGAATCCGCGGGCGTGTAGCGGTGGATGTTGCCGACGATGTTCGTGACCACCTGATGCAGTCGTGTGCCGTCGGCCACCATCATGACGCTCGGCAGCTCACCGGGTGTCATGCTCAGCCGCAGATGGTCCGGTTCGCTGACGTCGAGGCCGAGCACGCCGGTCGTGATGTCGCGTTCCGGGTCGAGCGCATGCAGGTCGTCCGCCGAGTCGCGGATGACCGAGCCCAAGTCGATGTGATCGGTGATCGAGATGCCATGGCCTTCGTCGAGGCGCGCCAGCGACAGCAGGTCCTCGACGAGCAGCGTCATGCGCGCGCTCGACGCCTCGATGTGCGCGATCGAATCGTCGGCGCGCTCGAGCTGGCCCGGCGCATTGCGCTGCATGCGGTAGAGCTCGGCGTATCCGTGGATGGCGGCAAGCGGTGTGCGCAGCTCGTGGCTCGCGTCGGAGACGAACCGTTTCATCTTCTCGGTCGTGGTCTGTTGCTGGCGGAAACTGCGTTCGATCTGCGCGAGCATCGTGTTGAGCGATTTCGCGAGCGTGCCCACCTCGGTGCCTTCCGGCGCGTCCGGCACGCGTTGCGACAGGTCGCCCGCCGCGATCTTCGCCGCCGTCTTCTCGATGCGTTTGAGCGGACTCAACGTGCGCTGCACGGTGATCGCGCTGAGCACCCCGCCGAGCAGCACGACCGCGGCGCCGACGATGACGCAGAACCGGGTCAGGTTGTCGATCATGTCGATCTGGTTGCCCAGCGACAGGCCGATGTAGATCACGCCGCGCGGTTCGATCGTGCCGTTCGCGGAGTCGCTGACCCAGCGCAACGCCACGACGCGCCACGGGGCCTGCGCCATGACCATCGTCTCGTGGTCCGGCTGGCCTTTCACGTTCTCGAGGTCCACCACGGCCGGGGTCGTGTACGGCACGGCGATCTCATGTCCGTCAAGGCCGCCGTCATGGGGCAACACGGGCCGTGAGATGACACCGTCGCGGTACATCGGCTGCAGCAGCTGGTAGGTGCGCCCCGTCTGGCTGTCGTAGGCCTGCACATAGTAGCTGACGAACGAGTTGCTGTCGGCGGTGGATTTGGTGTCGTTGAGCAGCGTCGTGTTCTTGAACACGAGTTCGGCCTGCTGCAGCAGCTGGCTGTCGGTGCGCTGCAGCATGTAGCTGTTGACGAGTTGGCGGATCGACAGCGAGATGCTGACCGTGCCCACGCTGAGCAGCACGATGATCGAGATGACGAGCTTGACGCCCAACGGGATTTTCTGGATGCTGCTGAAGCGCGCGGCATATGGCGTCCCGCCGTCCTTGGCCCGTGGCGCGCCCCCTGTGCGGGGTGTGGTTGTGGGCGCGCCGCCGGCATCGGCCCGCTTCGTTGGTTTCGGGTCGGCTGGAGACTTCATCTGGCGTCGACCTTCAGTTCTTCGGCACCCTGATCATGTAGCCGATGCCACGTTTCGTCTCGATCAACGGCTGCACCTTGTGCGTCGTGCCGTCCTCGTCCTCCACCTCGAGGTCGTCGACCTTCTTGCGCAGATACGAGATGTACGATTCGACGATGGCGGCGTCGCCTCCCCAGTCGTATTGCCACACATGGTCGAGGATCTGCGCCTTCGACAGCACACGGCCCTTGTTGTCCATGAGGTAGCGCAACAGCTTGTATTCGGTGGGGCTCAGGTCGATCGGCTTGCCGGCGCGCGTCACGTCGTGCGAATCCTCGTTGATCTCGAGGTCGCCGACGCGGATGATCGGGTCGTCCTGCTCCTGTTCGCGTGTGCGGCGCAGGATCGCGCGGATGCGCGCGACCACTTCCTCGAGGCTGAACGGCTTGGTCACATAGTCGTCGCCGCCGACGGTCAGGCCCATGACCTTGTCTTGGGTGTCGTCGCGCGCCGTGAGGAAGAGCACCGGCGCGTCGATGCCTTCCTGGCGGATGCGGCGTGTGACGGTGAATCCATCGATGTCCGGCAGCATGACGTCGAGGATGATCAGGTCGGGCTGGGTCTTCTCGATGACCTCGATCGCCTCGGACCCGGACGCGGCGGTCTCCACCTCGTAGCCGGCGAAGTGGAGCGAGGCCACAAGCAGTTCACGGATGGACGGTTCGTCGTCGACGACGACGATGGATGTTTCGTTGCTCATACTGCATATGATGACGACGAACTCTGGACGTTTCCTGAACGTCAGCTGAAATCTAACGCTCGTCTGCGGCGGTGGAAGCGGCCCCGAGGGGCGGATCGGCGTCCGAGGCCGGGGCGGTCTTTGCGGTGCCCTTGCGGGCGTCATCATCCTGCGCGTCCTCGTCCTCGACGACGCGTTCGGCGTCACGCTCGGTCTCACGACGGCGACGCACCACGATCACGGCCACGGCGCCGATCAGCAGCACAGCCACGGCGCCGATCATGACGATGATGCCGACCGAGGCCGCGGTCGATGAGGTGGATGTGCTTTTCGCGGTCTGGATGGCTTGCATCATGTCGATCGCCGACTTCGCCCAATTCGGCCCGTTGGCGTTCGCATCATCCGTGAGCGGCGCCGAGGCCGCCTCGGAAAGCTTGTCCACCGTCTTGCGGTTGCGCAGCCATTCGGCGGAATTCGGCGAGACCACAACCGCCAGGTTGCCGTCGTTCGACGCGACGGCCAACAGCACGGTGTTCGGCGGCGGGTCGAGCGACTTGAGGGTCTGCGCCGCCCATGCGTCGGGCTGCTTGTCGGTGTTGAACGAATTGACATAGATCAGGCGCACCGTCACACCGGTGTGTTCGTAGGTCTCTTTGATGGCGTCCGTGACCGCGCCAAGGTTGTCCCCCAGCAGGTTCTGGGTGTCGACGATGTTGGCCGACACGTCCTCGGTGCTTGGCGTCGTGGCCGCGGCGGCCGGCGACGGCGTGGCCTCGTCCGCATAGGACGGCGTGGCGATGACGCCGGTCAACGCCATGGCGATGACGAGCATGAGCATGCCGACGGCACGAGCAACCGGTCGGGACGATTGTGGATAACCCGGGCGTCCGACCACAGGGGCGGAACCGGCTTTGCTTGCACATTGAGATGTCATAGATTCCACAGTACCGGCCGTCATGCCCGGCCGGCAGGTATTAGCAGACAACTGAATACACCACCCAAGGAGGAACCATCATGCCACAGTACCAAGTGGATTCGGAACGCATCCAGGCCTCGAGCGCCGCGGTGTGCACGTCGATCACGGCGATCCGCCAATCGGTCGACCAGATGTACGGCAACCTCAATGCGCTGCAGGACGCGTGGCGTGGCGGCGCCGCCACGCAGTTCAACGCGCTCGCCGCGCAATGGAGGGCGGCGCAGCAGCAGATGGAGCAATCCCTTGAATCCATCCAGCAGGCCCTCACCCAGGCCTCGAGCGTCTACGCCGACGCGGAATCGCAGGCGGCGCGCCTGTTCAGCGCAGGGTGAGCCCACATATGGCGAGGGCCCCACCCGCGGTATGCGGATGGGGCCCTCGGCTGCTGATTCACCGCAGCGCGACGGCAATGCCGTTGGCGCCGCTATGACACAGTTCTATCAGTAGCCCATGTCAGGCGCGGCCGGGGCGGCCGGAGCCGGTTCCGGCTTGTTGGCCACAACCGCCTCGGTCGTCAGGAACAGGCCGGCGATGGACGCGGCGTTCTGCAGGGCGGAACGGGTCACCTTCACCGGGTCGGTCACGCCGGCGGCCATGAGGTTCTCGTAGGTGTCGGTGGCCGCGTTGAAGCCTTCGCCCTCAGGCAGCGAGAGCACCTTGTCGAGCACCACGTCGCCCGAGAGACCGGCGTTGTCGGCGATCTGCTTGAGCGGGGCTTCGATGCCACCGAAGACGATCGCGGCGCCAGTGGCCTCGTCGCCCTCGAGGTTGACGTCCTTCTCCGCCTTGGCAGCGGCCTGCACGAGAGCCACACCACCGCCGGGCACCAGG
Source organism: Bifidobacterium pseudolongum subsp. globosum (assembly GCF_004155535.1). Taxonomy (GTDB): domain Bacteria; phylum Actinomycetota; class Actinomycetes; order Actinomycetales; family Bifidobacteriaceae; genus Bifidobacterium; species Bifidobacterium pseudolongum_C. The sequence goes on along the minus strand of NZ_RYUH01000009.1, from coordinate 215,439 downwards.
CCCTCTTCGATGGCGGCCTTGGCGTTGCGCACGGCGTCCTCGATGCGGTGCTTGCGCTCCTTGGCCTCGACCTCGGTCGCGGCGCCCACCTTGATGACGGCAACGCCGCCGGCGAGCTTGGCGAGGCGCTCCTGCAGCTTCTCGCGGTCGTAATCGGAGTCGGTGTTCTCGATCTCGGCGCGGATCTGGGCCACGCGGGCCTCGACGTCTTCCTTCGAGCCGCCACCGGAGACGATCGTCGTCTCATCCTTGGAGACGATGACCTTCTTGGCGGTGCCGAACACGGACAGGTCGATCGAGTCGAGCTTGAGGCCGATCTCCTCGGAGACCACCTGGCCGCCGGTCAGGATCGCCATGTCCTGCAGCATCGCCTTGCGGCGGTCGCCGAAGCCCGGGGCCTTGACGGCGCAGGACTTGAAGGTGCCACGGATGTTGTTGAGGATCAGGGTCGGCAGTGCTTCGCCGTCCACGTCCTCGGCGATGATCAGCAGCGGCTTGCCGGTCTTCATCACGAGTTCGGCGATATGGACCACATCCTGCTGCGACGAGACCTTGCCGCTCGTGAGCAGGATGTACGGGTCGTCGAGCACGGCGGTCTGGTCGTCGACGTTGGTCACGAAGTACGGGGAGATGTAGCCTTTGTCGAAGCGCATGCCCTCGGTGAACTCAAGGTCGAGGCCAAAGCGGTTGTTGTCCTCGACGGTCACCACGCCATCCTGACCGACCTTGTCGAGCGCCTCGGCGATCTTCTCGCCGACCTCGGGGTCGGCGGCGGAGATCGTCGCGGTCGCGGCGATCTGCTCCTTGGTCTCCACCGGCTTGGCGGAGGCCACGAGTTCCTTGACGATCGCGTCGGAGGCCTTCTCGATGCCGCGGCGCAGCGCGATCGGGTTCGAACCGGCCACAACGTTCTTGAGGCCTTCGTGCACGAGGGACTGGGCCAGCACGGTCGCGGTGGTGGTGCCATCGCCGGCCACGTCGTCGGTCTTCTTGGCGACTTCCTTGACAAGCTCGGCGCCGATGCGCTCGAACGGGTCTTCAAGATCGATTTCCTTGGCGATCGACACACCATCGTTGGTGATGGTCGGCGCGCCATAGGTCTTGTCGAGCACCACGTTGCGGCCCTTCGGTCCCAGCGTCACCTTGACGGTATCGGCGAGCTTGTCGAGACCGGCCAGCATGCCCTGGCGTGCTTCCTCATCATATTCAATGATCTTTGCCATTGTTCCTCCACTATGGGATTGATGTTGTACGACACCACTCGGGACGCGGCGTGCTATCCGACCGTCAGCTTTCGGGTATCACTCCCACGGTCCGAGTGCTACTACGGGAGAGTAGCACTCTCGATGCTCGAGTGCCAACTCGACATGCAGGAATTTGCGCTCTCGGCAAGAGACGCAAATGCCCGGACGGCCGCAAACCGGCCTCCGGGCATTGCTTTCGGGGCGCGTCTGCGCACACCCCCACCGTCAGTTCAGCACAACAACGTCTTTTGCCTGATACCCCTTGGGCGTCTTGACGACGCTGTACTCCACACGGTCACCTTCCTTCAACGTCCTGAACCCTTCAGCCTGGATCGTTGAATAATGGACGAAGACATCCTCACCACCCTGTGCAGGGTTGATGAAGCCATACCCCCTGCCGGCGCTGAAGAACTTGACTGTTCCTTGTGCCATCTGCCTGTTTTCCTTCTATGTATTGCAATCATGTCGTCCCCCGGATCACCATGATCTTACAAACTTCCCCAATCACAGGCGTCCATAATGGGCGGCCGCATGTTATTCTAACGCGCGCACGCCCGCAAAACGCTCGAAATCTGTCATTTGAGATGGTTCTGTGCACTCAACGGCCCAGCCCATGGGCATTTTTGCCTGAAATATACAAAAACCGCCCGGTGAAGAACCGGGCGGTGCCATAGGGGAAGCGGTGGTACGTTCACTGCATCAGTACAACCTGGATCGGCGTGCCGATCGAGGTGGATTGTTCCACGGTGGCGATACCCAAGGCGTTGGCCACCTGCTGCGCGGTCGCCAGATCGGCCTCGTTCTGGTAATACACCACGGTCTGCGCGGGCAGCACGGTCGTCGCGTCAGGGTTGGCCGCGCTCACATTGGTGAATCCCTGGTTCTGCAGCACGCCCGCGCGGTCGTTCGCATAGCCGGACACGCCCGTGCCGTTGATCACCGTGATCTGCGCGTTCGTGTTGACCTGCTGCGACTCCTCTGGCGTGCTCTGCGCGGATTCGCTTTCGGAAGGCGTCTGGCTCGGCGTCCCCTCGGCCGACGTCGACTCGCCCGCCGTGGCGCTTTGCGACGACTGCGAGGCGGTGCCCGACGCGCTCTCGTCCGCCGACGAGGACGATGAGCCCTGCGAGGTCTGCGCCGTCGTCTGCGTCTGTTCGGAGCGGCGGTTGAACATGTTCGCCGCCTCACCCGAGAAGATGCTCCAGAACAGCACGCCCGCGGCCACGGCGGCCACGAGCACGATGATGAACGGGGTGACGCGCACGATCATCGGCCGATTGCCGCGGTGCACGCCAACGGGGCCCTCGGGGGGATTGTCAAAGGCGTCCCTCTCATAGGACTGGTACTGTTCGGTGTCCTTACGAGCCATGGATAATCCTTCCGCTATACATGCAACCAGTACGCGCCCGCACAACCATTCCTAGCCGAACAGACGATGGGCTCCCACCACTATACCAACGGGCACGAAACGGCGGGCGATCTGCGGGCCGCCCGCTACAGTGGAACCCATGAGCACTGCACATACCAAACCCCTCAGCGAGCTGATCGACCCGGGCTGGGCGCATGCACTGGCAGGCGTCGAGCCCCAGATCCACGCGATGGGCGATTTCATCCGCCAACAGCAGGCGCAGGGCAAGCGCATCCTGCCGGCGAGCGGCAACATCCTGCGCGCCTTCACCATCCCATTCGACTCCGTCAAGGTGCTGATCGTGGGGCAGGACCCTTACCCCACGCCCGGAGACCCGGTCGGATTGAGCTTCTCGGTGGCGCCGGGCGTCAAGCCGTTGCCCAAGAGCCTCATCAACATATACAAGGAGCTGCAAAGCGACCTGCATGTGCCGCCGCCGACGAGCGGCGACCTGACCCCATGGACGAGGCAAGGGGTGATGCTGCTCAACAGGTGCCTGACCGTGGAGGCCGGACGGCCCAACAGCCATGAGAACAAAGGATGGGAGCAGATCACCGACGCGGCGATCCGCGCGTTGAACGACCGCAAGGATGCACAAGGCCGCCCGCTGCCGCTCGTGGCCATTCTCTGGGGGCGTAAAGCCCAATCGCTCGCCCCACTGCTGACGAACGCCACGATCATCGCCTCACCTCATCCCAGCCCGCTTTCCGCCTCGCGCGGGTTCTTCGGGTCCCGCCCGTTCTCGCGTGCCAACGAAGCCCTCGAGCGCATGGGCGCCACCCCGATCGACTGGAGCCTGTAAACCCCGTGGCGGCCCCACGCTCAACCATTGCCGCTACAATGACGACACGACACAACATCCGACCTACCGATGGAGCGCATTCCATGGCCCTATTCCATCAACCACCAGCCCCGCAGCCCATGGCCCCGCCGCCCACGGCAACCACTCCCGCCACCGCGTTGGGCGCCGACGACACGGCCCGCGCCCAGCAGCTCGTGGGCCGGATCCGCAACCGCTTCTCCCAGACGCTCGTGGGCCAGGAGAACCTGCGCGAGTCCCTCATCACCACGATGGTGGCCGGTGGCCACATCCTCATCGAATCCGTGCCGGGCCTCGCCAAGACGACCGCGGCACAGACCCTGGCCACCGCCGTCTCCGGGTCGTTCAAGCGTGTGCAGTGCACACCGGACCTCATGCCGTCCGACCTGGTGGGCACACAGGTCTTCGACTTCTCCACGCAGCGCTTCACCACGCAGATCGGCCCGATCCACGCCAACTTCGTGCTGCTCGACGAGATCAACCGTTCCAACGCCAAGACCCAATCGGCGATGCTCGAGGCCATGGCCGAAGGCGCCACCACAATCGGCGGCCAGCGCATCCCGCTGCCGAAGCCGTTCATGGTGATCGCCACCCAGAACCCCATCGAGGAAGAGGGCACGTTCAACCTGCCCGAAGCGCAGATGGACCGTTTCATGATGAAAGCCGTCATGACCTACCCCACGGCCGAGCAGGAAGTCGCCATGCTCGCGCTGCTCACCCGCCGCGGATCGGACACGATCGACCCCACGGCGCTGACCCACGACGTCATCAGCATCCAAGACGTGGACTTCCTGTGCCGTGCCGCACGTCAGGTGCATGTGTCCGACGCGATCATGAAGTACGCGGTGGACCTGTCCGAAACCTCGCGCGGCGCCGGCAGCAAGCCCGTGCAGGGCCTGTCGTCGCTCGTGCGCCTCGGCGCCTCTCCGCGCGCGTCGATCGCGCTTGTGCGCATCGGGCAGGCCGCCGCGCTCATGGCCGGCCGCAACTACGTGGTGCCCGAAGACATCAAACAATATGTGCACGAAGTGCTGCGCCACCGCATCCTGCTCACGTTCGAGGCGCTCGCCGACGGCGTCACGTGCGACCAGGTGATCGACTCGATCGTCAAGGCGGTCCCCGTCCCATGATCGACCGCGCGCACACGGCAGACCCCGTCCGGCGCAAGATCGAGGCGCTCGGCACCTCCATGTCGCTGCCCACCGTGGCCAAGGCGTTGGGTGTGCTGGAAGGCGAGCACCGGTCGAACCGGCGCGGCGGCAACGACGACCTGCTCGACATCCGGCCGTATGAGCCCGGTGACGAGGCGCGCGCGATCGACTGGAAGATCAGCGCACGCTCCGGCCGCGCCATGGTCGTGCAGCGCGAGCGTCTCGCCTCGGGCCGCGTGTATCTGCTCATGGACGCCGGCCGCGAGATGACGGCAAGCTGCCCTTCGGGCGAGACGGCCTATGCGGTCGCGGCCAACGCGCTGTGCATGTTCGCCGCGCTCAGCCTGCGCCGCAGCGACGACGTCTCGCTTGTGCTCGGCGACGCCGCGAGCATCACCCGCGTGCCGTTCCATGGCGGCCTCGCGCAGTTCGAGCGCACGCTCGACGGCGCGCTCGACCGCGCATGGGACCACGCGCGCAATCTCGACGCGCTGCTCGATTACGCCGTGCATCTGCGCGACCGTGACGCACTCGTGGTCATCGCGAGCTGCGAGCAGGCGCTCACCCGCGACCATCTGCCGCTCATCCGTCGCATCGCGCGCACGCATCCGCTCGTCGTGATCGATGTGGGTACGGTCAATCCGTTCGCCGCGCAACCGCTCGACGGAGTGCCGCGCGCGCACGTCGTGGACGGCACGAGCGGCAGGCGCGTGCCGGCGCTGTTGCGCAACGCGGCGCTCGCCCAGGAGACCGAACGCCACCGCGCGTTCGAGGTCACGAGCCTCACGCAGGAGCTCGCCCGATGCGGCGCGCGGCTCATGCACGCGTCGTCGAGCGCGCGCATGTTCGCGGGTTTCGTGCGTCTGGTCTCACTCAGTCGTTTCGGCGCGCCAGGCGCCCCCACCGCGTTGCGCACGCCGGCGCGCCAAGGAAAGGAGCGCGCGTGAACGCGATTGCGCTTGATGTCTCCGACCTGCACCCGTCCGCCACGCTCGGCGATATGCCCATGCTGTGGACAGTGCTCGCCGTGGCCGCGGCCGCGGCGGCCGCGTGTGCCGTGGCGATGGCGTTGTATGGCCGGCGCCGCGCCCGCCGTGCGCCCGCCGCTTCGGCAGGCGCGCACGCGCAGGCCGGATCCACGCAACAGTGGCTCGCGCGCGTGGACGATGTGGTGCGTCAATACGACGCCGGTGCGGCCACAGCCGATGAGGCGTACGCGCGTCTTGCCGCGTTGACACGCGAGTTCGCCGCCGCGCACAGCGGTCGCGTGCTTTCGACGAGCACACTGCGCGAACTCGAACGGCGCCCTACGGGTGGCACGGCGGCGAACTGGGACGCCTTGCGTCTGACGATCGCGGCGCTGTACCCGCCTGAGTTCGCCGACGCCGCGACGAACGCCGAGGCGCGCGACGCCAGCGTGCACACCGCGGCCGGCTGGGTTGGGGATTTCATGGAAAGGTGGCGCTGACATGCTGCATTGGCGATGGCCATGGGCCATTCTGATCGCGGTGGCGGCCTGCGCGCTCATCGGGCTCGTGGTGCGCGCGCTCGACGCACACCGACACGGCGCACTGCCCCAGGCCACCGTCTTCGACATCGACGATGACCTCAGGACCGACGAAGGCGCGCGCATGCTGCGGCTGTGGCGGCGGTGGAACCGTGCGGCCGCGGTGCTCGCCGTGCTTGCGCTGATCACGATGGCGGCGCTTGTGGGCCGCCCGGCGCGCGTGGCGGCCGAAGACGAGCACAGCGCGAACCGCGACATCGTGCTGTGCCTCGACGTCTCAGGGTCCACCCTGCCCTACGACCAGCAGGTGATCGCCACCTACCGCACGCTGATCTCGCATTTCAAGGGCGAGCGCATCGGCCTGAGCATCTTCAACTCGACGTCGCGCACCGTGTTCCCGCTGACCGACGATTACGCGATGGCCGCACGGCAGCTTGAGCACGCCGATGACCTGTTGCGTGGCGTGGAGACGCAGGACGACATCGACAAGATGAGCGCCCAGCAGTACCAGCAGGTCTCCGACTGGCTCGCCGGCACGCAGAACCGCAAGAACGCCACGTCGCTCATCGGCGATGGCCTTGTCAGCTGCGCCGCCATGCTGCCGGGGTTCACCTACGGCGGCACGCAGGCCGACCAGGCGCGCGACGCGTCGATTGTGCTGGCCACCGACAACGTGGTTTCGGGCACGCAGACCTATACGCTCGCGCAGGCGCTCGACCTGACGAGCAAGGCCGGCATCACCGTGGACGGCCTGTTTTCAGGCCCCTCGCAGAGCGACCATGATGAGGCCACCGAACAGATGCGCACCCTCATCGAACAGCATCACGGCACGTTCCTGCTGCAGTCCGACGGCGACTCCGTGGCGGATCTGGTGCGCGCGATCGACCGGCGGCAGATCCGCGCGGTCGATGAGGCGAGCCAAGCCGATTGGACGGACGCACCGGGCTGGTGGACGCTCGCCATCGCCGTGCTGCTCGCCGGCTGGCTGATTGTTGCTTGGAGGTTGAAGCGATGAGCGGATTCACCTTGGCGCCCGCCTTGGGATGGGTCGCCGGTTCGGCGCTGGCCGCGGTGATGCTCGTGTGTGCGGTGCTCGTCGTCGTGTTCCATGTGCGACGGCGCGCGCAAGGCACCGACGAGACCGTGGCCGCATGCGTGCGCCGCTGCGTCATGTGTGTGCTTGTCGCGGTGCTCGCGCTCACGCCGAGCATCGCGACGACGACCACGAGCCGCGCGGTGAGCACGACCGACGTCGTGATCGCGGCCGACGTGACCGGTTCGATGGGCGTGGCCGATGCCACGTATGGAGACCGCACGCAGATCAGCCGTCTGGACGCGGCGAAGGCGGCGATCGACGACATTACGGCCGCCTATGCGCATTCGAGCTTCGCCGCGGTCTCGTTCGGTGCCTCGGGCACGCAGGACGTGCCGTTGACGCCGGACGCGCGCGCGATCGGCAACTGGGCGGATTCGCTGCGTGTGGAGCCCACCGACACGTCTGCCGGCTCGTCGCCGGACGCCGCGATCGACACACTGCTGCTGACACTCAAATCGGTGCGCGACGCCCACCCCGACGACGCGATTGTGCTGTACCTGATCACCGACGGCGAGCAGACCACACCGAAGGCACGCCGCACGTTCTCGTCATTGCGCCGCTACATCAACGACGCATGCGTGATCGGCGTGGGGTCCACGGCCGGCGGACGGGTGCCGCAGGTGCATGCGGACGGCACAAGTGAGGCCGGCGCCTGGGTCACCGACCCGTCGACCGGCCAGCCGGGCGTGTCGATCATGGACGAGGCGCAGATCACGTCGCTCGCCGACGAACTCAGCGGCACCGCATTGCTCACCGCATCCGGTGGCACCGTGGTCCAGCAGCAGATCACCGGCGAAGCGAACTCGTGGCGGCAAAGCACCACGGAAAAGCAGCGCACACGCATCTCGCCCATCACGTGGCCGTTCGCCATCGCGCTGCTTGCCGTGGCGGCATGGGAGTTCGCGGCGTGGCACATGCAATCGAGGAGGCTGCTGCAATGACATCGCAACCACAACCACGGCGCACGCGCGTTGTGCGCATCGTGCTCGGCGTGTGCGCGGTGGCGTTGCTGGCCTGCGCCGCGCTCGCCGGATGGAACCTGCGGGCGGCCGGCCTGTACGACCAAGCGACCGCGACGCTGACGGCCACGCTGCGCGACGCCGCAGCCCCGGACAGCGACATCAAACAGCTGCTCGCCCAACAACAGCAGACCGACGCGCAGCTGGCCGAAGCGCAGCAGGCCTCCATGCTGCTGCTGCCGTCGGTCCGCACCGCGATCGCACACAACAGCCAGGTGAGCGGCGCATTGACCGAACGCCTGCAGCAGCAGGTGGACGCCACAACCCAAAGCACGCCACAGGCCACGACCGGCGATTCGACCACGAACAGCCAAGGCGGCGAGCCTGCGCTGACCGACGAGCAACGCGAACAGATCGAGCAGATGCTGCGCAACAACGAGCAGACGCAGGAATCCCAAGACCAGGCCGTGCAACACGACGGCGAGCGCCACAGCGACACCGACACGAGCGGTGGCGACGCCAAACCGTGGTGAGCCCGCCGCACACGGCATGTGGACCGGCGACTGCCGGATGGGCGCCTGTGTGGATGCACGCATGCGTGCATCCACACAGGCGCCCATCCACATGGCGGGGATGCTCCGGCCGTCCGACCACATCGGCCCGTCCGGCTGGCGCCACGGCGACGGCACGCGTTCAATGGACGCATGATTCACACAACGGTTCCCTGGCGGGCGTACGGCGCCCATCCCCACGCCACGCGCCCCCTATGCACATTCACATCATTCCCCCTCGGTGGCGGCCTGCAGCCGCAGGCCCCCTTCGCCCACCAACCCTGCATCTGCACCGGCATCGTGGCCGAATGCGCGCAAACCATGCACACAGCGGCCACCGCCACGACCGGCGCATTGGACGACCTTGCCCGCGTGAGCGTATCGAGCCGGCAGCTCACATGGAGCGGCAAGGCCGCCGACATGTTCCATGCGCGCATGCGGCAATTCGACACCGCGATCGCGGGCCATCTGGATTGCTGCGCCACGACGGGCGCCATGCTGAAAGCGGGGTTGCCATGACCCGTCAGGTTCGCTCCTCGATATACGGCGGTGCCGTCACCGTGGCCGATCAGGCGGAATACCAGCGCCTGCACGACGCCCTCAACGCGCAAAGCGCGGCGATGGCGTCGTCGGCAAGCCGCTGGACGCAGGCCGCCTGCACACTTGCGGCACAACGAGAACGCCTCGTCTGGTGCCCCGCCGCCGCGCAGACCGCCGAACCGTCCGCGCCCGTGCATACCGATCAGCGTGCGCGCATCGACGCGGCGCGCGACGCGAGCGATGTGATGGCGCGGCGGTGCCGTGCCCTCGCCGACGACTGCACGCAGCTCGCCGATCTGGTGGCGCGCGCCCACAGCCTCTACGCCGAAGCGGAAATGCGTAACACACGCATCGTCAACCGGGCTGTGAGCGCGTTCGCGGTGCACCACCCCGTGGCCGCCGGCATCGCGGTCGGCACGCTTGCGGTGGCCGGAGGCGTCTATGGCTGGGCCACCGAGGGATCGTTCAATTGGGCGTATGCGTCCAAAGCCACCGCGTGGGCGCAGGAGGGGGTCGTCTCCGGCATCGGCGCCGCATGTAGCGGGCCGGGCGGACGCCTGGCGCCCCTCACCGACCTTCCGGGGCAGTCGATCAACGACACGGCGGCCGTGGTCTCACCGTTCCTGAGCCATGTGGGCGGCGTGGTGCAGGGCACGTCGTTGCGCATGCGGCAAGTGGACAGCGCCGACATGGCCGTGGGTGGGGCAAACGGCATCCAGGATGCGCTGCACGACCTGCGCAGACTCGGACAGGCCAACGACGCCGGCGACGACGGGCTCGCCTACGGCACGATCGCCATCTCGCAATACCGCAGGCAAGACGGTTCGCAGGCGTGGCTCGTGACGATCCCTGGCACCGACGGCCAGAAGGATTCGCCGTTCGGTTGGATCCAGAACGCCGAACTGATGAGTGCCAGCGCCGCCCAGCGGCGCGACGCCGACAGCGCGCGCCTTGTGGTGCAGGCCATGCGGCAGGCGGGGGTACAGCCCGAGGATTCCGTGGCGCTGATCGGACACTCGCAAGGCGGCATCGTGGCCGCCGCGCTCGCCTCGGATTACGCCGACTCCTACCGCATCGAACACGTGGTCACGGCCGGTTCCCCGATCGCCAACCATCCGATCGGCTCCGGGACTTGGGTGACCAGCGTGGAGATGGACGACGAACTGGTGGCGGCGCTCGACGGCGCCACCAATCCGGCGAACGACCACTGGGTCACGATCCGTGGCACCGTGACCGACGGCAGTGGCGACGGTCTGTGCACCGGCAGGATCATCGAAGACAGCGACGGACCGTACCGGCTGACCCATGACCTGAAATACCACGAGGCCGCTTTGGGGCATGCGATGGACCTAGGGTCGCCGGCCGTCCAACAGCACAACGAGCACTTCCGTAAAACGATAGCGGGCGACTACGTGGGTACCACCTATTGGCAGGGCCGCATGGTGCATCGCACACCGGGCGAGGATTGAGACTGGCGCGCCGTTTCCGACTGTGAGACGGCGCGCGCGTGGCGTTTACGGTGTTTAGTAGGGTGAGGAGCTATGAACCTAACCGATATCTCCCCCGCCATCGCCCTCACCCCACTCGATGGCCGATACCGCAGCCAGACCGCCCCGCTCGTCGAATACCTGAGCGAGCCCGCGCTCAACCGCGAGCGCATGCGCGTCGAAGTCGAATGGATGATCATGCTCGCCAACGGCTACGCCGGCAATGACTGGCAGCCGATCGTGCCGGGCGTCAAGCCGCTCACCGAGCAGGAGCAGGCGTTCCTGCGCGCCATCCCCGAGGAGTTCGGCGCCGAAGGCATCGCGCGCCACGCGGCGCATGAAGCGGTGACACACCACGACGTGAAGGCCGTGGAATACTACATCGACGACCAGCTCGACGCCGCCGACGTGCTCGGCGCCCCCACGCAGCTGACCGGCCTCAAGACCCTCGTGCACTTCGCCTGCACGAGCGAGGACATCAACAACCTGTCGACCGCGCGCTGCGTCAAGAACGCCATCGAGCACGTGTGGCTGCCCGGCATCGACGCGATCGTGGACCTGCTCGCCGCGCGCGCCGACGAATACCGCGACACGCCGCTGCTGTCACTGACGCACGGCCAGCCGGCCACCCCCACCACGCTCGGCAAGGAGCTCGCCGTGTACGTGTACCGCCTGCGCCGCCAGATCGCGCACGTGCGCGCCCAGCAGTACCTGGGCAAGATCAACGGCGCCACCGGCACGTTCGGCGCGCATCTGGCCGCCGTCGACGGCGTGGATTGGGTCGAGGTCTCGCGCTTCTTCGTCGAGGACCGCATGGGCCTCACGTGGAATCCGCTGACGACGCAGATCGAATCGCATGACTGGCAGGCCGAGCTCTACGGCACGATCAGCCATGCGAACCGCATCATGCACAACCTGTGCGTGGACACGTGGATGTACATCTCGCGCGGCGTGTTCGCGCAGGTGCCGGTCAAAGGCGCCACCGGCTCGTCGACGATGCCGCACAAGGTCAACCCGATCCGCTTCGAGAACGCCGAGGCGAACCTCGAGATCTCCTGCTCGCTGCTCGACACGCTCGCGGCCACGCTCGTCGAATCCCGCTGGCAGCGCGACCTGACCGATTCCACGACGCAGCGCAACATCGGTTCCGCGCTCGGCTATTCGGTGCTCGCCCTGAACAACCTGCTCGGCGGCCTCAAGTCGATCCACCCGAACACGCAGGTCATGGAGCGCGAGCTCGATGAGAACTGGGAGGTGCTTGGCGAGCCCATCCAGACCGCGATGCGCGCGAGCGAGCTCGCCGGCCGCCCGGGCATGGAGCGCCCGTACGAGAAGGTCAAGGAGCTCATGCGCGGCCACCAGATCGCGCAAGAGGACGTGGAGCGGTTCATCGACTCCCTCGACTTCGACAGCGAGACCGCGGCACGGCTCAAGGCGCTGACCCCCGCCACCTATGTGGGTGTCGCGGCACAGCTCGTGGACTTCGACCGCTGACGCACACCGGTCTGGACGCGGGCCGGCCCCTACTGCCCCTCACCGACGTGTGGGGCGGGCGGGGCCGGCCCGCGTTCTTTGTTGGCGGTTCGTCACTTAGAATGAAGAGGCACGGCCGGCGACCACCGCCAGCCACCGAGTGGACGTATACCAAAGGAACCAGATGAGTAGACCCGTGGCGAATCCGGATGCCACACAGCCCGCAGCCCAAGGCGGGGCGCCCGGCACGGCATCCGATGTCCTGATCGCAGACAACGCCCCGAAACGCACGCATGTGACCGCCGACCTGCTCCATGCCGCGTTCGCGTTGCTCGCCGGTGCGCTCGTGCTCGTGTTCGCCCTGTACCTGCGGGGCATCACAACCGGCGTGGAATCGGATGCGCACACGGCCGCGAAGGCCGTGGAATGGCTGCTTGACCTTCCGGCGTCGTTGCTGCAGCAACTCGTCGTGCTCATCGTGGTCGGCATGGTGCTCATTCAGCTCATTGTGAACCGTGAATGGCTGCAATCAGCCTGTTCCGTGGGTTCCCTCCTCCTTGGCTTCGCGGCGGTGTGGGGCGCCTCGGCGTTGATCAGCCAATACGGCAGCCCCATGCTCATCAGTTCCGTGCAATCCGCCGGCACCGAATCTGGTCCGTGGCTCCTGCCGGATTTCTATGCGGCCATAGCCGCGTTCCTCACGACGGCCGGACCACGCCGCACACGCTCCTCGATCAAATGGGGCTGGAACATCCTGATCATCGGCGCCGTGCTCCTGATCATCAGCTCGTGGAACTCCGTGACCGGCGTCATCGTCTCGATCTGCATCGGCCGTGTGGTCGGCCTGTGCGCGCGCTTCGCAATCGGCACGCAAAGCACCGGCATCTGGGGCATGCAGGTCGTGCACGCACTGCAGTCGATCGGCCTGCACCCGCGCGAACTGCGCCGCCGCCACCTCGACGAGGCCGCCGACCATGTGCTGTATGCCACGCTCGAAGACGACATGGTGGAGAATTCCCGCATCTACGAACTGCGTGACGAAGACGGCACCCCATACGTGGTCTCGGTGCTCGACAACCAACGGCATTTCGCCGGCTACCTCAACCAGATCTGGCAGCTCATCCGTCTGAGCGGCGTGGCGGTGCGCCACGACCGTTCCGCAATCAGCGCGAACCACCACCATTACGCGATGATGCTGGGCGTGCACGACCTGGGGCTCACCACCCTGCGCCCCTACGGTGTCGCCGACTCCGGCGAATCCTCGGTGCTCGTGCTGCATGAGTCCCCGCAGGCCACGCCGTGCGACGTGCAGGCGATGACCGACGCCGACATGCGCCATCTGATGCGCTACATCAACACCGCGCACCGCCGCGGCTTCACCCACCGCAACATCACGCAGAACGCCCTGGCACGCCTCGACGACGGGACACTGTTCCTGTGCGGCTGGCAGAACGGCGATTACGCGAGCGGCTCCACGAACGTGGCGCTTGACAAAGTGGAGTTGCTCTCGCTGTTCGCCACGGTGTTCGGCGTCGAACGCACGGTGGCCGCGGCGCGCGAGGCGTGGGGCGACGCCACGCTCATCAACCTCATCCCGTTCGTGCAGAAGGCCGCGGTGCCGGCCGCCACGCGCGCACTGCCCGGTTGGGACAAGACGCTGCTCGAACAGCTGCGCAAGACGATGAGCGCGCTCGCCCCGGAAGAGGTCTCGGAATCGCTTGAGCAGGTCACGCTCTCGCGTTTCAACGCGCGCTCGTTCTTCGCGATCACCCTGCTCGTGATCGCCGTCGGCGTGGTGCTCACGCAGATGAAGCCGAACGAGATGATCAAGGCGGCCCGTGACGCGAACATCTGGATGATGCTGCTGGTCATGGGCTTCAGCTTCCTGGCCTGGGTGGGGTCCGCAGTCTCGCTCGGCGGCTTCATGAATGCGGACCGACGCAATCCGCTCGGCCTGCTGTGCTCACAGATGGCCGCCGGATTCACGGCCGTGTCGATGCCCGCCGGCATCGGCCCCGCGTTCGTGAACCTCCAGTTCCTGCGCAAAAGCGGCTACCGGAGCACCGTGGCGACGGCGATCATGAGCGCCGTGTGGGCGGTGCAGGCGGCGGTGACCATCGTGCTGCTGCTCGTGATCGGCATCGTCAACGGGCGCAGTACGCTTTCGGGCATGATCCCCACGAACATGCTCATCTTCGTGGTGGCCGGCGTGGCGTTGATCGTCTCGGTGGCCATGGCGATCCCGCCGGTGCGCAAGAAGGTGACCGACAAATACCTGCCGATCGCCAAGGCATATGCCCGCAGCCTGCTCGAGACGCTCACACAGCCCAAGGAAGTGGCCATCTGCGCCGCCGGCGGCCTGCTGCTCAACTTGGCCACGGGCTTCGGATTCTGGGCGGCGCTGCTTGCGTTCGGCTACCACACCAACCCGATCGAGACGACCTTCATCTTCCTGCTGGCCAACACACTCGGTTCGGCGGTGCCGACCCCCGGTGGCCTGGGCGCGGTGGAGGCGGCGCTTTCGGTGGCGTTCACCGCCGTCGGCGTGCCGTCCACGATCGCGATCTCGGCCACGCTCGTCTACCGCATCGCGTTCTACTGGCTGCGCATACCCGTTGGCGCGCTTGCCATGAAGTGGCTCGACCGGCATAATCTGATCTGATTTGCCCCGATCGGCCCACAAAAAGAGGCCAAACGCGAAAAAAGTTCTCAAAACCCCATCAAATCGCGGGTTTCACCACATTTATGCGCTAAGATTCATAACTGAACCTGTGGCCGCCCGAGCAATAGGGCGGCCCCTGAACCAAGAAGGATGCTCACATGGCATACAACAAGTCTGATCTCGTCACCAAGATCGCTCAGAAGTCCCACCTGACCAAGGCTCAGGCTGAGGCCGCCGTCAACGCATTCCAGGATGTGTTCGTCGAGGCCATGAAGTCCGGCGAAGGCCTGAAGCTGACCGGTCTGTTCTCCGCTGAGCGCGTCAAGCGCGCCGCCCGCACCGGCCGCAACCCGCGCACCGGCGAGACCATCGAGATCCCGGCCACCTACGGCGTGCGTATCTCCGCTGGCTCCCTGCTCAAGAAGGCCGTCACCGAGTGACGATGTTCGCCTAGGCGAACCCACGCATCTTGCGTGCAGACCCTGACCACCGACGGTCAGGGTCTTTTTTTGTGCCTTGATGGCGCCGCGTTACGCAAGCGACGCCATCAGATCGTGGTATTCCGGCGTGCCTTCGCTGTCGAAGGGGTCGAGCAGCTGCACAGTGCGTTTCTCCGGCTCCAGCACCTGCACCTGGGTCCAATCGCACACATGCCGCACACCGGCCTGCTGCGCGCGCTGCACGAAGCGTCCGCGCAGCACCGCGCGCGTGCGCTCGGGTGGCGTGTGCACGGCGTGCGCCACCTGTTGCGGGTCCGCATACACGCGCATGAGCCCATGGCGCACCATCGCTTCGTACAGCGTGCCGTTGGCCACGTCATGGTAGTCCAGGTCGAGCTGCGCAACGCGCATCGGGTCGACCGGTCCGCGCTCCTCCAGCCGTGCAAAGAACCGGCGTTTGCATGCCCAATCCACGACCTGCGCGAGCGCGTCAATGTCGCGCGCCTCCAGCCGGTCGAGCACCCACCGCCATGCGTCGAGCACGCTGCGCGGCGTCCACACCGGGTCACCTTGCAGCGACGCGTCGAGCTCGTGCGCATGGCTGTGTGTGAACCGTTCGATGACCCGCCATGCGAGGCGTTGCATCTCGAGCGCGCTCATGCGCGTGCCGTCCGCCAGATCGATCATGGCGTCCGGCCCGAGTTCGTTGACCTCGAGATTCGCCTGCACGGGGTCGGTCATCTCGAGGCGTTCCAGACCGCTGGGCACGCCGGTGCGAGCGGCGTGCTCCATGGCACTGAGCACCAAGTGCGTCGTCGCGCATTTGACCATGGTGGCCCACTGCGACCGGTTCGAGTCGCCGATGATCACATGCAGGCGCCGGAATGATTCGGGGTCGGCGTGGGGTTCGTCGCGTGTGTTGATCATCGGCCGCGAACGCGTCGTCGCCGAAGACACGGTCTCGTCCACGAACCGCGCGCGCTGCGTGTACGTCCAGTGGTCGCCGTCGAACCTGCCGGCGCCGGTGTAGATCTGCCGTGTGATGAGGAACGGCAGCAACTGGGTCTGGATCGCGCGCAGGTCGACGTATCGGCGCACCAGATAGTTCTCATGGCAGCCGTAGGAGTGGCCGGCGCTGTCGGCGTTGTTCTTGAACAGGTGAATCGTGGCGCGCTCCCCCGCCTGCGCACGCAGACGGGCCTGCGTCTCGAGCGCCATCGTGCGCATGATCGATTCGCCGGCGGCGTCGGCGAGCATCGCGTCGAACGGCGTGCGCGCCTCGGCGGTGGCGTACTCGGGGTGCGAGCCGACGTCGAGATACAGACGCGACCCGTTGTCGAGGTACGTGTTGGTGGAGCGTTCGCGCTGCACGACCGGCTGGAACATCGTCATGGCCACCTGGCTGATGTCCAACGGCCGGTCGGCGCCGCCCACACTCAACCCGTATTCGGTTTCGAGCCCGAAAATACGGTCGCAGCCACCGGCCGTGGCCGATGGCTGCGTTGAGGTGGAGTGGCGGCTGCGGCTGTCATGCAGCTGGGGCATCACTCGCCGCCTTTCTGCACGAACCCGTTCACATACGCTTCGGCGTTGCTTTCCAGCACCGATTCGATGTCGTCGAGCACAGCGTCCAGACTGTCCACATTGGCTTCGGAGGCCACACGCCGGGTGGCCTCATCGTGCTCGTGGTGCTGGGCGGATTCCTGTGCGTTAGCATGTTCCTGAGGCATTGCTGTTCACTTTCGTGAGGGGTTGGGCGCCGGCGCTCATGCGTCCGGCGCGCTTGGTTCCTGATTCAATTCACGCATCAGATATGGACGCAGGTCGTCGATGATCAGGCCGTTCGAGGCCACCACATTGTTTTCGCTGCGCCAATGCACCAGATCGCCCGACCATGTGCTCAGCAACCCTTGGGCTTCCCACAGCACCACGGCGCCAGCAGACACCGCGGGGACGTCCCATTGATGCAGGAACGGCTCGAAGTAGGCGTCGTAGGTACCGTCCGCTACCTTGCACAGGTCGAGCGAGACGGGGCCGATGCGTTTGATGTCGGCGGGTTTGCCGGCGATGTCCGACACCACGTCGAGCGCGTATTTGGATTCGTTGGATTTGAACGACATGCCGAAGCTGACAACCGAGCCTTCGAGGTGCGGCGTGGTTGAGGGCATGATCTTCTCGCGCTTGTCGCCCAACGGCGTGCGCCGGATGCGTATGGCGCCCTCGCCGCGCGCCGCGATGTAGGTGAGGTTCAGGGCCGGCGCATGCACAACGCCGAGGATAGGCTGCGCCACATCATGCTCGTTGAATTCGAACAGCGAGATCGTGATCGCCCATTCCGCCATGTTGCGCGTGTAGTTGATCACGCCGTCGATGCCGCCGACGCACCAGTAACGGTCGCCGGACGCGCCATGTTCCGGCCGGTCGCTCCACTTTCCCTGGAAGGCGTCGATGTAGGTGAGGCGGTTGTAGATGAACTGCGCCAATTGGGTGTCGAGGGTCAGCCCGCGCGAATAGTCGCGCGTCAACGAATACAACGACGACAGGTCCTTCGGCGTCACTTGGTTGGTGAGCGCATGTTCGCCGGCGTCCTGCGCAATGGCAGCGGCTTGCATGGCAAGATCGCGTAATCCCTGCGTCATCGCAGCCTCCCGTTTTCTGATTTGGTATGCACACACGCGCAGCGATGCAGCGCGGTCACTGGGGACATCGCCGCATCGGGCACCACTATACCGGTTTGCACACGGAACCGAGATCTGGCTCCCATTATTGAGACAACGTTTGCAATCATGCCGCATCCTGTTGACACAGCGCGGCGATGAGCTGCCACGCGTTGGGCGCCTGCGCCACGGCATCGGCGCATTGCGTTCGGGTATAGGCGTGCGGATCGCTCATATCGAGCGTCCACTGCCGTCCTTCGTGGTCGTCGGTTGTGGTGATGCGCGTCCACGACACGGCACGGATCTGCTCCGGGTAGCGGTCCACCACCATGCCGCGCAGCCACGCGCGCGTGTCCGCCGGCGGCTCATTGCACGCCTCACGCACATCGTCGTCGGTGCATGTGCGCTCGGTGCGCCCGCGCAGCCGGTCGAAGATCGAGGTCTGCGGGTCCAAGCTCGCCCATCGCAGGTCGACTGAGGCGAGCCGCGCGTCATGCAGGCTCTCGTCGAACGATTCGTTGGGGTGCAGCCGCAGGCGCAGACGTTCGATGATCTGCCATTTGCTCAGCCATTCGATGCGCGCAGCCTCAGCCTCGAGCTGCAAACGTTCGCTTTCGTCGGCGTGCCGAATCCGCGCCACATCGAGCAGCGCCTGCTTCCACATGGCCATCACCGACCGCGTGGAGCGGTCGGGCCACATCGGCTCGCCACGTGTGTCGGTGCCGTACACGGCCGCGGCCGTCTCATAGGCGAGCGCCTGCAGCGCCACCTGCACCTGCCACGCGGTCATCGCGCCGCCGCCGGCCATCGGCAGCGGCTGCGCCAAGGTCAGGTCGTGCGAGACGCGGTGCATCGCATCCACCGGGTCCGCGAACGTCAGTGCCTCCAGTTCGCCAGCCAAATCAATGCCCGCCTGCTCGGCGTGCTCGCACACCCACAGCAGCATGCTCGTCGTGCCGAGTTTGAGCACGCGCGGCACATCCATGCGGTTCGCGTCACCGACGATCACATGCAAACGCCGGAAGAGGCCCGCGTCGGCGTGCGGTTCGTCGCGCGTGTTGATGATGGGCCTGTCGAATGTGGTCTGCAACGCCACCTTCATATGCACATAATCGGCGCGTTGGCTCAACTGGTAGCCGGCCGTCTCACTGCGCTCGCCGATGCCCACGCGCCCCGAACCGGTGTAGATCTGCCGCGTCACCAGATGCGCGGTCATCAGCGCGGCCACCTGCCCGAATGGCACCGACCGGCTCAGCATGTAGTTTTCGTGCGTGCCCCAGCTCGCGCCTTTGCCGTCCACGTTGTTGCGGTGCAGCTGCAGGCCGCCCGCTTGCCGCGCGGCACGCTCCAGCAGCACATCGCCCGCCGTGTCGTAAATGACCGCTGTGAACGGGTCGTCCGTTTCGGGCGCCGAATATTCGGGGTGCGCGTGGTCGACGTAGATGCGGCCGCCGTTCGGCGCGATCACATTCGTCACATGCGGCTGCGGTTCGTCCGTGAGCATGTCGGCGCGCGCGCTCGCACGGTCTAGGCGCATGCCGCGCATGTCATTGACCGGGTCCTCCTGCCGGTAGTCCCAGCGGATGTGCCGTGTGCGCGGGCTGGACGCCCCGGCCACCACGTCGAACGACCACTGCACCGGGTTGCCGCCTGGCGCGCCGCTGACCGCGTACTCGGTCTCCGTGCCCATGATGCGCCGTACACTCATGCCTGCTCCATTCCGTAGATGTCTTCCGCTTCATCCACCGCCTGCGCCGGCAGCACGCGCAGGTCGGTGATGCGCCGCGCGTCGAAGCCGTTGGTGCGCACCCACTGCTCGAGATTGACCTCGGCGAGCGTGGCACGCGCCGAATCGCATTCCTCGTCGACCGCCGCGTGCACGAGCGCCAGGCCGACCGGCACATCGTGCCCTTGGCGCACCGACTCCTTGACCGCCTTCGTCTTGACGCGGTCGACGATGTTCTTGAGCATCGCGCCCGACATCACATCGGCGAGCAGCAGCGTGCTCCAGTCGCCGTGTTCGTCGCGCACACGGGCGACTGCACGGCACGGCGAGACGACATCGTCGACGAGTGCATCAACGAGCTGCGCGGCGCTTGTGGAGGGCGCGAGCGGCAGCGCATCGGTGATGTACCGGGCCACGATCCGGCGCGCCTGTTCGGGGCCAGGACGGTCGACCTTGATCTTCACGTCGAGCCGGCCCGGGCGCAGCACCGCCGGGTCGATCATGTCGATGCGGTTCGAGGCGCCGATCACAATCACATTGTCGAGCCGCTCCACGCCGTCGAGTTCCGCGAGGAACTGCGGCACAATCGTCGTCTCCACGTCCGAGGATACGCCGGAGCCGCGTGTGCGCAGCAGGGCGTCCATCTCGTCGATGAACACGATCACCGGGCGGCCGTCGTGCGCACGTTCGCGCGCACGGTCGAAGATGAGGCGGATCAGCCGTTCGGATTCGCCCACGTATTTGTTGAGCAGTTCCGGGCCTTTGACCGAAAGGAACACGCCGCTGCCGCCCGCGCCCTGCGCCAGCGAGTGCGCCACGGCCTTCGCGATCAGCGTCTTGCCGTTGCCGGGAGGCCCGTACAGCAGCACGCCTTTCGGCGGCTTCAGCGCGAAGCGCGCGAACAGGTCGCGGTGCGTGAACGGCAGCTCCACCGCGTCTTTGATCGTGGCGATCTGCTCGTCGAGACCGCCGATGTCGTGGAAGGTGACGTCAGGGGTCTCTTCGAGCACGAGGGTGTCGGTGTGTTCACGCGGCAGCACCTGCACCGCGAAGCGCGCCGACGCGTCGAGCATCACGCGGTCGGCGCCGCCGATGCGCGCATGGTGCAGGTCCTGCGCACGTTCGACGACCATGCGGGCGCCCGAAGCGTCGGAGACGATGAGGCGGCCGTCGTCGAGCAGTTCGTCGACCTGGCGCACCGCGCCGCAGCGGTCGGCCGCCGCCGTGCCGACGACGACCATGTTCTCGTTGACGAGCAGTGTCATGCCTGGCGCGAGCCGTGCGGCGTTGGCGGTGGGCGCGACCGGCAGCACCACGCGGCGGTTGCCGTGCAACACCTCGGCACACGCGTGCTGCACCCCATGCGAATCGGTCGAACAACGGTCCAGCCGCAGCATCGCGGCGAACGTGAGCGGCGGCTGGGCGAACTGTTCGAGCTGCGCCTTGGCTTTAGCGAGCTCTTCGCCGGCGCGTGTCAACGCCTGCGCCAACGCGTGGTTCTTCGCCTGCAGGCGGTCGTTCAATTGCGCCAGGTTCTCCTGTTCGTCCATTGCACCCCGATTTCCATGGAAAAAGCCGGATGGTTCCCGCCTCCAGTGTACTGGGGACGGCCCCATCCGGCCATGACTTCAACGCTGTACGCGTAGGTTCATACTACGCATGGTCGCCTTTACTTCGCCGCTCGCGTATCAGATTGCGAATCCAACGCACGCCGAAGAACGCGAGCACCGCCACGAAGACCACGATGATCACGTCTTCGAAGACGTTGAGCACACCAAGGATCGAGCACCATTGGTCGCCGAGCATGTAGCCGGCGGTCACGAGGATCGTGTTCCAGACCGCCGAGCCCACAAAGGTCCACAGCGAGAACTGCATGAAGTTCATGCGGTTGAATCCGGCGGGGATCGAGATGAGCGAACGGACCACAGGGATCACACGCCCCAGCAGCACCGACCACGTGCCGTATTTGGTGAACCAGCGGTTCGCCTTGTCCACATCGGCGCGCTGCACGCCGGGGATGCGGTCGGCCGCCGCATGGATGCGGTGCAGGCCGAACCAGCGCGCGATGCCGTAGAGCGTCCATGCGCCGAGCAGCGAGCCCATCGTGGCCCAGATGATCGCGGCGATGAGCCCCATGCTGCCGCGCGCCGCCGTGAACCCGGCCAGCGGCAGGATGATCTCGCTGGGGATCGGCGGGAAGATCGATTCGAGGGCGATGGCGAGCGCCACCCCCACGCCGCCGACGCTTTCCATCAGTGAGACGAGCCATGCGGTCATCGAGCCGATCAGGCCGTCCGAACCGGTCGCGCACACGAGTTGTTGGTCGACAGGTGTCTGTGCAAGGATAACGGAAAAGTGCATGGTTCGATTGTCCCAACGTTTTTCGACAATCGAACGCATGAGCGTACAACCTTTGCAAGTCCTTGACAATATGCCCACACTTTGCACACCCGGACTGCTCGTGATGGATGTGGATTCCACGCTCATCGACGAGGAGGTCATCGACGAGCTCGGCGCCGCGGCCGGCGTCGGCGAGCGCATCGCCGACGTGACTGCGCGCGCGATGAACGGCGAACTCGATTTCGCCGAGGCGCTCCATGCGCGTGTGGCCCTCCTGGAAGGACTCCCCGCCTCGAGGCTCGACGACGTGTATGCGCGCCTGCATTTCACCAATGGCGCGCTGCCGCTCATCGAACGCCTGCATGCGCATGGTTGGAAGGTGGGCGTCGTCTCGGGCGGCTTCCACGAGATCGTGGACCGGCTCGCCCGCGAAGCAGGCCTGGATTATTGGATCGCCAACCGACTCGGCCTGAATGACGCGACCGGCACGCTCGACGGCACCGTCACCGGGCCGATCGTCACGAAAGACGTCAAACTGCGGGCGCTGCACGATTGGGCGCAGCGCAACGCGATCGACATGCGCCAGACCGTCGCGGTGGGCGACGGCGCCAATGACCTGCCGATGATCGGCGCCGCCGGACTCGGTATCGCGTTCTGCGCCAAGCCGAAGGTGCGGGCGGCCGCACCGCACACAATCGACACCCGCGACCTGACGCGCGTGCTCGATTTCCTCGCGCACTGACCGAACGCGGAAGGCCGATCTCAGTCGCAGAACGCGCCCTCGGTCAGGTGCGCGCCACGCGCCCATTCGGCGGCACCCATCTCCTTCTTGCCCTGCGCCTTGACCACAAGCAGCTCGAGCGCATCGGTGGCGGTGCCGACCCACACATGGCGCTTGGTCACCTTGAGTTCGCCGGGCTTGAGCCCGTGCGGCGCCGACTCGTCGTCGGCGCCTGCCACAACAGCCTTCGACACGTGCAGTTGAATCGGTTCCAGCGCGTCGGCCGCCTCGTGCAGCTGGCACCATGTGCCGGGGTTCGGCGTGCATGCGCGGATCTGTCGGTCGAGCGCGAAGGCCGGCACGTTGAAGTGCATGCGCGCGTCGTCGTGCGTGATCTTCGCCGCCACCTCGTAGGCGCCCTGCGGCTGTTCGACAGGGTGGATCTGCCCTTCGGCCATGCCCTGCAGCGAGGCCGCCAGCAGGTTCGCGCCATCTTGCGCCAGACGCTCGAGCAGTTCGCCGGCGTTCTCGTGCGCACCGATCTCCACGGTGGACTGCGCGAGCACCGGGCCTTCGTCCATGCCCTTGGTGATGCGGAACACCGAAGCGCCCGTCAACGATTCACCGGCCCAGATCGCACGCTGCACCGGCGCCGCGCCACGCCATTGCGGCAGCAGCGAGAAATGCAGGTTGTACCATCCCAATGGCAATGCGTCGAGCACCGGCTCCTTGAGCAGACGCCCGTATGCCACGACCGCGCCGGCTTCGGCACCGGTGGCCTTGAGCGCCGCGAGGAACGTCTCCTCGCTCGGGTCGCATTCCATGACCGGCAGCCCCAGTTCCAACGCGGCCTGCTTGACCGGGCTCGGCATGAGCTTGCGTCCGCGCCCGGTGGGGGCATCGGGGCGGGTCAGCACCGCCACCACGTCGAAATGCTCCGTGTCATGCGCCAGCTTGCGCAACGAAGGCACTGCCACCTCAGGCGTTCCCGCAAACAGCACTCGTACCATACCAGTTCCTCCTCGTTCGGTTTCCTGGCCGTTGCCACGGCCGACGGTCTACCATCGTAGTCCACCGCCCTGCCGTGCCAGCCCGTTCAGGTCACAGCAAATCTTTGGGGTCCAACCGGCAGCGCAATTCGCCGCCAGCACGTGACGCGACATGCCGGGCAAGCGCCACGCGCACCCGTCTCGCCAATTCGGCGCGCCGGGAGTGCGGTACGCGCACCACGGCCTTCACGCGGTCGCCCATCTCCTCGATCTCGCGCGCATCCACCGTGCGCGCCTGTGGAATCGGCACCGGCCCCAGCACACTGTCGATCTGCTGGCCCTGCCACTGCAGCGTCGACCAATCGCCGCAGCGCACGCCGATTTCACGCAACAGCCACGTCACGGCGTCATTGCGGCCCCACACGCACGCCGCGCTCAACGCCGGCGGCAACGCGGTCTCCTCACGTTCGCGCAACTCCCGGCCGGCCAGCACGCGCGGATCCCACGTCATCAGCGCCTGCGCGATAAGCGGATCGGTCTCGCCGAGCAACAGGCCGACCCCGCCATCCACGCGCGCATTGCAATACGACATCGTGTGCATCCACGTGCGCAATACATCGACGCGCGCATCCATGCGCTGCGAGTACAGGCTCGTCCACGCGTCCAGGATCGCCACGGCCCGGTAACGGCCGCCGGACGCGCCGCCCGGGCGCACGCGCGGCTCCGCGCCGGGCGTCGCGATCACGATGACCGGCGCGTCCGCGACCTGCTCGATCACGCCTTCGGCCTGATGCGGGCTCGACAGCACCATCGGCATCTCGCGGAACAATCCACGCAATTCGCGCGCGGTGCCGGCGGCGCCCACGCGGATCACGCGCAACCGCTCGCCACCGCACCGCGCACAGTGCCAATGCACCGCCGCGGCCCCGCACCACCGGCACCGTGGCGTCTGGTTCACGCCCACACGCTCGAGCGGGCCCGTGCAGCGCACGCACCGCGCAAGCGCCAGACACTGCGCGCAACTCAACGACTCGCTCACCCCATCGCCCGGGATCGACAGCAGAACCGGTCCCTGCTCAAGCGCCTTCGACAACACGCGCACCGCGGTGTGCGGCACGCGCGCGCCGACGCTCGCATCCGCAAGACGCATCAATTCGTCGCGGTTGAGCCAACGGACCGGCGGCGCACTCGCCGCAAGCGCATCACGGTAACCGTGGACCGCGGCGCTCGGGCCGCACACGCCCAACCCCACCGACTCCGCGCGCTCGCACTCCCATTGGCTGAGCACACTGCGCGCCTGCGCGTAGGCCACGAACACGCCGTCATGCAGCCCCGCGCGCAGACGGCACACGCCGCGCGCGTTCGCATATGGCGCCAACCCGTCGGCGTACTGGTACGCGGCGTCGTCGAGCACCGCGAACAGCGCGGGACCGTCGACCGGCGCATACATCGCCGCGCGCAGGCCGACCACGCACCGCACCTGACCGGCCAGCACGGCCCGGTACGCGCGGTAGCGTTCCGCCGGGCTGAGCGATGCGCTCAACACGGCCACGTCGCCGCTCGAGCCGCCGGATTCGTCGGGCGCCCACGCGCGCAATCCCACGGCGTTCAACGTGTGCATGAGCGCCCACACCTCACGCATCGTCGGCACGACGAGCACCGCGGATTTGCCCGAGGCGAGCGCGCGCAGCGCCATCCATGCGAAGTCCTCGCGCCACCGGCCCTCCCCCGGCAGCCCGTCGATGACGAACGAAGCGAATCCGTCCGCGGCGAGCGCCTCGTCGACGAGACGCGCCTGCTCGTATCCGCGCGCGAACGCCTTGTAAGCGTGAGCGGCGGACTGCGCACAGCGTTCGCGCAGCTCGGCGCCGTCCGCCGGTGTGAATGATTCGCGGTCCACGGCGGCGACGCGCGTGGGCACCGCCACGCGCACGATGTTCGCGCGTGTGCCGCCGTAGGCGTCCGCGATCGCCGTGATGTCGCCGCGCATGGATGCGGACACGATGGGGTGCGGCGAGAGCACGCGTTCGATGAACCGCAGCGCGGATGCATCGGTCTCGCTCGTCTCACTGCGCGACCAGATGACGCCCGACACGCGTTGGCCGCCGAAGCGCACGCGCACCAGGCAGCCGGGTTGCGCGGCCTCGGACTGCTTCTCGTCGATCAGGTAGTCGAAGGGCTGGCCCAGATGCGCCGCCTGGATGTCGAGCACCACATGGGCGACGGGCAGATGCGACGCGGCCGTGCGTTCCGTCTGGCGGCGCCGGCGGCGCCGGGGTTCGAGCCCTTCGAACGCGGGTTGTTGTGCATCGGTCGTCATGCTGTATGAGCGTACACGCTCAGTGGCGCGGCCACCACGGGCGCAGCGGGTACACGTCGGTCCCGTTCCTGTCCGGCCTCACGCACAGGAACTGGTGGATCTGGATGTTGTTGTGCTCGAAGTTGTATGCGCAGCCGGCCATGTACAGACCCCACAGGCGCGCCTTCGGCTCGCCGACCATCGCGGTGGCCTGGCTCCAGTGGGCGGAAAGGTTCTCGTTCCACCGGTGCAGTGTGAGCGCGTAATGCTGCCGCAGGTTCTCTTGGTTGATGACCTCGAAGCCGGTGTCCTGGATCGTCATCTCGATTTCGGCCGGGCTCGACAGCTCGCCGTCGGGGAAGATGTAGCGGTCGATGAACTCGCCCGCCTTCTTGCCCTGATGCGAGTCGCACCTCGTGATCTGGTGGTTGAGCAGCATGGCGCCGGGCTTGAGCTTGTTGTAGATCTCCTGGAAATAGGCCGGGTAATGCTTGTAGCCCACATGCTCCATCATGCCGAGCGAGCAGATGCCGTCGAAATCGCCTTCCGGCACATCACGGTAATCCATGAGACGCACTTCGGCGAGGTCTTCCAGGCCCTCTTGGCGGATCCAACGCTGGGCCCACTCCACCTGCTCTTCGGACAGCGTGACGCCGAGCGTATGGATGCCGCGCTTCGCCGCCTCGATGGCCATCGACCCCCAACCGCACCCGATGTCAAGCAGACGGTCGCCCGGTTTGAGCGCGAGCTTGTCCAGCACCAGGTCGAGCTTCGCTTTCTGCGCGGCTTCGAGCGAGGTGTCGGGCGAATCGAACACGGCGCATGTGTAGGTCATGGAAGGCCCAAGGAACAGCGCGTAGAAATCGTTCGATTGGTCGTAGTGGTAGCTGACCGTGGCCGCGTCGCCTTTGCGCGTATGCGGCAGCAGGCCTTCGCTCATGCGGCGCATGCGCCCCGGGCCTTCGATCGCCGGCGGTTCGGGCCTGCGGATGCCATGTGAGGCGACCGATGCGAGCGCCTTCGCCAATTGCGCCGGGTTCGGCGTGCGCAGATACGGCTTGACGTCCACGAGCTTGCCGAACAACGCGTATGGATCGCCCGGGTCGAGTTGAGGCGAATCGATGTCCCCCTGCAGGTAGGCGCGGGCCAGACCGAGTTCGCCCGGCGCGTTGACGAGATAATAGATCGCCCGCGAATTCCTGATGACCAAGGTCACCGGCGCGTCTTCGCTGCCATAGGTGGAGCCGTCAAAGGCCTTGACATATATCGGGGCTCCCGGCTTCACAAACAGCTCCACCATCTGCCCCACACTCATAGCCGCCATATCTGCCCCTTTCCATTGCGGTCCGGCCGGCCATGAATCATGGCCGGCCGGTCAAGCTCAGGCCTGGTCTTCGGCAATCGCGGCCTTGAGCTGTGCGACTTTGTTGGTGCGCTCCCAAGTGAAGCCGTCTTCCTCACGGCCGAAATGGCCGTAGGCAGCCGTCTTGGCGTAGATCGGGCGCAGCAGGTCGAGTTCGTCCACAATCGCCGCAGGGCGCAGGTCGAACACCCGGCGCACCGCACGCTGGATCTGGTCGCGCGTCACACCGTCCATCTCGGTGCCATACGTCTCCACATTAATGCTCACCGGTTCGGCTACGCCGATTGCGTACGCAACCTGCACTTCAACTTTGTGTGCAAGTCCGGCGGCCACGATGTTCTTGGCCACCCACCGCGCGGCGTAGGCGGCCGAACGGTCCACCTTGCTCGGGTCCTTGCCGGAGAACGCGCCGCCGCCATGGTGCGCGGCGCCGCCGTAGGTGTCGACGATGATCTTGCGGCCGGTCAGGCCGGCGTCGGCGGCCGGACCGCCCATGATGAACGATCCGGTCGGGTTCACGAGCACACGGTAGTCGTCGTGGCGCACGCGGTCGCCCAGCACCTCGTCGAGCACAGGCGTGATGACATGCTCGTTGAGCTGTTCACGCAGCCAGTCCTGGCGCACGGCGGGGTCGTGTTGGGTCGACACGAGCACGGTGTCCACACGCCGGGGCACATCATGCTCGTCGTATTCGATCGTCACCTGCGTCTTGCCGTCTGGGCGCAGCGAAGGCACCTCGCCGCTCTTGCGCACTTCGGTCAGCCGCCGGGCGAGTTTGTGCGCCAAATGGATCGGCAGGGGCATGAGCACGTCGGTCTCGTCACTGGCATAGCCGAACATCACGCCCTGATCGCCGGCGCCCTGCGCCTCATACCGTTCCTCGCGCGAAGCCGCGGTCTCCTCGTCACGCGAAAGGCGCGACACGCCCTGGTTGATCTCCGGGCTCTGCTCGGTGATCGCCACAAGCACGCCGCACGAGTCGGCGTCAAGGCCGACTTCGGAGCTCGTATAGCCAATGTCGCGCACCACGGAACGCACGATGTGCTGGATGTCGCTGTAGCCTTCGCTCGTCACTTCGCCGAAGACAAAGAACTGGCCGGTTGTGGCCGAAGTCTCCACCGCCACATGCGAATGCGGGTCCTGCCGCAGCATGTCGTCGAGGATCGCGTCGGAAATCTGGTCGCAGACCTTGTCCGGATGGCCTTCGGTCACCGATTCCGCGGAAATCAATTTGAGCTCTGCCATGTGTGTCTCCCCTTGGTACTCAATCAGTCACATGTGTGCATTGTGTGCAGGCGCGCAAAATGGCCGGGGCCCACGCACCCAAGTGCGCATAAGTGCGGCAATGCCCCGGCGCGCGCAGGCAGGCGCCTCGCGTGCCGGGGCATTGCCGATGGATGCGTCCGGTCAGTTGCCTTCGCTCAGGTCGTCTTCGCCGAGGGTCTCTTCGAGCAGGCCCTCATTGATCTCGCGGAACGCGATGGAGAGCGGCTTTTCCTGGCTCTCGTACTCCACGAGCGGGCCCACGTTCTGCAGCAGGCCTTCGTTGAGCTGCGTGAAGTAGGAGTTGATCTGACGTGCGCGCTTCGCCGCGAAGATCGCCAGCGCGTACTTCGAATCGGCGTGCTCCATAAGATCGTCAATCGGTGGATCTGCAAGTCCGGTTGGTGTAGGCTCGGTGCCGAATGCCATAGTAGAGATCTCCAAATCACTCGCAAATGCTTGTCTCAAAGAGTCCACTCTACCGCAAGCCATTGATTTGCGCCACCATGACCAACAACGCGCACGCAATTGTCAAGATTTGTCAAATATTGCCCACCATGTGGCCCAAGGTGCTGACTTTTCAGCGGGATTCCGGTTGAATGGTGCCTTATGGAAATGCGATCTGCAAAAATCATGAATGGAAGAATCTTCGCCGGTGCTCGTGCGCTCTACCGCGCGGCCGGTGTGGACGGCAAGGACTTCGGCAAGCCGATCGTCGCCATCGCCAACTCGTTCGACGAATTTGTGCCCGGGCACGTGCATCTGAACAAGGTGGGCCGCCTCGTCTCCGAAGCGGTCAAGCAGGCGGGTGGCATCCCGCGCGAATTCAACACGATGGCCGTCGACGACGGCATCGCCATGGGCCACACCGGCATGCTGTATTCGCTGCCGAGCCGCGAGATCATCGCCGACACCGTGGAATACCAGGTCAACGCGCACTGCGCCGACGCGCTCATCTGCATCTCGAACTGCGACAAGATCACACCGGGCATGCTCATGGCCGCGCTGCGCCTCAACATTCCCACCGTGTTCGTCTCCGGCGGTCCGATGGAGGCCGGCACAACGGTGCTGCCCGACGGCACCGTCAAGGAGAACACCGATCTGATCGACGTGATGTACGCCTCGGCCGACGACAACATGACCGACGAGGACCTGCTCGCCTACGAACGCACCGTGTGCCCCACGTGCGGCTCGTGCGCCGGCATGTTCACCGCCAATTCGATGAACTGCCTCAACGAGGCGATCGGCCTCGCGCTGCCCGGCAACGGCACCGTGCTCGCGTCGCACGGCTACCGCAAGCAGCTGTTCGAGCGTGCCGCGCAGACCGTGGTCGACATCGCGAACCGCTATTACCAGCACGACGACGAGTCGGTGCTGCCGCGTTCGATCGCCACCAAGCACGCGTTCGAGAACGCGATGACGATGGACGTGGCGATGGGCGGCTCCACGAACACGGTGCTGCACATCCTCGCGATGGCGCAGAGCGCCGACGTCGACTTCACGCTCGACGACATCGAGCGCATCAGCCACACCGTGCCGTGCATCTGCAAGGCGTCGCCGTCGGGCGAATGGGAGATCTCCGATGTGCACCGCGCCGGCGGCATCACCGGCATCCTCGGCGAGCTCGACCGCGCGGGCAAGCTGCACCGCGACGTGCATTCGGTGGACTACCCCTCGCTCGAAGCCAAGCTCGCGGACTGGGACATCATGCGCGACACCTGCACCGAGGAGGCGCGCGACTTCTTCAAGGCAGCGCCCGGCCACATCGTCTCGCCCGAGCCATGGACGCATGAGACGACGTTCGAGTCGCTTGACACCGACCGCGTCAACGGCGCGA
Source organism: Bifidobacterium pseudolongum subsp. globosum (assembly GCF_004155535.1). Lineage (GTDB taxonomy): Bacteria > Actinomycetota > Actinomycetes > Actinomycetales > Bifidobacteriaceae > Bifidobacterium > Bifidobacterium pseudolongum_C. The sequence continues at coordinate 184,906 of NZ_RYUH01000009.1, read as the reverse complement.
TCCACGACATCGACCACCCGGCGGTGACCGAAGGCGGCCTCGCCGTGCTGCGCGGCAACCTCGCGCCGGACGGCTGCGTGGTGAAGACCGCGGGCGTGCCGAAGGAGATCTGGACGTTCCGCGGGCCGGCACTCGTCGTCGAATCACAGGAACAGGCGATCGAAGTGATCCTCAACGACACGCTCAAGCCAGGCCAGGCGCTGATCATCCGCTATGAGGGCCCGAAGGGCGGCCCGGGCATGCAGGAGATGCTCTACCCCACCTCGTTCGTCAAGGGCAAGGGCATCGGCAAAGAGGTCGCGCTCATCACCGACGGCCGCTATTCCGGTGGTTCCTCCGGCCTGTCGATCGGCCATGTGGCGCCGGAGGCGGCGAGCGGCGGTCCGATCGCCCTCGTCGAAAACGGCGACATGATCGTGATCGACATTCCGAACCGCACGATCAACGTGGAGCTGAGCGACGAGGAACTCGCCGAGCGCCGTGCCAAGCTCGAGGCCGGTGACGGCTATGTGGCGCACCGCGACCGCCAGGTGAGCCAGGCACTCAAGGCCTTCGCCGCGTTCGCCCGCTCGGCGGACAAGGGCGCCACGCGTGACCCGGAGCTCATCAACAAGCTCTCCGGCCTCGCCTGACATCACGCTCCCATATAGGCAAAAGGCTGTGGGGCTGGTCCAGAATGGATTCTGGACCAGCCCCACAGCCTTTTACCATGTCTAGTGGGTGTGGCCGGACGCGACCACGCGGCAATCAGTCGAGGCCGTATTCGGCGGCGATGACGTTCCACAGGTCTTCGGCGGCCTGTTCGACGGTGTTGTTCACAATCGTCACGTCGAACTCCGGTTCGGCGGCGAGCTCCACCTTCGCGGTCTCCAAGCGCTTCGCCTGTTGTTCGGGCGTCTCGGTGCCACGGCCGATCAGCCGCTTCTTCAGTTCGTCAAAGCTCGGCGGCGCCAAGAACACGTAGACCACGTCGAGGCCGAGTTCGCGCGCGCGTTCCTTGACACGGCGCGCGCCCTGCAGGTCGATTTCGAGCACGGTGGGCACATTCGCCGCCAGATGCTCCTCCACTGGCACAAGCGGCGTGCCGTAGTGCGCCATGCCGTGCACGAGTGCCGTCTCGAGGAACTCGCCGGCGCGCTCCTTGGCTTCGAACTCGTCTTCGCTCATGAACCAGTAGGTCACGCCATCCACTTCGCCGGGCCGGGGCGCGCGCGTCGTGGCGGAGACCGAGACCCACACCTCGGGATGCTGCTTGCGCAACGCCGCCTCAACAGTGCCTTTGCCGACCGCGGTGGGGCCGGTCAACACCATGAGACGGCCGCCTGTGCGTTCCTGCTGATTCGTCACGATTCGTCTCCTTCGAGCGTTTCCATCAATGCGCGCCGAATGTCGAGCGAGATGCTTTCGGTGGCTTGGATGAGGTCCTGGATTCCCGGGCCGTGTTCCGAGATCGCGCGCGACACGGTCACGAGCACGTTGCCGTGTGTACCGCGGAACACCGTGCGCAGATCGTCCGCTTCGGCTCCCTGCCAGCCGTAGCCCGGCGACAGGATCGGTCCGGTGAAGCTGGCGGGCGCCACACCGCTTTCCTGCAGCCATTGGCCGATGGTGGCGCCGATGATCAGGCCCACCGAACCGAGGCCTTTGACGTCCTGGTTGTATTTTTGCGCGGTGTTGGCGATGCCGTAGGCCACGGTCTTGCCTTTGTATTCGCCGGTCTGGCGGATCGCCGTCTGCAGGCTCGCGCCTTCCGGGTTCGAGGTGAGCGATGCGATGAACACGCCGCGGCCGTGGTCGAGCGCGTCGTTGATCACGCCGCCGAGCGAACGCGCGCCATAATACGGCAGCAGGGTGATCGCATCCGCGAGCATCGGCGCGCCCTGCTTGAAATAGGCGTCGGCGATCGCGGAGATCGTGGTGGACAGGCCGCCGTGCAGGCAGTCGACGATGGTGATGATGTCCATCTGCCGTGCGGCATAGAGCACACGCTCAAGGGCCGCGTACCCCTTGGCCCCGTAGCGTTCGAACATCGACGACTGGAATTTGACGGCGGCGGCGCGGCCGCTGGCCGCCTGCAGCATGCGCATGGCATACAGCTCCGCGCCTTCCGCGTTCACCTGGTAACCCCACTCGGAGAGCACCTTGCGATGCGGATCGATGCCCACGCACAGTGGGCCGTTCTGCTTCATCGAGTTGCTCAGCCGCAGACCGAAATCGGACCGCAACGCAAATTGCTCCTCTGGAGTGAGCCCGGAACTCATCTCTTCACCGCCTTGCTATGCCTGCTTGCTCTCCAATGCGAACAGTTCACGGGCATGTTCCTGAATGCTCATGACCTGATAGTCATTGGCCTTGACTGCTTCGATAGCCAATAGTACCGCAGAGAACTCGGTCATCGTGGTGAACTGGGGCACATCGGCGGCGATGGCCGCGGCGCGGATCGAGTATCCGTCGGAACGCGAGCCGCGCGAGTTCGGCGTGTTGAGGATCAGGTCGATCGCGCCTTCCTCGATGAGCTCCACCACGTTCTTGCCCACGCTGCCTTCGGCCTTGTCGATCTGGACCGGGGCGTCCGGGTCGGAATCCACGCGCGCCGTGATCTTGTCGACGATCTTCGATTCGATGCCGTAGCGGCGCAGCACCGACGCCGTGCCTTCGGTGGCCCAGATCTGGAAGCCGAGCTCCACAAGACGTACCGCGAACAGCGGCAGCTGGCGCTTGTCGGTGTCGTTCACCGAGATGAACACGTTGCCGCTTGTGGGCAGGCCGCCTTCGTATGCGGAAAGCTGGCTCTTCGCGAAGGCGTGCGGGAAGTCGCGGTCGAAGCCCATGACCTCGCCGGTCGAGCGCATCTCGGGCCCGAGCAGGATGTCGACGGTCTTGCCCACGGGCGTGCGGAAGCGTTTGAACGGCAGTACGGATTCCTTGATGGCCACCTGCTGGCCCAAGCGAACATCGCCACCGTCGCCGTGCGGCAGCAGCAGGCCGTTGTCGCGCTGCCGCTGGATCGTCTCGCCCGCCATGATGCGCGCGGCGGCCTTCGCGAGGGCCACGCCGGTGGCCTTCGACGCGAACGGCACCGTGCGCGAGGCGCGCGGGTTCGCTTCGATCACATAGAGCGTGTTGGCCATGAACGCGTACTGCACGTTGATCAGGCCGCACACGCCGCACCCCTTGGCGATCGCGTGGGTGGCTTCACGCAGGCGGCGGATCTGGTCGTCGCTCAGCGTGCTCGGCGGCAGCGTGCACGCGGCGTCGCCGGAGTGCACACCGGCCTCTTCGATGTGTTCCATGATGCCGCCGATGTACAGCTCGTCGCCGTCGAACAGCGCGTCGACGTCGATCTCGATCGCGTCCTGCAGGAACTTGTCGATGAGCAGCGGCGAAGGCAGGCGCCCGGACACCACCGTGTCGGCCTTGGCTTCGTTGAGCGCGCGGTTCACGTACTTCTCGAGCTGGGCGTCGTCGTAGACGATCTCCATGCCGCGGCCGCCGAGCACGTAGCTCGGGCGCACGAGCACTGGATAGCCGATGGAGTGCGCGGCGTCGAGGGCCTCCTCGAGGCTGAGCGCCGTGCCGAAGCGCGGGGCGTTGAGTTTCTCTGCGCGCAGCACTTCGCCGAACAGTTCGCGGTTTTCGGCCAGGTCGATCGATTCGGGGGTCGTGCCCAGGATCGGCACGCCGGCGGCCTTGAGTCGCGCGGCGAGCGAAAGCGGCGTCTGTCCGCCGAGCTGCACGATCACGCCCTTGATCGGACCCATCTTCTTCTCGGCTTCGTAGATCTCGATCACGTCTTCGAACGTGAGCGGCTCGAAGTAGAGGCGGTCCGACATGTCGTAGTCGGTCGAGACGGTCTCGGGGTTGCAGTTGACCATGATTGTGTCGTAGTCCTTGCCGAGTTCCTGCACGGCGTGCACACACGTGTAGTCGAACTCGATGCCCTGGCCGATGCGGTTCGGGCCGGAGCCGAGGATGATCACGGCCGCGCGGTCGCGCTTGCGCAGTTCGGTCTCGTCGGCGTAGCACGAGTAGTAGTACGGCGTGACCGCGTCGAATTCCGCGGCGCACGTGTCGACCGTCTTGTAGACCGGGTGCAGCCCGTAGTTCCAGCGCAGTTCGCGCACGGTGTTTTCACCGGCGTCACCCAAGCCGCGCAGACGCGCGATCTGCAGGTCGGACAGACCGGCGAGCTTCGCCTTCTTGAGCAGGCGCGGCGACAGCGTTTCGGCGTCGCGCACCTGCATCGCGGTGTCGTTGATGAGCATGAACTGCTTGACGAACCACGGGTCGATCTTGGTGGCGGCGAAGATCTGCTCTTCGGTCGCGCCGCCCCAGATGGCGCGCATGAGCTGCAGGTAACGGTGCTCGGTCGGCACTTTCATCGCTTCGAGCAGCTCGGCGACCTCCTGCTCGCCCGGCTTCTCGCCGCTCCATGAGAAGCCCATGTCGCGCTTGTCGATGGAACGCATGGCCTTGCCGAGCGATTCCTGGAAATTGCCGGCGAGGGCCATCGCCTCGCCCACCGACTTCATCGAGGTCGTCAGTGTCGGGTCGGCGCCCGGGAACTTCTCGAACGCGAAACGCGGCACCTTCGTGACCACGTAGTCGATCGTCGGTTCGAAACTCGCCGGGGTGGACTTGGTGATGTCGTTCTGGATCTCGTCGAGCGTGTAGCCGAGCGCGAGCTTCGTCGCGATCTTCGCGATCGGGAAGCCCGTGGCCTTCGACGCCAGCGCGGACGAGCGCGAGACGCGCGGGTTCATCTCGATGACGATGATGCGGCCCGTGTCGGGGTGGATCGCGAACTGGATGTTGCAGCCGCCGGTGTCGACGCCCACACCGCGGATGATCGCGATGCCGATGTCGCGCAGCTTCTGGTATTCGCGGTCGGTCAGTGTGAAGACCGGCGCCACGGTGATCGAGTCACCGGTGTGCACGCCGACCGGGTCGACGTTTTCGATCGGGCACACGACCACCACGTTGTCGTTGCGGTCGCGCATGAGCTCGAGCTCGTATTCCTTCCAGCCTTCGATGCCCTCTTCGATCAGCACCTCGTCGGTCGGGGAATAATGGATGCCGGCGCCGGCGATGCGGTGCAGTTCCTCGGTGTTGTGCGCAATGCCCGAACCGAGGCCGCCCATCGTGAAGCTGGGGCGCACCACGAGCGGGAAGCCGAAGCGTTCGGCGATCGCGTCCACTTCCTCGAGCGTGTGCGCGATGTCGGAGCGTGCGGATTCGGCGCCGGCCGCCTCGACGACCTCCTTGAACGACTCACGGTCCTCGCCGCGGTCGATGGCTTCGAGCGAAGCGCCGATGAGCTCCACGTTGTACTTCTTCAGCACGCCCGCCTCACCGAGGGCCACCGCGGCGTTGAGCGCGGTCTGGCCACCGAGCGTGGGCAGCAGTGCGTCGGGGCGTTCCTTGGCGATGATGCGCTCGAGGATCGGCGTGGCGATCGGCTCGATGTAGGTGGCATCCGCCATCTCCGGGTCGGTCATGATCGTGGCCGGGTTGGAATTCACGAGGATGACACGGATGCCTTCTTCGCGCAGCACGCGGCACGCCTGGGTTCCCGAGTAATCGAACTCGGCGGCCTGACCGATGACGATCGGGCCCGAGCCGATGACCATGACCGACTTGATGTCGTTACGCTTGGGCATTCGTGGATTCCTCCTTGGCATTCTTTGCATTGGCGTCGTTCATCATCGCGACGAAGCGGTCGAACAGATATGCGGCATCGTGCGGGCCGGCCGCGGCCTCGGGGTGGTACTGCACCGAGAACGCGGGGATGTCGACGCACTGCAGGCCTTCCACAACGTCGTCGTTGAGGTCGACATGGCTCACGAACACCTTGCCGAATTTGCCATCCTGGTAGGGGGCGTCCACGGTCTGGCCGAGCGGGGCGTCCACGGCGAACCCGTGGTTGTGGGCGGTGACCTCCACCTTGCCGGTCGTCACGTCCTTGACCGGCTGGTTGATGCCACGGTGGCCGAACTTGAGCTTGTAGGTGCCGAAGCCAAGGGCCCGGCCGAGCAGCTGGTTGCCGAAGCAGATGCCGAAGAACGGGTAGCCGGCGGAAAGTACCTCACGCAGCATGGCGACCATGTCATCGGCCTGTTCCGGGTCTCCCGGACCGTTCGAGAAGAAGACGCCGTCTGGATTGATCTGCTCGATTTCCTCGAACGTGGTCGTCGACGGCAGCACGACCACGCGGCAGCCGCGCTCGGCCAGGCGCTGCGGGGTCATCGCCTTGATGCCCAGATCGACCGCGGCCACCGTGGCCACTGGTTCCTTGCCTTCGAACGCGCCGGCGGGCTCGACCACGTAGCGTTCCTTGGTGCTCACCTCGTCGTAGAGGCTCATGCCCTTCATCTGGGGGGTCTGGCGCACGTCGTCGAGCAGCGTGTCGATGCTGCGCAGCTCGCCTTGTCCGTCGAGCAGGGCGTCGCCCGAGAAGATGCCCGCGCGCATCACGCCGGCCGTGCGCAGATGGCGTACAAGCTTGCGGGTGTCGATGTGGCTGATGCCCACGATGCCGTTGTCGACGAGCGCGTCATCGAGGCTGCCTGTGGCGCGCCAGTTGCTCACATTGACGCTGGGGTCGCGCACCACATAGCCAGCGACCCAGATGCGCGAGGACTCTGGGTCGCTGGGGTTCACACCGGTGTCGCCGATGTGCGGGAAGGTCTGCACCACGATCTGGCGGTCGTAGCTCGGATCGGTAAGCGTCTCCTGGTAGCCGGTCATGGCCGTGGAGAACACGATCTCTCCACGGGTGGCCCCAACGGCGCCGTATGGTTCACCGATGTAGACCTGCCCATCTTCGAGGACGAGCACAGCATCCTGCGCGGTGTAGTTGTCGGTTGCCGAGTCGAGCTGGTTCACCCAAACCCCCAATTCATCAAGGTAGTTGTACCGTGGATAGCGGCCGGTTGAGACTCGCGACCCGGCCTAACGCGCTTGAATTCAGTTGGTCTGATCGGTAGGTGCCCCATGCGGTTTGCTTGCGCAGATGGCGCTGAGCAAACCATGGATGAAGGCGGGTGCGTCGTCGTCGCACAATTGCTTGGCGAGATTCAGCGCCTCATCGATGGCCACCTTGTCGGGCACATCGTCGTTGTAGACGATCTCCCATACCGCAATACGTAGAATATTACGGTCGACCACGTGCATGCGTTTGACTTTCCAACCTGTGGAATGCTCATTGAGCAGGCCGTCGATGTCCCGACGGTTGTCCGCCACCCCACGCACGATTTCGATGGCGTATTCGGGGAGGGGTGTCTGTGCGCCGGGTTCGGCGATGCGCTCATCGAGAAGGGACAGGATGCCCTGCCCTTTCTCGTCAGCTTCATACAGTGTGTTCAGAGCCCGTTTGCGAGCGGTGGAACGTGCCATGGAACAGTGGGTCCTTTATCTGCGCGTCAGTTCTCGCGGCCCAGATAGGAACCGTCTTCGGTGTTGACCTTGACCTTCTCGCCTTCGCCGATGAACAGCGGCACCTGGATCTCGGCGCCGGTCTCCACGGTCGCGGGCTTGGTGCCGGCGTTGGAGCGGTTGCCCTGCAGGCCGGGCTCGGTGTGGGTCACGGTCAGCACAACGGATGCCGGCAGTTCGACGGAGAGCGGGGTGCCGTCGTGGAAGGAGACGATGCAATCGGTGCCTTCGAGCAGGTACTTCGCCTTGTCGCCCACGAGGCTCTTCGGAATCATGATCTGGTCGTAGGTCGTCATGTCCATGAAGACGAAGTTGTCACCATCGTCATAGGAGTACTGCAGCGTGCGGTTGTCGACAGTCTCGAAGTCCATCTTCATGCCGGCGTTGAAGGTCTTGTCCACGATCTTGCCGGACAGCACGTTCTTGATCGTCGTGCGCACGAAGGCGGGGCCCTTGCCCGGCTTGACGTGCTGGAACTTGATGACCTGCCACAGCTGGCCGTCCAGGTTGAGGATGGATCCGTTCTTGATGTCGTTGGTAGTCTGTGCCAAAATACTCACCTATTCGTTCGCTCGTTGGAAAGCTATTGTGTTGAAAGCCATATAGAGCCTACGACATTATGCCAGAAGCCCCCTACAGCTGCAACCACACCGTCATATCGTGCGCGGCTGCCGCCATGCAAGCCTGTTCGCTCTTGACCTCATTTGCGCCCAGGCCCCGCCACTCCCCCATGTTTTGCGGTATATCGGAAAGTGATCGCGGTCGGCGCATGTTGCGCCCAACCGCCCAGACCGCATGGATTGCATAGGAGGAAACCATGAACAATCCAATGATCACCGACGCGCTGCTCGACGGCCGTTCCATCATCGTCGTGGGCCACGCCCCGCTCGCCAGCAAGGTCACCGCATTCCAGTCGCTCGTCGACGCCTTGGCGGACGAACGCAGGCTCGGCGTGATCGACGAGCACCATGTGCTGCCGCCCGTGCCACCGTCCGCGACGGTCATCGATGCCGACGGCAAGGGCGTCGACGCGATTCACCGCACCATCCGCGAGGACGACATCACCGCCGTCGCGTTCCCCACGATGCGCCGCGGCGACATTGTGCGCATGCTCATGGATTACGCCGGTCAGGAGAACGGACAGGTGCTGATGCTCAACGAGGGCATGTCCGACGCGGTGCAGACCCTGCGCGGTGACCTGCCGATGCTGCTGCTCAAATCCTCGCCGTCGGGGCATACCGAGTTCTCCGATGCCGCAATCAAGGCCATGGACCCGGTTGTGGTGACGCTGGACCGCAACGGCAATGTGGAGTCGCTCATAACCGTCGACAAGCATGCCGAAGGCATTGTGGCGATGCCGATGCAGTGACGGGCGTCCGCTCTACGCGGCACTTGGCGATGGCCTGGATTTGTGGCGTTCCACAAGTCCGGGCCATTGATTTCTTCGACATGCACATGGCGCGCACCACATGCCATTGCCGTAGACTGGCGCTTGCGGCCCGTTGCCGCCCAGCGGCGGCAACGGGCCTTATCGTCTGCCCACGAAAGGTGATTATGGTACGCAGCAGAACAGCCCAACTCATATTCCAATCGTTCTATGTGGCGATCGGCATCGTCGGCATCGTCGGCAGCCTCGGTTTCTACGAGCATTCGTTCGACGATGTCTTCTATGTGTATTTCACGAACCTCTCCAACTACCTGTGCATCGCGGTCATGCTGCTTGAGCTGATCCAGACAGCGCAACGCAAAGCCGACGGGTTCGTCACGCTCAGCCCAGCGGTCAAATTCATCAGCGTCACAGCGATCCTGCTGACATTCTTCGTGTTCAACATCCTGCTTGCCGGCGCGCCAGACCGCGACCCCGCGCAGAATTTCACGATCACGAGCATCTCATTCCATGTGGTGCTGCCGCTGCTGTTCGTCTTCGACTGGATCCTGTTCTACGAACACGGCCGTGTCAAGTGGACGTATCCGCTGTATTCGACGATCTTCCCGCTCGTGTATCTGGCGTTCATCTACATCCGCGCTTGGATGGTGGGATTCGACCTCAACGTGCCCAAGCTCTACCCCTATTTCTTCATCAACCTCGATGAGCAGGGCGTGGCGGGCGTTGTGCGCTGGGTGGTCATCCTGCTCGTCGCGTTCATCGTGCTCGGCTATGTGTTGATGGGCATCGACCGCGCGCTCGGCTCGTCCAAGCGCAACGGCGGCATTGATGTCACGGCCAACGTCTGATTCTCCCCGCATACACCAAGAGGGGGCTTCCCATCTGGGAAGCCCCCTCTACGCTAGTTCAGCGTGTCAGATCGCGTCTGATGCAATCAGGCGAGGATCTTGGTGACACGGCCCGAGCCGACGGTGTGGCCGCCTTCGCGCACTGCGAAGGTGAGGCCTTCTTCCATAGCGATCGGCTGGATCAGCTCGACCGTGAAGGTCGCGTGATCGCCAGGCTGGACCATCTCGACGCCTTCCGGCAGCGTGATGACGCCGGTGACGTCGGTGGTGCGGAAGTAGAACTGCGGACGGTAGTTCGAGAAGAACGGCGAGTGGCGGCCACCCTCGTCCTTGGTCAGAACGTAGACTTCGCCCTCGAACTTGGTGTGCGGGGTCACGGAGCCCGGAGCAGCCACAACCTGGCCACGCTCCACGTCGGTGCGGCCGAGGCCACGGAGCAGCAGACCGGTGTTGTCGCCAGCCTCGCACTCATCCATCTGCTTGTGGAAGGTCTCGATGGAGGTGACGGTGGTGGTCTGGGTCGGGCGGATGCCGACGATCTCGACGTTGGTGTTGATCGGCAGCTTGCCGCGCTCGACACGACCGGTGACGACGGTGCCGCGGCCGGAGATCGTGAAGACGTCCTCGATCGGCATCAGGAACGGCTTGTCGAGGTCGTGAACCGGGGTCGGGATATAGTCGTCGACATCGTTCATGAGTTCCTTGACGGTCTCGACCCACTTCTCGTGGTCCGGAGCGTCGTCGTGCAGCGCGCCGTAGGCGGAGGTGTGCACGACCGGGCAGTCACGGTCGAAGCCGTTCTCGTCGAGGAGGTCGCGGACCTCTTCTTCGACGAGCTCGATGAGCTCTTCATCGTCGACCATATCGCACTTGTTCAGGGCGACGAGGATCTTCGGGACGCCCACCTGACGGGCGAGCAGCACGTGCTCGCGGGTCTGAGCCATCGGGCCGTCGGTCGCGGCCACAACCAGGATGGCGCCGTCCATCTGAGCAGCGCCGGTGATCATGTTCTTCACGAAGTCGGCGTGGCCCGGGCAGTCGACGTGAGCGTAGTGACGCTTCTCGGTCTGGTACTCGATGTGGGCGATGTTGATGGTGATACCACGCTGCTGCTCTTCCGGAGCGGCATCGATCTGGTTGAAGTCATACTCCGGGTTGAGATCCGGGAACTCATCGTGCAGCACCTTGGAGATGGCTGCGGTCAGGGTCGTCTTGCCGTGATCGACGTGACCGATGGTACCAATGTTAACGTGCGGCTTAGTACGCTCGTACTTTTCCTTTGCCATGTGTGTTGTCCTCCTGGACGTTTCTCGTAGTAAGCCTTGAGCAATCAAGGCACTTGCTACATTTTACTGGGTTTCTGGGTTGTCGCCACTTATCGAGCCCGAACCCAGTCAGCGCTACAAAATACTAGCGCTGACTGGAGACAGGTTCAAGTCCGGTGGCGGCGCGTGTCACTCGCCGCGCTGGGCCTTGATGATCTCGTCCGCGACAGCCTTCGGGACCTCCGCGTACGAATCCATCTGCATGGTGAACATCGCGCGGCCCTGCGTCTTGGAACGCAGGTCGCCGATGTAGCCGAACATCTCGCTCAGCGGCACCTTCGCGTCGATGACCTTGACGCCGGTGGCGTCGTTCATCGACTGGATCTGGCCACGGCGTGCGTTGAGGTCGCCCATGACGTCGCCCATGTACTCTTCCGGAGTACGGACTTCGACGGCCATGATCGGCTCGAGGATGACCGGCTTCGCCTTCGGCGCGGCCTCCTTGAAGCACATGGAGCCTGCGATCTTGAAGGCCATTTCCGAGGAATCGACGTCGTGCACCTGGCCGTCGACGACCGTTGCCTTGACGCCCACGACCGGGAAGCCTGCGAGGATGCCGGATTCCATGGCCTCCTGCACACCAGCATCGATCGAAGGGATGAATTCCTTCGTGATGTGGCCGCCGGTGACCTCGTTCGCGAACTCGTAGACTTCGCCGTTCTCGGTGTCGAGCGGCTCGAAGTTCATGAGCACCTTTGCGAACTGGCCGGAACCACCGGTCTGCTTCTTGTGCGTGTATTCCTGGTTCATGACGGCCTTGCGGATCGTCTCACGGTAGGCGACCTGCGGCTTGCCGACGTTGCACTCGACCTTGAATTCGCGGCGCATACGGTCGACGATGATGTCGAGCTGGAGCTCGCCCATGCCCGAAATCAGCGTCTGGCCGGATTCCTCGTCGGTCTTGACCTGGAAGGTCGGATCCTCGTCGGAGAGCTTCGCGAGGGCGATGCTCATCTTCTCCTGGTCGGCCTTGGTCTTCGGCTCCACGGCCACTTCGATGACCGGGTCCGGGAAGGTCATCGACTCGAGCGAGATCGGGTGCTTTTCATCGCACAGGGTGTCGCCGGTCGTGACGTTCTTGAGGCCCACGAAGGTGTAGATGTTGCCGGCCTCGGCGGAATCCACCGGGTTTTCCTTGTCGGCGTGCATCTGGAAGATCTTGCCGACGCGTTCCTTCTTGCCCTTCGTGGAATCGAGCACGTTGTCGCCCGGCTTGACAACACCGGAGTAGACGCGCACGAACACGAGCTTGCCGTAGAACGGGTGGGTCGAGATCTTGAAGACGAGGGCCGAGAACGGATCGTCGAAGGTGGGCTTGCGGTCGATCTCGACGGATTCGTCGGACGGATCGAAGCCAACGATCGAAGGAACGTCCTCAGGGCTCGGCAGGTAGTCGACGACGGCGTCCAGCATCGGCTGCACACCCTTGTCCTTGAACGCCGAACCGCACAGGACCGGGTAGGCCTGACGGCTGATGGTCAGCGTACGGATGCCCTTGCGGATCTCCTCTTCCGAAAGCTCGCCGCTCTCGAGGAACTTCTCGAGCAGCTCTTCGTCGGATTCGGCGACCTGGTCGAGCAGTTCGGAACGGTACTGCTCGGCGCGGTCCTTGAGATCGTCCGGGATGTCCACGGTGTCGTAGTGGGCGCCCATGTCGTCCTTGACGTCGTTCCAGACGTAGGCCTTCATGCGGATCAGGTCCACAACGCCGGAGAAGTCGTTCTCAGCGCCGATCGGCAGCTGCACGACGAGCGGGGTGGCGCCCAGCTTCTCCTTGATGGTGTCGACCGAGTAGTAGAAGTCAGCGCCCAGCTTGTCCATCTTGTTGATGAAGCAGATGCGCGGAACGCCGTACTTGTCGGCCTGACGCCACACGGTCTCGGACTGCGGCTCAACACCTTCCTTGCCGTCGAAGACAGCCACGGCGCCATCAAGCACGCGCAGCGAACGCTCCACCTCGGCGGTGAAGTCGACGTGGCCCGGGGTGTCGATGATGTTGATCTGGAACTGCTCGCCCGTGTCGTGGGTCTGACGGTTCCAGAAGCAGGTGGTCGCAGCGGACTGGATCGTGATGCCACGCTCCTGCTCCTGCGCCATGAAGTCCATCGTCGAAGCGCCATCGTGCGTCTCGCCGATCTTGTAGTTCTTACCGGTGTAGTACAGAATACGCTCGGTGGTGGTGGTCTTGCCGGCATCGATGTGCGCCATGATGCCGATGTTGCGAACCTGATTCAGGTTGCTAAGCACGTCCTGTGCCATAAGTGTTCCCTGGCCCTTTCTGGTCTGGTGTGATTACCAGCGGTAATGAGCGAAGGCCTTGTTGGCCTCTGCCATCTTGTGGGTGTCTTCGCGACGCTTCACGGAAGCGCCGAGACCGTTGGAGGCGTCGAGGATCTCGTTGGCGAGACGCTCGGCCATCGTCTTCTCACGACGAGCACGGGAGAAGTCGGTCAGCCAGCGCAGCGACAGCGTGTTCGCACGGGCGGGCTTGACCTCGACCGGCACCTGGTAGGTGGCGCCGCCGACGCGGCGGGAGCGCACCTCGAGGGACGGGCGGATGTTGTCGAGCGCGCGCTTGAGCACGGCGACCGGCTCCTGGTCGGTCTTCTCCTTGACCATGTCAAGTGCCGAGTAGACGATGTCCTCGGCGATCGACTTCTTGCCGTCGAGAAGAATCTTGTTGATGAGCTGCGCGACTACGGTCGAGCCGTAGATCGGGTCCGGCAGCAGCTGGTGTTTCTTGGCGGGTCCTTTACGTGACATATCTCTTACTTCGCCTTCTTTGCTCCGTACAGGGAACGGCCCTGCTTACGATCCTTGACGCCCTGGGTATCGAGTGCACCGCGCACGATGTGGTAACGCACACCCGGCAGATCCTTAACACGGCCGCCGCGCACGAGCACGATGGAGTGCTCCTGCAGGTTGTGGCCCTCACCCGGAATGTAAGCGGTGACTTCGATGCCGGAGCTCAGACGCACACGGGCAACCTTACGCAGAGCCGAGTTCGGCTTCTTCGGCGTGGTGGTGTACACACGGGTGCACACGCCGCGGCGCAGCGGGCTTCCCTTGAGAGCCAAAGTCTTGGACTTCTTCGGCTTTGCCTTACGTCCCTTACGGACAAGCTGTTCAATAGTAGGCAACTTGAATTCTCCGATTCAGTGGTATCTGTTCTTCACTCGTGAAGCCGCCTCACCGCAGCCCCACTCCCCCTGACCCGTTACGAATCGGAAAAGACAGCCACTGTTCACCGGCCCGATGACCCTCCGTTCTCTCACCGCCGCATTGCTGCGCGTGATCCAAACGAACTCGGGGATATCCCAGCCCGCGCTCCTGTTACATAAGGTGCACGGCTGGCACACACAAGGGGCCAAGATACCACAGGCACAGAAAAAAGGCAACCCCCCGGAGTGTCTAGGTACCTCCGGGGGTCGCCTCGCTTCTCTATACCCATTGTTCGTGCCATTGCCTCGACGCCACCGCGATTGCCTTCCATTTCCCGCCAATCGCCGCGGTGGCGTCTGCCATACCCATCGCATCCATCGCGTATGCCATCACCCACGGCGCGCATCCTTTGCGCGCGATCATGCCATGTGCCGAATGACTCATCCGTTCATGCTGCCTGTTGTCTCAGTGTGCAATGTTGCAATCGTCCGGCGCCACCTTGCGCCGTCTAGGTGTTTGTAGCCCTTGTGCCGTTGCACTTACAAGTATAGTCCACGACCGCGCGCGACACGACCCCATCACTGCCCGACACGCCGTGCGTACACATTGGCCCGGCATTCGTGTATAGTGTTCACCTGTTGTCCGGTTCCCAACGGAACCGCTGCAATGGTGGCTATAGCTCAGTTGGTAGAGCATCTGATTGTGGTTCAGAAGGTCGCGCGTTCGAGCCGCGTTAGCCACCCCATCAAACCCCGTCTTCTTTGCATCGCAGATGCGCTGAGGGCGGGGTTTTCCCATTCTCCCCCGCCGCTCAGCCGCCCTGACGCGCGCCACGTTCACCGTGCGCGGCAATCCGCGCCGTTCCAAGGCCCAGCAGGTAGACTACTCAAGCAGTACACGCTGCCCGCCTACGAGCACTAAGGAGCCCGCCATGCTGTCTTTTGAAAACGACTATTCCGCCACCGCCTGCCCGCAGATCATCGCGCGCATGCAGCAGATCCAGAACGAGACCCACCCCGGCTACGGCACCGACGACTACTGCAAGGCGGCCGCCGGCAAGATCCGCGCCCTGTGCGACAGCCCGGAAAGCGACATCTGGTTCCTGACCGGCGGCACGCAGACGAACCAGGTGGTCATCGACTCGATCACCGCGCAATATGCGGGAGTCGTCTGCACGGACAGTGCGCACATCAACACGCACGAAGCCGGCGCGATCGAGGCGACCGGACACAAGGTGCTCGCACTGCCGCAGCAGGACGGCAAGATCAGCGCGCCGCAGCTCGACGACTATTGCGAGCGCTTCAACGCGGACGCGAACCATGCGCACATGGTGCGCCCTGGCTGCGTGTATGTCTCGCAGCCGACCGAATACGGCACGGTGTATACGCGCGACGAGCTCGCCGCGCTCGCGCAGGTGGCGCACGACCACGGCATGCCGCTGTTCATCGACGGCGCGCGCCTGGGCTATGCGCTCACATGTGACGCGAACGACGCGAATCTCGACGACCTTGCGCGCATCGCCGACGTCTTCACGATCGGCGGCACGAAGGTCGGCGCCATGTTCGGCGAGGCGGTCGTGTTCACGCGCGGCAACACGCCCGAGAATTTCACCGCGCTCGTCAAACTGCACGGCGCGCTGCTCGCCAAGGGCTGGCTGCTCGGCCTGCAGTTCGACACGCTGTTCACCGACGACCTGTATTTCCAGTTGTCGAAGCACGCGAACGCGCAGGCGGACAAGATCCGTCAGGCGCTGCTCGACAAGGGGTATGACATCGCGTTTGTGTCGCAGACGAACCAGATCTTCATCACGGTGACCCACAGCCGCGCCCAGGAGCTGCAGCAGCAGGTGAAGCTGGGGTTCATGGAGGCCGTGGACGCCGACCATGTGATGCTGCGCATCTGCACGAGCTGGGCCACGACCGACGATCAGGTGGCGGCGCTCATCGCGCTGCTGTAGACGCTTTCGCGCGGTTCAGTGCGTGGGGCTGTGCGCCGCGATCGTCTCGCGTTCCATCTGCACGAACTGGTGGACCGACGATTCGACGGAGTAATGCTCCTTCGTGTGGTCGGCATAGGTCTGCCCCCACTCGTTGAGTTCGCGCGGGTGTTCGATCCACCAGTCGATGTGCGCGGCGAGCTGTTCGGGGTGCCCGACCTCATAGAGCGATTCCGGGCAGAGCGCGAACTGGCTCGCCGCGCTCTGCGGCGACTTCGCGATGACCGGCACGAGCCCGCACGCCATGCCTTCGATCACACTGACCGATTCGAGGTCGGCGATGGATGGATGGCACAGCAGGTCGCACGACTGCAGCAATGCGGGCATGTCGCTGTTGCGGTGGAAGCCGATGGACGCGGGGCGCGCGAGTTTCTGACGGGCGAGCCGTTCGAGTTTGCGTTTGATCGGCCCGGTGCCGGCGATTGTCAGATGGATGTCTTCGGCGTGCGCGCTGCGTGCGATCGCCTCGATGAGCTCCACATGGTTTTTTTCGTTCGACAGGCGCCCCGAGGCCACGATCTTGAACGGCACGCCCGCCGCCTCGTCGCCCGGACGCTGCCGCTTGGGCGTGAACCGCGCCTGGTAGCCGTTTGAGATCACATGGATCGGCGCCGTGTAATGGTGCTCGTGCAACAACCGGGCCCCCAATTCCGTCGGCACATGGATCGCGTCGACGTTGCGGTACAACCAGTGCTTGAACAGCCAGTAGATGAACGAATCGGCGCCGGGCACATATTTGAGCGGCCCCGCGGAATACGTCACGTTCTCCGGCTGCACATGGTAGCCGGCCGTGACGGGCAGGCCCTTGGCTCGCGCCGCGGCGAGCGCGTGCCGCCCGAATTTGAACGGCGTGTAGATGTGCACGATGTCCACGCCGTCGAACGCGCGGTCAAACAACGTGGCGCTCGGCTGCGCGAACTGCATCTGCTGTTTCGCCGCCACCCAACTGACGAGCGGCACCCGGTTGACCTTGGCCGGGTATTCGGGTGCATTGATGCCCACGAGTCGCACATGGTGCCCCTGCCGTTCCAGCTCCTGGGCCCATTGCAACGCGGAGTTCGACGTTCCGTTGCCGCGGTTGCCGAAGGTGTCCACCACCATGGCGATCGTCAACGGCCGTTCGGTGGCCTGCTGCGGGCTTTCGCTGTTCTTTGCTGCGCACATGGAAGTTCAGTCTAACCATGACGTATGCCAAAGCGCGGCGCATGTGGACGGCGCGCGTGCGCTGGGCGCCGCCGGTGGCAAGATGGGAGACATGGCAAATCAAGATCATGCTTTCGGCACACCGTACGGCAAACATCCCACCCGCGCACTGCTCCTCGGCTCCGGCGAACTCGGCAAAGAGGTCGCCATCGCGCTCACCCGGCTCGGCGTGCGCGTCATCGCCGCCGACTCATACGAAGGCGCGCCGGCGCAGCAAGTGGCGCATGAGGCGCATGTGCTCGACATGAGCGACGCGCAGGCGCTGACCGAACTCATCGCGAGTGCCCAGCCCGACATCATCATCCCCGAAATCGAGGCGATCGCCACGCAGGTGCTCTTTGACGCCGAGCGCGCAGGCATCCATGTGGTGCCGAGCGCCACCATCGCCTCGATCTGCATGGACCGCGAAGCGCTGCGCCGTTTGGCGAGCGACGACCTGGGCCTGCCCACCTCTCCCCACCGGTTCGCCGGCTCGCTCGAGGAACTGCGTGCCGGCGCCCAAGCGGTCGGGTTCCCGTGCGTCGTCAAGCCGGTCATGAGCTCCTCGGGCCATGGCCAGTCGGTCGTGCGCGATGCCAGCGGCATCGACGCCGCGTGGCAGGAGGCGCAGCAGGGCCGCCGTGCGCACCACGACGGCGACGTCTCGCGCGTGATCGTCGAGCAGCTCGTCGACCTCGACTATGAGCTCACGATGCTCACCGTCAGCTCGAGCGCGGGCATCGTGGTGTGCACGCCGATCGGCCAACGCCAGCAGGACGGCGACTACCGCGAATCCTGGCAGCCGGCGGACGTGCCGGCGGACGTGCTGCAAGAGGCCGGCCGCATCGCGCGCGAAGCGGTGCGCGGTCTCGTGCAGCGTGCGAAGACCGATACCGCGTGGGGCGTGTTCGGCGTCGAACTGTTCGTGCTGACCGACGGCAGCGTGCTGTTCAACGAGGTCTCACCGCGCCCGCACGACACCGGCATGGTCACGATGATCAGCCAGCGCCTCAGCGAATTCGACCTGCACGCGCGCGCGATCCTCGGCGTGCCGGTCACCGAAGGCCATGTGGCGCTCGCCATGCCCGCGCACACCGCGGCGGCGAGCCACGCGATCGTGGTCAGCGGCGAGGGCGAAGTCGAGTTCTCGGACCTCGACGCCGCGCTCGCGAGCCCCGGCACCGACGTGCGCATCTTCGCCAAACCGCGTGTCGCCGGGCACCGCCGCATGGGTGTGGCGCTCGCGCTCGGCCAGGATGTGCAGGAGGCGCGCATCGCCGCCACGCAGGTCACGCAGGCGCTGCACACCGAGATTGTGTGAAATGTGAGAAACGCCGAAGAGATGTTACGAATGGTTGGTACCCTGATTGCGTCAGTTCATCAGCGCTCCAATCTTGGGTAACCAGAAGGGTGAAGCAACACTATGCAGAAACTGGACAAGCTCTACGAGGGCAAGGCCAAAAAACTGTACGCAACCGACGACCCCGACGTGCTGTGGGTCGAATACATGAACCAGGCAACCGCCGGCAACGGTGCCAAAAAAGCACAGATCGAAGGCAAGGGAAGCCTGAACAACCGCATCACCTCGGTCCTGTTCGACCTGCTGGCCGCGCGCGGCGTCGACTCGCATTTCGTGCGCCGCATCTCCGACACCGAACAGCTCGTGCGCGCCATGGACATGTACCCGCTCGAGATCATCATGCGCAACACCGCCGCCGGATCGTTCGCCAAGCGCTACGGCGTCGAGGAAGGCACCGAACTCAAGCAGCCGATCCTCGAATTCTGCTACAAGTCCGACGATCTGGGCGACCCCTTCATCAACGACGACGGCATTGTGGCGCTCGGCCTGGCCAGCAAAGAGGAACTCGATGAGATCTCGCGCCAGGCGCGCGCGGTGAACGACGCGTTGCGCGACATCTTCTCCAAGATCGACGTGCAGCTCGTGGACTTCAAGATCGAGGAGGGCAAGACCTCCGACGGCACGATCCTGCTCGCCGACGAGATCACCCCCGACACCTGCCGCCTGTGGGACCTGCGTGACGGCTCCGGCCAGATCGAGCACCTCGACAAGGACCTCTTCCGCCGTGACCTGGGCAACATCATCCCCGCCTACGAAGAGATCCTCGACCGTCTTGAGGCGCTCGCCGACGCCGAGGGCGTCGCGCGCGCCGAGTGACCTTGGCATAACGCACCCATCCCGTCCGTCCATCACCCGAGCCACCACACAAGAAGCGAAGGAACAATCGTGGTTTTCCGCGTCTATGTAGAGAAGAAACCCGGATTCGATGTCGAGGCCCAGCAGCTGACGAACGAGCTGCGCACCATCCTTGGAATCCGCACCCTCAAGGGCGTTCGACTCGTCAACCGTTACGACGTCGAGGGCATTGACGAACAGCTGTTCGAGCAGGTCGTGCCCACCGTGTTCAGCGAACCGCAGTCAGACAATGCGAGCTTTGACCTGCCGGATTTCGGTGAGAACGCCGTGTTCGCCGTGGAGTACCTGCCCGGCCAGTTCGACCAGCGCGCCGATTCGGCGAGCGAGTGCATCCAGCTCATCAGCCAGGGCGAACGCCCGACCGTGCGCACCGCGACCATCTATGCGCTCGACGGCGCGTTGAACACGCCCGACGTGGACGCGGTGAAGCATTACGTGATCAATCCGGTCGAAGCGCGCGAGGCGGGCCTCGAGACGAAAGACACGCTCACCGCGCAGGTGCCCACCCCGGGCCCGGTCGAGGTGATCGACGGGTTCCGCTCGATGGAGGCCGAGCAGATGGAGCGTTTCATCGCGGACCGCGGTCTGGCGATGGATGTGGCCGACCTTGAGTTCTGCCGCCGGTATTTCGAGGAGGAGGGCCGTGACCCGACCATCACCGAGATCCGTGTGATCGACACCTATTGGTCCGACCACTGCCGCCACACCACGTTCGGCACACAGCTCGACTCGGTGACGATCGACGACGCCGTGGTGCAGGCCGCGTTCGAGCGCTATCTGGCGATGCGTGACGAGCTGGGCCGCTCCGACCGCCCGGTCACCCTGATGGACATGGGCACGCTCGGCGCCAAATGGCTCAAGGCCAATGGCGTGATGACCGGCCTCGACGAGTCCGAGGAGATCAACGCGTGCACCGTCAAGGTGAAGGTCGACGTGAACGGCGAAGACGAGGACTGGCTGTTCCTCTTCAAGAACGAGACGCACAACCACCCCACCGAGATCGAACCGTTCGGTGGTGCGGCCACCTGCATCGGCGGCTGCATCCGCGACCCGCTCTCGGGCCGCGCCTACGTGTATCAGGCGATGCGCGTCACGGGCGCCGCCGATCCGCATACGCCGGTCGACGAGACGCTTGAGGGCAAGCTCCCCCAGCGCAAGCTCGTCACCACGGCGGCCCACGGTTATTCGTCGTACGGCAACCAGATCGGTCTGGCCACCGGCCAGGTCAATGAGATCTACCACCCCGGCTATGTGGCCAAGCGCATGGAGGTAGGTGCGGTCGTCGCGGCCACGCCCGCCGACCATGTGCGCCGCGAGACCCCGGCCCCGGGCGACAAGATCATCCTGCTGGGCGGCCGCACGGGCCGCGACGGCATCGGTGGCGCCACCGGTTCGTCGAAGGCGCACAATGTCGAATCGCTCGAGCTCGACGGCGCCGAGGTGCAGAAGGGCAACGCTCCCGTGGAGCGCAAGCTGCAGCGCCTGTTCCGCCGTGGCGACGCCACACGCCTGATCAAGCGTTGCAATGATTTCGGTGCGGGCGGCGTCTCCGTGGCCGTGGGCGAGATCGCCGACGGCCTGGACGTGGACCTGAACAAGGTGCCGAAGAAATACGAGGGCCTCGACGGCACCGAACTGGCGATCTCCGAATCCCAGGAACGCATGGCCGTCGATGTGGCCGCCGAAGATGTGGACGAGTTCCTGCGCTACGCCCAGGAAGAGAACCTCGAAGCCGTGGTGATCGCGACCGTGACCGAGGACCCACGCATGGTGATGCGTTGGAACGGCGACGAAATCGTCAACCTCTCCCGCGAGTTCCTCTCGTCCAACGGCGCCGACAAGCACCAGGACGCCCACGTTGCGCAACAGGGCACGTATGTGACGCCGTTCAACGAAGGCACCCTCGCCGAGCGGTTGGACGCGATGCTCAACGACCTCAATGTGGCTTCCAACAAGGGCCTTGCCGAGCGCTTCGATTCCACGATCGGCGCCGGTACGGTGCTCATGCCGTTCGGTGGCCGCGAACAGCTCACCGCGCCGATGGCCATGGTGGCCAAGCTGCCGGTGTTCGGCGAGACGACGACGGCATCTGCCATGGCATGGGGCTTCAACCCCTACATCATGGAGCGCAACCAGTTCACCGGCGCATACCTTTCTGTCGTGGAATCGCTCGCCAAGCTTGTGGCCGCCGGCTTTGAGCATGAAAAGGCGTATCTGAGCTTCCAGGAATACTTCGAGAAACTGCGCGACGAGCCCGACCGTTGGGGCAAGCCGGTCGCCGCCGTGCTGGGCGCGCTCATGGCCCAGGTCGACCTGGGTGCGGGTGCGATCGGCGGCAAGGATTCCATGTCCGGCTCGTTCGAGGATCTGGATGTGCCGCCCACGCTGATCTCGTTCGCCGTGGCGGTGGGCGACATGCGCCGCGCCACCTCCCCCGAGTTCAAGGCGCCGGGTCACCGTGTGGTCCGCATCGCCCCCGTCTACCATGCCGATGGCCTGACACCGGACAAAGACGGCCTGCTCGAGGCCTTCTCCACGGTCGAACAGCTTGTGGACTTCCATGACGCGGTGGCCATCTCCACCCCGGGCTATGGCGGCACCGCCGAAGCGCTGTTCCGCATGGCGCTCGGCAACCACATCGGTGTGAGCTTGGATGATGCCATCAGTGTCGACGACCTGTTCGCCCCGGCATATGGTTCGTTCATCGTCGAGCTCGCCGACGACGCGAAGATCCCCGCCACGTCGAACCTCGTGGAGATCAGCGAGATCGGCGAGACGACCGAGGACTACACCTTCCACGCCGCTGGTGAGGATTTCGCATTGGCTCCGCTTCAGGAGACATGGGAGAGCGCGCTTGAAGACGTGTTCCCCTATCGCCACACCGAGCACGCCACCAACGAACTCGTGGAGACCGTGGTCTTCGACGCGGGCCGGCGCGCGCCATACACCGGTCCGAAGATCGCCAAGCCGCGCGTGGTGATCCCGGTGTTCCCGGGCAACAACTGCGAATACGACACCGCTGCCGCGTTTGAGCGTGCCGGCGCGGAGGTCACGACGCTCATCGTCAACAACCTCACCCCGCAGGCCGTCACCGAATCGACGCAGGCGCTCGTCGAGCAGATCGGCCGCAGCCAGATCGTCATGATCCCCGGCGGTTTCTCAGGCGGCGACGAACCGGATGGTTCGGCGAAGTTCATCACCGCGTTCTTCCGCGCGCCCGCGGTCACCGAGGCCGTGCGCGATCTGCTCAAGAACCGCGATGGCCTCATGCTCGGCATCTGCAACGGCTTCCAGGCCCTCATCAAGCTGGGCCTTGTGCCGTACGGCGACATCGTGCCGATGACCGACGAGTGCCCCACGCTCACGTTCAACGAGATCGGACGCCACCAGAGCCGCCTTGTGCGCACGCGCATCGCGTCGAACCTCTCCCCTTGGCTCGCCAAGACCCAGGTGGGCGATGTGCACACCGTGGCGATCTCGCATGGCGAGGGCCGGTTCGTGGCGCGTCCCGACCTGCTCACGCAGCTCGCCATCAATGGCCAGATCGCCACGCAGTACGTGAGCGAAGATGGTGTGCCGAGCATGGATCTTTCGGTGAACCCGAACGGTTCCATGATGGCGGTCGAGGGCATCACGAGCCCCGACGGCCACGTGTTCGGCAAGATGGGCCACTCCGAGCGTTCGGGCAATGGCCTGTATGTGAATGTTCCGGGCAACACCTACCAGCCGATCTTCGAGGCGGGCGTGGAATACTTCGCGTAACGGCGGTATGACCCGATACAAGATGCGGCCGGCTCTAAGCACGAGCCGGCCGCATCTTCGATTGTGGGGTGGGTCACCTGTCGATCACAAGCCACAAAAACCTGTAATTCGCAAGGAAGAATTGAAAACAGCGATGTAATACGCCTTTGTACGCCATAGGCTCCACCCCACAATCGAAGATAGGCCCAACATTGGTTCTCATGTTGACGAAACGGGGAACTCACACGTCTTTTCCGGATGAGCGGACCCCATTTGCGCGTTCTTGTTGAGTCACTGCTTCCTATCCAGGTTGCGCCTACGACTGCAACAAGAGCGCAGCGGCCTATGGTGAGGCGTACTACAGTCCCAGAACCTGCTTCTTCTTGAGGTCGAACTCATCCTGGGTGAGGATTCCAGCGTCAAGCAGCTCCTTGAGGCTCTTCAGCGTCTCCATCTGTTCCGCCACGGACATCGCGGGAGCCGGGGCGGACTGCGCCGCGGCTTGGGCGACGGTCGGCTGAGCGTCCGCCGCGGCGGCCATCGCGTTCGCCGTATTCGCCTGCTGGCCCGGCATCGCGCCGGTCATCGGGTTGATACCCTGAGCGAAGCCGAGACCGAGCATCATGCCGCCCATATCGCCGAACCCGTTGTCTTGCACGCCTTGGGCGATCTTCTGCTGGGCGGCGATGTTCGACGCCTGCTGGGAGATGTTCTCGTATGCCGTCACATTCATGCGGTTCGACGAGTACTGCTTGACGAGTTCGCGCGATTCCGGCGTGAACTCAATGCTTTCAATGCCGATGCCCGCCAAGTGGATGCCGAATCGCGACTCCCATGTACCCGCGTTGGTGGGGTCCTCGCTGATGGCGAGCGCGATGGCGTTCGCTTGGCTCGGCAGCGCGGAGATGCGGTATTCGTTGCTCAACGAGTTGAGCGCGACCGAGAACGACTGCATGAATTCGCTGAGCAGCTGCGACTTTGTTTTGGGGTCGTCGAAACTGATGTACTCCACGTTCGGCGGTACGAATTGCCGTATGAACGCGGTCGGGTTCGTGATGCGCAGCGACATCATGCCGCGGGCGCGAATATCCAAATCCGTGTCGTAGAACTTATCGTGGTACATGAGCGGAGCCGGCGTGCCGAACTTGAGGCCGCGGATCTCGCGGAGATTCACGAAGGCGACACGCTTGTTCGCCACCGGTTCGCCGCCGTACTTGAAGCGTTCGCCGATCTGCCCGAAGATGGATTTGCCGATGCCGTCGCCCGCGAACACGCTTTCGGTGCCGCCGGTGCGGTATTCGTACCCGCCGGACTCAGTGATGATGCTTTCGATGCCCGACTGGTCGAAGATGAACGCGGCCGTGTTCTCAGGCACATAGATGCGCGATCCGTTGGAGATGACAGCGGCGGAATGCTTGGTGTTCGATCCGCGCCCTTGATTCGTTTCCTGGTAGACGCCCGGCATGAGCGCCACGTGCTCGCCGAATTGGCCGACCGTGATGATATCGAGCCACTGATCGGCGAAGGTGCCGCCCAATGCGCCTGCGAATGCTTTGATCAATGCCATGGTTGCCTACTTCCCTATGCTCCCGAGTTTCCCGATTTGTATTACAGCTGTTCGGTTCGGCCACAGTATTCGCAGACGACCGACGTGCCTTCGGAACCATGCAGCGTGGCCCCGCAACCGAGGCATGCCCTCGACACCTTTTTCGCACCGGCCGGCTTGGCCAGACCACTCATGGTGAAGGCCTCCGCCATTTCCTTGGTCGCACCGGTCAGCATGCTTGCGATGCCACTGATGAAGGTCTTTGGCGCTCCCACGACATCTTCGTCACTACCGGTGATTTCCTTGTTGATGCCGTTCACCAGCTTCGACAGATCCGCATGGGATCCCATGCGCAGTTCTATCTTTCCTTTGCGCAGCAGAACATCGCATTGGTGGCTGTCGCCTTTGTCGACGATGAGCTGCGGCTTGCCGTTCACCACTTTGATGTCACGAAGCGCCCACGAGAACGTGTGGTCGATGTCTTTGCCGAACATCTTGATCTGGGTATAGGTGAATACGAGACTCATATTGGTCAAGGTCAGTTCGCCACGCTCGAAACCTTTGAAATCCGGGCTCTCGCATCCGACATTGTCAAATTGCGCGATGACGCCTTCATTCGGCAGCAAGTCAATGCTTCGCATGTCCTCTCCTCTATTGTCTATTCACTATCTGGTGTTGGTCGGAACCGCCACGGAAAATGCAGGCGCCGAACTGGTGGAATACCTGATCTGGACCACAGTGGTCGCGATCAACAACAGCACCGTGGCGACACAAGCGATAGCGACCGCTATCAACACCAGCCGTCTGCCAGACACCTTGCCCCCTCGTCCTGTGCAGGCGAAAGCGATGCCGCATACCACGAACATGGCAATGATGAGCAATATGGTCACCTGCCAATCAGGGCGCCGTTCGCTGAATATGGAGATTCCGCCTATCAACGAAAAACAGGACAATACCACAGCGCCAATCGCCCATTTGGAACGCGGCCCATGATTATCCGCCAAGACCGACTGCCAGAATTGGTGGCTGGCCACCACATCGGGATTCGCCACAGTGGTCTGCGCCGCCAATTGTTCGGAGAGCTCGCGGTAGAGGCGGCTGTATGCGGCGCTCTTATCATTCACACCGAGTGGGGCATCGATGACCACTGCACTCTGCACGCCGTCAGACACCACGTGTGCCTCATATTCGTCATCACCACTGGGCAGGCGGAACGTCACCGACTGGGCTGTGTCATTGTTGCCGACCACATCGAATCCCGCACTGAACCGCAATGTCTGCAGCAGCGCGGCATAGGTCTGCACGGCAGATGATTGGTACGTCTGCCGCGCCACGGACACGCGGTTGGAGGCGGGATTCGATGTGGTCGTCATGATGGTTCTTTTCTATGCGGGGGAAGGGATGATTCAGCTGACCGAAGCGAGACGCTGGTTGACGCGGTTCATGACTTCGAGGTAATACTGCATGTCGGCGTCGGTCCATGTGGACTGATCCATGTCGTCCAGCTTCTTCGTCGTCTCGCTGTATTCGTTCATCATCTTGAGATAATCGGCCAGCATGCTGGTCGGGGCGCCATCAGCCGTGTATTTCTCCATGAAATCGCAATACTTGTTCATGAACGACTCATACGAGTCCATGGCTTCCTTGACGGCAGGCGTGACGCCACCGGACTGGGCTTGGCTCTGTGCCTCCTGCTGTTTCTTGGCCTCTTCCTCCTGGATGCGCTTCTGCTCTTCTTCCTGGCGCTTGCGCTCTTCTTCGGCCTGCTTCTGAGCCTCTTCGGCCTTCTTCTGTTCTTCGGCTTGTTTCTCGGCTTCTTCTTTAGCCTTCTTCTGAGCTTCCTCCTCCGCTCGTTTCTTCTCGTACTCGGCATTTTCCTTTTCGCGTTCGTCAATGTATGATGCAGACTCGATTTCAATGCTCAGTTCCGAATCATCATCATCGAAATACAGCCGCACCTTGTCTCCTTCATCATTCAATGCTTGGTAGGAGTGGCTGTTCTTCTCATAATCAACAGTGAAACCGGCCTTTTTAATATCTGCCAGATAGCCATCAAAGGTGTCCTCTGACGCACCACATACTTTCATGCTCATATGATCTGCATATTCGTAGCTGATCCGGCCGGTAATCTTCTTCATTTCCGGTAATTTTGCAGAGATTCCATCACGTGGGAAAGCTATGTCCTCGCACTTTTCGTTTAGTACGGTGCTGCTTGAGACAGAGCCCCCTGTCAAACCTCCAACCAGTGACAACACAAGGCCGACCACAGTGGACACCACAGCGATCACCGTGAGCATACGCCCATGCTTCTTGCCCGGCTGGGTCTTCAGATACGCTACCACGCACAACACCGCGGCAATAACCGCGAAAATGATGCACAGGGAAATCGGTGGACGTGTACCGAGCGCCACAAATCCGAAGATCAAGAACAACACAGCCACAACAAGTGCCGCAACCGCCATCGTTGAGGTCTTGCCCGGATTGTTGTCGGTCAGCATCGCCATAAATGTATTCTTCGACGCACGGTGGTTCCCCGGCCCAGCAGGGGTGTTCTGCCCATCATGAGAAGCGTCATGCGCGGTATTCGCCGCAGGAACCGGTGGCACCACTTCGGTCTGCTGGGTCGGCGCACTCATCACCGTCGTCTGCGCGGATGTCGCCTGCACTGCGGTCTGCGCCATCAACTGATCGCCCAGATCTTTGTAGAACTTCATGACGAGCTGTTGGGCGGTCTCGCCGGCGTCGATCGGTGCGGTCATCTCGACTGCGCTTGATGCGGCGTTTTCGCCCGACACCACTTTCGCGGTGAACAGGCCATTGAGATTCGGCGCACTGAACGTGACCGCATGCGATTGTTCATCCTGATGGACAAGATCGAACGACGCGTTGAATCCGAGCATCTGCACCATGGCCGCATATACATCTGCGACCGGAGCCATATATGTCTGCCGCCCCGGCTGTGGGGTTGGGTTTGGAGTGGACATCCTATGTTCCCTTCTTCTCTTCATACTTCCTTCATGTTCGGCCACGAAAACATACAGGGTGATACAGCAACACATCGCCGCATCACCCTGTAATGCCTGTCAGTCGGCCTGCGTGGAAGACCCGGCGGGGCCTCCTTCGTGGTCGTCGACGCGGTGCACCTCGCCTTGTTGCTCCGGTTCTTGCACCGCATCCTCAAACGCTCGCACACCGCGCAGTATCATGCCTGCCAATTGCGTAAACATGACTGCACTCCTTTCTGACGAGACATTCCCTTGTATGCAACCGACCTTCGGCCGCACAGCGAACGGCTGGTACCGCTCACAGGAACTCGTCATTAAGGGGCATGTTTTATTCGCGAATCAGCACTCCTTCCCCTACGCGATCCAGTGCGAAACAGTTGTAATGACGAGCGTTTCACGCTAGAACCATTCTCGAATCTTTGATTTATAGTGTCAATGACATAACATGATATAAATCTGGAATAAATGTGCTATGTTTTATACCATGGATACTATAAACGAAGCGAGTGCGCAGGCGTGGAGAACACGCCTGCGGGCATGTATGGACGAACGGGGACTCACCCAGTTGGGATTGGTCAGTGCGCTCAACCGCCAGTACCTCACGAAATACCATCAAAAAGACGTGAGCCGCTGGCTCAACACCGGCAATCGCACCACGAGCGGTGTCATCGGCTTCCCCAAGTACGAAACGATGTCCATTCTCGCGGATTTCTTCGGTGTGGACGTGGGGTATTTGACCGGCGAAACCGACGAGTGTAGTTTTAACCTGCAGCATGCATGCGATTACCTGAGTCTTGATGGATCTGCAATCAGCGCACTGCGCAAATGGATTCGCAAAGGCACAGGCAGCACCACAGATGACGGTAAAAACCCCACTATGCGCAGCTACCGCGCGGACACACTTAACGAACTTTTCTCTTCCCCCGAATTTGGAACCATGGCAGCAA
Organism: Bifidobacterium pseudolongum subsp. globosum; assembly: GCF_004155535.1. GTDB lineage: Bacteria > Actinomycetota > Actinomycetes > Actinomycetales > Bifidobacteriaceae > Bifidobacterium > Bifidobacterium pseudolongum_C. The sequence continues at coordinate 156,118 of NZ_RYUH01000009.1, read as the reverse complement.
AACTGCTCACCTTGCATGAAATGTCCGCAATCTGGCAAACCAATCCCGAACGGTTCAGTTCGCTTATGACCTCGCTCGCTTCAGACAGCGAACTTCCCGACGACCTGACATTTCAACTCATTCTCGGCGCGTTCTATGGCATGGCGAGCGAGTCATTCTCCGCGCTTCTAAGAAGTGCTTACCCAATTCCAAACGAACAGCAGTTCGAACAACTCATCATCGAACATGATTCCTGACCGGACATGAGCGCCATCACATCAGTATGAGGCGGAGCCCCGCTCACACACAATCTCCTACGAACACTCACGGAAACATGCGTCATTCCAGCCTTGGCTTGCGATACCATGTCGATACATCAGGTGGCCTATCGAATTCTCGGCAATGGGAAACAGGCCGATTCAGAAAGAGAGGACCGTGCCATGGCGCATGAGATCGAAGTTTACGGCGATGATGACGGATTCATGCTTCTTGGCGATTCCGCAGATATTCGCCAGGCTTTAGCCGAACTTCAGATTGAAGAGAATCACACTATCGATATCGGCAAAGCCGCGATATTGAAAAATGCACATCGTGCTGTGAAGTTGTTCGGGAAAATGCAAAAACATTCCGGACGCTGGGTGAAACTCACCAAGGAATCTGCGGAAAAAGCTCAGAAATACGGCTTGCTGCGCAACAAATCGACTGGCAATTTCATGGGAGTAATAGGCCAAGCGGGCAAAGGCGGCATCAAGGGCAACGTACAGTTTGCAACACTGGCAGGGGTAGTCACACCCGACAAGGTAGCGAATATCGAGATGCTCATGCTGACGCTTGCCCTCGAGCAGGCCATGAAGGAGATGACTGACTACCTCAAGCAGATTGACGCCAAAGTCGATCAGGTACTGCGACAGCAGAAGAACGCCGAGCTGGCAAAATTCCTCAGTGTCGCAGGATTGGTCACGGAGGCCGAAAACGAATTGCAGCACATAGGCAGCCTTTCGGACGCAACTTGGGATCAGTTGAGCAACAGTGCCCAAACGGTGAATGAGGTGCAGCAGTATTCGCTGCTTCAACTCAAGGACATCACAGAGAAGATTACTTCTGCAGCAGATACGCGATCCGCAAAGGACGTATTGACAACAGTTCGTCCGCGCATCGGGGAATGGCTTGCCGTCGCCGCGGATTGCCTTCGCATGCGGGATCGAATAGACATGCTCAAGGTGCAGCGGTTTATCGATATGGGCATCAAACCAGATCTCTTGAGCAAGCATCGGTTCGTTATCACAGAAAACCGTCGTACACGCTATCGATCGTTAACCGACACTACTGACAACTTGCAACAAGCCGTCAAAAACGTCGTGCAAGGCAAGGATGATACCATGCGTGTCATTCTTCTGCCAATGGATGCACCTGTTGTGGTGCGTGAAGGCAATGCGATCGCAAGCGCCCTCGCTCGATTCGATAAGGCGCTGGGAAAGGAATATGCGGTTCCGCGCTTCAACGAAAAACAGTGGGACCAGGCAATGGGTGAGGTTGGACAGGCCATTGCAGACAGCACGGGACAACTCATGCACCAAGCTGAGGGCATTTTCAGTGAGGGCACCAAGCAGATTGGGAATGTCGCCAACGAAGCTGGAGATCAGATCAAAAAAGTATTCGGGAATTTTCCGAAATTGTGGTGATAGACGCTCGTCTTGTCTCCTTTCCGATGCTGGTGCAGGTGCAGCCCAGTTCACACAGGCGCATGTCATGGCCTTTTGTGGAATCCATCACATCGTCAATGGAATCCGCGAAAGGCCATGACATGCACGGTCAATCACCGTCCTCAGTCACTTTCAGCCTGTTGGAACGTGAAGTTGAGCTTCGTATCCGGGCTGACGCTCCGTACGATGGATGTATAGAATGATTTCGCTTGATCCTCAAGTATGTCGCGGTTCTTCTCGACGTACTCGCTCTTCGCCTTGTCGGACAGAATCTCGTTGATCATATTGGCCGTATCAATCTGAGGGGTGCCAAAACTCAATGCACCATTCTGATCGACCACAGTACGGTATTCGGGGTGGTCATACCCGATGAACTTGAATTCGGGAATCGTGATGTCGTATGTATTATCACCGGCTGGTTCGATAACAACGTCTTTGCCGTCGAATCCAAGTTTGGCATCAAACGAATACTGAATGAACTGCGCGCGCTCGGTACCTGGAATCTCCATATTGAAGAAATGGCTTTTGTTCTCTTTTGACTTTATTCCAGTGATGCCGAGACGAAGCAAAGACACCTCTTTGGTCTGTTCCATCGCATGAATCACCTGCGTGTCAGTGGATTTGGAGCTGCTTGAAAGGACCGCCGGAATGCCCGGAACCGCCCCATATAGGACGGCGACAATGGCCGCACCTACTACAACAGCGCCAATACATGCCGTGATCTTCTTTATCACACCCATATGCATGGACCTCCCATCCAATATGGAATGACGCGGCATCACCCGCCACGCATCATGAATACCCGCATCTGTTGCGCCGTATCCATCCGCGGCAGGGTTCACTCGTCCGCTTCATCCCCTCTTCTCTCTGAGCATGATGGAGGCGTCTCTTCACCTGCCCCATCGCCATTGATTGCGATGGTAGCAGACTTCGCTTAGCTGCAGGCCCCGTAAAGAGATTGGCGAGACAATGCACGCAAGCATATTCAACGGCGCCCTCGCCCAACACCGAATCTACGGCTGCACTATACGGAATCGATGTTTGATCAGCGATTCATTTACCGCTTGCGGTTGAGGAACGCGGCTTTGACGAGTTCGATGATCATCTGCCGCATGTCTTTGCCGCCGGCGGCCTGAGATGCTTGCGCGATGCCGCTGACCTTGCCAAGGAACCCTTCACCGAACTGCTCCGCCATAAGATGCTGCACCCAGCCGATGTCGCGCACACTGCGCTGGCCTGTATACACCTGCTCGAACGCGAGCACCGCCCCTTCGCCGAGCGCCGCGATGATGCTCGCCGCCACAATCGCGTTGAGCACACTGACCGCGATGTTGATGCCCGGAATCGCCTTGATCGCGCTGATCGCGGAATGCGCGACGACACTCGCCGTACCCACCTGCACAATCGAATCGAGGAACTGCTTGGAGTCCTCCTGCTTGTCGATTCCATACAGGCGCGCCAATCCGTTGAGCTCGGCGAGCTCGAGTGGCGAGAGCACAAGCGAATCCGCGATGGGAATCGGCACTGCGCCCACGGTCGCGCCCGCCGCTACACTCGCACCGATCAATCCCTGTGCCAGTACGCGCTTGCGGGTGAGTTTGAATTGCATCAGGTCGTGCGCGCCGCCCTGCATGCCCTCGGGCATCGCGCGCATCGTCGCGTCGATCAGGTCGGTGATGCCCTCCGGCGGCGCAAACGCTGTCTCGTTGATCACGAATGTCTGCGCGACGACCGGCACGATCGCGCGCAAGTTGCGTTCCACACGCTGCCCGTGGAACGCCTGCCGCACCATCTCGATGTTGCGCGCGCGATCGGCCTGCGAATACGACTTGGTGATGACGGCGATGATAGGCACAGACTTCCACATCGCGATCGAGTTGGAGAAGTTGCGGATCGTCTCCGGGAACAGCTTCGCCGCCGTGCCGTCCACACAGAACCAGATCTCGTTGATGCGGCTGTTCTCATTGCCTTCTTGCGCACTCAACCGCGACCATTTGCGTACGGCGTGGATTGCGCGCAGGCTCTTGATCGGCGAGGGTTCGAAACCGATTGAGTCGATGACACGGAACGGCACCATCGGGCTTTCGTACACGGCAAGCTCTTCGGTCGTGCCGCGCGTGCCGAAGCTCGTTTTGGCGATGTCGTCGCCGATCACTGCATTGATCAGCGTGGACTTGCCCACCCCGGAGTTGCCCAAGACAAGTACATTGCCCTTACGCACAGGCTGCTGGGCCGCAGGGGCGGGCTGCACGTCGATTACATGGCCGTTGTCGTATGTCATGCCGCCATCATAGGCACATCACATGCGGCTGCGCCCTTGGCATTTTCACACCAAGAGCGCAGCATCCAGCCACAGCGGTGGCCCGTCGGTCACTTGTCTTGCGAAGACTCCGAGCTGTCGTTCGAACCGGTTCGGCCAGCGGTGCGGTCGGCTTCTTTCTGACGCTCCTCCGCCTGCTTCTCCGCCTCCTCGGCGGTGCGCGGAATGCCGGCGAGTTCGGAGCCTGTGGCTTCCTTCATGCGCTTGTCGACCTTGTCGATGACCTCGTCGAAGTACTTCTCCTGCTCAGGGGTGAGTTCCGTGTTGCTCACGGCGTCGAACTGCGCCATCATGTCGTCGAAGCTCGCGAGCCAGTCGGTGTATTCCTCGGCCTTCGACGCCGGCATGCCGTCCTGGCTGTTGAGCATCTCCGCGAAATCGGCGTACTTCATCATGAAGTCCTCGTAATTGCGGATCACCTCCATCGGATCGGTCGTGGACGGCGTGACCGTGGTGGATGCCGAAGGAGACGGCGACGCCTCCGCCGCTGCGACCGTCTCGGCCGAAGCCTGCGGCTCAGCGCCACGCTGCGGCAGATAGAACACGAACACCGCCACACATGCCGCCACGACAGCCACGACAACACCAATGATGCCGATGATCCACGCCGTTTTCCTGGATTGCGCTCGCTGCATCTCAACTCCCTGACATCGTTTGCAAAACTAGTACGATCACGTGATTCCATGGTAGCAACGAACAACGCCCACCACCACCATACAACGCAGAAAATCCACCAAAATACACACGATATTCACGTCTCGTGTTGCCCGTTACACTTCATTCAGCTCAATGCGCACGATGTCAACCACGGGAACCACCCTACCGTCCGTCATCTCGAGTGCATTGGCTTCTGCAAGGTATTTCGCCACCACACCGCCTTCAATGCGCAGGTATTCCCCACTGCCGCCTTCGCCGTCCATACGGAAAAAGGTCATATCCACGCGCGGGTGCTCACCCAGATGCGCCAACACCGCCGCGAGTCGCGCATTGAGCGCCTCCTGCGCATCCTCCCCCAGTTCAACTTGCCGCTGGCGCACCTTGGCCGTCTCCTGAAGCAGGTCCTCATACCCGGCCAAGGCCGCAAACGGCATGAATTGGGCGGCACGCTGCTCCACGGCCATGGGCCGGTGCCGTTTGGATTGGTGATGTGGCATGTCGATGATGTCGTCGTACCGGTGGGTGGGTTCCATGCTCATGCCGCATGACCCCCTATCTGCCGGTTGCGTTCCACACCCGTGGCGCCTTCTTCGAGGTTGAGCCCTTTGATCACCGCATTGCCGCCGAACCGCTCTTTGACATGCAGCAGCGCCTCCTGCATTTTCATCTCACGCTCCTCGTTCCGCGTGTGCTTCTCGTCACCGTGGCCATCTTCATCCTGCGCAAGGAACGAGAACAGGTCGGGCTGCTCCGCCTCGGCGGCGCCAACTCCACTCACCTCACCTGCACCCTGCGCGGCATGCACCTGTGACGCCTCCACATTGAGTCGCCGCACGAGCAGCGAGCGGTCGACGATACGGTCGTACAGCGAGCCAATCGCCTCACGCAATGCCGATGACGCGGCCGTGCGCCGCCCCAGATTCAACGATCCATGCGCGCTTTTGGGCCGCCGCCGGCCGTATCTGTCCCGCGACACCGGGCCGGTGTACGCTTCCGCGCCCGACCGCTCCAGGCTCGTCACATCATACCCCACCGACAAGGCCACCTGACTGGTCACGACCCCACGTTTGACCATGTCCAACGCCAGTTGATCCGCCATCTCACAGGCAATGATGCGCGCATGATCCCAATCGTAGGGCTCGTGGAGCACCTGCCCCGAGCTCATGCTGGAATGCTCCGGCCGGTAGGCTTTGATGTCGGCAATCGTGCACAGTTCCCAACCCCACGCGTGGTCGATGAGCAGCTCGGCGTTCACGCCGAACAACCGGTACAGCAGGTCTTCGTTGTAATAGGAATCAGCACCACCCACCGAGCACCGCGCCACATCGCCCATCGCCAACAGACCATGGCGCTCCAGCTGCCGCGCGATACCCGGACCCACACGCCAGAAATCGGTGAGGGGCCGGTGCGCCCACAACAGCTGCCGGTACGATGCTTCGTCGAGCTGCGCGATGCGCGCGCCGTCCGCCCCGGCCGCGGTGTGCTTCGCCACGATGTCCATCGCCACTTTGGCCAGATAAAGATTGGTGCCTATGCCTGCGGTGGCGGTGATGCCCGTCTCCGCGTAGATGCAGGCCACGATGCGCCGTGCAAGCTCATGGGCGCTGCCGCCCGCGAACCGCAAGTACCGCGTGGCGTCGATGAACACCTCGTCGATCGAATACACATGAATGTCCTCTTGCGCGGCGAACCGTAGATAGATGCCATAGATGCGCGCACTCACGTCAAGGTAGTACGCCATGCGCGGTTTGGCGGTGACGTATGCAAGCGCCAAGCCAGGCGAGGCCGCAAGTTCCGCGGCATGCGCGGAGGACCCTGAAAGGCGGTGCCCGGGAGCATGCAACCGCCGTTCCTCGTTGACCTGCGCCACACGTTGCTCGACCTCGAACAGGCGCGGGCGCCCACCGACGCCGATGGCCTTGAGCGATGGCGAGACCGCAAGGCAGATGGTCTTGCTCGTCCGGCTTGTATCGGCCACCACCAGGTTCGTGTCCAGCGGATTGAGCCCCATCGCCACGCACTCCGCCGAGGCATAGAACGATTTGAGGTCTATGGCGAGGTACGTGCGGTCTGTCATGGCAGCATTTTCGAACACCTGTTCGAAAATGTCGAATCATCGGCGCGTCGGGGTGGACGGCCCTCGAGGCATCCCGATGCCCCGCGCCACTGCACGTCCACGATACGAACTCACCGCCTCTGGTTTTTTGTTGGAACTCCGCCATTTTGCGCATTGCTCCGGTTGGCAATGTAGCGCGCGCTTGCTAGGGTTTATCTCGTAGCGAATCCCTTTCTCCATACTTTTCCGGAAGGAGCTCCAGCTTGTCAGCTGAACTCGAAGAGATCCACGAAGAATGCGGTATTTTTGGCGTCTGGGGTCATCCTGATGCGGCTCGACTCACCTATTTCGGTCTGCATGCGCTGCAGCACCGCGGGCAGGAGGGCGCCGGCATCGTGGCCAACGACCACGGCCATCTTTCCGGGCATCGTGGGCTCGGCCTGCTCACACAGGTGTTTCAGAACGAAAAAGACATCGAAAAACTCAAGGGCGAACATGCGATCGGCCATGTCCGCTACGCGACCGCCGGCTCCGGCGGCATCGACAACATCCAGCCCTTCATCTTCAGGTTCCATGACGGCGACATGGCGCTGTGCCACAACGGCAATCTGACCAACTGCTTCTCGCTGCGCCGCGCGCTCGAGAACGAAGGCGCCATCTTCCATTCGAATTCCGACACCGAGGTGCTGATGCACCTGATTCGCCGCTCGGTGCGCAGCACGGTCATCGACAAGCTGCAGGAGGCACTCAACACCGTGCACGGCGGATTCGCGTACCTGATCATGACGGAGAACGAGATGATCGGCGCGCTCGACCCCAACGGGTTCCGCCCGCTCTCCCTGGGCCGCATGTCGAACGGCGCCTATGTGCTCGCCTCCGAGACCTGCGCGCTCGACGTTGTGGGCGCCGAGCGCATCCGCGACATCCAGCCCGGCGAGATGATCGTGATCAACGACGAGGGCTACCGCATCATCACCTATACAAGCAACACGCAGCTTTCGATCTGCTCGATGGAGTTCATCTACTTCGCACGCCCCGACTCGGACATCTACGGCGTGAACGTGCATTCGGCACGCAAGCGCATGGGCGCGCGCCTGGCCCAGGAGGCCCCGGTGGACGCCGACATGGTGATCGGCGTGCCGAACTCCTCGTTGTCCGCGGCCTCGGGCTATGCGGAGGCTTCCGGACTGCCCAATGAGATGGGCCTGATCAAGAACCAGTACGTGGCGCGCACATTCATCCAGCCCACGCAGGCGTTGCGCGAGCAGGGTGTGCGCATGAAGCTCTCCGCCGTCAAATCGGTCGTCAAGGGCAAGCGCATCATCGTCATCGACGATTCGATCGTGCGTGGCACCACGTCACGGCGCATCGTGCAGATCCTCAAAGAGGCTGGCGCAGCCGAAGTGCACATGCGCATCAGCTCGCCGCCGCTGAAATACCCGTGCTTCTACGGCATCGACATCTCAACGACGCAGGAGCTCATCGCCGCGAAGAAATCGGTCGAGGAGATCCGCGAGTTCATCGGCGCGGATTCGCTCGCGTTCCTCTCCGTGGACGGCCTGATCGAGTCGATCGGCCTGCACGCCGACGCCCCGTACGGCGGCCTGTGCGTCGCGTACTTCAACGGCGACTACCCCACCGCGCTCGACGATTACGAGCAGGACTTCCTCGATTCGCTCTCCCCCGACGATCTGGTGCGCCTGCCGGGCTACGACCACCAGAAGACGATGTACGAGGGCACCGAATACACGCACAAAGTGAACGGACGGCACGCTTCGGTCGATCCGACCGACTACTGCATCGCCAACGAATAGACCCATGGGACTGACTGGCACACGCACAGTCGGTCCCATGTCTTGTTCGTGCGCGATGCGCTGGTCCACCAAGCATTGTCAACGGCATACCAAGTTCAAGAAAGGTCGAACATGCCACAAGCATATGAAAACGCTGGCGTCAGCGTTGAAGCGGGATACGAGGTCGTCAAGCGCATCAAGTCGCATGTCGCGCGCACCGACCGCCTCGGCGTCGTTTCGGGCATCGGCGGGTTCGGAGGACTCTTCGATCTCGCGTCGCTCAACTACAAGGAGCCGGTGCTCATCTCCGGCACCGACGGCGTGGGCACCAAACTCGTGATCGCCAAACTCATGGGCAAGCATGACACGATCGGCGTGGACTGCGTGGCGATGTGCGTCAACGACGTGGTGGCGCAGGGCGCGCAGCCGCTGTTCTTCCTCGACTACATCGCGTGCGGCAAGAACGATCCGGCCGTGCTCGAGCAGGTCGTCTCCGGCGTGGCCGACGGCTGTGTACAGGCCGGCGCCGCGCTCATCGGCGGCGAGACCGCCGAGATGCCGGGCATGTACGACGAGGACGAGTACGATCTCGCGGGCTTCACCGTCGGCTGTGTGGAACGCTCGAAGATCGTGGACGGCTCCGCGATCGCCGAAGGCGATGTGCTCATCGGGCTGCCGTCCACCGGCGTGCATTCGAACGGGTTCTCGCTCGTGCGCAAGGCGCTGTTCGAACAGGCCGGCTACACCGTGGAGACGCGCCTGCCCGAGCTCGGCGACCACACGCTCGGCGACGTGCTGCTCACGCCCACGAAGATCTACGTGAAGGCGCTCATGCCGCTGTTCGAAGCCGATCTGGTGCACGGCGTGGCGCACATCACCGGCGGCGGCTTCATCGAGAACGTGCCGCGCATGCTGCCCGAAGGCCTCGCCGCGCGCATCGAACTCGGCTCGTGGCCCGTGCCGCCGATCTTCGACGTGATCGAACGCGCGGGCGACGTGGACCACATGGAGATGTTCAACATCTTCAACATGGGCATCGGCATGGTCGTGGCCGTGCCCGCCGAGCGCGAGGACGAGGTGATGAACCTGCTCGCGAACGCCGGCGAACAGGGCTACCGCATCGGATCCGTGGTCGCGCGCGGCGGCGACGGTGTGGAGCTCGCCTGACACGGCACTGACCGACTGTTGATTGATTCCAACGATTCCTGAAGAAAGAAGCATTATGAAGGTTTTGGTAATCGGTTCGGGCGCACGTGAACACGCCATCGCGCACACGCTGCTGCGTGGCGCGAGCGTCGACGAGGTGACCGTGGCCCCGGGCAATCCGGGCATGGAGCTCGACGAAGGCATCCGCACACTGCAGCTCAATCCCTCCAACCAGGCCGCGCTCATCGACTTTGTGCGCAACAACGACTATGACTGGGTGTTCGTGGGCCCCGAAGTGCCGCTCATCGAAGGCATTGTGGACGCGTTCAGGGAAGCCGGCATCAAGGCGTTCGGCCCCAGCAAGGCCGCCGCGCAGATCGAAGGCTCCAAGGACTTCGCCAAGCAGCTCATGGAACGCCACGGCATTCCGACCGCCGCCTACCGCACATTCGACGACCTCGCCTCGGCGATGCTGTATGTGCAGGAGCATGGCGCACCGATCGTGATCAAGGCCGACGGCCTGGCCGCTGGCAAGGGCGTGACCGTGGCGATGGATGAGGACACCGCGATCGCCGCGCTCAACGACATCTTCGTCGACCACCGCTTCGGCTCGGCCGGCGCGAAGGTGGTCATCGAGGACTTCCTCGACGGCCAGGAGTTCTCGCTCATGAGCTTTGTGAACGGCACCGAGTTCTGGCCCATGCCGATCAGCCAGGACCACAAGCGCGCGTACGACGACGACAAGGGCCCGAACACCGGCGGCATGGGCGCCTACAGCCCCGTGCCGCAGATCGGTGACGACGTGGTGCAGCAGGCCATCGAGACGATCGTGAAGCCGACCGTCGAAGCGATGGCCGCCGAGGGCACGCCGTTCACCGGCATCCTCTACGCGGGTCTCATCGCCACGCAGGACGGCCCGAAGGTCATCGAGTTCAACGCGCGCTTCGGCGACCCGGAGACCGAGATCGTGCTGCCGAAGCTCACGAGTGATCTGGGTGCGGGCATCACGGCGATCCTCAACGGCGAGACCCCCGAGTTCACGTGGGACGAAGACAACGCCACCTTGGGCGTCGTGCTCGCCTCCGACGGCTACCCCGGGGAGATCGTCAAGGGCGCGCACATCCCGCAGATCGCGACCGACGCCGATTCCCACGTGTACTATGCCGGCGTGGCCCGCGGCGACGACGGGCTTGTGGCCAACTCCGGCCGCGTGCTGCTCGTCGAGGCGAGCGCCCCGGACCTGGCCGCCGCACAGCGCAAGGTGTATGGGATCCTCGACGCGGTGAACACCGAAGGCATGTTCTACCGCCACGACATCGGAGCCAAGGCACTCAAGGCCTGATGCGCCCTGACTGATGCGAAGGCGGCCGGCACCCTTGCAGGTGCCGGCCGCCTTCGTACCGAGCGGGTCGGCGCAGACATGCACCACGCCGTGTGGCGCCTTACTTCGGCAGTTCCATGAACTCCATGTCTTTGAGGTAGTTGTTGCCGGCCGTGATGTCGTATTGGATCAGCTTGTAATCCTCGAGCAGCTGCTTCGTCGCCGCATCCATGTCGGCCACGCTCATCGGCTCGCCCTGTTGGTTCAGGTAGATCGCCTGCCCTTCGGGGATGCGGTCCCAACCTTGTATGGTGTTGACGACCGGTGGCTCCATGGCGGCGATATGACCGTGCATGTCGGTCAGGAACGCCAGATAGGGGCTCACTCTCGCGTCCATCTGTTCGGCAGCCTGCGCGATGAAGAAGTTCGGTGAGGTGTAGGCGCTGTCGTCGAGCTTGGTGCCCTGCACTTCGCTCGCCTGGTTCGACCAGATGAAGTAGTCGGTCAGGTGCAGTGCGATCGAGTTCTTCTCGTCGGCGCCGGCGGTCTTGTAGATGCCGGGCAGGTGGTCGCCGTAGAACACGACGGTGATCGGCTTGTCGATCGCATCGAGCTCTTCGAGGAACTTCTTGGTGGCTTCGTCGGTCAGCTCCATGCCCTTGGCGTAGGTGCGGATCGACTCCTTCTCCTTGTCGGTGAGCGGGTGCTCGGCGTCGGCGGAGTCGCTCACCGTGAACTCGTTGTTCTTGTACCAGTCGTTGTATGGCATGTGGTTCTGCATGGTGATGACCTGCAGGAACTGGTTGTCGTCGGTCTTCTTGATCTCCTCGACCGTGCTCTGGTAGGTCGCTTCGTCGGAGACGTACGGCGAATCGTCGATCTTGTCCTGATGCGCGATGATGTCGTCGCCCTTGAGCGCGTAGAAGTGCGAGAAACCGAGCTTCTTGTAGTTCGTCTCGCGCGAGTACATGCTCGGCTCATACGGGTGCAGGCCGATCGAGTATTCGGGCGCGCCCCACATCTGGTTCACGCTCGGCGCCCAGCACGCCCCGGGCAGCAACTGCTGGTACGGGCTCGTGAGCGAGGAGTCGAAGTTGGCCATGCTCAAGCCTGTGAGCCCCATGTATTCCATGTTCGCCGTGCCACCGCCGTAGCCGGAGCTGAGCATGAGGCCGGATGTGGTCTCGCCTTTCACCTGCCGGATGGCGGGCATGGGATCTTTGTTGAGCTGCACACCGGGCACGCGCGTGGGGTCGGAGAACGATTCAGACAGCACATAGACGACCGTGCTGTCGGTGAGCGAACGCTCACGCGTCTTGTTGATGGTCGCCGCGCTCTTGCGGTAGCGTTCCGCGATCTGCCGCATCGTGGCCTCGCTGTAGGTGGTGGGCTGGTCCATGACCTTGGGGTCGATCTGGCGCAGGAACGAAACCAAGGGGCCATTGCGCTGCGCGTCGTAGACCGAATCCCACATCGACGGCTTGTCGCCCATGCCGCGTGACACACGGTAGCCCCACGAATCCACGGTGCCCACACTGCCCACATACAGGGCGATCGCGAGCGCCGGCAGCACGGTGAACAGCACGCGCAGGCCGGCGCCAAGCGGCTTGTTGCCGCCGCGGATCATGGAGCCGTGCCTGCCGTCGAAATGCGCGCACACGACGGACAATATGATGGCCGCCGCGCACACGCCCACCGCCATGCCGATGACCATGGGCGCCTCCGGCGGCAGGAAGCTCATCACGTTCCCTGTGTTGCCTTTGAGGAAGTTCAGGTCGGAGGGCAGGATCACCTCATACCGCGCGCTGATCTTGAGCTTCTCGATGGCGGCGATGACCGCGGCGAGGCAGAGCAGTATGGGTGTCGCGACCCAGAACCGGTTGCACGCCATGAGCAGGATCAGGTACACCAGCCCGATGGCGAGCATGTTGAGCAGGAGCACGAAGTTGCCTTGGCCCATTTTGCCGATCATCGTGCCGAGTCCGTCGAGCGAGCTCGACAGTTGCACGCGCGTGGAGGACTGGGTGACGCCGTACTGCACAATCGCGAGCGCGAGGAAGTCCACGACGACGAACACAATCGCATACAGCCAGCCGGGCCAGGCGCGGTGTTTGGGCTTCGGGGTCTTCGTGGGGTCGACGGTGGAGATGTGCAGCTCCTCCACGTCCGTGGTGGCCGCCGCAGCTGGCATGGACGGGCTGGATGCCGGTGTGGTGTCTTGTGATGGATCATTCGACGCATGGGGTTCGTTGTGCACGATGTGAGTCGCTCCAAATCCGTGAACGGCAATGGTATGCGGGTGCCGTTGGTCATGTGTATGTTGTGTGTTGCCGCTCCATTTTCCTCCACCAAGCTGACAATCGGCTGAGCTCATGGAGATACAGGCGCGGGCCCATTGGCACGGCCATGTTCGCGCTGCGCGGTACCCAGCGCCGTGGTGGCGCCGTTCGTGCGACTATCGAAGTGCATGCAGGGAAGAAGGCAGGAGCGAACATGGTGCAGTCCACAGGCTGGGACGCGGTGTACCAGACCCGTATCACCCACGGGTGGCTCCCCTATGCCGTGTGGGCGATGCTCGCTGTGGGGCTTGTGGTGCTCACCATCTCGCAGATCGCCGCCGGCAAGCGCCGCAGCGTGGTCAAGCAAGCGGTGGTCGCGCTCGGCTGCGCGTGTGTGGGCGGCGCCATCACGTGGTTCATCTCCGACGGCATTGTGCTGTTCGGCGTGGAGCTCGGCTGGGAGGTGATCGTGGCTGCCGCAGGCGGGTTCTTCCTGGCCGGCGCGTTCATCTCCGCCGCGGTGATGACGCACGGGTGGAAACGCGCGCTCTCCATCGCGATGGTGCCGCTCACGGTGGTTGGCGCGGGGTTGCGCATCAATGCGATCTACGGCGAATTCCAGACCATGGGCAGTCTTGTGGATTATTCCCCGTACCCGCCGCTCGAGGCGGCGCATGTCTCACATGCCACGGTCAGCGTGGCGCAATGGGACGCGCAGGTGCGCTCCGGATCCGTGCGCCCGGCGGCGGAAGGCAAGCTGTTCAACGCCACGATTCCCGCCACGCGCTCAGGGTTCCAGGCGCGCCACGCCGTCGTCTGGCTGCCGCCGGCGGCCCTCGCGGCACATCCACCCGTGCTGCCCGTGCTCGTCATGCTTTCGGGCCAGCCCGGCAGTCCAACACGGTTCTTCGGCGCGAGCAATACAGTCGCCGTGCTGACGCAGTATGCGCGCGAGCACAACGGGCTGGCGCCGATCGTGGTCTCTCCGGACCAGAACACCGGCATGATGACCAACAGCCTGTGCGCCGACACCACCAAAGTGGGCAAGGCGCAGACCTATCTGACCCAAGATGTGCCCGATTGGATCCGAGCCACTTTACCGGTGAGCGGCGACGCGGCCGACTGGGTGATCGGCGGATTCTCGCAAGGCGCCACGTGCGCCACCCAATTGGCGCCGAACCATCCCGAGCTCTACGGCAATGTGCTTGCGGTGGACGGCGAGCTCGCCCCCAACGCCGGCAGCCGCCAATCCATGATCGACCAGTATTTCGGCGGCAACGCGGCCGCCTACGACAGCCAGGTCCCGGTGAATGCGATCAAGGCCCATGCCCCATCGAACCAGGTCATGGTCCTTGGCGCGGGTGAGCGTGACCGCACATCACTGGCGAATGTGTCCACCATCGGGGCGGCCGCACGCGCCGCCGGCTGGGAGGTCCACGTGGTCAAGGCCCACAACAGCGGGCATGACTGGCGCGCGGTCAACGCCACGTTCACCGTGGCGCTCCCCTGGTTGTGCGACCGCATGGGGTTGGGGCCCGCACACACGTCATTCGAGCAGTACGCACATGATCATGAAGAGAAAGTAGAGGTGCTCACATGAGTGACAATCAATCGTCAGCCGCGCGGTCCCCACGCCGTGCGGGCGGCGTGGGGTCGCAGCTGATCGCCGACCTGCGCCAATGGGTGCATGAGCAACGCTTCGCGCTCTGGGTCACCGCCGGGTTCGTGGCCATCAACCTGTGCTGGTGGTTGTTCTACGCGGTGCAGCACAAGGGCCTGCCCTATGCGGAGCTGACCACCACGCTGGGCGCGTTCGATCTGGCGCGTCTGCTCCCTTCGCTCGTATTGACGCGCGGTGTGTTCCAACTCATCGTCGAGGCGGTGCTCATCCTGTGCGTGCTGTGTGTGGCCGAGCCGCTCATGGGCGCCATGCGCACGACGCTCGTCTCGCTGGGCAGCGCCGCCATCGGCATCGTGGGCGGCCTGTTGTTGTGCGCCGGCATCAGTGCGCTGTTCGGAGACAGCGCGCTCACCGCGCAGATGGTGTTTTCACTGAGCCCGGTGACGTTGGTCATCGGCGCGCTCATGGCCTCCACCGCATTCGCCTACCAGCTGTGGCGCCACCGCGTACGCCTCATCGGCTATACCGCGGTGCTTGTGGTGATCCTGTACGGTGGCAACCCCGGCGACTACTGCACGCTCATCGCCGCGATTGTGGGCCAGCTGGTCGGCACCGCAATCGCCGGGCGCCCGCACGAATCCGAACGTTGGCATTGGCAGTACAGTTCGTCGCGTGAAAAACGGCGCATCCTGGGTGCGATCGGCTTTGTGCTGGCCTTGGGGCCGGTGGTCACGGCCACGTCGCGCATCCATGCCGGCCCGTTGACGTCGCTCGCGTGGATCATGGGGCCCGGCTCGGTGCACTCGACCCGTCTCGCCGAATGCATCAGCGGGGAGGCCTCACTCGACTGCTTCCAGCAGAACTCCTTCACCGCCGGACTGTTCCCCGGCGATGTGGTGCGTTCGGTGCTGTGCATACTCGTCATGCTCACCCTCGCATGGGGCGTGATGCTGGGCAGGCGCGCCGCTGCGGTCGCGAGCATCGTCTTCTATTCCCTGACCGCGCTCACCGCACTCGTCTATTATCTGGTGGCCCCGGTCCAGAGTTTCTTCGTGACCGACTCGGGCGTCACAGCAGACGCGATGTCCGCGAGCACGCTGCTCACCTGTGCGGTGAATGTGCTGGTGCCGCTCATCTACGCCATCGCGATTGGCGTGGCGTTGCGCAATTTCTCGGTGCGCACCCACCGCCGTACGCTGAGCCTGAGCATCGCGGTGCTCATCGTGACGCTGCTGGTGTGCCAAATCGTCTACCTGGTGTTCGGGTTCACGCACGCCCATGATTTTCTGCCGGTGCCGAACGCGCGCATGCTGTTCGAGGATCTGCCCGCACGCTTGCTGCCCGCCGGCTACCTCGCCGACACCTCGCTGACCTTTGTGCCGACCACCACGCTTGCGACGGTGGTCTACCAGGGTGTGGGCATCGTGTTCTGGCTGGTGCTGCTTGTGGTGGCATTGGCATGGTTGCGCTCGTCGATCGACTATGACCATGAGGCGCACGAACAGGCCGAGACGCTTGTGGAACATGGCGGCGAATCGATGAGTTTCATGACCACGTGGGAAGGCAACGAATACTGGCTCTCCTCCACCGGCCGTTCGGCGGTCGCCTACCGTGTGCTCAACCACATCGCGCTCACCACGACCGGCCCGTTCGGCGATCCGGAGGAATGGTTCAGCGATCTGGATGATTTCTCGCGCTTCTGCAGCGACCATACGTGGGCGCCGGTGTTCTACGCGGTGCATGAAGAACAGAAGGACTACCTGCAGGAGCAGGGCTGGCATTCGATCATGGTGGGCGAAGAAATGCTCATCGACCCGCAGGCGTGGAAGACGACCGGCAAGAAGTGGCAGGATGTGCGCACCGCCATCAACAAGGCGAAACGCGAAGGCATCGTCGATGTGATGACCACGTTCGACGAGGCGCCTGCCGACGTGCAGTCGCAGATCGAGGGCATTTCCGAACAGTGGTCGCAGGGCAAGGCGCTGCCTGAGATGAAGTTCACGCTCGGCGGCGTGGAGGAATTGAAGGACCCCCGTGTCAAGATCCTCTACGCGATCGACGGCGATGGCGTGGTGCAGGCCGTCACGAGCTGGCTGCCCACGTGGCGCGGTGGCCATGTGGTCGGTTGGACGCTCGACTTCATGCGCTACAACCATGGCAGCTACAACGGCATCATGGAGTTCCTCATCGCGCGCATGGCCCAGCGCATGCACGATTGGGGCGAAGCGCACCCGGACGAGCAGGTGCGGTTCGTCAGCCTCTCGGCGGCGCCGCTCAGCGGCCTGCAGCATTCGTCGGACGCCACGAGCGACGACACGTCGAACATCGACGGCACCACGGTGCTGCAGCATTCGCTCGCGCTTGTGGCCGGCCTGCTGGAGCCGGCGTACGGGTTCAAGTCGCTGTACCGGTTCAAGCTCAAGTTCCAGCCGATCCAACGGCCGGTGTACATCTGCTACCGCGATTCGGCGTTGCTGCCGAACCTGGCGATCGCGATCATCCGCGCCTACCTGCCGTCGCTCACCTTCCGCGAGGCGCTCGGCATGCTTTCGTCGTTCAAGCCGAAGGACGACGCTTCCACATCGGCTGCTGCGCCTTCCTCCACGCCGGCGCCTGCGTCCACGCCGTCCGACTGAGCGCGGGCGGCGCGGCACTGCGCGCACAGCCCGAACACTTCGAGCGTGTGCGATTCGACCGTGAACCCGTGCTCCTCGGCGATCGAACGCAACCACGTCTCGCTCGGCGGGTCGATCTGCACGGTCCTGCCGCACGCGACGCAGACCAGATGGTGATGGTGGCGCTCATCGCCGCATAGGCGGAACATCTGCTGGCCGTTCATACGTACGGTGTCCGCCTGACCGCTGTCGGCCATCGCATTGAGACGGCGGTAGACGGTGGCGAGTGAGATATGCTCGCCACCGTCCACAAGCCGTTGGTGGAGCGCTTGCGCCGAAATGAACACGTCGCACGCCCCCAACGCCTCACGGATGACGTCTTTCTGGCGTGTGTTGCGCCCACTCTGTGCGGCCACGGTGCTCCCTTTCCGTTGTGTTGGCGCCGCTACTGACCGCTTTCGCCGCTCCAGCAGCCGGTGGCCTCAAGGTCGGCTGCCGTGCGTGCGGGGTCGTCGGTCAGCACGGTGATGTGCCCCATCTTACGGTTGTGTTTGACCTGTGCCTTGCCATAATCGTGCATATGCCACTCGGGGTGGTTGGCGCGTGCGGCGCGCGTGGGCGCCACATGCTGCCCGAGCACATTGACCATGACGGCCGGGCTCAGCAGGCGCGGCTGCTCAAGCGGCCAGCCGGCGATGCCGCGGATATGCGTGTCGAACTGGTCGGACGAGCACGCCTCGATCGTGTAGTGCCCCGAATTGTGCGAGCGCGGCGCCAGCTCGTTCACCAGCACGCCGCCGTCGTTCGTCACGAACAGCTCGATCGCGAGCGTGCCGGCGAGCTTGAACCCGCGCGCCAGTTCGATGGCGAGCGCGCGTGCGGATTCCTCGAGCGCCGTGCCGACCTCGGCCGGCGCGAGTGTCATGTGCAGGATGTTGTTGCGGTGGATGTTGCGCACCACCGGGAACGTGACGTAGTGCTCGCCGTCGCCCGACACCAGAATCGACGCCTCGTACGCGAAATCGACGAACCCTTCGAGAATCGCCTGTGGGAATTCGTCGGCGGACCACACCTGCGCAAGGTCGGCCTCGCTGCGCAGCACGATCTGCCCGTGGCCGTCATAGCCGCCTTCGCTCGTCTTGAGCACGGCCGGGTAGCCGATCTCGGCGAGCGCCGCGTCGAGCTCATCGCGCGACTGCACGGCGCGCCATGGCGCGGTGCCGATGCCATGGTCGTTGATGAACGTCTTTTCAGCGATGCGGTTCTGCGTCACGCGCAGCAGGTCGGTGCCCTGCGGGATCGCCACACGGTCGCGCACCGCGTCAAGCGCATCGGCGTCGACATTCTCGAATTCATAGGTCAACACGTCGCTGTGGTCGGCGAGCGCGCGGATCGCCGCGGTGTCGTCGTAATCGGCCACGATCTGGAAGTCCGCCACCTGCGCGGTGGGGCAATCGTCGGTCGGGTCGAGCACGCCCACGCGGAACCCCATGTACTTGGCGCTCAGCGCCATCATGCGGCCAAGCTGGCCGCCGCCCACGATGCCGATCGTCATGCCCGGCTCGAGGGCGGCGAGCGCGCCGTTGGTTTCGTCAGACAAGCTTGGCATTGGATTCATCCACCTTCTGCTTGAGGTCGTCGCGGTACTCCTGCAGTTCGTTCGCGAGGCACTCGTCGGTCATGCTCAGCATGCTGATGGCGAGCAGGCCCGCGTTCGTGGCGCCGGATTTGCCGATCGCCGTGGTGGCCACGGGGATGCCGCCGGGCATCTGCACGATCGACAGCAGCGAATCCCAGCCCGACAGCGCGTGGGACTGCACCGGCACGCCGATGACGGGCAGCGTGGTCTGCGCGGCGACCATGCCGGGCAGGTGCGCGGCCCCGCCGGCGCCGGCAATGATGACCTTGATGCCGTTGGCGCGCGCGCTGTGCGCGAATTCGCCCATGAGCTCCGGGGTGCGGTGCGCCGAGATGACCTGCTTCATGTACGGCACCGTGAACTGGTCGAGCATGGCGCATGCGTGCTTCATCGTGTCCCAATCGCTGGCCGATCCCATGATCACGGCCACTTGCGGAGTACTGGCTGTCATTTGCTTCCTTACGCGAGAAGGTGTGGTGTGTACGCCACTACTGTACGCCACGCGGCGGGCGCAGATGGGCGCGCATGGCGGCCTATCTCAGATATTGGCGCGGCGTCAGGCGAAGGTGAGCGCCACCTTGCCGAACACGTCGCCGGCGATCACGCGTCCGAAGGCGGCACGCGCGTCGGCCGCGGCGTAGACGGCGTCGATCGGCGGATGCAGGTCGGCGTGTTCCACGAAGCGCAGCAGGCGTGCGAAATCTTCACGTGAGCCCATCGTGTTGCCTTGGATGCGGATGTCCTGGAAGAACACGCGCGTGAGCTCCGCGCCCGGCTGGTCGCCGCTTGTGGCGCCGCATGTGACGACGGTGCCACCGGGGCGCACCGATTTGATCGAATGGCTCCATGTGGCCGAACCGACCGAATCGAGCACGGCGTCCACTTTGTGCGGCAGACGCGCGCCGGGTTCGAACGTGGCGTGCGCGCCAAGCGCGGCCGCGCGGCTGCGTTTGGCGGCGCTGCGCGAGGTGACGAACACCTCGAGGCCCGCGGCGCGCGCCAGCATCGTCGCCGCGGTGGAGACACCGCCACCGGCGCCTTGGATCAGCACGCTGTCGCCGGGTTGCACCTGTGCGCCGTGCTCGCGCGAGAACAGCATCGAGTAGGCCGTGAGCCAACTGGTGCCGAGCGCGGCCGCCTCTTCGGCGCTCAGGTTGGCCGGTTTGGCGAACAGGTTCGCCGCGGGCACCTGTGTGGTTTCGGCCATTGTGCCCGGGTAGCGTTCCGACAGGATGCTGCGGCGTTCGCTCGGCAGCACGCCGGCGCCGTCGGAACCGACGACGGTGTAGGCCACGACCTCGCTGCCGGCATGCAGCCCGGTGGCCCCCACCGGCTCTTCGGGCAGCACACCGCACACGTCGGTGCCGAGGATCATCGGCGTCTGCGCGGCAGAAAGCCCCACGCCCTTGAGCGACCATATGTCGTGGTGGTTCACCGTGGTCGCGTGCACGGCGATACGCGCCCAGCCTGCGGGCAGCTCCATTGGCGGCACATCGCCGACTTCGAGTGCGGCGAGCGGGTCGGAGGCATTGACGGATGCGGCATATACGGCTTGCATGATGGTCCCCTATCTTGCATGGGCACCCGCGTAAGCGTGATGCGCGCCGAAAAGCCTGTGTCCAGCACTCCATCTCGCTTACGCGGGTGCCCTTGTTTTACACCTTTGTGAGCATAATCGCTCATCACACTATAATATGGACACGCAAAGGGCCCCACGCGGGAACCGGGAAGGACGTGGATAAGGCGATGACCTGCGACATTTTGGCTACCCTGCATTCCCCCGCGGACGTGCAACGGCTCGACGACCGCCAGCTTGACGAATGTTGCGCACAGATCCGCGAAACGCTTGTGGAGTTCGGCAAGCGGGCGGGTGGCCATATCGGTTCCAATCTCGGTCTGGTGGAGACAAGCGTGGCGCTGCATGTGGTGTTCGACTCCCCGCTCGACAAGATCGTCTTCGATGTCTCGCACCAAAGCTACGTGCACAAGATGCTCACCGGCCGCGCCGAAGCGTTCCTCAACGCCGAACTGTTCGGCTCGGTCACCGGCTTCACCAATCCGGCCGAATCCGAACACGACCATTTCGTGCTCGGCCACACCGGCACATCCATCTCGCTGGCATGCGGCCTTGCCAAGGAACGCGACATGGTGGCCGCCACCGGCGCCGTGCCGCAGACACGCAACGTGATCGCCGTGATCGGCGACGGCGCGCTCAGCTCAGCCATCGCGTTCGAGGGGCTCAACAACGCCGCCGAGCAGGGCGGCAACCTCATCATCATCGTCAATGACAACGAGATGTCGATCGCCGAGAACCATGGCGGTATGTATGCGACGCTCGCCGAGATGCGCGCGTCCCACGGCCGCAGCGACCGCAACCTGTTCACCGTGTTCGGCCTCGACTACCGCTATGTGGAGCATGGCAACGACGTGCACACCATGATCGAGGCATTGCGCGAGGTCAAAGACATCGACCACCCGGTCGTGCTGCATGTGCACACCACCAAGGGCCTAGGGCTCGACGCCGAGGACGCGCGCCACGGCGTGCGCGCGGGCCGGTGCGAAGAGAACCATTGGCAGAACCCGCTCGCGCAGGAAGGCACCCCGCTCGGCGCACGCAAATACTACGGTGCGCTCGCCATGGATGCACTCGCCGCGCGCTTCGAGCACGAACCCGGGCTCGTCGTCATCTCGCCGGCCACGCCGGGATCGAACGGCATCACCCACGCGTTCCGCGCACAGGCGGGTCCGCATTATGTAGACACCGGCATCACCGAAGAGCACGCGGTGGCGTTCGCCTCCGGCATCGCCAAAGCCGGCGGCCGGCCCGTGGTGGCCACATCCGCCACGTTCTTCCAGCGCACGTTCGACCAAGTGCAGCAGGAGGTGGCGCTCAACGGTACCCCGGTGACGCTCCTCTCGTTCGGCGCCGGCCTGAGCGACGCCGACAACACCCATTCCGGCGCATTCGACGTGCCGTTCTTCGGCAACATCCCCGGTCTGCTGTGCCTGGCGCCCACCTCACGGCAGATGTTCCTTGACATGCTCGCTTGGTCCACGAGCGAACGCAACAGCCATCCGGTGCTGATCCGCGTGCCCGGCAACCAGATCTTGGGCGGCGAGCGCTCCGGCACCCTCGACCCCGACGCCACGGTCGAACCGCAGGCCACCGATGCGAACAACCCGTGGTGCGGCTACCACGTGGCCGAAGCGGGCGACACGGTGGCGGTGCTTGGCTTGGGCAACGCCTATCCCCTCGCGCGCGATGTGGTGCACGTGCTCGCGAGCGACGACACCGACCCTGTGCACGCCACACTCATCGACCCGCTGCAGTTCTCCACGCTCGACGAGACCACTCTGCGCGCGCTCGCGAGCGACCACACGCTTGTGGTCACGCTCGAAGACGCGCAGCTGGAAGGCGGCTGGGGTGAGAAAATCACCGCGTTCTACGCGAACATGATGCCCGAATCGGGCATGCGCACGCTCAATTTCGGCGCGGACAAGGCGTTCACCGACCGCACGCCGCTCGCCACACTCAACAGCCGGTATGGGCTGACGTGCGAAGCGGTCACCGCGCGCATCCGCAGCGTGCTGCGCTGAACCGCATACCCGCACTTCAAGTGCACTCCCCTACCGCTTACCGCGCCAAACCGACCGCTTGCCGGCACGCGCGCGGGTCGCAACGCGCCACGGCGGTAGATTGGCTCTTGCCGAGGCATAGCCCGCAAGAGAGGAGGAATCGTGCGAGTCGAACTGTCGATCAGGCCCACGATTGAGGCCGACCACGCGCGCATCAGCGCCCGCGCGCTCACCGAGGAACTGCAGCAGGCGGTCGACGCGCTCGCCGGCATCGGCGGCGATTCGACCGTCGTGGAACTGCAGCCGGGCCCGTGCAACGCCGTTGTTGGCACGCGCGGCCGCAGCATCGTCGTGGTGCCGGTGGCCGACGTGTACATCGCGCACATGGACGGCGGTCACGTGCAGCTCATCACAGCCAAAGGCGAACTACGGTCGAACAGCCGGCTCTACGAATTGGAATCCACGCTCGGCGAGGGGTTCGTGCGCATCAGCAAATCCGCGATCGTGAACATCGACGCGATCGACCGCATCGAACCGGGGTTCGGCGGCGCGCTCAGCGTGCAGATGGTCGACGGGTCGGCGGAATGGATCTCACGGCGTTTTCTGGGAGCGTTCAAACAGGCGATCGGCATGGGGCGCGCATGACGGGCGCGCACCGCCTTCCCCACTGCATCTAAGGAGTCATCATGAATCACACCATTGGCAAGACGATGGCCGTCTACACGGCCACAGGCATCGGTATCGCGGCGTTCCTCGCCATGGCGTTCTCCGCTGTGGCCGGTCTGGCGATGGGCGGTGAGACGGGCGCGATGCTCGTCAAGCAGTTCGGCGTCGTGCTGTTGTGCGGCATCGGCTACGGTGCGCCTGCGGTGGTCTGGACCAACGACCGGCTCGCCACATGGGCCAAGGCGCTGATCGCACTGGTGCCCGGCACGCTGCTGTACACGGCGGCGGCATGGTGGATGGGCTGGATTCCACGGCAATACGGCGCGGCCGCCGTGGCATGGTCCATCGTGGCCATGCTCGCCTGCACCGCCGTCATCAGCGCGATCTGTGGGTTTGTGTTCCGCGGCAATGTGCGCAAGATGAACGTGCAGCTCAAACGCCGGCAGGCGCGCCGCGACGGCCGCTGAACCGGGCGCGGCGCGTCCAACGAGCCTAGTAGCGTAGCTATACGTTGCCTCCATAGCTCAATGGATAGAGCGTCGGCCTTCTAATCCGCAGGTTGCCGGTTCGAGTCCGGCTGGGGGCACCCGTGGCCACGCGCGGCCAGCACCCGCATCCGGTGCGGGCCGCGCGTGCTGGCGTTGCCGGCTATTCGATGATGATGGCCAAGCCGTACATCAACAGCAGGAACATCACGCTGACCGCCGTGTACACGCCAAGGTAGCGCCCCTTCTGCCGCGGGTATTGGCGCGTGTAGTTCTTGTAGGTGATCAGCGAGGCCATCGAGGCGATCAGCGTGCCCATGCCGCCGATGTTGGTGCCGATGATCAGCGGCACCCACTGGTCGCAGAAACCGGAGAGCAGCAGGCTCGCCGGCACGTTGCTGATGATCTGGCTCGAGATGATGGAGACTTCGAGCGGATGCTGGCCCACGAACGCCTGCGCGATACCCGCAAACTCCGGCACACGCTTCATGTTGCCGATGAAGACGAAGAACATGATGAAGGTGAGCGGCAGCGCCCAATCGGCATGGCGGAACGACCCGCGGTCGCAGATGGCCATCGCCACGAACGTGACCACGCACATGACCCACAGCGGCACCAGGTCGCTCACCGCGAGCACGCACACCAGGAACACGCCCGTGTACACGATCGCCCGCCAGCCTCCATAGCCGGCGCCGTAGCCGGTCACCTTGATCTCGTCGGGCTGGTGGCGTGTCGGGTCCGGGGCGAGCACGCCGCGTTCGAACCCCTTGCTGTCCATGCCCTCGAATTCGGTGATGCGCCGGCCGTGGAACACCACGCAGGTGACGATGACGAGCAGCACGGCCGCAAGAATGGAATACGGCGCCATGATGCGCAGGAAGTGCCCGGTGGACATGCCGGTGAGCGCCTTGAAATACAGGTTGTGCGCGTTGCCGACCGGCGTGAGCATGCTGCCGGTGTTGGCGGCGACTGTCATGAGCGCGCACACGATGATCGCCTTGTCTTCCATATGCGCCATCACCAGCACGGCGAGTGCGAACGGCACGAAGGTGAGCAACGCCACGTCGTTCGTGATGAACATGGCCGAGATGAACGTGAGCGAGATGAACGTGAGCACCACGCCGCGCGCCGTGTGCACGCGGTGGAGCAGGCTCGACCCGATGATGCGGAACACGCCAATGCGCTGGAACCCGGCCACCACGAGCATGAGGCACACGAGCTGCGCAATCGTGCTGACGTGCACGTAACCACCGTACTGCCCGTCGGGCGGCACAATGAAACAGGATATTATTGCCAGAAGCGTCGCGACGATCAGAATGGTCTCGCTCCGCAGGAAGGTCAGCACCCGTTGCCGCATTCAGCCTCCAGGAAGAATGTGTAAAACGGTACCATCCTACATGAAAAGCCGCCGTTGCAACGGTTCGGCGTGGTCACCGGGCCGACCGCGCGCACCCGATGCACCTCGTGAGCTCTTGGAATCATTGCGGTTGGTTCCCGACCGTTTGCCCGATGCACGCCTCTAGCCGATGTTGCCGCCGAAGATCCGCGATTGCAGGTCCTTGCGTTCCTTTTCGGTCGCGGTGATCACCGAGAGCAACCTGATCTGCTCCTGCGTGTCCGCCGTGCGCGCCATGCGGTGTTTGGTGGCGTCGATGCGGCGCATGTACCCCACGTCGAGCAGTTTGGCGAGCAGTTGGTTCGCGTACTGCCGCTCTTCGGCGCTCGCCTCGCGCAGCGGCTGCGCGGCCGGCGCGCCGTGCTCGTCGTTGTGCGCGGCGTTGGCCGGCATCAGCAGCGGCAGCGGCATCACCGCGAGTTCGGTGATCGCGGA
This sequence comes from Bifidobacterium pseudolongum subsp. globosum, assembly GCF_004155535.1. Taxonomy (GTDB): domain Bacteria; phylum Actinomycetota; class Actinomycetes; order Actinomycetales; family Bifidobacteriaceae; genus Bifidobacterium; species Bifidobacterium pseudolongum_C. The sequence continues at coordinate 130,431 of NZ_RYUH01000009.1, read as the reverse complement.
CGAGAGCATGGGGCCGCCGGCCTTGGTGAGGTTGTGCAGCCACAGTCCTTGCGAGATCGATTCGACCGGCAGGCCGCCCGCCACTTCGACCGCCTGGAACAGGGTCTGGAACACGGGCGTCTGGAAGCAGTGCACCGTCAGCGCGCGGAACAGCTCGGGGTTGATCGCTCGCGGAATCTGGATCAGCGTGGCCATGAACTGTTGCTCGCAGATGAACACGGGGTCCTGGATGCGGTAGAACGACTGCCGTTGCGCGTTCGCCGCCTCCATGCGGCGCGCCTGTTCGGGTGCGGGCGCACGCTGCTCGCGTTCGCTCTGTTCGTAGCGGCGTTTCGGCGCGTATGCGTCGTCGCCGCGCACACGCAGCTGCCGGCGCGCCGCGCGCACCTCGTTGCGCAGCACGTCGAGCTCCACGCCGATGCGCCGCGCCACCTTGCGCGCGTAGAGGTCCCACAATGATTCGTCGCGGATCTGCGCGATGAGCGGCGCGACCGCCTTGACGGCGCCCATCTGGCCGGTGGTGTAGGCGGTGGCGAAACGGTCGATCGCCGTGTCGATCACAAAGTCGAACAGCGGTTTCGCGTTGGCGATGAGCGCGCGCAGCGCGTCGTCGCCGCGTTCGATGCGCAGGTCGCACGGGTCGAGGTTGTCCGGCGCCACGGCCACGAAGGTCTGCGTGAGGAACGACGAGTCGAGGCCGAAGGCGTGCAGCGCGGCCTTCTGGCCGGCCGCGTCACCGTCGAAAGTGAAAACGATGCGCGAGCTCAGCTGCTGGCCTTCCACATTGAGCGGGCCGCGCAACTGCACCGCGCCGAGCGAATCGTCGGCGATCAGACGGCGCACGATCTTGGCGTGCTCGTCGCCGAACGCGGTGCCGCATGTGGCGATCGCGGTGTCGACGCCCGCCAAGTGCATGGCCATCACGTCGGTGTAGCCTTCCACGATCACCACTTGGCGTTTGTCCACGATCTGCTTCTTGGCCAGGTCGATGCCGTAGAGCACCTGGTTCTTGTGGTAGAGCTGCGTGTCCGGCGTATTGATGTATTTCGCGTTGATCTGGTCGTCGTCATACAGCTTGCGCGCGCCGAATCCCAAGGTGCGGCCGGTGGAGTCGCGGATCGGCCACGTCACGCGCCCGCGGAAATAGTCGTACACGCCCCGCTGGCCTTGGCGGGCCAGACCGGCGTCGAGCATCTCCTGCTGGGTGAACCCCTTGTCGGCCAGATGGCGCACCAGATTGTCCCATCCGCGCGGCGCATAGCCGCAGCCGAACCGCGCGCAGTCGGCCTGCGAAAAATCACGGCCGGCGAGCAGTTTGCGGGCGGGCAGCGCCTCGTCGGTCACCAGCTGTGCCACAAAGAACCGCTGGGCCTCCTCGTTCGCCTCGAGCAGGCGCGTACGCTTGGAGCCTTTGGTTTCGGGCGCATTGCCGGTCTTGTCGTAATGCAGCTCGATGTGGTAGCGGTCGGCGAGCAGCTCCACCGCCTCGCGGAAATCGATGTTCTCCTGCTCTTCGACGTATTTGAACACGTCGCCGCTGCGGCCGCAGCCGAAGCAGTGCCACACGCCCATCGCCGGGCGCACGCTGAAGCTCGGGGTCTTTTCGTCGTGGAACGGGCACAGGCCCACATACGACCCGATGCCGGAGGGCTTCAACGCCACGGTGGCGGAGACGATCTCGTACAGATCGGCCGCGTTGCGTACTTTCTCAATGTCTTCTTTGTGAATCATGCCCGCCATGGTGCACAGCATATCAGGCGCCCCCACACGGCACAATGCCCCTGGAAGCGGCCGCCGTGACCCGCTATGAGCACAGCAGTTCGTGCAGTGTCATGGCCGATCCGTCGGTCAGGCTCGCCACCTGGTCGACCGCCACGCGCAGCCGTTCGCCGTCGTTTGCGGAGTTCGCCCAATCCTCCCAGAACACCGGTTCGAGCGCGAGCGACGGCTCCGGCGCGTCCGCCATCAGCACGTCGACCAGATCGGTGACGATCCGCTGCTCTTCGCCATGCAACGGCGAATGCTCACGCGGCTCCATCAGGAAGTGCACGGCGATGCCTTTGAGCGCCAGGATCTCGTAGCGCGTGTGCGGCGGCACCACCACGTTCGCACGGTAGCGCACGAGCGACCCGGCGCCGTACGCGTCGCGTGTGGCGTTCTCCACGCTGTGCGCGAAGGTGCCGATCAGCGCGCTCGTCACGTTCTTGAGCTGCGCCAGCGCGTGCCGAGATCCATCGAAGCGTTCGGGGAACGTGTGGCGGCGCTGCAGGCGTCCAAACGCGGCGAGCAGCTCATCCGGGTCCCATTGGCTGCCGTACCATGCCAGGATCTGCTCCACGACCGCGTCGAGCACGCGCGCGTCACGCAGCTGCGCCGGGTCGCACGCGCCGGTCGCGATCGCATCCTCCACGTCGTGCACGCTGTAGGCGATGTCGTCGCTCAGGTCCATGATCTGGCATTCCATCGGCGTCGCGGTGCCCGGTGCGCCCCGCCGCAGCCAGCGGAACACGGGCTCATCACTCGGGTACACGCCGAATTTGCGGCTCCGTTCGCCTTTCGGATGGTCGTCGGCGTGCGCGTAGTCCCACGGGTATTTGACCGAGGCGTCAAGGCACGCGCGCGTCAGGTTGACGCCCGCCGAGCGGCCGTCATGGAAGAACACCTTCGGCTCCAAGCGCGTCAGGATGCGCAAGGTCTGCGCGTTGCCTTCGAATCCCCCGATCGGCTCGGCGATGCGCGCGAGCGCATGTTCGCCGTTATGCCCGAACGGCGGGTGCCCCAGGTCGTGCGCCAGACACGCGCAATCCACCACGTCGGGGTCGCAGCCGAACATCTGCGCGATCTGCCTGCCGATCTGCGCCACTTCGAGCGTGTGGGTCAGGCGTGTGCGCGCGAAGTCGTCGGTGCCCGCCATGAGAATCTGGCTTTTCGCGCCGAGCCGGCGCAACGCCGACGAGTGGATCAGCCGCGCGCGGTCGCGTTCGAACGCGGTGCGATCGCCGGATTTGGGGTCTTCCGGCGCCCACCGTTCCTCATCGTGCACGCTGTAGTCGCGGCGCGTGTCGTACCCGGTCATGAGCATCGCCTCCTTGTGCACAGCGTAGCGCGGCGCGCTGTGGTATGCCTACAGCGGCGCGCTAGAGCAGCGACTGCGGGTCGAGGCGCGCCACGTCTTCTGGAGGCAGCACACTGCGCGCGTGCAGGTACAGGCGCGGCACGCGGTTGCGCAGGCATGTGAAGATCTCGTAGCTGATCGTGTCGGCCGCGCGCGCCCAGTCGTCGGCGGTCGGTTCGGCGGCCGCTTCGCCGGCGCCGGGGCCGAACAAACGCACGGTGTCGCCGATGTGCACGCCGAGTTCCTGCGCGGAGCCGTGCAGGTCGATGATGAACTGGTCCATGCACACGCGCCCGCTGACGCGCATGAGTTTGGGGCCGTACGCGGTGTCGACGCGCAGCGGGCCACCGGGTTTGTATTCGTGGCGCGCGCCCGCCTCGTCGAATCCGGAGGCGGAGCGGTGGATGCCGTCGGCGTACCCGACCGGCACGATCGCGACCGACGTGCGCTCGCCGGTCAGGTAGGCACGGCCGTACGACAGGCCGCTGCCTGCGGGCACGTCTTTGACCGAGCTCAGCTGCGCCTGCAACGTCATGGCCGGGGTGAGCCCAAAGTCGCCCGGCGTGCCCATCGCCGGGTCCGCCTCGTACCCGTACAGCGCGATGCCCGGGCGCACCAGGTCGTAGTGGATCTGCGGGCGCGTGAGCGTGGCCGCGGTGTTCGCCAGGTGGCGCACGCGCGGGTCGATGCCGCCGGCGCGCAGTTCGCTCGTGAACCGTTCGAACCGTTCGATCTGCATGTCGGTCTCGTGCACGAACCCGGCATCCTGCGGCGCGTCGGCCACGGCGAGGTGGCTCCACTGCCCCACCACGTCGAGCACGCCTTCGTCGATGAGCGGGCGCAGTGCGGCGATGGCCTCGGGCAGTTGTTCGAGGGTGAAGCCGTTGCGCCCGAAGCCGGTGTCCACTTTGATGTGCACGCGGGCGGTGAGGCCGGTGGCGCGGGCCGCGTCGGCGATGCGTTCGGCGGCGGTCAGGGTGGCCACGGACAGGTCGATGCTGTTGGCGATCAGCTCACCGTACGGCGCGCACAGCGGATTGTTGACCCAAGTGAGGATGTGCGCGCGGTCGGGCCCGATGCCGGCACGGCGCAGCAACAGCGCCTCGCGCGCCTGCGCCGTGCCAAGCCATGTGGCGCCGCCCGCGAGCGCGGCGAGCGCGACCGGAACCAGCCCGTGCCCGTAGGCGTCGGCCTTGACCACGCCCATGACTTCGGTCGTGCCGCTGGATTCGCCGACGACGCCCACCAGATGCCGCATGTTGTCGCGGATCGCGGCGAGGTCCACGATGGCCTGTGCGGGGTAGGCGCGGCGGGCGGCGTGGTAGTTCTCTTCGCCTTGGAGGCCGGAAAACGGCCATTTTTCAGCATTGGGTGCGCTCATAGGCGGTATTGTGCCTCAGCCGTGTGACGAATGCGATACGCGGGCGGGGCCGTGGGGCGCACGAACATTCACCATTCGTGGCGCTGGTAGGCGATGCGCGTGAGGTCTTCGTCGCGGTCGATGAGCTGGATCAGTCCGCAACGGGCGAAACCGCATGATTCGAGCACATGCTGCATGGCCTTGTTGTTGGGGTGCGTGTCCACGCGCACGTTGCCGTAGTGTTTGAGCGCCCATTCGATGCAGTCGCGCGCGGCGTGGCGCACCAGGCCGGATGAGGAGATGCGGTGGATGGTCACATAGGAGTCGTTGTCGAGCCACGCGCCCTCGATGGTAGCGTAGGTGGGGTCGAGGCCGGGGCACACGGCGAATTGCGCGAGGATGCGCTCATGGCCGCCCACAGTGTCCACGAGCAGGATCGTGCGGTGGTTGGCGATGTCGTCGCGCACCACTTCGGGGCGCGGGAAGGTGTTGCCCCATTGCGTCGGGTTGCCGTTGCGCGCCATGAGCTCGCGGGCATGGGCGTAGATGCGCTCCATCTGCGGGTAGTCCTGCATGGTGGCGTGGCGGAAGCGGCGCGATGAGGCATTCGGCATCGGTAACTCCTCGACGATGGTGGGTGGCGGTCAAACCATTGTGTATTTATACATATATACGCATATATACGTACAATACTGTCGGCGCGCTCAGACGACCTTGCGTTCGAAGGCGTCGGAGCTGATGCCCTTGTCCAGGATGTCCTTGGCCCATTCCTTGGCGGTGAACAGGCTGTGATCGCGGTAGTTGCCGCAGCTTTCGATGGTGGTGGCGGGCACATCGCTCCACTCGGCCTCATACGCGATGAACTCGAGCGATTCCTTCAGCGCCTTCGCCACGTCCTCGGGCGAATGCTCGCCCCACGTGAGCAGGTGGAAACCGGTGCGGCATCCGAACGGCGAGCAGTCGATGTAGCCGGGGATGCGCTCACGCAGCAGCACGGCGATCGTGTGCTCGATCGTGTGCAGGCCCGCGGTGGGGATCGCGTTCTCGTTCGGCTGCACAAGGCGCAGGTCGTAGTTCGAGATCACATCGCCGTTGGGGCCGGTCTGCGTGTCGATGAACCGCACATACGGGGCCTTGACCTTGGTGTGGTCGAGTTCGAAGCTTTCCGGGCGCGGCTTGCTGGTCTGTTCTTCAGTCATGGCTCATCCTTTGCTGGTGTTCGGGGCGCATGTTCCGCCGGCTTCCCACTCTACTCCGCCGTCCCCGGCGACCCCGACCACGGGCCGCGCGGCCCGGTGCCCTTCCTCTCGAAGTGAACATGGCGTGCACGAAATACAAACGGTCGTCCTACAATCGGCCCCAACGTTGCCGACCCGGCCACAAGCTCACCGTCGCACGCGCAACGGTGAGGAGCCCCGCACACCGGCCACAACCCACGGCCCTTGGTGCGGCACGGCCCTGAGCCCTCTTTCGCATTTGACCCTTTTGTTGTAAGGACAGCTTTCCCATGGCAACCAATGTTCAAGATTCCGACGTCCGTCCCGGCCCCAACCGCTACATCAGCACCCCCGGCGTGGCCTCCATCGTGCCCAGCTACCTCGAGGATTACGCGCACCCGGTCATCGTGACCGGCGAACTGTCCGCCCAGGCGTTCCTCGACTACACCGGCTCGAGCGAGTTCTTCGCGCCGGCGCTGCGCTACGACGGATCGTCGAGCGAACGCAACGCGCGCGAACTTGCCGAACAGGCGCGCGCGCTCGACGCCGACGCGATCGTGGCGATCGGCGCGGGCAAGCTTTCCGACACCGCCAAGAACGTGGCCGAGATCCTGGACCTCGACCTGATCATCGTGCCGACGCTCGCGTGCGCGTGCGCCGCCTATTCGCCGTATTCGGTGGACTACGACGACGAGCACCGCTTCCTCGGCGTACCGGTGCACCCTCGCAACAGCATCGCACTGCTCGTCGATTCGTCACTGATCGCGCGCGCCGGCGCCGACAAACTCGTTGGCGGCATCGGCGACACGATCGCGAAATGGTACGAATCCGCGCCTGTGTTCGACCAGGCGAGCGACCTGACCGTCTTCGACCGGCTCGCCTACCATTCCGCACACCTGATCCACGACATGCTGCTCGAGGAGAGCGAACCGGCGCTCGAGGCCGTGCGGGCGGGCGACTACGACAACGAGCATGTGCGCACGCTCATCAACACGATCATCGGTCTGGCCGGCACGGTCGGCGGGTTCGGTGGCGTGCGCGCGCGTGAATCCGGGGCGCACTCCGTGCACGACGGCCTGACGCGCGTGGCCGGATCCGCCGCCACGATGCACGGCGAGAAAGTGGCGTACGGCGTGCTCGTGCAGCTGCTCGTGGAAGGCAAGGATGGCGAAGTGCAGGCGTTGCTCCCCTTCTACGCCACCATCGGGCTGCCGCATTCGTGGAAGCAGATGAACCTCGAGTTCACCGATGGGAACCTGCAGACGGTGGCCGATTTCGCGGCCGGCCCCGACTCGCCGTTCCATGCCGCCGTGCCCGGCGTGACGCCCACGCAGATCATCGAGGCGATGCGCACGCTCGAGACGCTCGCGTGACTGCCCAGTGAGACAGCGGGTTCGCCAACAGTGAAGCGATAGTACACTGGCCGGCAATGTGACCAGCCGCGCGCATGTTCCTTTGAGGCGATCCGCAGGCGGCTGGCCCACACCAGTCGCCTGCAATGTCTATCAAAGGAGCTTCACGGTATGGCAACGTTCAACCGCGTCACCGACGTCCACCCCGGCCCCAACCGCTATATCAGCGAGCCCGGGTCCGCCAAGAACATCGAACGCTACCTCGAGGATTACGCGCACCCGGTCATCGTGACCGGCGAACTATCCGCCCAGGCGTTCCTCGACTACACCGGCTCAAGCGAGTTCTTCGCGCCGGCGCTGCGCTACGACCGCTCGGCAACGGAACGCAACGCGCGCGAACTCGCCGAACAGGCGCGCGCGCTCGACGCCGACGCGATCGTGGCGATCGGCGCGGGCAAGCTCGCCGACACCGCCAAGAACGTGGCCGAGCTGCTCGACGTGGACCTGATCATGGTGCCGACGCTCGCGTGCGCGTGCGCCGCATACACGCCGTTCTCGGTGAACTACGACGACGAGCACCGCTATGTGGGCTCGCCGCTGCACGGCCGCAACAGCGTGGCGATGATCGTGGATTCCGCGCTGATCTCGCGCGCGCCCGCCGAGAAGATGGTGGGCGGCATCGGCGACACGATCGCCAAATGGTACGAGTGCGCGCCGGTGCTCGAACGCGCCAACGACCTGACCGCCTTCGACCAGCTCGCCTACCAGTCCGCGCGCCTGATCCACGACATCCTGCTCGAGCACAGCGAGGACGCCCTCAAGGCCCTGCACGCCGGCGACTACGACAACGAACAGGTGCGCCTGCTCATCGACACGATCATCGGCCTGGCCGGCACCGTGGGTGGCCTTGGCTGCGAGCGCGCCCGCGTGTCGGGTGCCCACGCCCTGCACAACGGCCTGACGCAAGTGCCGGGTTCCGCCGCCACGATGCACGGCGACAAGGTGGCCTACGGCGTGCTCGTGCAGCTCGTGGCCGAGGGCAAGGAAGCCGAAGCGCGCCAGCTGCTCGCGTACTACGACAGCGTTGGCCTGCCCCACTCCTGGAAGCAGATGAACCTCGAGTTCACCGACGCGAACCTGCAGACGGTGGCCGAATACACCGCACAGCCGGATTCGACATTCCTGGCCGCCGTGCCGGATGCCACCCCGCAGATGATCGTCGACGCCATGCGCGTCGTGGAAGAGTTCCCGGTGGAGGCCGCCTGACGCCCAAACACGCCCCAACGCCGCCCCTACCGCCAATGGGGCGGCGTTGGTACACTGGGCGGCTATGACAGGATTCGAAGCACACGCACACGCCAGCCAGCCCGATGCCGCCCACTACGGATCGCAGGCCGCGCTGGCGGCGCTGCGCGAGCACTTCGGCTACGAATCATTCCGCCCCGGCCAAGCCGAACTCATCGAGGCGATCGCCTCCAACCGCGACGTGCTGGGTGTCATGCCCACGGGCTCGGGCAAATCCGTGTGCTACCAGATTCCCGCGCTGCTGCTCCACGGCATCACAATCGTCATCTCCCCGCTCATCTCCTTGATGCGCGACCAGGTGGACGGCGCGAACGAGATCGGCATCCCCGCCGCCTTCATCAACACCACGCAGACCATGGACGAGCAGGAGCAGGTGCTCGACGCCGCCTATGCCGGCAAGGTGAAACTGCTTTATGTGGCGCCCGAACGTCTGGAAACGCCGCGCTTTCGCAGTTTCGCGGCCCGCGCCGACATCGCGTTGATCGCGGTGGACGAGGCGCACTGCGTGTCGCAATGGGGCCAGGACTTCCGCTCGTCGTATCTGGGCATCGGCGAATTCATCGCAGCCCTTCCCGACCGCCCCACCGTGGCCGCGTTCACCGCCACCGCGACCGAACGCGTGCGCCGCGACATCGTGCAACTGCTGGGCCTGCGCGACCCGCTCGTGCTTGTGACCGGCTTCGACCGCACGAACCTGTATTTCGACATGCTCAAACTCAACACGCGTGAGAAGGCAAACTGGATCGCGAACTACGTGGCCGAACATGCGGACGAATCCGGCATCGTGTACTGCGCCACGCGCAAAGAGACCGAGGCGCTCGCGCAGACGCTCAACACGCTCGTGCCGCAATTGCGCGCGGCGCGCGGCGCGGGCAATGCGCCGGGCGACGTGGCGGTGGCCTACCATGGCGGCATGCCCGCGCCCACACGCGAACAGGCGCAACGTGACTTCGTGACCGACCGCACGCCGGTCGTGGTGGCCACGAACGCGTTCGGCATGGGCATCGACAAGTCGAATGTGCGCTTTGTGATCCATCACAACATGCCCGAAAGCATCGAATCGTACTATCAGGAGGCCGGCCGCGCGGGCCGCGACGGCGAGCCGAGCCGCTGCACGCTGCTGTGGAACGAATCGGACATCGTCACGCGGCGCCGGCTGCTCGACATGGGCGGCCCCAACGAACGCCTCACCGCCGACGAACAGGACCTGGTGCGCCGGTCCAAACGGCAACTGCTCGACGGCATGATCGGCTACTGCCGCACCACCGAATGCCTGCACCGCTACATGACGCGCTATTTCGGCGAACACGACACCCCGGGCACGGGCCATTGCGCCGGCGGCTGCGTGAACTGCGAAAGCACCTTCGCCACCGTGGACGTGACGCCGGTCGCGCGCGCGATCAGCATGTGCGTGCACGACCTGGGACAGCATTTCGGCATGGGCAAGATCGTGGCGGTGCTGCGCGGCTCGAAGGCGCAGGACGTGCTGGCACGCGGCTTCGACAGGCTGCCCACCTACGCCACGCTCGAAGGCACGTCGGAGGCGCAGATCCGCGACGTGCTCAACCAGATGGTGGCGGATGGGTTCCTGTATATCGGCGAAGGACGGCTGCCGCTTGTGCAGTTCGGCCCGCGCGCCGCAGAGACCGCTAGCCCCACGTTCCATTACGAGATCAAGAAGACGGAGCGCAAAGCGGCGCGCACGGCCCCGCGCACGCAACATGCCGCGAACGGCGCGGGCGGGCCGATCGGCTCGTTCACGCCGAGCGGCGACGGCGAGGCGCTGTTCGAACGCCTGCGCGCACTGCGACTGGAGATCGCACGCGACATCGGCAAACCGCCGTACATCGTGTTTTCCGACAAGGCGTTGCGCGACATGGCGCAGCGCCGCCCGCACACCACCGAGGAGTTCCTCGAGGTCAACGGCGTGGGCGCCAACAAGCTCGAACGCTACGGCGCGCGCTTCCTTGCGGCGATCAACGAGTTCTCCGACTGACCGCATGCACACAGCTGGGCGCTTGGCGCAATCCGCACGCGCGCGTGGCGCCGGCGCGCTACAGTGGCCCCATGCGCATGTTTACCACGTATGCGAACGCCCATGACACGATGCTTGAGGCCGCGCTGCGCCCTGTGGACCTCCGGGTCGCGCCGGGCGCGGAGACGGCCGCCGCCACACTGGTTCTCGACCCGGCGCACCCCCGCCAGCGCATCGACGGGTTCGGCGCGTCGATCACGCAGGCCACGAGCTACCTGTGGCACAACGCCATGCGCCATCCGCACCGCGCGTTGCGCGACCTGTTCAGCGTGACCGAGGGCATCGGCATCTCGATGCTACGCCAGCCGGTCGGCCCCTCCGACCATGTGACGCGCCCGTACCGCTTCACGCGCCGGCGCCCCGACCGGCATCTGCGCACCCTCGACTTCAGGCCCGAGGAATACACGATCCTGCCGATGGTCAAGGCCGCGCAGGCGATGCGCGCGCAATCCATGGGGCCGGCCGCCTCCGACCCAGACCTCAACATCATCGTCAGCCCGTGGAGCGCGCCGTGGTGGATGAAGACGAACTTCAGCGCGCTCGGCAAACGCCCGTTGACGCGCCTGACCGGCTGGCTGCGCCCCGCCGCCTACCCCGTGTACGCCGAATACCTGGCGCGGTTCATCGAGACCTACCGGCGCCACGGCTTGCATGTCTTCGGCGTCACGCCCACGAACGAACCCGACTACCCGCAGTCACGCTGGCCGTCGATGGCGATGAGCCCAAGCCAGCAGGCGCGGTTCATCGCGCGGTTCCTGACGCCGTGCCTGCGCGCGCATGGGCTCGGCGATGTGCGCATCATGTGCTGGGACCACAACTACTCCACCGACCACTACCCCGACGGGCGTTTTGTGCGCGAACTGTATATGGACCCGCGCGCGTTCGCCGCCACGGCCGGCTCGGCATGGCACTACTACGGCGGGGCCGCGCGTACGATGAGCGACATCCACCGCCGCTGGCCCACGAAAGGCATCTGGGTCACCGAGGCTTCCGGCGGCGACTGGGGGCCACGCAACTGGGACGACGCGTTGGTCACGATGGGCGCGCGCGTCATCTCGATGATGAACAACTGGGCGCAGTCCGCCGTGCTGTGGAACATCGCGCTCGACACGCGCGGGGGCCCCGATTACTACTATCTGCGCAACGACCACACGCATTCGAGCAACCGCGGCCTGCTCACCGTGGACCGGCGCACCGGCGAATGCACGCGCAACGCCGACTATTACGCGCTCGGCCACTTCTCCAAATTCGTGCCCATCGGCTCGCACTGCATCACCAGTGAGCTGCGTAAGGCGCAACGGCTGCATGCCGCCGCGTTCGCCACGCCGGACGGCGCGGTCGCCGCGGTGCTGTGCAATGAGCGCGTGGACCCGGCCACGCTGCGCATTGACGTGCGCGGCCGGGAGTCGCAGACGCTCGCACTGCCGGCGCGCTCGTTGACGACGGTCGTGTTCGACTAGTCGCCCACTGCGGCGAAGGCCTGCTCGAGGTCGCCGATGAGGTCGTCCACATCTTCGACGCCGACCGAGAGGCGCACCAGATTGGCGGGCACTTCGAGCGTGGTGCCGGCGACCGACATGTGCGTCATCGCCGCGGGCACTTCGATCAGCGACTCGACGCCGCCCAACGATTCCGCCAGTGTGAAGATCTCGGTGGAGGCGGCGAACCGGCGCGCAGCCTCGGCTCCCCCACTCAGCTGCACCGAGATCATGCCGCCGAACCCGCCATGCATCTGGCGTGCGGCGATCTCGTGGCCCGGGTGTGATTCGAGGCCCGGGTACCAGACGCGTTCCACACCGCTGTGGCCTTCGAGCCACTGGGCGATCGTCATCGCGTTCTCGCTGTGGCGCAGCACGCGCAATTCGAGCGTCTTCAGGCCGCGCATGTCGAGCCATGCGTCGAACGGCGAGGGCACCGCGCCCGCGGAGTTCTGCACAAACGCGATCTGGTCGCGCATGGTTTCGTCGTTGACCACCACGGCGCCGCCGACCACGTCGGAGTGTCCGCCGATGTACTTCGTCGTCGAATAGACCACGGCGTCGGCGCCGTCGGCGAGCGGATGCTGCAGGATAGGCGAGGCGAAGGTGTTGTCCACCACCACTTTGGTGCCGTATTGGTGCGCGAGGGCGGACGTGGCGGCGATGTCGGTGATGTTGAGCAGCGGATTCGACGGCGTTTCCACCCACAGGTACGTGTAGTGCTTGGCGGCGAGCGCGGCGCTCACCTGGGCCGGGTCGGTGATGTCCACCACGTCGAGCCCGATGCCCCATGGCACGAACACTTTGGCGAGCAGGCGGTAGGTGCCGCCGTACACGTCGTTGCCGATGAGCACATTGTCGCCGGGGCGCAGGGTGGAGCGCAGCAGCACGTCGATCGCCGCAAGGCCGGAGGCGAAGCTCATCGCGTACGCGCCGCCTTCGACGGCCGCGAGCTGCTCGTCGAACGCGGTGCGTGTGGGGTTGACCGAACGGCTGTAGTCGTAGCCGTTGCGCATCTCACCCACACCGTCCTGCTTGAACGTGGATGTCATGAAGATCGGGGTGACGACGGCGCCTGTGGTGGGGTCGGGCGTCTGGCCGGCGTGGATGGCGCGGGTGGCCACGCCCAGGGTGGTGTTCTGCAGGGTCTCGTGTGTGTTTGTGCTCATTGGTGTGTCTCCGTGCGTGGTTGAGTGTACTTGGTTGGGGTTGGGTGGTTGTGCTCAGGCCATGGCTTCGGCGAGCGCCGCGTCGAGGATCGAGGGGCGGCTTGTGGCGGCCACCACGTCGGCGAAGCCGTTGTCGATCATCCAGTCGTCGTTGAAGATCTTCTCAAGATAGCTGCGGCCCGAATCCGGCAGCAGCACCACGACCGTCTGTGATGCATCGAGGTCGTGCTTCTTCGCGTAGGCCACGGCGGCGGCCACCGCCATGCCGCTCGAGCCGCCCACGAGCAGGCCCTCTTCGCCGGCGAGCCTGCGCGTCATCAGGTAGGCTTCGGCGTCGGTCACCTGCTCGATCGCATCGGCGATCGTCTGGTCGTAGGCGGCCGGGTAGAAGTCCTCGCCCACGCCTTCGATGCTGTAGCCGTGCACGTTGGTCGGGTCGGAGTAGATCGAGCCTTCCGGATCGGCGCCCACGACCGTCACGGCGCCGTTGGACGCTTCCTTGAGGTAGCGGCCGGTGCCCGAGATGGTGCCGCCGGTGCCTATGCCGGCCACGAAATGCGTGATCTGGCCCGCGGTCGCTTCCCAGATCTCCGGGCCGGTCGTCTCGTAATGGCTCAGCGGGCCGTTCGGGTTGCTGTATTGGTTGGGCTTGAAGGCGCCGGGGATCGTCTCGGCCAAGCGGTCGGACACGCGGTAGTACGAGCGCGGGTCATCGGGTTCCACGTCGGTGGGGGTCACCACGACCTCCGCTCCGTAGGCGCGCAGCACGGCGCGCTTGGTCTCGTTCACCTTGTCGGGCACCACGAAGACCGTACGGTAGCCGCGCTGCTGGGCCACCATGGCGAGACCCACGCCGGTGTTGCCGGACGTCGGCTCTACGATCACCCCGCCGGGCTTGAGTTTGCCTTCGCGTTCGGCGGCGTCGATGATGCGTGCGGCGATGCGGTCCTTGGACGATCCGCCGGGGTTGAAGTACTCCACCTTGACGGCGATGGTGGCTTTGACGCCGTCGGTCACATGGTTGAGCTTGATGAGCGGGGTGTTGCCGATGAGTTCGGAAAGCGAGTTGTGGATTGCCATGGGTCTGTTCCTTGCGTGGTTGGTGGTCGGTTGGTTCGTACGGGGGTTGTGTGTAAGACGGCCCCGCGTGAATCGCGCGTTCAAACCATGGCGTTGAGATGGGGGGGTGCGGCTGCCAGACGGTATATCACCGTGGCGTTCCGGTAATCCGGTGTGGGGTGGAAATCGGGCGCGCCCGTGGCCACACATGCAGTTCACTGGTGTGGGCGGCGTCGGGGCCCTGAGGAATCAGACCGGCACCATCTCAAGTTATGCGTCGAAGACCGCGCGCTGTGGGGCGTGTGGTTAGCGACAACAACAACATGAGAGATACGTCATGTGCCATACCGTACCCACGGCGCCCCGACAACCACGGCGGCAGGTCCACATAGTGGACATGCCGTTATCGCGAGCCGGCCATTGAGGCCGTCACAGCGTGGCCGCCTCGATGAGCGCCTTCGTATAGTCCTCCTGCGGCGTTTCCAGGATCTGCCGCACCGTGCCGCGCTCCACCACACGCCCCTCGTGCAGCACGAGCACGCGGTCGGCGATGTGCTGCACCACGCCAAGGTCGTGCGAGACGAACAGCATGGCCATGCGCGGGTTGCGCGCGCGGATCGCCGCGAACGCGTCGAGGATCTGCACGCGTGCGGCCACGTCGATCGCGCTCATCGCCTCGTCGGCGAGCAGCACGCTCGGCCCGGTCACAATCGCGCGCGCGATCGCCACGCGCTGCGCCTGACCGCCGGAAAGGTCCATCGGATAGCGCCACATGATCTCGTCCGGGTCGAGCGACACGAGCGCGAGCGCCTCACGCACCCGGCGTTCGCACGTCTCGTCGTCGATGCGCCGGTCACGCAGGCGCAGCGGTTCGGCGACCGAACGGAACGCCGTCCACCGCGGGTCGAGCGATTCGAAGGGGTTCTGGTACACGATGCCCGATTCGTCGCGCAGCATGCGCAGTTGCGGCGCGCCGGCACGCCCCTCGATCGACGCGCCTCGGTAGCGCACATCGCCGCCGTCCGGCGTCTCCAAGCCCAGCAGAATGCGCGTGAGCGTCGATTTGCCCGACCCCGAGGCGCCGATGATCGCCACGCACTGCCCCGCCGGCACGCTGATGTCGACGTCGAACAGCACTTGGTGCCGGGCGCGCGCCGGGCCGAAATACTTGCATACGCGCTCGCCCTGGAGCAGCACGTCCGTCTGTTCCGCCTGTGTCAGTGCGCCTGTCGCTGCGTCTGTCATTGCGCCCGCTCCCCTCGTGTGCCGCCGTCTTCGCCTTCCGCTCCGTGCAGCGTCAGTTCGCGCGCGGCCATCACGAGGCGCGCGCCCTGCGGTGTGCTCGGCTCGGCGAGCACACGCCGCGTGCGCCCCTGCTCCACAATCGTGCCGTGGTCGAGCACATAGCAGTACTGCGTGGCGTGCGCGAGCACCGAAAAGTCGTGTGTGATGAACAGCATCGCCGCGCCGGCCTCGTCCACGAGCGAGACGAGCAGTTCCACAATCTGCCGCTGCGTCATCGAGTCGAGCGCCGTCGTCGGCTCGTCGGCGATGATCAGGCGCGGCGACGTGATCAGCGCGGTGGCGATGCCGACGCGCTGCTGCTGCCCACCGGACAGCTCATGCGGGTGCCGCCCGATCAGAGACTCGTCGAGCCCCACTTTGCGCATCATCGCCAGCACACGCGCATGGCGGTCTTCGGCGGTCAGGTCGTAGTGCAGCTCGAGTGGCAGCGCGATCTGCTTGCCCACCGTGAGCAGCGGGTTGAGCGAGGCGCCGGGATTCTGGAACACCATGCCGATCGCCGCGCCGCGCAGGGCCGCCAGGTCGCGGTCCTGCATGCCGACGATCTGCTCGCCGTTCACATCGATCAAGCCGCTGACCGTGGCTTCAACGGGCAGCAGGCCCATCATCGCGCGCGCGATCATCGATTTGCCCGAGCCCGACGAGCCGATCAGGCCGACGCGCTGGCCGTCGCGCACGTCGATATGCACATCGGAGACGATTGGCGCGCCGCCGATGCGGATGGTGAGGTAGTTGACCGAAACGCCCATCATGCACCTCGCAATCGTGGATTGATGAGTGGGTCGGAGGCGTCGCGCAGCGCGTCGCCGAACAGATTGAGCGCCACCACCACAATGGTGACGAGCAGGCCCGGCCACAGCACGGTGAGCGGGTAGATGTTGATGAACCGCACCGACGTGCTCAGCGAATGCCCCCAGCTCGGCACGCCGGACGGCACGCCGACGCCCAGATATGTCAGCCCGGCTTCGGCGAGCACGGCCGTGCCTGCCGAGAGCGAGCACTGCACGATGAGCACAGGCATGATATTCGGCACGATGTGCGTGAAGAACACGCGCGGCGCGGAGGCGCCGTTGGCGAACGCCGACTCCACGTACATGCTGTGCGCGGCGAGCAGCGCCTGCGGGCGTGCCACGCGCGCCAGGTTGAGGCCGTAGCCGAAGCCGCACGCGAGCACGATCACCGCCACGGACGCGCCCATCGGCACGGCGAGCATGAGCGCGATCAGCACGGTGGGTATCGAGATCAGCGCGTCGATCGCCACGACCGAACCGTGCGCGAGCGCGGAATGGCGCGAGACCATCATCGCGACGAGCAGCAGGCCGAACGCCGCGGCGAAGGCCACGGTGAGCAGCACGATGAGCAGATTGGTGCGCGAGCCGGCCATGAGCCAGCTGAACAGGTCGGCGCCGGTGCCGTCGGTGCCGAGCCAATGCGCGCGCGAGGGCGCGGACCAGACGTGGTAGCCGTCGGTCTTCCACAGTGACTGCGGGGTCCAGAACAGCGAGACCACCGAGATGAGCATCCAAAGTCCGAGCACGATGAGCGCGAACCGGCCGGTGCCGTGGCTCCACATCGTGCCGAGCACAATGCGCACACGGCGCCAGCCGTGCACGCCGCGCGCGTCGGTGCGCACGCGTGGGGTGGGTGTGGGTGAATCTGGCATATCAATCTCCCAACCGCGGGTCGAGTGCGCGGTGCGCGATGTCGACGAGCAGGCCGATGACGAGGAAGAACGCGGCGAGCATGAACAGTTCGCTCTGCACGGCGATGAGGTCGCGGTGCCCCAGGTCGTCGACGAGCCCGCTGCCGATGCCGGGCAACGCGAACAGGTTCTCGATCACCATCACGCCGGTGACCATCTCGGCGAAGGTCAGGCCGATCACCGAGACGAGCTGCGGCATGGCGAGCCGCAATCCCACGCGCGTCAACGCCTGCGTGCGTGTCATGCCGCATGCCATGGCCATCTCGATCGTGCCGGTGGACGCCACGGATTGCAGGGCGGAGCGCGTGTAGCGCATCATCGACGCGCCCACGATCACGCCTACGGTCAACGCGGGCAGGATGAGCGAGGCGAACGCACGGCCGGGGTCGGCCCAGCCCGCCTGCGGGAAGCCCGACGCGGGCAGGATGGGGATCAATCCCGATCCTCGCGCGAACAGCAGGATGAGGATCAGGCCGCCCCACAGGGCCGGCACGGCGCCACCGACAATGGCCACGCCCTGGTAGACGGCGCGGGCGCGCGGGGAACGCGCGAGCACGGCGGCGCACCCGGTGGGGATGCCGATCGCAAGCGCGATGATGAGGCCCAGGATGATGAGCGGGAAGGTGATGGCGGCACGGGTGCCGACGAGGGCGGCCACGGGTTGGCCGGTGAGCATGGCAGTGCCGAAGTCGCCGCGCACCAGACCGGCGATCCACGCGCCGTACTGCACGATCAGCGGGCGGTCGAGGCCCATCTGCGCGCGCAGCGCCTCCACGCGTTCGGGCGGCGAGTTGAGGCCGGCCATGATGGTGGCGATGTCGCCAGGCAGCACGCGCAACGCCAGGAAGATCACCACGGAGATGGCGAAGAGCGCCACGGCAAACAGCAGCAGCCGGCGTGCAAGGTATTTCATAGTCCCCTTAGGGTTGTGGACGGGCGGCACATGCGCTGTGCCGCCCTGACCGCGGGGCCCGGCTCGGTTCGTCCGGGCGGTTCGCGTATTGGTTGTGATGTTACTTGGTGGTGGCCGGCGTATAGCTGAGTTCAGCCAGCGGCATCAGCGTCTGGTTCATGTTCACGGGGAACCCGCTCACACCCTTGTCCATCGCCGTGGTCACGCGGTAGTTGAACAGCCAGTCGGCGGCGGCGTCCTGCGAGACGATGCGCGCGGCCTGCGCGAGCAGCTCGTCGCGCTTGGCGTCGTCGGTCGAGCCGAGCGCCTCATCGGTGAGTTCCACCACCTTGGGGTTGTCGTAGTTGTAGTAGTAGTCCGCGTTCGACCATTGCGTGAAGTCGTGGCTTTCGTTGTGGTCGACGAGCGAAAGGTCGTAGTCCTTGTCGGTGTACACGTCCTGCAGCCATGTGGAGAACTCGACGACGTTCACCTTGAGGTCGATGTTCACGGCCTTGAGCTGGCTGCGCAGCTGGTCGCCGATGTCGGTGCCGTAGGTGTTGGCGTAGGTGAGCGTGAGCTTGAGCGGGTGCTCCTTGGTGTAGCCGGCCTCTTTGAGCAGCGCCTTCGCCTTCTCCACGTCGTGCGGGTACAGGCCCGTGAGGTCCTCATAGCCTGGGTCGAGCGACGGGATCGGGCCGCCGAGCGCCTTGTCGGTGCTACCGCGCGCGGCGATGAGCTGGTCGTGGTCGATCGCGTAGCGGATCGCCTCACGCACGCGTTTGTCGCCCGTGGGCTTGCCTGCGGCGTTGTTCATGCCCAGCACGTATTTGTCGGTGCCGTCGCCGGCCTCCACCGTGTAGTGCTCCGGGTCGTCTTCGAACGGCTTGGCGAGCGACGCGGTGATCGGGGCGAGCACCTGCACCTCGTTGGATTTGAGCGCGTTCACGGCGGCGTTGTCGTCGGCGAAGTACTTCACCACGACCGTGGGCGTCTTGGGCTGGGCGCCCCAGTACTCCGGGTTGGCCTTCAACGTGATCGAGCTGTTCGGGGTGAACTGTTCCACCACATACGGCCCCGAGCCCACCGCCTGCGTCTTCGCCACATACTTCGCGTCCTTGTCGAACACGAGTCCGGCACGGCCCGTCAGCGCCCACAGCAGGTTGGCGTAGGGCTTGGTCAGTTCGATCACCACGGTGTCATCGTTCGGCGCACTCACCGACTTGAAGTTCTTCAGCGCGTCGGCGTCATGGTATTGCTTGCTTTCGAGCTCGTTGATCGACCACACCACGTCTTCGGCGGTCAACGGGTCGCCGTTCGAGAACGTGAGGCCTGTATTGAGATGGAACGTGTACTTCAGGCCGTCAGGGCTCACGTCCCAGCTTGTCGCGAGCGCCGGCACCACCTTGTTCCCGCTGTCGCGGGCCACAAGGCCTTCGTACACGTTGCCGATGAGCACCTGGTCGAGCGCGGAGCCGGCCGTGTTGCGAATGTCGAGGTTGGTGGGCGCGAGTTTGAGCCCGATCGTCACGGTGTCCGCGGCGCCGCTGGCCTGCGTCTGGTCCGCCTTGCGGGTCCACGGGTGCCACAGGCCCACGATGAGCGCCACGGCGATCACGATCACGGCCACAATGGCCCAGATGGAACGGCGTGGGCCGCCGGCCGGTCGTTTGGCGTGCGCCTGGAGCGAGGCGTCGGTGCTGAATGCGGTGTCTTGCTGGTTGGTGTGCCCTCCGGTCGCGCCGGACTCGCCGTGCGCGCCATTGGCTCCATTCGTTGCTGTCATGGATTCCTCAATGGTTGGTTGCATGCGGGCTTCCCGCCCGCGCTTCTTGACTTCTGCTTGTTGTACATGGTTGACCGCCCCAGCCGGGGTCGGCCACCTCCCGCTATTGTAGAGGGGCGTGCATATTTCGCCGCGCACGCCACGCCGGGCACGAAGGAGACACCATGCTGATTGCCGTGGACATTGGAAACACGAACATTGTGCTCGGGTTCATCGAAGACGAGCAGGTGGCCGCCACCTACCGCATCACCACCAGATCGAACCACACCTCCGACGAGTTCGGCATCATGCTGCTGCAGTTCCTGCAGCTCAAAGGCTTTGCGCCGCGCGATGTGCACGACGTGATCATCACGTCGGTCGTGCCGAAGGTGATGCATTCGTTCACCGCGGCGATCGTCAAGTTCCTCGGCATCACACCGATGGTGGTCGGCCCGGGCATCCGCACCGGCATGAACATCCACATCGACGACCCGCGCTCGCTCGGCGCCGACTGCCTCGCCGACTGCGCCGGCGCGTACGCCACGTACGGCGGCCGCACGCTCGTGATCGACATGGGCACGGCCACCACCTACAACTATGTGGACGGGCACGCCACCATCACATGCGGCCTGATCACGACCGGCATCCGCACCGCGGCGGAGGCGCTCACCTCGATGACGGCGCAGTTGCCCGAAGTGGAGATCCGGCGCCCCACGTCGATTCTGGCGAAAGACACGCAGAACGCGATCCAAGCCGGACTGTATTACGACTTCCTCGGCGGCATCGAACGCATCATCACGCAATTCCACCGCGAGATCCCCGAGGACTTCCAGGTGGTGGCCACCGGCGGTCTTGCGCGCATACTCGACACGCCGTTGATCGACGTGATCGACCCCGACCTCATCTTCAAGGGCATGCTCTGGATCTACCGCAAGAACATCTAGCGCATGGTGAAGCCCTGGTTGGTGCCGTACTCCTTGAGGTCGCTCTGCCAGCGTTCGATCCCCTCACGCAGGGTGACCTGCGGGCCGGGGCTTTGCGGCATGTCCTTGCGTTGGATGAGCCCCTCGCGTTCGCGCCGCACCGCGTCGTAATACGTGTGCTCGTTGTTCACCCACGTGTATGCGGCGCCGACGGTGGCGCGGAAATCGCTGCGCGCATACACCTCGAACGGCAGGTACTGGTAACCGGTGCTGACGTGGCTTGCGGCCTGCGCAAGCACCGCGTTGAATTTCTGGCCGCCGAAATACGGCACCTCGATGCCACGCGCGTCGCGCACCGTGGTCTTGTTCAGGAAGTTGGCGCTGTTGAGCGTGGCGTTGTCGGCCGGGAACGCCCCGCCGTCCACACGCGTCATGATGCCCGCCGTCTCGTGGCACACATATTCGATGAACCGCCACGAGGCCTCCGGGCGCCGGCTTGAACTGAGCACGCCGAGCGCCGACCCACCGTTTTCGGCGTTCGTCAGGTTGCCGTGCGCCGTGGGCATCTGCGCCACGCGCCACAGGCCGGCGGTGCCGGGCACATCGGCCAGCAGCAGCGACGGCATCCATGCGCCGGCGAACAGCGACGCCACGGTGCCCGATCCGAGCGCCTGCTTCCAGTCGTCCGACCATGTGGCCAGCCGCGTGTTCACGAGGTCTTCGTCGATCATCTGCTGCCAGAACCGCGTGAACTCCTGCGTGCCGGTGTCGGTGTCGAGCGTGATCGAGACCTCTTTGCCGTCGTGCGAGGTGTTGTAGGGCCGGCCGCCGGAGAGCCAGACCATCGCGTTGTAGAAACTCGCGTCGCCGTCGTCGGCCGCGATGTAGACGCCGTTCTCCTTGAGCTTCTTCGCCGCACGGTGATAGTCGTCCCATGTGCGGATCTTCGTGGCGTCCACGCCCGCCTGCTCGAATACGTCTTGGTTGTAGAAGAAGGCCATGGGGCCCGAATCCATCGGCACACCATACACGCGCCCGTCGAGCTGCACCGACGACCATGAGCCGGGCGTATAGAACGAGCCGTAGTTCGCGGTGCGGCTCGTCAGGTCGCGCAACTGGCCGCTGACCGCATATTGCGGCAGGGCGAAATACTCCAGCTGCACCACGTCCGGCGTGCCGTAGCCGTCCTGGATCGCCGAGTTGAGTTTGCTGTAGTCGGCCGTGCCGATCTGCGTCACGTGGATGTCGGGGTTGCGCGCCTCGAAATCGGCGATCAGCGCGGCCATGCTCGGCTCCCACGACCACACGCTGATCTGCGTGCGGCTGTCGTGCTCACCGCAGCCCGCCACGGCGAACATCACGCCCGCCGCGCATACCGCCGCCACCATCCGCTTCGCCCATGCACGCACATCGACTCCTCACCGTGTGTTGACCTGTACGCACTCCAGCATAGCGGGCGGGGCGTGTTACGCGGCGACGACCGTGACGCCCTGGCCGGGCTGCACGCGGATCGTGACGACGCTGCCCTTATGCACCTGCACGTCCTTCTTCCTGGCGGTGATGTGCTCGATGTTCGTTTCCTTCTTGCGCGTCGTCTCGTCGGGCTTCGCGTTGTACCACATCACTTCCACATCGGCCGTATCGTCGTCGCGCGGGGTCACATTGCGCACAATGCCCCTCTGATGCCACGCCCGATGCGATTCGTCTTCGTACTCGATCGGCGTGTTGTACAGCACCTGCTGCTGCTCGGGTTCGAGCTCGGTGAACGCACGGGCCTCACGCTCCCCGCCGTCCCTGCCCAGCACAACCGCCGTGCACACGAACGCAGCAAGCACCACTATGCACAGTGCAATGACGTAACCCATGATCCGCTCCTTACCGAATACATCTGCTTCCTCCAGTTTTAGCAGCCTGCATGCGGGCCGGCGCGGATTGCGCTACATGCGTGAAATCGCCGCGCCGAGTGGCATGCGAGAGACGAAACGGCGCGGCACGCCGGTGAGCGGGTCGCGGAATTCGAGCACGCGCGCCACGAGTTCGAGCGGCTGAGAGAAATCGTCGTAGGCGCGCCGCTCGATGCGCGGATAGAAGTCGTCGCCGAGGATCGGCAGGCCGAGCGCGTTCATGTGCACGCGCAATTGGTGTGTTTTGCCGGTCTGCGGGTGCAGCACGTAGCGCGCGATCGGCTCGCCGGCGTGCGTCGAGGCGGCGCGGTCGAGCTCCGCGCGCTCGATGCGGGTGACCGCGTTGACCACACCGGGAATCTCCTGCGCGCACAGCACACCGCGCGTTTTGACGATGTGCGAGCGGCGCACCAACGGGAACGGGCGCGGCGCGGCGAGCCGCGTGACGGTGCCGGTCGGCGGCCGCCACGGCACGCGCACCGGCGCGAGGCACTCGTAGACCTTGCGCGCACGGCGGTCCTGGAACACGAGCTGGTATGCCCCACGCGCAGCCGGGTCGCGCACGAACACGAGCACGCCGGCGGTCGGCCGGTCGAGGCGGTGCGCCGGCACGATGCGCGGGTCGTTGTAGCGTTCGCGCAGCCGCATGAGCGCAGTCTGGCGGTACCACATGCCGCGCGGCATCGTGGCGAGGAAATGCGGTTTGTCCACGACGATGATCGCCTCGTCCTCATACAGCACCGGCAGATCGAAGGGGATGTCGGGTTCATTGAACACCCAACGGTGATGGCCCGCCACTACTCCACCGTGACGGACTTGGCCAGATTGCGCGGCTTGTCCACGTCGTAGCCCTTCTGCTTGGCCATGTCCATGGCGAGCAGCTGCAACGGCACCACGTCGACGAGCGGGCTCATCAACGTGGGGCATTCGGGGCGCCAGAAGACCACGTCGGCGTAGCGTTCCACGTCGGCGTCGCCTTCCTCCGCGACCGCGATGATCGTGGCGCCACGGGCCTTGACCTCTTCGATGCCCGAAATCACCTTGGCGTGCAGCACATTGCGGCCGCGCGCCGGCGGCACGATGAACACGACCGGCTCACCTTCGTCCACAAGCGCGATCGGCCCGTGCTTGAGCTCGCCGGCCGCGAAGCCCTCCGTGAACGTGTAGGCGATCTCCTTGAGCTTGAGCGCGCCTTCAAGCGCGACCGGGTAGCCCACGTGCCGGCCCAGGAACAGGAACGAGTTCGCGTCACGCAACTGGCGGGCCGCGGCGGCCACCTTGGATGGCTGCGTGTCGAGTACCCACTGGATCTTGCGTGGCATGTCCTTGAGCGAATCGAGCGTCTGCGCGATCTCGTCACGGAACACGGTGCCCTTGAGCTGGGCCAGATAGAGGCCGAGCACATAGGCGGCGGTGATCTGCGCCACGAACGCCTTCGTGGAGGCCACGGCCACTTCGGGGCCGGCGTGCGTGTACAGCACCGCGTCGGATTCACGCGGAATCGACGCGCCCTGCGTGTTGCAGATCGCGAGCACCTTGGACCCCTGTTCGCGCGCGTGGCGCAACGCCATGAGCGTGTCCATCGTCTCGCCCGACTGCGAGATCGCCACCACGAGCGTGCGCGGTGTGAGGATCGGGTCGCGGTAGCGGAACTCATGCGCCAGCTCGACCTCCACCGGGATGCGCACCCAGTGCTCGATCGCGTATTTGGCCACCATGCCCGCATAGCTCGCCGTACCGCAGCCAATCACGATGATCTTGTCGACGGCCTTGAAATCATGCTCGTCGATGTGCACTTCGTCGAGGTTGAGGCGGCCTTCGTCGTCCAGACGCCCGATGAGCGTGCGCTGCACGGCGGCCGGCTCCTCGTGGATCTCCTTGTCCATGAACGAATCCCAACCGCCCTTTTCGGCGGCCGACGCGTCCCAATCGATCTCGTACACCACAGGCTCGGGCACGTCGTTGCCGTCGAAATCGGTCACGGCCACGCCGTGCGCGTCGATCATCACGGCTTGGTCCTGGCCGATCTCCATCGCGGTCTTCGTGTATGCCACGAACGCGGCCACATCGGAACCCAGGAAGTTCTCGCCCTCGCCCAAGCCCACGACAAGCGGCGAATCATGGCGCGCGCCCACCACGATGCCCGGCTGGCGGCAATCCACGGCCAGAATCGTGAACGCGCCTTCGAGCATGCGGCCCAAGCGGCGCATCGCCTCGAACAAGTCCGGTTCGCCCGTCTCCGCGATCACCGTGTCCACGATCTTGCCCAGCAGCTTGGCCGCCACCTCGGTGTCGGTGCCCGAAACAAAGCGGTAGCCTTCCGCCTGCAGGTCCAGGCGCAACTGCGAAGCGTTCTCGATGATGCCGTTGTGGATGATCGCCACCTTGCCGTCACGGCTCGCATGAGGGTGCGCGTTCACGTCGTTGGGCACGCCGTTCGTGGCCCAACGCGTGTGGCCGATCGCCACCGTGGCGTCCGGCAGCGGCCGTGCCTCGATGTCTTCCACCAGATTCGACAGGCGGCCGGCCTTCTTGCGCACCGCCACGCGGTCCATGCCGGGGGCGGTCAGCGCCACACCGGCCGAATCATACCCACGGTATTCCAAACGTTCCAATCCCTGCAAGCACACCTCAAGGGGGCGCATCGAAGGACAATTCACATCACCTGCGTAACCTACAATTCCACACATAGGCACCAGCATAACCGACGGCGGCGCGCAATGCACGGCAATCCGTCGCACTTCCACGGTTCCCACGCTTTTGCTTGGGCGGCGACGGTTTCGCCGTAGCCGAACGCGCCCGCCCCCACCCGTGAAACACCGCCACCTGCGTATGGCGCTGTATTCTATGATGATGCACGTGAACACAACCACCAACAACGGAACAGAGGGCGCGAGCCAATCCACACCATCTTCCGGCCGGCAGACGCCGTTCCGCATCGCCATCGTGGACAACGACCGTCTTGTACTCGGGTTGCTGGCGTCGTTCCTCGCCAAGCAACCACACCTCGCCATCGACTGGACCGCGCAAAGCGGGCAGGGCGGCATCGACGCCTACCACCGCAGTCTATCTGGCACGGACCCGGCCGCCGACCTGATAGTGACCGACATCGCCATGCATGGCATGTCCGGACTCGAAATGTGCTCCATGATCCGGTTCGAAGACGACCACACCCCCATCCTCGGCGCCACATCGTACGACCCGCAGGCGTATGCCGCCGATGCGATGGCCGCCGGCATGCAGGGTATGGTGATGAAGGACGACCTCGAAGGCCTGCTCGGGTCCATCACGACGCTGCTCGATGGCGGCCGGCTGCCGATGCGCAACGGCGTCTTCTTCAATTCCCCGCAACAGGCGTACGCACGGCTGCAGGCCGAGGGCAAACCGGTGCTGCTCAATCTCTCGGAGAACGAACGCACCGTCATGGATTATCTAGCACAAGGCATGCTCACCACAGACATCGCCATGCTCATGGACGTCAGACCCTCCACCGTCAAGACCTACGTCAGCCGCGCGATGCGCAAACTGGGCGTTAACAACCGGCGCGAGGCGGTCGCCGAATGGTCGCGCATCACCAACCAATAGCGGCACGGCGCATGGCACGACCACATATTGGGCGCTTGTAGTCCTGAGGACTACAAGCGCTGGGATTTCGCGAAAAGAACCCCTACAATGCTGAACCGGCGGGAGAGAAGGTCTTGCGCCGGCTCGGCATGCGCCTACGGAGCGCACTGAGGAGGGGACGCCACACGGGCGCATGCCGGAGTCGCCGCATCAACGAAGTCGGCCGGCCGCCGAGATAATCGGCAACCGGCCAAACACCGCCCTCACACCATGGCTCCACTACAGCACATGCTGCAGGAAGTCGCGGAACCGCGCCTCTTTGGGGTGGTCGATGATCTCTGGTCCGCCTTGTTCCACCACAACGCCGCCGTCCATGAACACGATCTGGTCGGCGACCTCGCGCGCGAATCCGATCTCGTGTGTCACCACGATCATCGTCATGCCCTCATCGGCGAGCGAACGCATCACATTGAGCACTTCACCCACGAGTTCGGGGTCGAGCGCGCTCGTCGGCTCGTCGAACAGCATGATCTCGGGTTTCATCGCGAGCGCGCGCGCAATGGCGACGCGCTGCTGCTGGCCGCCCGAAAGTTGGCCCGGGTAGTAGTCCATGCGGTCGCCCAACCCCACGCGCTTGAGTTCGGCGATGGCGAGTTCGCGTGCCTCGGCCTTGGGCATGTGCTTGACATGCACCGGCGCTTCCATCACGTTTTCGAGCACGGTCATGTGTGGGAAGAGGTTGAATTTTTGGAACACCATGCCGAGCTTGGAGCGCTGCTGCGCGATCTCTTTCTCGTTGAGCGTCTGCAGCGTGCCGTCAGCCAGCCGCTTGTAGCCGATCATCTCGCCGTTCACGTCGATCTCGCCGCCGGTGAGCGTCTCCAACTGGTTGATCAGGCGCAGGAACGTGGATTTGCCCGAGCCCGAGGGCCCCAGGATCACGGTGACGGTGCCCGGTTCCACTTCGAGGTTGATGCCTTTGAGCACATGCAGGTCGCCGAAGGCCTTGTGCACGTCTTTCGCCTCCACAACAGGCTTCGGGGCCTGCGCCCCGGTGGTTGCGGCGTGCGTTGTCTGTGAGGTCATGAGAGTATGCCCTTCCTGTCCGTTAGGCGTTGTAGCCGAGGAACGCCGCCTCGTTCGTCTTGTTCACATCGTCTTGCGGTTCGCCTTCGGTCTTGCCCGGCAGCGGCGCCTGCTTGCCCTTCGTGCCCACCGGCCGCGCTTCGAACCCCTTGCCGAAGTGCTTTTCGAGCATCGACTGGATCACCATGAAGATCGAGGTGATGAGCAGGTACCAGATGCTGGCCACAATGAGCAACGGGATCGGCTTGTAGATGCGGTTCGCGATCGCGTTCGTGGCGTACTGGAGTTCCAGCGTGAACGGCACGGCGAGCACCAGCGACGTGGTCTTGAGCATGCTGATCGTCTCGTTGCCGGTGGGCGGAATGATGATGCGCATGGCCTGGGGCAGGATCACGCGGCGCATGATCATCGAACGCTTCATGCCGAGGGCCTTGGCCGCCTCCTCCTGGCCCGGGTCCACCGCTTCGAGGCCGGCACGCACGATTTCGGCGAGATAGGCGGCCTCGTTGAGCGCCAGGCCGATCACGGCGGCATTGAACGCGGTCACCACGGTCTGTGAATCCACGCTCCAGAACTCGATCGAGGTGAAGGGAATGCCCAGTGACAGGCGTGGGATCAGCACCGAGAACAGGCCCCAGAACACGAGCTGCGTGTACACAGGCGTGCCGCGGAAGAACCAGATGTAGAACCAGCTCACCCCGCGCAGCACCGGGTTGGCTGATTTGCGCATGATCGCCAGGATGACCGCAAGGATGATGGCGATGATCATGGAAAGGAACGTGAGGATGAGCGTGTAGCCCACGCCTTCGAGCACGCGCTCGTTGAACAGGTACTTCCACACCACGTTCCATTCGAACCGCGGGTTGGTGACCAGTCCATGGATGAGCATCGCCGCCAGCAGCGCCACGATGACCGCCGCCACGATCTGGCCGGTTCGCTTGACCGGCTTGGCTTCGATGCGGTGCGGGATCGGCAGTCCCTCGCCGTCGCGTTCAACATGATGGGGCATCGGTCTCCTCGCTTTCTTCCCCACAACAATGCATGTGCGCGCTGGTGGGGTTCACCGCGCGCACATGGTTACGTTCAGTCCAGGTCTTTCGGGTTGATCTCGGCGGTCTTGATGGCGCCGGATTCCACACCCCAGGCCTCCAGGATCTTCATGTAGGTGCCGTCGTCCATCAGGTGCTGCATGGCCGCCTGCACCGCCTTGGCCAGCTCGGCGTCCCCCTTCTTGATGGCGATGCCCTGCTTGACCACGCCTTCCACGCTGCCCAGATCCTCCAGGGCGTCGCCGGTCTGCGAAATCGCATAGCCGGCCACCGGCGAATCGGCGTAGAAGACGTCGGCCTTGCCGGTCGCCACCGCGGTCGCCGCGTCGGTCTGCAGCTTGCTCGGCATCACTTCCACGGCCGCTTTGCCGTCCGCCGCGCACTGCTGCTTGATCTCGTTGGCTTCCTCCTCTTGCGTGGTGCCCACCTGCACGGCGATCTTCTTGCCGCACAGATCGTTGACGTCGATGTGCTCCGGGTTGCCCTTCTTGACGGCCCAGCTCGAGCCGGCCTTGTAGTAGCTCACAAAGTCGACGGCGTCCATGCGCTCCTGCGTGATCGTCATCGCCGTGATGCCCAGATCGTATTTGCTGCCCACCGACGGCACGATCGTGTCGAATGTGGACGAAACGATCTTCGTGTCCAAGCCGAACACCTTGCCCAGCGCCTTCGCCAGGTCCACGTCGTAGCCTTCCGGCGTCTTGCCGTCGTCGCCCACGAATTCGGCCGGGGCGTACGAAAGCTCCATGCCCACCGTCAGCTCGCCGCTGTCCGCGACGCTCTTGGGCAGCATCGCCGCGATCGCGTCGTCCTTCTTCACCGTGGAAACGTCGAAACCGGCCTTCGCCTCCGCCTTCGCGTCCGTGCTTTCGTCGGTCGTGCCGCAAGCCACTGCCGTAAACAGCATCGCCGCTCCCAGTACGCCCGCCATGATCTTCTTGAGGCTCTGCACTGCCATTCTTTCTTGTTCCTCCGGTCTCATATGCGCGTCGCTATGCCGCAGGGTTCGGCGCCGTCGATTGGTTTGTATATTTATGTCATACACTGCATAAAATACAAATGTGCTCAACGCGAACACCACCGCTGCTCAATGTGTGTGGCGCGTTCGCCGGGGCGAGCGCGCCACACACATGCAGCTATATCCTACCGTGTGCGCGGGCCAAGCGCGCGCCGGTCACTGGGAGACGTCGGTGGGGTTGACCTCGGCCTTGTCAATCGCGCCGGACTGTGCGCCCCACTGCTCGAGGATCTCTTCGTAGACGCCGCTGTCCATGAGTTTCTGCATGGCCTTCTGCAGCGCCTCGGCGGTCTGCTTGTCGCCCTTCTTGACCACAATGCCCTGCTTCGTCACACCAACATCCTCGCCGAGCGCCTCAAGCTGGCCGCCGGTCTGCGTGATCGCATAGCCGGCCACGGGCGAATCGGCATAGAACACGTCGGCCTTGCCGGTGGTCACATTGGTCGTCACGTCGGTCTGCAACGCGTTCGACAGGATATCGATCGCATCCTTGCCGTTCTTGGTGCAGTCCTCGCTCATCTGCGTGACTTCCTCTTCCTGCGTGGTGCCGGTCTGCACCGCCACGCGCACGCCGCACAGGTCCGCGGTGTCGACATTCGTGGGGTTGCCCTTCTTGGTGACCCATGTGGAGCCGGCCTTGTAGAAGCTCACAAAATCGACGGCGTCCATGCGTTCGGGCGTGATCGTGAACGACGAGATACCCACGTCGTACTTGGAGCCGACCGCGGGAATGATCAGGTCGAACTTGGAGACCTGCTGGTCGGCCTTGAGGCCCAGCACCTTGGCGAGCGCATTCGACATGTCGACATCGTAGCCCACCGGCGTCTTGCCGTCTTCGGCCAGGAACTCGGCCGGGGCGTACGAGGTGTCCATACCCACGGTGAGCACGCCGTCCTGCTTCACCGAATCCGGCAGCAGCGCGGCGATCTCCTCGTCCGTCTCGATTTTGGACACATCGTATGCCTGCGGCGATGCGGTGCTGGTTTCACTGCCGGACGACGACGCTTCGTCGGACGTGCCGCATGCGGCGGCGCTCACACACAGCGCCGCGCCAAGAAAACACGCGGCGATGGACCGGAAAGACTGCTTGCTCATGGTTTCCCTCGCTGTTCGTGACCACGCTCCATGCGTGATGCATGTGTGCAGCGTAAAAATCCGATGCTACGAACAGGTTACTGGCACGAAAACATGAAACGATGCCTGCTGTACGCGACCCATGTGTGCAGCCGCCTTGTTTTCAGGCTGGGGAGGAGCATTTTCCGGGCAGAACCCAGATACCGGCCTCGTGCTGGAGCCAGTTTTCGCCCTGCATACATGGGTGATGGCCGGAAAATGCTCCTCCCCAGTCAAAATACTTTCGCCGAATGCCTCTCTTACTTGTTCTCACTGGCTGCGGACTGGTTTCGGCTTGAAAACCGCACCACAACCGAACGCCACTGGCAGTCGGCGGCATCCACCGCTCTTTCCACATTCTGTTATTGCTTTTCATCCGTTATCCACCGTTTCCACAAGCATCGCCACGATGGCTGACAACCGAGGTTGCATCCGTTAGAGTCGGCACAACATTCGGACTCATAGCGAGGAACAGGACATGCCCGGACACTTCGAGACGCCAGAGCAGCGGCAAGAACACCAATTGGAGACCTGCCTTCGATTTGAGCGATATTGCCGGCGCGCTACGGCATGCATATTCACGTTGACCACGGCGCTACGGCTGCTTGGCGTGGACTGGGATTCAGAGGCGTCTGTCGTCTCGATGCCCAGACTTCATGCCGACGTGCTCCAGATGGTTGTGAATCACCGCAACAACAAAGGTCGGGATCGGCGCGCCCTCACACGCCCCGGCCCCACACGGATCGCTCCAACCGCACTGTTTGTCAGTGGCATACCAATAGAGACCATCGAAATCGCAGAGGGTGTCACCTGCACAACACCCGAATTCACGTGGTTCATGTTCTCACGTTTTCTTGCACTTAAGGACCTCGTCATCCTAGGCGATGCGATGATGCGCAGGAACACCCTTCATGAGCCACTGACACTGGACTGTTTCGCTGACCTCATCACGCGCGTCGAGCGCCGTGCGCACTGCAATGGCATACGGCCACCCAAGGGAATCACGCAATGCCGCAAAGCCTTGGAATTGATGGAAGAGCACACTGATTCCGTCATGGAGACCGTGCTGCGTCTCACGCTCGAATGTTATGGCCTTCCTCGACCAGTGGTCAATCTTCCCGTGAGGTTGCCGGACGGGCGCCTCATCTTTTTGGACCTTGCGTTCCCCGAACCCATGGTGGCCGTCGAATATGATGGCAGGCACCATAGCGAGCAATGGGAGCAGGACTCGCTCCGGCGCTTCGCAATAGAGGCATCTGGCTGGGCCTATGTGCAAGTCATCGGTCTTGGGTTCATCACCGACTCGGATAAGCGGCACGTGGCGGAACTGGTCGGAAGGCTCATCAGCGAGCGCACCGGCAAGAACTATCTTTTGAGCACCCCGCTCCCCCTCGAGCGAGTGCCGGACAGGCGACGCGAAGCATGGAAGGCGCGTCCCTCGGGGCTTGTGGTCGCCCGCTAAGCTCCCGCAGCAACGTATCTCGGCTGGGGAGGAGCATTTTCCCGCTGGCATCCATGTATCAACCCCTTGATTACACCATTTTTCGCCCTTCATACATAGGGGCTGGCCGAAAAATGCTCCTCCCCAGCCGAGATACGTTTTAGTCACGCACTCCAACCACCCCAACACGCCTTGGAATGTGCCCACAGCGCTATTGGCCGCAAACCCCAAGAACCCCGGCATGCTCCGATACGCTTGGACTATGGCATTTTTGGTTATCTTCCTCGTGGCGCTCGCAATCAGCGCCGTCGGCTTCCACCGGTACATCTGGTTCATCTCAATTGGCTACGGCTTCTCGATCGCCGGCATCGGTTCGGCCCTGCTTATTTACTTCGGAATCCGTGGTGGCCTCACAACGGTTTCGGCCGTCATGGCGGCGCTCCTCATTGTCTATGGCCTGCGGCTTGGCGGCTACCTGCTCGCGCGCGAATACCGCAGCTCCTCCTACCATCAGGTCATGCAGCAGGCAATCGACAACGGCAACAACGTCAAGCTCCCCCTCAAGCTCCTCACTTGGGTGGGTTGCGCGCTGCTCTATGCATGTGAGGCCTCCCCAATCGCATTCCGCTTGCAGAACCATGCGGGCACCGACGCCGTGGCCATTGTGGGTGCGGCGATCATGGGCGCCGGCATCTTGCTTGAATCCGCAGCCGACCTGACCAAGAACCGATTCAAGCAGCAACATCCGCACCGTTTCTGCGACGTGGGACTGTTCCGCCTGGTGCGTTGCCCCAATTATCTCGGTGAAATCGTCACGTGGACCGGCGTCTTCGTCTCCGGTGTCTCCATCCTCAGCGGCGCATGGCAGTGGATCGCCGCCATCGGCGGGTACCTGTGCATCTGCTGGATCATGTTCGGCGGCGCCCGCCGCCTTGAACTGCGCCAGAACAAGGAGTATGGCAGCGACCCGGAGTACCATCACTACACCAAGCACACCCCGATCCTCATCCCCTTCATCCCGCTGTACAGCGTCGCGAACGCCAAGTGGCTCATCGGCTGAGCTCACGCTCGACACCGCTTGTCTTTCCACACGCAATACTTGAAGCATGACAGGCCTCACCATCCGCCGCGCGCAAGCCACCGACATCAACGCCATCATGGACATGCTGCGGCAGGTCAACGATGTGCACGCACACGGCCGCCCCGATCTGTTCATCGAAGGCAAGACGAAGTACACGCCCGACGAACTCGCGCGGATCATCGCCGATGATTCGCGCCCGATCTTCGTGGCGATCGATACCGATGGCACGTTGCTCGGCTACGCGTTCTGCGTGGATGAGGACCACACCGGCAGCAACAATCTGCAGCCGATCCGCACGCTGTACATAGACGACATCTGCGTGGACGAAGCCGCTCGCGGCAAGCATGTGGGCACCACGCTGTACAACCACGTGCTCGACCACGCCCGCGCGCACGGCTACCACAACGTGACACTCAACGCGTGGGCCGCGAACCCGGCCGCCGTCAAGTTCTACGAGCACCTTGGCATGAGCGCCTACAAATACGGCATGGAGCAGGTTCTGTAACGCTTCCGTCGCGATTGTGTTCGTTCGTGTCGACTTCTGATCCTTCGTATCGTGTCCCACAGTATCTTATGCAGTATCTTGTACAGTATCTTGTACAATATTGTGTATGCCAAGTACTTGTCACGAGAATGATTCCGACCGACCGAAGGAGCCCCCTATGCGCGCAATAACCTACAGTTCATTCCGTAATAACCTCAAAGAGAACATCCGGCAGATTCGCGAGGACGCGGAACCACTGCTAGTCACGAACAAAGATGCGGAAGACAACATCATCGTCATGAACCAATCCGATTACGACAGCCTCATGGAGACGCTGCGTATCTACCGCAATCCGGTGATGTACGAGCGCATCCGCCGTGGCATGCAGCAGGCCGCCGACGGAGATGTCGCCGAGCACAGCCTTCTGCCCGAGGACTGAAGCCCATGAAGTTGACGTGGACCGCTGACGCGTGGGACGACTACCTCTACTGGCAGACCCAAGACAAGAAGACGCTCAAGCGCATCAATGTGCTTATCAAAGACATCATGCGCAATCCATTCGAAGGCATCGGCAAACCCGAACCGCTGCAATGGGATTTCGCTGGAGCGTGGTCACGCCGCATCAGCGAAAAACACCGCATCATCTACGTGCCCAAAGCAGACAGCATTGTGGTTCTCTCCTGCCGAGAGCACTACAAAGATTCCTAATCTTTCACCCACACCGCGTGCTCACGCAGGAACGCCGCAAGTTCCTCCGCACTGCCGCGCCCGGTGACGATGTCCTGCACCCACTGGTACAGCTCGTTGCGCTCCGGCTCGCTCGCATCACACGCACGCACATCCCATCCGCGCATCTTGAGGATCGCGAGCGACATCTTGACCGCCGTCCGTTTGTTGCCGTCCGGGAAGATGTGGTCTTTCGCGAACCGCGTGGCGAAGTCCGCGATCTGCGCGAACACGTCCGCATACCGTTGTACGGGCGCAATGCCGAAGAACGTGAGGAACGTCGCGCCAAGCACCGACTGCACACGTCCCAGGATCGCCTCGTCCACCGCCGCCGGTGCGGTTGGCGTGATGTCGAGCCCCGTGCCGCGGATGGTGCCCAAATAGACTTCGAACACCGATTCGGCGAGCGCGTCCATGCGCATCTGCTCGCCGTCGAGTTCGATTGGCTCCGCGTTTGGCTCTGCCGTATGCATAGGCCGCTCCCCCCTCATCATGAACGCTCCAACAGCAGCAGCGCGTTCGGGTATTCCCGCGCCACTTCGCCCACACTGCGCGCGAGTGTGCTCGTGGGGGCGGCGGCGTGCATGTCCGCGGAGCGCACAATGCACTCGACGGTGATGCGCGCATCGCCCCGTCCACGCGCGTTCCACCATGCGCCGCCACGCGCGCTCGACATGCGGAGCAGGTCGTCGGCGGTCAGATCACCGAGCGACGCGAGCACGCGCGCGATGACGCCTTCCGCGCGCTCATCGAAGTCGGCTTCCTGCCATTCATCGCGTTGACGGATCATGCGCGAGCCGAACGTGGCGTATTCCGCCCATACAAGCGGCTCGACCGGCCCGCACTGCCCCACGCTGATCTCGTCATCGAACAGAGGCTCACCCGACTGCCGCAGAGCCTCGACCTGGCACCAGTACACGAGCAGGTTGAGTTTGAGGTTCGTCAGGAAACACGTGCCGCCGTATGCCGCGACGATGCGCCGTGCGATCTGTAGTGATTCCATCTTTCCGCCAATCAGTTGTTCCGCGTTCCCACTGTACCGTTGTATATGTTTATTCCCTTACGCCACGCGGATGCCGAGGCTCGCGGCGAACGCAGCGGCAAGGTCGGCGATCTGCTCGAGCGACATCGTGGTTCCGCGCAGATACTCCACATTCTCTATGCGGTGCAGGCGCGCGCCGCGCAGATCGACGTCGCCTACCGTGGCATGCTGCAGATTGATCGACTCGATGCGCGTGCCCGGAAACGCCACGCGCGTCAACTGCGCGCCGACGGCGTCGAATTCGTCGATCACGCAGTCGACGAACCGCACGTCGCGCCATGTGGCATCGCGCAGATTGAGGTAGCCGATGCGGCAGTCGCGCATCTCCACCGAATGCATTGACGATTCCATGGCGGCGAATGAGCCGAACCGACAGCCCGTGAACAGGCAGTCCACGAACCCCGCGCCGACCGCATGCAGCTGCGCGATGCCGCATTCCGCGAACATGGTGCGGCTGATGTGCGCACGGTCGAGCGTCAGCGCCACCGCTTGGGATTGTTCGAACACACAGTCCAGAAACATGGCGAGCAGCGCGTCGAGCTTATCCGCCCGCTGGTCGAAGAAGCGCGTAGAATCGTAGGAGCCCTCCCGTTCCAACAGCTGCAGCCGCGCTTCATGCAGATGTTCCGCGGGCGCAAAACGCGCGATGTTTGGCGCTTTGGGCTCGGCTGCGGATTGTGCGCGCTGTGCTGGTGTGCTCATGCCGACAGCCTATAGCGTTCTATAGCCATGGCTCACACACTCCAATTCTTCCACAATCACAGTGTCCACGCGCGCCGCCGGGGCATCCAGTTCCCTGCGCATGTACACCAGCTCCTGATACCCCGACACACAAGACAGGAATCCTCGCGGATTACGTCCGTATTCAACAAACCCGCGCTTGATATACAGCGCGAGCGCACGGGCATTGTCAGCAACGACCTGCAGCTCAAGCTGCGAATATTCCGCAGCCGTCGCGCATGCAATGCAGGCATCGATCAGCGCACCACCAATACCGATTCCCCAATATTGACGTATCACACTGATGCCCAGCTCAGCTCGATGCCATACTTTGCTCGTCGTTCCCACCTCCTCGACACCCGCAGATCCAACGATGACACCATCGACGACACCGACGAGTTCGATTTCGCGCTCAGACTCAAGCCTCTCTGAAAGCCAACTCCGCTCCTGCTCCACGTCAATGGCCATCTCATTCGGATACGAACGCAGAAAGTCAGTCTGTACATGCGCACGCTGCATGACGTCGAGCACTTCCTGCGCATCAGTTGGTTCGGCGTTGCGGATGACACATCGGTGTCCGTCTTTGAGAGTGACATAATGGCAGTATTTCATAAGATTTCATCATCGGTGCAGGTTCGTACAACGTCACGCGTGGATGACTACCGGGAAGAGCTCATTCGTCATCGTCGGCGGTCAGGTGTTGATACAGCTCCGCGCTCAACGGCTTTGTGAGACGCAGATCCATCTCCACGAGCCTGACCGTTTCGCCGCTGTTGTCGCGTGTCGTCTCACGCATGTTCGCACATGAGCCGACGCGGCCGACGTAGTAGTACATCTTGAGTTTCTCGGCGTCCGCCTTGCGCATGACGAACAATGGAATGAAATGCGTCGCACCCCAATCCACATCTCCCTGCCCTTGTGACATCCATTCGATCTCACGTGATTTGAAACTGCGTTTGTCCTTGCTGAACCAATGCATCTCCTGAGGATTGAGGAAGCGGTCGGCGTACTGGCTGTTCGCGTATTTGACGAACACGGGCATGTTGCCGCCCTCTTTGGGGAGCAGATAGCCGCCGACACTACTGCCGTTGATCTGCTTGGGCCATGCAAGCAGGCGTTCCACTTCGAACATCTTGTATCGGTGTTCATAGACGAATCCTCGGTCATCCTGCAGCGAATGCCCAGTTTTAGCGGATTCCTCGAGAAGATCCGCAAACCGTTTCAACCCCGTGCGTACATTGTCCACGAAGAAGCGGCGGAACGTGTCATTGTTCACGAGCCTCGCAGCAAACTCAGGAGCGAGGCTGATCCCTCCAGCACTACGCTCGATAACCGCACATTCCCCATAGGACTTCTTGGCAGCCGTGTCGAAGAATGACCAATCCAATACCCTGAGCGCCGATTCAAGCTGGGCGTCCGTATGGTACGAGGCTGGGAATCGGGTTGCAATCGCTTCTTTCAGACGTAACACTGATATCGGCGAATAGACGCCCTTATTACATGATGTGAGCAATTCATCGAGAACCACCAATTCCTGCGGGCGGATGGCAACCAAAAGAATCTCAGTGGCCATTTTGAGCCATTGTTTGCCCTGTGCGTCAACAGGCAACAATGTATGCGCGAACCCACTGCCCTGCTCCTCATCGGACAACACAGTCTCCGCCTCGCGTGCAAAGTCGAAGTAGCTGCTGTTTTTCTGCGCCATCGTCATCACCATCGACGGATCATGCCGGTATACATCTGTCAACATCGGAATGCGACCAAGCTCATTGCGCATCACGGAATACTGTTCGCGAAGCATCTTCTTATCCGACCACGACGCTGTATCCAATGATTTCAATACCTGCTTGCGTGAGATCTCATCGAAACTGATTGAAGACAGCCCCACAGCTTCGCGTTGCAAATTCTTACGGACGATATCGCTGTCGCCTGCATTTCCGTACAAGGCAACAGGAATGAGATAGTTATTCGCATAGTTGCCGATGAAATCGATGACGGTGACGCAGGTCTTGTGCGGGAACTTGCGCAGACCTCGGCCCAACTGCTGCGTGAACACGATGCTGGATTCGGTGTTGCGCAACATCACAATCTGGTTGATTGCAGGGATATCAATACCTTCATTGAATTTATCGACAGTGAAGATATAGTCGAGTTCGCCCGCTTCAAGCCGGTTCACTGCGTTCTCTACATCTTTCGGCGAGGTTTTGCCGCTGATGGCAACTGTTCGATACGGGCGTTCAGCCTGTTGATTGGTTTCCTGATTGAACAGATGGGACAACTGTTCTGCCTCGTCAATCCTGGAGCAGAACACCAGCCCAGTCACCTGTTGGCCGTAAGAGCCATATTGCTCGAGCTTGCGGATGATGTACCGCACGCGGCTCGGCTCGGTCAATTCTTCAAGCGAATATTGGATCTGCTGCTTGTCGTTCTTCGAAATGCCTTCGTTTGAATTGACACGCGAACCATTCTCCCCCAAAAATTCGTGTACGCCATAGTAATGGAAGGGGCACAGCATGTTCTCGTCAAGCGCCTTTTGCAGGCGAATCTCATACGCGATGTTGTGGTCGAACAATGCGAAGATGTCGAAACTGTCGGTTCGCTCCGGTGTCGCTGTCATACCGAGCATGAATCCGGCTTCCGAGAAATACTCGATGACAGAACGGTAATTGTTCGCACCAGAATGATGTGCTTCATCAATAAGCACGTAATCGAAGTCGTCGGGCTCGTACCATTCCTCCATATGACGGCGAAGTGTGTCTACCGATGCGAACACATACTTGGCATCGTGTTGTTTACTGCTGCCAGTGAGCAAGCCGAGTTCGGCCTCATCACAGCCGAGCACCCGCTGGTATGATTCGCGTGCGGCCTTGAGGATCGTGTCACGGTTGGCTACATACAGCATGCGTTTGGGGTGGAACTCGCGTACGTCGAATGCAGAAAGGTAGGTTTTGCCCGTACCAGTTGCGGAGATGACGATGGCACGACGCTGTCCCTCGTCACGCAACTGTCGAATGCTTGCTAATGCGTCGCGCTGCATTGCATTTGGTTCGATTTTCGCCGCACGTGCCTGCTGGAGGATTTGCGTGCGCGGAGGTGCGTAGTTCTTGAACTCCTCCTCGTACTGCGCTAACCATTCATCAGTCAACGGGACCGATTGCCTGACTTGATCCGCCAATTCCTCTTTGACCTGCTGAATCAGCTGCGCCTCACTGGTCGAAGACACACGAAGATTCCATTCACGCTGATTCTGCAACGCAAAGGACGTGAGGTTCGAACTGCCGACATACAGATTGTAATAAGCTCTTCCCTCTTCCATGCATCTGGTGAAGAGATACCCTTTGGGATGAAATGGTTGATCTTGAGCAATCGTCCCCCCTGATTCCCCACTGTCGCCGTGTTCCCAAATCAGAACCTCCACATTGGCGTCGCGTTGGAGTTTCATCAGTTCCTTGAATGCCTTGGGACTGTTGAAATAGTTTTTGGTGGAGGTAATGATCCGGTTACGTTTCCCGCTTTTCTTCGCATGATCAACGAATGCCTGATACATCGATTTCAATGCGTTTTCACTGACGAATGCCACCGAAATGTCAAAAGATTCGCTGCCCTTCAATTCCTCACGGATGGCATCCCCCATCGTGCTTCCGGGCTGATTGGAAATCAGCTTGGGCACAAACCGTTCCTCAGCAGTGTCGTTTTGCCTTATCAACCCGCTCATCACACCGTCGATGATGCTCTCATCGACGGTCTTCTGCATGTCGCGCGGTTCGGCAATCACCTCAGACGCCCAACTATTCATAATCCCCTCCGCATATGAACTCTGATTGTATGGTTTGTTGATCGGTCAGATCGTCATTTTCGAAATGTGT
The DNA here is from genome assembly GCF_004155535.1 of Bifidobacterium pseudolongum subsp. globosum. Classification (GTDB taxonomy): domain Bacteria; phylum Actinomycetota; class Actinomycetes; order Actinomycetales; family Bifidobacteriaceae; genus Bifidobacterium; species Bifidobacterium pseudolongum_C. The sequence continues at coordinate 90,660 of NZ_RYUH01000009.1, read as the reverse complement.
TCGACAGCATCGTGATCCACTGGCGCCCAGTTCAATTGCGGCATATCCGCAGGCTCTACCCAAACCATGCGTGCATGTTCCGTCAGCTTGGGCGAGCCCTCAATGAGATGGCATAGGAATGTGGTGAGCTCCACATGCCCGAAATCATAGAGATAATCGCTCGTACATACTTCCTTATCAACGTTGATTTCGCAAAGGAGCTCCTCTTCGATCTCCCGTTGAAGAGCCTGCTGCGGCGTCTCCCCCTCTTCGATCTTGCCACCGGGAAACTCCCAATATCCTGACAGCGTCTTTCCCGACCCGCGTTGCGCGCACAGCACTTTGCCATCCTTGACAATCGCAGCGCCGACGACACGGATCAGTTTTGGTTCTTCAGGTCCACCGGTCATAGTTCCCCTTATTCGCAGGCAATAGTTGGATCCAGGATACAACGCACATCCTCGCCGACACGATCTGCACCACAGATGCCAGGCTCCTCCCCTACGATGTGGGGCATGGCATCGTTCACACGCGCGCAAGGACCGCATCTACCCGCTGATTACATGCAATCAATCGAGCAAATCGACCCACAGATCATCGCGCGCACGCTTGATGAAGGCGCGGGCACCGAGCACATCGAACTGCTTGACGTGCTGTATGAACTCATGGAACGCCAACTGTACCCACACAAAGACAAATTGGACGACGACGAACACACCGAAGTGGCATGGGTACTCGAAGACGGCGCATACGCAGTCACGCGCATACGACATGACTCACCGCTCTACCGCGCGCTGTTCCAGCGATTCAATGGGAATGGTCGGGCGCTGACGGATGCGCTTGCGCCGTCGATCAACGACGAGCTCTCCGGCGACCTGTATGCGCTTATGACGCCGGAAGCCCTTGCGCAACGGGTTGCGGGCCTGTTTGCAAGTCAGTCCTGAGTGGCGGTACCGCGCGTAAGCGACGTATTGCCGCTGTTCGTCGGGTGGTTGTTCGAACCGTTGCCAATGGTGATCCACTGGAACATCGAGAATCCATGGTTGTCGATGACCATCACTTTCGCCGTGTTGCCACCTGCCTGCGATGGCTGGTTCGCAATGTTCAGCACGGTCTTGCGGTTGCCGAGCATCAGCAGCAGAAGCACTCCCAGCACGCCGAAGCACACGATGAGCAGCGTCTTGTGCTGCTCAGCCCATGTCCTGGCCGGACAGGCCTTGCACTTGTCTTCGACATCCTCGTGTTGTGCAGGCAGCATCGTCTGGGTTTCCATGCTCTGCGTCATCAGGGCTCCTCATCTCTCTTCGGCGGAATGGACGGCTCCGCCTCTCACACTCTAATGGGGAACGCCTCTGTGTTCACTAGGCGTCTTGGTGCATGGAACCGCTCTGCTCACAACCTGCCGATACGCGGCGAGCGCACATTGCCACCCAACACCGTGAAATCACTAGGCTGACGTATGTAAGCGATACCAGCTTGGAGGCGACCGTGGAATTCGTGAAATACCTGCTCATCGGCGTCAGTGTCTCGCTCGATGAACTCGCAGTGGGCACCATCAAAGGCGTGCAGGTCAAATACATGCGGCGTGTGGACCCGTGGATCACCGGACTGTATTTCGCCGTGTTCCAAGGCGTCATGCTCATCATTGGATTCTATGGCGCAAGCCTGTTTTCCAAGGGATCGAGCGCCGTCACCGAATGGATTGCCGACGGGTTGCTCATGCTCATCGGCGCCAACATGGTGCGCGAGGCGTTCAGCAAGAGCGGTGACGACGCCAAGCAGCAGGATCTGCTCTCGAAGATGGACGTCAAATCCATGTCGGTTCTTTCGCTGACGATGAGCCTGGATGCGCTCGCGGTGGGCGTTTCGCTCGCCCTCGGCCATAGGCTGGATATCTGGTGGGCTTCGCTTTCCGCGGCGCTTGTGTCGTTGGCCATCACTGTTCCCGCGATGTTCATTGGGCACAAGCTCGGGCATAAGGTCGGCGCCAAGGGCGGCACGTTTGGTGGCGCGATCCTGATTCTGCTCGGCCTCTACGAACTGCTGCAGTACTACAAGGTGTTCTGACCGTTCTTGTTAAGTGTGCCCCACTCTTTCAATACCAATTGAGCAAAACACTAATAAGTACGTGACTTCGAACGTCATCAAAATAGGGTCGCTGGTTGAACTTGGAAGGAACGTATGTTCAGAACGGCACCTGATTCTGAACATAAACGACCTCGATGTTCAGCCACGCTGGTGTTTACCGGTCTCGTGATGGGTTTGTGGCGCCTTCTTGTCAATGCGTTTTCTAGGTGGACAACTGTATCTGTGCTGGGGAGGAGCAATTTCTTGGGCAGGGGCAAGTATCACGCCTGTAGATCGGTGTGTTTTCAAGGCTTATACCGTGACACTGCCAAGAAAATGCTCCTCCCCAGCGCAGATGAATGGCGGCACTGCCTTGAATGTGCCCTTTTCCGCCATTACACACGCAACGAACGCAGCAGCGCCTTGTGTTCCGGAGTGACCCGGTAGGATTCACAGGCCTTCTGGATGGTTTTGTTGTGGGTCCACGGGTCAAGGATGCGCTTCTGCAGCACCGGCAACGCACTCTCCCACTGCTTGGCGAGCGCCGTCGCGAAATACCAAGCCCGGGCCATGTTCACGTAATACTCACTGGAAGATATACCGCCGACAAGGCGCAGATGTCTCTCCTCGAAACGGGCGTCGAGGAAATCGGTCATCAACTCGACCACGGCATACCGCACGGTATAGGTGGCGTCAGTTTGCATCCAGCGTTCCAGCTGGTTGAGCATCAACCGCGCATCCGCATCTGCGCCCGCACGGCGCAATACGCGGATGCGGATGGTGTCGGTCACGGCCCAATTGTCCGCATACGGCAGGAATCGTGCCAACTCTTCAAGTGCCTCCCCCACCGACCCGCATACGTCGCCAAGCAGGATCGCGTGCAGCATATTCTCTTCGAAGTATTTGTGGGGAAGGTCTGCGAAGAAACACTCCACTGCCGCCCCGTCGCCGCGGCGCAGATCTTTCGCGACTGCACGCAACACGGGAACACGAATGCCGATCATCGTGCTTGGGTCGACGTTCGGGATGAGTTTCGCATTGAATGCCTTGTACGCCGGGTCGGCAAGCGACTGCAGCCGGGCGCGGATCGCGGCGTTAGATGCATATTCCATGGGAGGAGTGTATCCCTCAGCACGCGTACTATGCACGCACCATCTTGAACATGCCCGTCGCCAATCAGCCGGACCATGCCCACAGGCTCATCGTTGAGTATTGCGGTGGGCATGGCGGCTGTATCGTTGTGTGGTTGGTTGTGGTTTGCGTGTAGCTCACTTCGCCTGGCGCTCGGCCAGTTCGGTCATGATGGAGACGGTCGCCGCCGAATTCATCGACGTGGCCGGAATGCCGGTGGTCGTGTGGTCGAAGCCGAAGATCATGTTGAGGAAGCCCATTGTCCTGTCCTTTCATCCGTGCGCTTGGCGCGCTGTCCGTATTGCTTGATGATTACAAGATACGGGCTTGGAACAGTGCGTCACATCGGGCTGGAGAATGAATCTGCACCCTGCACGAAGCCACCCTCAACCTTGAGGATGATACGCAGGGATGAGAGTCAGATGGTGACGGCACGACCTGTCGGTACGATTGGGAAAACCGACCATAGAACACCATGCGAAGGGGCAATCATGACCACATTGCAGACCGAACGGCTTGTGTTGCGGCCTTGGCGCGAATCAGACGCCGAAGCGCTGTACGAGTACGCGAAGAATCCGAACATCGGGCCGCCGGCGGGGTGGCCGCCGCACAAAGACGTCGAAGACAGCCTTGGTGTGATCCGCAACGTGTTCAACGGGCCGGAGGATTATGCCATCGCGCTCGCCAGCGATTCCGACACCGCCATTGGTGCGATTGCGCTCACACTCGCGGGCGGCTCGACGCTGTTCCCCGAAGACGACACAACGCAGGCGGAACTCGGGTTCTGGATCGGCGAACCGTTCTGGGGCCATGGATACATCCCCGAAGCGGCGCATGAACTGCTGCGCCATGCGTTCGAGGACCTGGGCCTCGCCACCGTCTGGTGCGCCTATTACGAAGGCAATACCAAGTCGGCGCGCGTACAGCAGAAGCTCGGCTTCGAGCCGGTGAGCGTCACGCCGAATGTACCGGTGCCGCTGCTGCATGAGGTGCGCACAGGCCACGAGAACAGGATGACACGCGCACAGTGGGAGCAGCTCAACGCCAAGTAGGCGCCCGCCAACACCTTATGCAAAACCCCGCCGAATTGGACGGGGTTTTGCATAATCAGATAGTCGGCTCAGCCGCGCGCGTGCATGTTCTTGTAGCGCATGACGCGCTGGGCTTCGCGCTTGTCCTGCTCCTCACGCAGCGCTTGGCGCTTGTCGAATTCCTTCTTGCCTCGGGCCAGTGCGATCTGCGCCTTGACACGCCCGTCCTTGAAATACAGGCTCAACGGCACAATCGTGTACCCCTTCGCCTGCGTCTGGCGCGCGAGCTTCTCGATCTGGTGGGCGTGCAGCAGCAGCTTGCGCTTGCGCTTGGGCGCATGGTTGTTCCACGTGCCGTTGAGGTATTCAGGGATGTTGGCGCCCTCGAGCCAGATCTCGCCACGCTTGTCGATCGCGATGAACGACTCGGCGAGCGAGGCGCGGCCTTCGCGCAACGATTTGACCTCGGTGCCGGTCAAGACCAGACCTGCCTCATACGTGTCTTCGATGGCATAGTCGTGCCGCGCGCGCTTGTTCTGCGCGATCAGTTGGATACTGTCGTCTTGTTTGTTCTGCTTCGCCACTGTCTACTCCTCACACAATCGTGCACCGAGCCTTTAGTGCACGTACCAGAACCTCCCTGGGTTATACAGTGTACGGTACGTGATGGTATAGAGACCGGCCACATTCGATTCGGAAATCGTGATGGAATTGCTGCCCACGCTCTCCACAACAGCCACATGGCCCCACGGGGAGGATGCGCCTTCCTGACCGGGTAGGAACGAAAGCGCGGCACCCACCTGCGGCGTGTGGTCCGTACGCAGGCCGTACGACGGCGCGTTGCGCCACCAATCACCACCATTGCCCAAGTACGACGGCGTGCCGATGCCCATCTGCTTGCGGCGCTCATACGCCCACCATGTGCACTGGCCGGCTGCGTAAGCGTTGCCGTAGTCGCCGTTCGACGTGCCTTGACCGCCTGATGAGCCGCCGGAAGGCGTGACGGGGCGCGAAGGCTGCGATGGCGTGGACGGCTGCGCCGGTTGCGACGGTGTCACCGGCTGTGCGGGTTGCGATGGCGTGGATGGCTGCGCCGGCGTCGTGGTGGTCGTTCCGGCAGGGCGCGTGGTGCCCTGTGGGGTCACCTGCTGCACCTGCTGGGCGGCGGCCTCCTGCTCGGCGGCCCACTGCTCGTTGAGCGAATCAAGCTGGGATTGCAGGATCACCTGCTGGGCGGCTTCCTGTGCCGCGGCGTCGGACAGTTCGCTCTTGCGGCCTTCCAACGCAGTGCGCTGGTTTTCGCCGTCGGTGCGCAGCTTGTTGAGCGCGTCGCGCTCCTGCTGTGCGGACTCGGCGGCGCTCTGGGCGGCCGCGGACTTGGTGTCGGCGTCGGCTTTGAGCTTGGCGATCTTCTGCTCGATCGCCTTGAGACGCTCGCCACGGTTCATCGAAGTGCTCAGGTCATCGGCGGCGTCGGATGCGGCGTTCGCCTCGTTGCGCGACAGCGCGTCACGCGACTGCATCGACTGGATGAATTCCTTCGTGTCGGTCGCCCCGGTCATCACGCTCATCACATCGGACGTGTCGGAACCGTGCATCGATTCGCGCGCCATCTGCGCCACCGCGGCATGGGCGTCGTCGTAGTCCTCGCCGGTCTGCTTGATCTTCGCCTCGAGGTCCGACTTGTCTTTCTGCGCGGCCTTGAGGCGCTCAGCGGCGTTGTCCGCCTCGCTCTTGGCGGCCGCGGCGGCGGCGTTGGCCTGCGACACCTTCTGCTGTGCGGCCGGGATCTTGTTGTTCGTCAGATCGTCGAGCTGTACAATCGTGTCAGCCAAGTCACTGCTCACACCTGCGAGCTGGGAACGCAGCTCGCTTTCGCGCTGTGCGCTCGCCTGCTGCGAGTTCTGCGCGTTGACGAGGTCGCTGTATGTGTCCGCGTGTGCGACCTGCACCGGCATGAGCGGCGCCACGGCGAGCGACGCCGCGCACGTGATGCTCAAGAGAGCAGAGGTGATCACAGAGGCTTTCTTGGTACCGTGAAGCATCCATACCCTTTCGTTTGCAATAGTCAACACCCTAACACCCACCATCGCGCAACACCCGGGTTTGCGCCAGCCGTGCCGAGGCTTTTACACAATCTCCAAAATACGCGGCGCGCCGGCTGCAGTACAGCGAGGCGCGCCGTGCACGTTACGCCTTAAGATAACGGCGCAGCGCGACCGACGAGGCGATCACCGACAGCAGCACGGCGCCCACAATGAGCACCGGCGTGATCATCCAGACAGTGGCCTGGTTGATGTATGGAATCCATGTGACCGATTTGGCGAGCCAATCGGTGATGAACACCTTGACGAGCACGCCGAGCGACACGCACGACAGGATCGAGCCGGCGAGCGCGGCCACCACGCCTTCCAATACGAACGGCAGGCGGATCGTCCAGTTCGACGCACCCACAAGGCGCATGATCTCGGTTTCCTCGCTGCGTGAGGCCGCCGACATGCGGATGGTGGTGCTGGTGAGCAGGATCGCCACGATGACCATCACGCCGGCCAGAATGGCCGTGGCGGCGGTCGCGCGGTTGAGCACGGCGAACACCGGCTCGAAGATCTGGCGTTGGTCCACGACCTCCTCCACGCCGTCACGCCCGGACAGCACTTCGGAGACCACCTTGTATTTCTCGGGGTTCTTGAGCCGCAGCCACAGCGAATCCTGCATGTCGGCCGCGGTGAGTGTACGCCCTTGGTATTCGCCCTTCGGGTACTGCTTGGTGAACGAATCCTTGTAGAAGTCCTCACGGCTCAGGAAGCGCGTTTCGGAGACGTCGTCGCCGAGCTCGTCCTGGATCACTTTCTGCAGGTCGTTGATCTGCTGCGTGGTCGCGGCCTTGCCCGTGGCGCAGTTGGCGGATTGGCTCGTGCCGTCGGGGCACAGCCACACCACCACTTCCACTTTGTCGTACCAATCGCCCTTCGCCTTGGTGATCTGCGCCTGCGTGAGCAGCGAGGCGCCGATGAACAGGAACGAGATGAACGTGACGAGCATGACCGAAAGCAGCATCGGCACATTGCGCCGCAGGCTTGTCCATGTTTCGGTGAGTATGAACCGGAATCTCATTGCTGCGTCTCCTGAGGGTCAGGCGTGTGGTTGGTCCTCGGCGGTTGGGGCGGTGCCGGCGGGGCCGCATGGGCGACCTTGTGCTTCGGCTGCGGTGGGGTCGGCGGCACCGGCGGTGTGGCTGGAGCGATCTCGGAAGCCGTTGCGACCACAGACACCTCGGTGGCTTCGGTGGCCTCCGGGGGCTTTCCTTCCGCCTTCTTCTGGTCGCCTTCCTGCTGGGCCAGCTCCTCCAGTGTGAGGCCACTGCCCCACGTGAGGGTCTCTTCGACCGGGGTGAACGCCTCGCCGTAGCGGCCGGTCCTGCCGGTGTGCACGTTCTTGGCGAGCCGTTCAATGCCGGCGTCGCTCACATCGCTGGCCAGCAGCTGGTTCACGGTGTCCACGACCGACTGCGCGTTGGCGAGCCGTTCCTTGCGGTCCTTGGCTTCGCTGAGCACAGTGATGGACTCGGCGGGGGCGATATGCGCTTCGGCGCGCGCCTGCTGCGCCTTGGCCTCCACCTGCGAGTCCGGGAAGTATTCGGCGGAATCGTACACGCCCTGCGCCTGGTCGCGCACGATGTCTCCGTTATGGAGTTCCACCACGCGTTTGCGCATCGAGTTGACGATCTCCTCGTTGTGCGTGGCCATCACAATCGTGGTGCCGGTGCGGTTGATCGCGTCGAGCACCTCCATGATGCCGAGCGAGGTCGTCGGATCCAAGTTGCCGGTGGGCTCGTCGGCCAGCAGGATCTGCGGATGGTTCACGTAGGCACGTGCGATGGTGACGCGCTGCTGCTCGCCACCGGAAAGCTCCTGCGGCTTGTTGTGCTCCTTGCCGGTGAGGCCCACGGTCTTGAGGACCTTCGGCACCAGCGACTTGATGGCGGAGCGCGGCGTGCCGATCACCTCAAGCGCGAACGCCACGTTCTCCCACACCGTTTTGTTGGGCAGCAGCTTGTAGTCCTGGAAGATCATGCCGATCGAGCGCCGGTACTGCGGCACCTGCCGGTTGGGCAGACGCCGCAGGTCGTAGCCGGCCACGCGGATCTCGCCAGCGGTCGCCTCCTCCTCGCGCAGCAGCAGGCGCAGCAGCGACGTCTTGCCCGATCCGGACGCGCCCACGAGGAACACAAAATCGCCGCGGTCAATGTGCAGGTCTATGTCTTTGAGCGCAGGCCGTGTGGAATTGGGGTAGATCTTGTCTACGTGGTCTAACGAAATCAACGCCATGACATCTCCATTCGCGGGTGGTCCGAGGCTCTTATGCCAATGTTACTCGTCGGCTTCCTCAGCGGCCTCGCGGCGCTGTTCGTGGCGCCAACGGATGCCTTCCTGAATGAACTCGTCAATGTCGCCATCGAACACGGCTTGGGTCTGCGAAGTCTCATAGCCGGTGCGCAGGTCCTTGACCATCTGGTACGGATGCAGCACGTACGAGCGCATCTGGTCGCCCCAGCTGGCCTTGATGTCGCCGGCGAGCTCCTTCTTCTTCTTCGCTTCCTCCTCGTGGCGCAGCACCAGCAGTCGCGACTGCAGCACGGCCATCGCGGCGGCGCGGTTCTGGATCTGCGAACGCTCATCCTGCATCGTCACCACAATGCCCGTGGGGATGTGCGTGATGCGCACCGCGGAATACGTGGTGTTCACGCCCTGGCCGCCGGGGCCCGAAGCGCAGTAGGTATCGACGCGGATCTCGCTTTCCGGCACATCGATGTGGTCGGTTGCCTCCACGAGCGGCACCACTTCCACCGCGGCGAAGCTCGTCTGGCGGCGCCCCTGGTTGTCGAACGGCGAGATGCGCACCAGGCGGTGCGTGCCGCCCTCCACCGAAAGACGGCCGTACGCGTACGGCGCATCCACCTGGAACGTGGCGGATTTGATGCCTGCCTCCTCGGCGTACGACGTGTCCATCACCTTCGCCTTGTAGCCGTTGCGCTCGGCCCAACGCAGGTACATGCGCAGCAGCATCTGCGCGAAGTCCGCGGCGTCCACACCGCCAGCGCCCGAACGGATCGTCACAACGGCGGAGCGTTCGTCGTATTCGCCGTCCATCAGCGTCTGGATCTCCATGTCGTCGAGGTCCTTCTGGATGCCCTCGACCTCGTTCTGCGCCTCGCTGAGCGTGTCGGCGTCGTTTTCCTCCTGGCCGAGCTCCACGAGCGTCTCCACGTCCTCGATGCGCTGCTGCGCGCTCGCAAGGCGCTTGAGCTGCGACTGCACGGCGGAGAGCTTGGACGTGATCTTCTGCGCGTTCTCCGGGTCGTCCCACAGGCCGGGGGCGCTCGCCTCCACCTCAAGGTCCTGTTCCTGCTGCTTCATGCGGTCGATGTCGAGCGCGAGCGCGATGGATTCATACTTCGCGCGCGCGTCGGCGATGGCCTGGGTGTAATCGAATTCTGCCATGATGTTCTCGCTTCTATGATGATTCGTTCGTGTTGTTCAGCTGTGGTATGGCCGTTTGCGGCCTGTGTCGCGGCCCCGGCGGGGCGCGGATCGACGGTGAATGTGGCGACTGGCGCGCAACGCGTCACAGTGGCCCGCGTGGTCAAAGACCGGCGAATACGAACGGCGCGGCGAAGCTCAGCATCAGCGCGACGGCAACAACAATGGCCACGATGCGCGTGGCATCATGGCTGTGCCCCTCACGGTGCTGGTCTTGAAAGTTCTTATTGGCGCTCACAGCTCACTGAGTATACTGCATCCGCTACCCGAGCCAAGGGTTCTATGCTCGCGGCGGTAAGACCGTGCGGCGTGGTTGCGCGGGCCGCGTTGTATCGTGGGGCCGTGGGAGTGCGCGGAATGGCCGCGGCACTGCTGAGCATAAAGGAGACACTATGGCCGAACAGCGCAAGGCGTGGGGCTGGGGTCTGGCGAGCATCGACGCCGCCGGCAACACACTGGATGTATGGTACCCGAAGGCGCAACTGGGTGAGGCACCCGCCGAAGCCGACCGCCCGAACCACGGGTTCGGCGCGCTCGTGCACGAGGGCCCGGACCTGCGCGGCGTGCGCCGCCTGCCGGTGTTCACCGAATCCAATCTGGACGAGCCGATCGAGAGCACGGCCGACGCCTATCTGCGCCTGCACCTGATGAGCATGCGCCTGGCCAAGCCCAACACCCTCAACCTCGACGGCATCTTCGCCAAGCTCAACAACGTGGTGTGGACCAATTACGGCCCGTTCGCCGTGGAGGACTTCACGCAGCGCCGCCTCGACGTGATGGCGGCGGGCGCGGAATCCGGCATGCCGGGCATGCGCGCCGACGTGAACGTGCTCTCAATCGACAAGTTCCCGCGCATGCTCGACTACGTGGTGCCCAGCGGCGTACGCATCGGCGATGGCGACCGCGTGCGCCTGGGCGCCTATCTGAGCGAAGGCACCACGGTGATGCACGCCGGCTTTGTGAACTTCAACGCCGGCACACTGGGCACGTGTATGATCGAAGGCCGCGTGTCGCAAGGCGTGGTCGTCGGCGACGGCTCCGACGTCGGTGGCGGCGCCTCGATCATGGGCACCCTTTCGGGCGGCGGCAAGCTGCGCAACTCGATCGGAGAGCATTCGCTGCTGGGCGCCAACGCCGGCATCGGCATCTCGCTCGGTGACAACTGCGTGGTGGAGGCCGGCCTCTATGTGACCGCGGGCACCAAGATCGAGGTGTTCGACAAGGAGAAGGCCGCGGCCGGCGTGGACCTCGACGTGGTCAAGGGCGCCGACCTGAGCGGCAAGAACAACATCCTGTTCATCCGCAACTCGCTCACGGGCGCAATCCAGGCCCGCCCGCGCAAGAGCGGCATCGAGCTCAACGACGCGTTGCACAAGAACTGAGGATAGGGCACCCTGCTAAGCGAGATAGGTTTTACGAAAGGTTGAAATTCCGCCATTATGCAAAACCTATCTCGCTTAGTAGCGTGCCTTTTCCGTGGAAGGCTCCCCTATGAACATCGACATCGTCTGCGTGGGCAAGATCAAGGAACGTTATCTCAAAGACGCCATCGCCGAATACAGCAAGCGGCTGTCCCGCTTCGCCAAAATAAGCGTCATCGAAGTGGCCGACGAAAAGACGCCGGAACACGCCTCGGACGCGGTGAACGAACAGATCAAGGCGAAAGAGGGCGACCGCATCCTCAAGCACCTGCGCGACAACGCCACCGTGGTCGCGCTGGCCATCGAAGGCAAGCAACTGACGAGCGAACAGCTCGCGGCGCACATCGCGCAATGGGGCCTACATGGCGTGAGCCATGTGCAATTCGTGATCGGCGGCTCACTCGGCCTTGACCCGCGCGTGCTCACACGCGCCAACATGCTGCTGAGCTTCTCGAAGATGACGTTCCCGCACCAGCTCATGCGCGTGATCCTGCTTGAGCAGGTCTACCGCGGTTTCAAGATCAACGCGCACGAGCCGTACCACAAATAGAACGACGCGGGAGCCGAATCCCCATCATCGGGTCGGCGAGAAGCGCTCGACGTCAATCGACTGGTGGGACTTCGCAACAAGGTCATCATCGTGAGTGGCAATCACCACGCATACCCCCTTGGCTGCCAGATCGAACAGCAGATTCGTCACAATCCGCTTGTTCTCTGCGTCCAAGGATGCCGTCGGTTCGTCAGCGAACACGTAATCAGCATCTTTCCATAACGCACGGGCCACGCTCACCCGCTGGCGCTCGCCGCCAGACAATGCGTCTATCGGCTCAAGATATCTGTCTTCTAACCTGAGATATGAGAGAATAGCGGCCATTTTCCTTGGAAGATGCTTCGCGGCGTGTCTTGCCTCGCGTCTATTCAAGGTGATGTTATACAGCACGTTTTCATGGGGAATCATGCCATAATCCTGGAAGACGAACGCTGCATGGTCGTGCCAGAATCGGCAACGCTGCCCGTCCTTCCAATGTTCCGTAGCCATGCCGTTCACACCAATGGAACCAGTGGTGGGAATCAGCAGCATACCGAGCAGATCCAACAACGTGGTTTTCCCACATCCCGACCGGCCCCTGAGTGCGGTTACAGTACCCGAATGGCATGCCAAATTCACATTATGGAGTATCTGATGTCCACGAATCGAATACCCGAGTGATGAAACAGTTATGCCGCTCATGCAAGCCTCCTGACTACCTTATGTTGCCGTTTCCTGTTCCAAGGTTGTTGTTACCGATATTTCCACGAATTCATGTGTGTGTGCCTATTCCCGATGCGCCATGGCGAAGTATCGCCGTCGTGTCGCGAGCACGGTCAGAATCGCATTGAAGCCTATGGCTGTTAGCACATACACGGATAGCCACATGGACGTATTATCAGCAAGTTCCACAACCGATAGCTGGGGCAATATAGCCATGACCAACGGCATAATGAGCACCAATGCAGCCGCGACCATCATCACCCGATGCAAGGCGATTCTACTGAAGCGCTGGCCTGCCGTGTGCCGCACGAAGATCAAATGCGAATGCTCCACACTCCACGTCTGCGCTGAGAACCACAGCAATGACAGCATGGCGATTATGCAGATGACAACCGCTGTCGCACATCCGACAATGGTGGTTTGCAGCCAAACCGTGCGGGTATACACCGCATTGGCGATGGTGCTTGTAGATGAGATCAGTTCTTCCACACCATATTGCTGCAATGTGTTTCTCAATGAATCGGCGCTGGTGAATACGAGATTGCCATTGGATAGCGCCGGCAGGAGGAAACCACTGAGGCTCAGGGTCCGCGCCGGTTCATCGATGAGGATGATAAGGGGATTGCGTGATTGCCTCATGGCACCAGTTGCCTGTCCGTAGGTCAGGGACGGGAATGCACTGTCGCCTGTCCAACGGTAGAGACGCTCTCCCATCGATGCACCACCATCGACCGTCCAAAGTTTGCTGTACTCGATGACGTTGTCCCGCAGTTGTGGCGTCAACTCGCTGATCGACACCCGAGAGAGCTCATCATTGGGTACCTGAAACATTGTCAGGAACGTCGAATTGCATACCACCACATCGTCGTAAGGCGCAACAGCCTGACGTATCTGCTCAGTCGTCGGCATATCGCCTTGCGACGGAGTAAAGAACAGTGCCACGGATTCCGAAAGCGCCAGGTCATGCTTGTCTTCAAGCTGCACAAAGGCCTCCCGTAACTGATCCTGATGCGCCTGCCAATAGTCCTCATCGGCGAAGAGGCTTAGGTCTGCCGACACCACACCCCCCAAGGGCTGCCACAAATGCAGATCACGCATTGTCGCCCGATGCTGCGCAATGGCACCAATTCCGACCGCGAGCGACAGCATGGTCAATATGGCCGTCACGGAGCACAACACCACATTGCCTCCATGCATGCGAGAAAAAGGCATGCTTCGTTCAGCTATGATGCGCACACGCGGACGCAGTACCAGCAACGCCATCATAATCGCGAACATTGCAATCAGTACAAAAATCAGTGCGTACTGTGCGAATACCGTCAGGAATCTTCCGGTATCACGCCAACCATGAATGCAACACACCACGAGCACCACTACGCATCCAGATACCAATGCAGCGGAAATCATATGCCACAACTGCGTGCAGAAATCCTGCAAGATCACCTGACGCGGCAGCACACCCGACATGATGCGAACCGCGCGTGAACGATATTGCTGGCATGAGTATGCCCATACGATTGCGATGAGCAGCACAATCAACGCAGCAACCGCATATGATGTACCGGAGTTATGCAGCATGTAATCCACAGACACACCGAACGGCAATCGCTGTATCATGCCGGTTCTGCCTCCGTGTCCGGCAAGCCATCGTGAGAAATCGTCGGCAGCCGCACTGCTCGAGAACGCGTAGGAGCCGGTGAGCGAAGTCTCCAAGAGTGTATCGGCTGGAAGCCATACACCCTTGCGTGAGCTGGAATACCAATCAATAGCATCGCCCGCCGGTTCCCCATGCGCTATGGCGACAAGGTCGATCGTATGAGAATCGGAACCAGCACGAAGTAGCACGATACGCGCACCACTGCGATTGCCGATCTCTGCCATTTCACGCATCAGCTGGCTCTTCGGCACATGCACATCGGCAAAATCAGCCCATGTCTGATAGCGTGTATCCGCAGGGTACATGGTTTCATCTTCAACAATCTGAGATGCAGCCATCCACCCCATCACTGCCACCATAACGGCGATAATTGCCTGTATTACACGGCGTGTACCTCGCATGCGTCATCCTCCGTAAAATCAGCCGATGCTCTTCGGTGAGCTACAGAACCCGGTAGTAGTAATTCGCGCTTGAATAGAAACCATTCAACGTCGCATACGACCAATACCCTGCACGTGTATTGGCAGAGACAGACCGCTTATTCCCAGATGTCACGGTGGATGCATGCGGCTTTGTCGGATGATAGTAGTTGGACCAGGCCTTGACGAGGTTCCTCCCATACTGCCAAGTGCCGCCTTCCACAGGAAACGCCTCAGCCAGCGGCATGACTCCCGAATCCGAATTCCCGGACATCCTCTGCTGGGGTGCCGTTGAGATTTCTGCTGCCGAAGCGGCCAATGGCATGCCGCAGGCCGTCAATCCCCATGCCGCTGACAACAAGACTGCCGTGATCTTCCTCTTCATGGTGCCACCTTTCGTGGGTGTTTTCATTGACAAATCCACCATAAAAAGAATCTGGCTTATTTTCGCGGTTTTGCAGAAACCTGCAAAACATGGCCGATATACCGGAACTCACGTCAGCGGAACACTGACTTGGCAATTCCAATATGCGCCGTCCAACTCGACATCAAGAGTCCCGCCACGCTCCTCCACACGGTTGTGCAGAGCACGCAGACCAGTGCCCAATCCATGCTCACAGGTCTCGGGGTCGCGAATGACGTCGGTGACGCCCACCCCCAGATGGGTCTGCGTGCACGACAGAATCACGCAGTAGTCATGATGCTTATCGGCATATCTTGTGATATTCCCAAACAATTCCCGCAACAGATCGTCGGCAAGTTGCGACCGCACATTCCGCAGCGCATTCTTATTCAGAATCAGCAGTTCTCCCTGAAATCCCGAATCAAGAAGTCCTTCATGGTACCGGGTCGCCTGCACGCACAGATCGTGTTCGGCTTGCCCCCGTTCACGGGGGGCGTCTGCAACCAGATTCATATCTGCTTCGCTCGCCTCAAGCTCGACAATCGCCCGGCGTACGCCCGCCAGTGCATGACGCGCCCTACTGTTCAGCAGCTCCAAACGGGCATCGCTCATGCTCTCCTCTTGGGATTCCAACTGGTGTTCGACCATCATGATGATGTCGTTGATGTCGTTGGCCACCCGATCATGCAATGTGCGCGCCACCCGTCGCCGAGACGCCGCTTCGCGCGCATGCTCGAGCAATTCATGCTGGCGCCTCCAGACGCGCAATGCCAAACCTGCGCCAATGGCGATCAACGCCGCAGCCGCATACACATAGGCTCGCTTGACATCCGGCATACCAAACGAAACAGTCTGTATATTGCACACTCCCACAACACACATCGCGGTGGTCGCAAAGATTCCGATGGCCACCTGCCAATACGTGACCATCATGCATGCGACCATCAGCAGCCCCACGAGAGGCAATGGCAATGGCGCCTGCATAATCGAGGCGAGCACGAACACAGCCAGTGTTATTGCAGAGCCGATGACGGGAGCGAGCACCATCACCGTGCCGCATGCCGCAATGCACAGCGACAGGAACACACAGACTCCGGCATGGTATCCATAGTTGGTGAGTACAAGTTCGTAACCAATCACGCAGATGCAGATAAGTATGACCGTCAGTCGAACGTACCGTCTCATCACATCCGGCACATCGTTCATATCCCCCATATCGCCCCCTGTACTCATCTGTTTATGAACGGTACAGATCAAGCACATCGTACCAATCTTCGCAATTGAGTTTACGCTTGATATTACGGCGGTATGAGAATACCGTCGCCTCCTCGATACCGAGTCTGCGTGCGATCTGTCGGTTACCAACGCGGTTTGCGCTCATCATGACGACTTCAAGTTCTTTGTGCGAGAGCGCGGCGAATCGGCGCTCCCGTTCGGTCTGTGCACAGCAGTCAGTCTGAGTGAGTGCATCTTCGGAGATGGAGGGAATAATGCGAGGCAACAGTGCCGGCAACGTCGCGCGCAGCGTGCTTTTGTCAAGCAGTTCGTCGAGTACCGCGCTGTCTGGATCCCGACGGTAGAGTTCCACATCATACGCGGTCATGCCGATGATGCGCATGTGTGGTGCACGTACACGCAACTGTTGCGCGATATCCAGCCCACCGACTCCGTTCAACGACATGTCAAGCAGCAGCACGTTGGGAACAGATTCCGTATATGTGCATGCTCGCAGCATCTCGGTGGGAAACATGCTCGCACGTATGGTCACCTGCATCGATAATCGCGCATAGTGCCGTTGCACGAGACCGGTGATGAATTCGAGGGCGCATGCGTCATTGTCGAGAATACCGACGCGCACCGCTTCCCCGGCATGTTTGCTCATCTTTCGTCCATCGGCACATAGTCACGCAGCACTTCGCCGGTGTACACCTGGCGCGGGCGGCCGATCTTCGTCATCGGGTCGGCGAGCATCTCGCGGTACTGGGCGATCCAGCCAGGTATGCGGCCAAGCGCGAACAGCGGCGTGAACATCGAGGGGCCGAAACCGATCGCTCGGTAGATCAGGCCGGTGTAGAAGTCGACATTCGGGTACAGGTGGCGCGAGATGAAATAGTCGTCGTGCAGCGCGATGTCCTCAAGCTCCAGCGCCACATCGAACAGCTCCTCGTCCCCCGGCAGCAGTTTGAGCGTGTCCGTCCGCTCCATGATCTTGCCCAGATAGTGCTTCGCGATTGCCGCGCGCGGGTCGTAGGACTTGTAGACGCGGTGCCCCAGCCCGGAGATGCGGTCGCCGTTGCGCTTGGCGCGGTCGACGAATTCGCGCACACTCATGCCGGAATCACGAATCGCCATGAGTTGACGCAGGGCTGCTTCGTTCGCACCGCCGTGCAGCGGGCCAGACAGCGCGTTGATGCCGGCGGCCACGGCAGAATACAGGTTCGCGTGCGCAGAGCCGGCAATGCGCACGACGGACGTCGAACAGTTCTGCTCATGGTCAGCATGGATGATGAGCAGACGGCCGAGCGCATGCACGTACAACGGGTCGGATTCGAACTGCTCATACGGCACAGCGAAGCACATGCGGATGAAATCATCGACATAGCCGCGCGCGTAATCCGGGTAGAGCATCGGCTCGTCACGCCGGCGACGCAGGATGTAGCTGACAACCGTGCGCGCTTTCGCCATGATGATCGTGGCCGCTTCGTCAAGTTGATCCGGATCGGTGATGTCGGTCGTGTCGGGGTTGAAGGTGGCGAGCGCGTTGATGGCGGAGGCCATGACGCTCATCGGCTGCGCCTCACGCGGGAACGAGGCCATGAAAGTGCGGAAGTCCTCGCCGACCATCGTATGGTGGTTGATGTCGTCAACGAACTTCTCGTACTGCGCTTGCGTCGGCAGCTCGCCGTTGCGCAGCAGCCATGAGACCTCAAGGAAGTCGGAACGCTCGCACAGCTGTTCAATCGGATAACCGCGGTACCGCAGGATTGAATGCTCACCATCGATGTAGGTGATCTTCGACTCGCACTGCGCGGTCGTCAGGAATCCGGGGTCCAGCGAAACCCAATTGTCGTTGCGCAACGACGACATGACGATACCGTCAGGGCCCGCGCTCGCCTGTACGACCGGCAATTCGAACTGATTGGATTCCACATGCAACTGCGCTACACCCATGCCGCCTCCTGTATGCTCATGCTTCCTTCCGCCCGGTTCCGTGGCGGGACCGGGTACGGTCCGCACGCCATCCGGCTCCGGGCACTGCCGACCACTATAGGGTATTCGCGTTTCGAGGCGTTCCCGTGTCTCAAAAGCGCGTGCGCCTCAGAGTCTTCCCCATCGCGGGGACGCGGACGCCGCGACCGTGCGGCCAGTTCACACATCTGTGTGCAACGACCGCACGGTCTGGATAGGTTCAGCCCTGGAAATCAGCCGAAATCGGATCGTCTTCGCGCTGTGTGAGCACAATCGGTCCGCTTTCGGTGATTGCGATCGTATGCTCGCTGTGGGCGCCGCGGGAGCCGTCCTCGCTACGCAGCGTCCAGCCGTCCTTCGGGTCCTGATAGATTTCGTCGGTCGTCTTGAGGAACCACGGCTCGATGGCGATCACCAGGCCCGGGCGCAGCTTGTAGCCGTGATGTGCACGGCCGTCGTTCGGCACGTGCGGGTCGCCATGCATGATGCGGCCAACGCCATGGCCGCCGAACTCGAGGTTGATCGGATAGCCATAGGCACGCGCCACGTCGCCGATGGCATGCGAGATGTCACCGAGGCGGTTGCCTGGCTGTGCGGCGGCGATACCGGCGGCGAGTGCTTCCTGGGTGCTCTTGATGAGGCGCAGGTCTTCCGGGTCCTTGTCTTTGCCCACCACGAAGCTCACGGCGGAGTCGGCGACCCAGCCGTCCACGTTGATCGCCAGGTCGAGGCTCACCAGGTCGCCGTCTTTGAGGTTGTAGTCGTACGGCACGCCATGCAGCACGGCGTCGTTCACCGACGTGCAGATGTAGTGGGCGAAGGGGCCGGTGCCGAAGTCCGGCGCGTAGTCCACGTAGCAGGATTCCGCGCCCGGACGGTCCACGATGCGCTGGTGTACGAATTCGTCGATTTCCAGCAGGTTGGTGCCCACCTTGGTGAACTCCTGCAGGTCGCGCAGAATGCCACCCACGAATCGGCCTGCCGGTTTCATCTCCTCGATCTCGGTGTTGGTTTTCAGTTCAATCATGAAATGTGCCACCTTTGTACTTATGACTTGTGTATGCCTATGTGCACAACCGCTTTCAGCCTATCCCCCGCGCCTTACAACCGGGCGCGCAGCGCGTGCATAGCAAAGGCCCGCCGGCGGTTGAGCCAGCGGGCCTGTGCAATACGGAACGCGTCTGCGCGTCAATCAGTTGGCGGCGTTCTTCGACGCACGGCCGAACGTGAACGCGCGGATGATCGCGAAGATGCCCATGACGATCATGGCGCAGCCACCGAAGATGATGAGCCACACCGTGGATGCGATCGGCATGCACAGCAGCACGAAGCCGGCGATGATCGAAATGATGCCGTAGGCGATCGCCCAGCCGGAGCCCTGGACCTGCCAGGATTCCACGAGCGACATCACGCCTTCCATGATCCAGCCGATGCCCACGATGAGGGTGAACATGACCGCGAGCATGGCCGTGGAGATGGTGACGTTCTTGAGCACGACGACGCCGCCCACCACGAGGATGAGGCCGATGAGGATGCCAAGCACACGCCAGCCACCCGGCAGGCCGACCTCAACGATCGAGCTCACAATGCGCACAATGCCGGAGACCAGGAAGTAGATGCCGAGCACAATGCAGGCCACCTTGAGTGTGGCGCCCGGCCACACCAACAGGCAGATGCCCAGCGCGAGCGCTGCGATGCCGATGATGGCGTAGGCGATGCGCACGGCGTTCTTGGCGCCGGTGGGCAGCGCCTCCTGGACAAGCTTGAACGGACTGTCCCACAAGCTGTTGTTTGGGTCTTGGTATGGAGTGGACATGATATGTTCCCTTCCTTCCTTTTCTGTTGTGCGCACAACGCCGGCCGCAACTGGGATGCACGCTTGGTGAGGATTCCCGGCTGTCCGCATGTTCCAACGACCAGCCGAACCTTCTTCAAGTCTCGCTTATTTCTGCGGCAGACTGCCCCTTTTCCGCATTTTTTACGGTCAGCGTACCCTCTTTGACAATTCCGCGGAGCTATGCCCTCCCACCCTTGAGGAGCCGGTTTCCGCAGGCCCGCACATGCCTTGGGCATAACGGCGGTATGTCAGGAAAGCTCTATAGTGTGGAGCCATGACTAGCACAACCACTGCGCATGCCCTGCTCTCTTCGGGCATTGACCCCTCTTCTTTCTCTTCGGTGATCAGGCCGGCGGACGATCTGTTCCGCTACGTGAACGGCCCGTGGATCGACACCTATATCCTGCCCGACGACCGTTCGCGCTTCGGCTCGTTCGACCGCCTCGCCGAAAACGCCGAGCATCAAATCCGAGACATCCTCGAATCCAGCGGCGACGAAGCCGCCAAATCGAAGGCGCTGTATGCTTCGTTCCTCGATACCGATGCTGTGGAAAAGGCCGGCGTGGAGCCGATTCGAGACGATCTGAACGCGATCGACGCCGCCAAATCAAAAGCGGAGCTGACCGAGGTGCTCGGCGCGATGAGCCCGTACGGCGGCCCCGACCTGTTCGGGTTCGACGTCTTCGGCGACTTCAACAACCCCGACGTGAACATCATGCACATGAGCCAGGGCGGACTCGGTCTGCCCGACGAGGCGTATTACCGCGAGGACCATTACGCGCCGATCCGTGACGCCTATGTGCGCATGGTGGCGCGCCAGCTCACCAATGCCGGCTACGCGCACGCCGACGACGAGGCGCGCGAGCAGGCCCAGCGGCTGCTCGACGTGGAAACGGCGATCGCCGCGCACCACTGGGACAACGTGTCTACGCGCGACTCGCAGAAGACGAACAACCCCACCGAATTCGCCGAGCTCAAGGCGATGCTCGCCGACTTCGGCATCGAGGCGTGGGCGCAGGCCGTGCAGCGCGCCTACGACGCGTCCGCCACGGCCGGCACCTATGCGGTGGATGTGCTCGGCGCGCTCGCGCATGTGAATGTGATGGAGCCGTCGTTCTTCACCGGTCTCAACGAGTTCTGGCGCGACGCTCAGCTCGACGACCTGAAGCTGTGGGCGCGTGTGCACACGATCGTGGGCCGCGCGAGCATGCTGAGCCGCGACTTCGATTCCGCGAATTTCGAGTTCTACGGCAAGACGCTTTCGGGCACCAAGGAGCAGCGCGTGCGTTGGAAGCGCGGCGTCTCGCTCATCAACGGCATCTGCGGTGAGGACGTGGGCCGCATCTACGTGCGCAAGCACTTCCCCGAATCGTCGAAGACGCGCATGGAAGAGCTCGTGCACAATCTGATCGAGGCCTACCACGTCTCAATCCTCAACAGCGACTGGCTCGGCGACGAGACGAAGCGCAAGGCGCTCGATAAGCTCGACCACTTCGAGGCGAAGATCGGCTACACGAACCACTGGCGCGACTACACGGCGCTCGACGTGCATGCCGACTCCGGTCTCGTCGAGAACATGCGCGCCGCCGCCGTGTACGAATTCGGCTACCAGATGGCCAAGTGCGGCAAGCCGGTGGACAAGGACGAGTGGCTCATGAACCCGCAGACAGTGAACGCGTATTACGAGCCGACGCTCAACATCATCGTGTTCCCCGCAGCGATCCTGCAGCCGCCGTTCTTCAACCCTGAGGCTGAGGACGCCGTCAACTACGGCGGCATCGGCTCGGTGATCGGCCACGAGATCGGCCATGGCTTCGACGACCAAGGCGCGCAGTTCAACGGCGAAGGCAAGCTCGAGGACTGGTGGACCGCCGAAGACAAGCAGCGGTTCCAGGAGCTCACGAAGACGCTCATCGAACAGTACGACCAGTTCGTGCCGGTGCAGCTGCAGGAAAAGTACTCGGACTCCCCCGAGCAAGCTCCGCATGTGAACGGCGCGCTGACGATCGGTGAGAACATCGGCGATCTGAGCGGCGTCAACATCGCGCTCAAGGCCTACGCCTTCGCGTTGGACGAAGCGGCCGGACGCCCGATCGACGGATCGCCCGCCGGCATCGAGGCCGCGCTCGACGAGGCCCCGGTGCTCGACGGCTTCACCGGTCTGCAGCGCTTCTTCCTAGGCTATGCGGCCATCTGGCGCACCAAGAACCGCGACGAACTGGCCGAACAGTACCTGCAGATCGACCCGCACTCCCCGGCCGAGAACCGCACCAACGGCATCGCGCGCAATGTGGACCTGTTCTACAAGGCCTTCGGCGTGACGCCCGAAGACCGCATGTGGCTCAAGCCCGAAGAGCGCGTACACATCTGGTGATCTGACTCGCACCCTTAGAACGACGGCTTCTCATCGGTGAATTCCACCTGTTGCTGGGCCGACTCACCTCCTGCCGTGGATTGCGCAGGCGGTGCGGTTTCCGGGGCGCCCCCACCCTGGCTTGACGGCATGGCGGCCGCACCGACCAATTCGACCGGTGCGGCCGCTTCTGTATCTGAGGGCGACGGCGGCGTGGTCTGCGCGGTGGGCGACTGCGCGCGTTCGTCGTTGCCCTCACCTGTGGACTCCTTCACCATCCTGCGGCAGATCGTGGTGACGTAATTGAGGTCGTGCCCCACATTGCTCGCTTCGAGGACGAGCCGCGAATGCATCTCGCCGTCCTCGCCCGCCCATTCCTCGGTGCCGAGCACACCGCAGACGATGACCGGATTGCCTTTGCGGATGGAGCCCATGATGTTGAGCGCGAGCGAACGGAACGCTTTGACGGCGATCCATGTGGTGGGCAGCTGTTGCCATGTGCCGGTTTTGTCGAGATACCGGCGCGTGCACCCCATTCTGAAGACGCACGCCGGTTTGGCGGGGTCTTTGCCATAGAGCGTGGGGTCGTTGCCCACATTGCCGGTGATGGTGACGAGAGCCTGTTGCAGTGCCATGATGGGTCCTTTCGTGCAGAACCATGCGTCCGTGCATGGTGTCTGCATCCACTGTCACCCACCGCCCGGGCCCGGGGCAAACCACACAAGCCCCTGTGGTCGGACGCCCCATAGCGAAGGCGGGGTGTGGATGGAGTCAGCTCCATCCACACCCCGCCCACACTCTGTTGGCTGAATGCCCTAGGGTAGCCCGGCGTTACTTGAGCATGGCCTCAAGGCGGTCGGCGATCACCTGCGCGGCGGCTTCCACCGGCACCGCCTGGTTGTTCTCGCCATTGCGGTCACGCACTTCGATCGTGCCGTTGTTGACGGTGTCGCGGCCCGCGACGGCGATGATCGGCACACCGATGAGTTCGGCGTCCTTGAACTTGACGCCCGGCGAGACCTTCTTGCGGTCGTCGAAGATGACCTCGATGCCGCGGCCCTCGAGTTCGGCCACGAGTGTTTCGGCGGCTTCGAACGCCTGTGCGTCCTTGCCGGTGGCCACGATGTGCACCTGGGCGGGTGCGATATTCGCCGGCCATGCCAGGCCACGGTCGTCGTGGTGCGTCTCGGCGATGCATGCGAGCACACGGCTCACGCCGATGCCGTAGCAGCCCATCCATACCGGCACCGTCTTGCCGTTCTGGTCGAGCACCTTGAGGCCGAGTGCCTCGGAGTACTTGAGGCCGAGCTGGAACACCTGGCCGATCTCCACGCCGCGCTCGAAGCTGAGCGGGCCCGAGCCGTCCGGGCTCATGTCGCCGTCACGCACCTCGACGGCCTCTACCACGCCGTCGGCCTCGAAGTCACGGCCATACACCAGCTCGTAGTAGTCCACGTCCACTTCGTCGGCGCCGGTGAACCATGCCGACCCACGGGCCACGTGCGCGTCGATCAGGTAGCGCAGCGCGTCATCATCGTCGTTCTGCGGGCCAAACGCCATCGGCCCGATGTAGCCCTGCACGAGTTCGGGGTGCGCCTTGAAGTCCTCTTCAGTCGCCTCCTCGAGCTCGGCCGGCGCAAACTGCGCCTCGAGCCGCTTCATGTCAATCGTGCGGTCGCCCGGAATGCCCACGACCACAAGTTCACGCCACGGTTCGTCATGCTCGTCGTCTTCGACGTGCTTCACCGCCACCACGACGTTCTTCAGAATGTCCGTGGCGGCCCAGTCACGGCCGTCTTCACGCGGGTATTCGGCGTTCGCGAACGCCACCATCTCGTCGATCGTGCGCGCGTTCGGCGTGGCGCGCTTCGTGGCGGCAGGCGTGGCGGAAGCGTCGATATCCTCCACCTCGGGCGTGTGCAGCGCCTCCACATTCCACGCCTTGCCGCTCGGCGCAAGTGCGAATGTGTCTTCGCCGATCGGCATCGGCGCGAGGAACTCCTCGGACGCCGAGCCGCCCATCGGGCCGCTCATGGCGAACACCGGCACATACTTCAGGTCGAGGCGCTGGAAGATGCGCTCATACGCGCCGCGCTCGTCCATGTACGCCTGGCGCATGCCCTCTTCGTCCACAGTGAACGAATAGGCGTCCTTCATGATGAACTCGCGGCCGCGGATCAGACCGGCGCGCGGGCGGAACTCGTCGCGGTACTTCGTCTGGATCTGGTACAGCGTGACGGGCAGGTCCTTGTACGACGAATACATGTCCTTCACGAGCAGCGTGAACATCTCTTCGTGCGTGGGCGCCAGCAGATAGTCGGACTCATGGCGGTCCTTCAAGCGGAAGATGTTGTCGCCGTACTCTTCCCAGCGGTGGGTCGCCTCGTACGGCTCGCGCGGCAGCAGCGCGGGGAAATGCACTTCCTGCGCGCCGATGCCATTGATCTCCTCGCGGATGATCTCTTCGATCTTGTTGAGCACGCTCAGACCGAGCGGCAGCCATGTCCAGATGCCGGGCGCGGCCTTGCGGATGTAGCCGGCGCGCTGGAGCAGTTTTGCGGAATCGACATCTGCGTCTGCGGGGTCTTCGCGCAGGGTACGCAGGAACAACGTGGACATTCGAAGTGCAGTAGTCATACCCCTCAAATTATGCGCATTCCCAGACATCTGGAGGCGGTGTGGTGACACTTCCCGTAGCGTATGAATTGTACGCGGTTCTGGGTTGACTGCGTACAATTCATACGCAAAGAAGCCAAAAAGCGCGCGAATTGTACGCAGCGGTTCTCAACCGCGTACAATCCGCACGCTCCGCTGACTACAGCGATGTCACTTTGCGAGTAGGTTGTCGAGGCGGTGGATGAACGCGGCCATGTCCTGACGCACCACCGAGCTCATACCACGGAACTCCGGGCCACGAGGCGTCTGCCATCCCTTCGAGATACCAGAGCCGCCAAGCCAGCGGACCTCTGCGACATGCGGGGTCGTGTCGGTCACGTCCACAAATGACTTGGGTGTCACATTGCCACCTTTGCTGGCTTTATTCGCCAAACGCTTGAGAAACGCGGCCATATCCTGACGTTTGACCGTGTCCATGCCACGAAACTCCGCACCTCGGTTCGTCTTCCACCCTTCCGAGATGCCCGCATGCGCCAGCCACAGAATATCCTCAGCGTGGGGCGTCTTGGCATTCACATCGACAAAACGCTTCCAATCCGCGGCCGACGGCTTCCAAGAGGCCGCGTCCGAGATACCCCGCTTGACCGCCTCACGACGCAGGAACGCCGCCATATCCTGACGGTACACACTCGTCATGCCCTCAAACCGGTACGTGCCATTCGCGTTCTTGTAGCCTTCCGAGATCTTGTTGGCCGCAAGCCAACGAATATCATCCGCATGAGGCGTACTCGAATGCACATCCGTAAACGCAACCGTGCTCCCCGAGCCCTTCGGCTTGGTAGTGAATGACGGAACCTGCACAGCGCCGTCGTACACACTGAAATAGTCGGTATACTTTTTACCCTCGTAATTCTTTTCATAATCAACATGAGCACCGACAAATAGCTGATTCATGTCTATATTAATTGGTTTTCCATAATTTTTGTTCAGTGCATACTTCCTCTCCCCTTTGCAAGGCTTCGTCTGACCATCTGACGTCCAACATGTACCGTCATATTCATATTCCATGACTTGGTCGAATGCCCCCGGCTGCGCCACTTCTTTCAGTTTCTCTCGGAACAAAAGCCAACGAGCCAACGGACCAGTAGACATAGGATAAATATAGTTTTCCTCATTCTTCTGGGGAACATTCTTATTGCCATACCACATATTTGGTTGCAGGCCCTTCAGACGCACTGAGACGGTACCCGCTTTCTTGAGTTCATTCCCCGCAAGAATATCACCACGCCGGAAGCTATACATCGAAAGAGTTGCTTCCCGATAATCCTTACTCCCCAACCTTGTGGAAAGCGGTACCGCTTTGAGACTATAAAACTCCTGCTCCTGTTCGGGCGTGACCACGTCATCCCCAACCATGTCGGTGCACAGTCCGGGATCGTCATCCCAGACCTCGCGTGCAGCCCACATGGGCTCATAGAAACGTTGTTCAGGTGTCATCGTCAGAATCTTGTCGACATTGACAATGAAACACACCCGTGTAATCTTGGCATCCGGCTGAAATTTCTTGAACCTGGCCTCATCGAATGTATATTTGAAAGTCACGTCCGCAGTCATGTCAGTTACATCAGCAACCTGAACATCTGAGATAGTAATCGGATTCGACCAGTCATACTCTTCATCCGCCTGCGCCGCAGCGACCGGTAGCATGGCCAACGCCATGCCAGCGGCCACCATACCCGCGGCAAGCTTCTTGAATCTCTTCATGCTTGTTCCTTCTCTCACAGCGCGCCCAACCCCGAAGCCACTCCACACATCACCATGACGGAATAAGGCGAGCCACTGAATAATATGCATCGATATATATATCGATTTCTCTATGCTTCCACTCTTCCATTGCATCGTCAAATCAACCCTGTCGACATCTCAAAATCCGAATCAGATACCCTTCGCTATATCATCCAATGATATAAAAAATGTCCGCACCTCATCACGAGGCGCGGACATAAATTCAACGCTATGCGTGGTACGCGCAATCACTGCTGTTCAAGGAATGCACGGTACTTCTTGAGCGCATTCACGAAATTCGTGGCGTCGGACTTCGTGTCGAGCAGCGCACCCACGCGGTAATACCGAATGCCATCCTTGTGCATGTTGTTGATGCACGCAATGACCTCATCGACCTGCGCGGGATCGGTGATCGCGATGATCGTACGGTTCAATACCTCGTTATCGATCTGCTCGACAGGCAGTAGACGGCCATCCCGTACGAATTCCAGTCGGGAATTCGCACTCACAAACCTGTTCCCATTGAACAATTCCTTGGCATACGTCGAAGACACGTCAGGCATGGCGGCAAACCGCTCATATCGAGCTTGCCATTCATCCCTATGCGCGATGTAATCCTCGGCATACGGCTGGCTCATCTTGATGCGGTACAAGTAGTTGGCCAAGGTGTTGTCGAAATCATGCTCCCACGGCTCATAGCTTTCCAACTTGTGGGTCCTCGGTAGAATCCAAAACCCGCCAAGCTCGTCATTGCCCCGTTCATAGGCACGGCCACTGCCATCATTAGGCACACCTTGCCAGTTCGCGGAGATGTACACCGACGCGATATTGGAATCCAGATTGAAGTTCATGCCTTGCGTGAGGTGCGCTCCGTCCTTGGTCAAGCTGACTGTCTCCAACACCCCTGGCACCCGGAACTCGGGCTTGAGAGCACTGGAACGGTCTTTGCTGCCTTCGACAAACGGTGTTTCGGCAACAGTGTTGTAAATCTTCACCATCAGCTCATGCGCCGGCGCATAGCCTTTATGGTTCTGTGATCCCTTCTTCCGCATCTTTACAGCTTGCGATTCTTTATCAGAGGACACAGGCGATGCAGCGGGTTTATTCGCAACGATGGGTGACTCAGTTTGTACCGCATTCAGTTCAGCGTGCACTGGTTCCGATGCTTGGGTATCATCACCCGGAGATGCGGTCACACCCATCCCCTCCAAAACACGTCCCTTAAGTGGATCGGGAAGTTCAGGAATGATATTCTCAGTAATTTGATTCCTGATTCGCAATGTCGCAGCCGCATCATCAAGGTATCGTTTCAGAAAACAAAAAATGCCGAAATAGTCGATGGTTTCCGGATCCTGCAACCTGAGATTCTTCTTACCTTCGAAGGTAATGCCCTGTATCCTTTCGAAGTATCTATAAGCCGACTCACTAAATCCATTGTTCGGTAACGCGTCTTCATTCACATCCACCCAAAAAACTGGGATAATTACCTTCACCTCCTCGGACCTGCGCGCATAATCTACAAAGCTACTCAGTTCCCTTATACAGTAATCACTTTCGAGATATGTCGGGGAAATGAATGGCATGAAAATGTTCGCCGATTCCAAATGCTCTATAATTTTATCTTTCCAAGCGCCAGTAATATGCTGATCGATAAAACTCTTGAATCGAAAGCCCCCTTCAGTGGCAGCCCCAAGAATCTTTTGTACAAATGATGGAATGGTATACCTACCATCATCATGCGAATAGCTCACAAAAATCTCATATTCATGGGTTGGATTGTCATTACCGCTCATAGTCGGACTCTCCTTATCGATTATTTATCGCTATTTTCAGCTTTTCCCAACTCCGCCATAAGGCTGAGCACGATTTCATCCAGTTTCTGGAAGTCAAAGGTCTGAAAATCAGATTCCTTCACTTCGCCGGCATGATCCTTGAAGAATCTTGGTTTGAACTCAGCCTGCACCTTCGCGCATTCCTCGTCCTTTTCCGGCAGCTCATCCCATGGCACCAAGCAGATGTGCTCGTAATGGGAGAAACGGTAGTTCGGCGTATCCGCGCGCGCGAACTTCATGCAGTTCTTCGGTGTAACGGTGACATCCTTGATGTCGCCCTCCACATCGATTTCCTCAGCATTGCCCTCATACGCATAGGCATAACGGGCATGCAGTGTTTCGTAAGACATGGGTCTGAACCCCTCGGCGGCAAAGAATGCACACCAACGCTTATGTTCCAGCTGCACAATGCGCGTCTTGACATCGTCAGCGGAAAGCCCGAGCTCTTCAAACCTGTTCTTCCAATGCTGCTCCACATTGATGAATTCAGCGCTGGCCCTGCTGGAATTGCGGTCGAACTGCTTGCACTCACGCCAGGTTTTGCGCACCTGCGGCGATGCATCCGCATCACCAGTGGATGAGTCGATGTTCACACCACAGTAGAACGCGTTGATCAGGCGCGCACACCGGTCTATCTGGCTGTTCTGCAGGGCATCCAACGAATACAGTTGCGCATCCTGACCGAAGAAGGAGATCCTCTTCATATCCTCAACATCAACAGTGTTTTCGCTCTTTTCGGGAGCGGTCTTCTGTGGGTCATCCGCGAAAGCGGCGATGCGCACCATCGGTTCAATGCCACCGACCTGAGCCGGCCCCATCAGCATGGTCAGATGGAAATGCACCTCATTGGCGATGTTGAGATTGACGGTTTTGTCAGCTGTGGCCACCACCACATAATCGTAGTGACTACCGGTTTGCGCGGAAGCATCGAGCAGCGCGTAAAACTCGCTGCCCCCAAGATCCATGCCATGGTACTCCACGTTCGCATAGTCCAGCAGCGTGGGATACCGGTTGGAGAATGCACCCAGGGTGGAGTCAAGCCTTGGCGAACAGAAGTCGATATCGGGAATGGCGTCGTAGGGCATTTGGCTGTTCATGATGACACGGCGGAGTATTTGACCTCCCAGCCCATCCAAATCACCAATGATGAGCACACGCATCGGCTGCAACATCTGCAAGTCAGCTACCGTCTTGAGCGGATATGCTTCGACCCGACGGCATTGAACGGGAACAAACACCGTGTTGATATAGTTTCGCGCAACCAATGTGTCGTAATCCATCCTGACCACATCATGCGTGGCGATCATATCGACGTCCCCCTTGCCGCCTTTCCCCGTGTCGGGTTCGATCAAGTCAGTGTCCACGGACACAGAGTCGTCCTTGAAACGAATCGTCACCATCTGATTAGCTTTCTTTGCTTCGCGTGCGGCGATGCTGTCTTGGAAGATGAGATTCGGATTCTGCAGTCCTGACTCTTCGGAAGCGTAGTAATCCGTTTTATCAACAGACACAAGAGTATCGGTTTGCTTCAATTCGTCCGCCTGCACACTGTTCACGAAACTGCGAATAAGCGCTGTATTGCTCTTATCGTCGAAGAAGACACGCACCACCTTCTTGTATGGGCGAATGCGCAAGATGTTACGCAATCTGTCCCACAGATTGCCAGTAAACAGCGAGATGATGGCCACAAGCGAGGCGAACAACGTGCAGAGCCTAGTGCACTGGTACCACGTATTCATGTAGTCCATCACCTGCGGCGAGACAAGCGGATCATCACCGCCAAATGAGGAGCCACCGCCGCCGGTGAACATCGTCAGCGAGTTGATCAACGACCAAAACAGGTTCCGCGGAACGCCATTACTCGCCTGCGCCATCGTAATGCCGGTCATGCTGGTGATGAAGCACAGCACGAACATAACCAACAACGTTATGCCTTGTTCGCGCTTACGCCCCAGCTTGTATATCCAATACAACAGTCCAACAGTCACCAATGCCATGATCAGATAGATGATGGAACTCACCATTATTGATTTCCCCACTCCCCTGTGCTGCCTTGCTCGCTGTACCAAGCATTACCAAACAATAGCAATAAATACCGTCCGACACGCGTGATGCGCCTTCCTGACGCGCATGAGGCGGCAGCACCATCTGCCGCTCCAGTGCCCGAACTCCAAGTGCGCCCCATAGGACTGTACGCAATTCGCGGACCATACACAAATGAGGAGTATGCCTTCGTACGCATACGTCCGAAGACGCGCGCAAAGACACACTCCTCATGCCATTGCGGCTATGGCAACCTCATTTTGCGATCAGGTTGTCGAGGCGGTGGATGAACGCGGCCATGTCCTGACGGTACACACTCGTCATGCCCTCGAAACGCCAAGTGCCGTTCGCGTTCCTATAACCCTCGCTGATGCCCGAACCGCCCAGCCACTGGATTTCGGCCTTATGGGGCGTGTCGGCGAACACATCGGTGAAATCGGTCTTCGGCTTGACATTGCCGCCCTTGCCCGCCTTGGCGGCCAGACGCTTCAGGAACGCGGCCATGTCCTGCCTCTTGACCGTGTCCATGCCACGGAACGTGCTCGAACCATCCTTCTCTTTCCAGCCCTCGGAGATGCCCGCGTGCGCCAGCCACAGGATGTCCTCGCAATGTGGCGTATTGCGGTTGCCCTTGTTGTCGGCCGTGCACGTGACGTCACGGAATCGGGTGCGATCCGCGGCCGACGGCTTCCACGACGCCGCGTCCGCGATGTCACGATTGGCGGCCTCGCGGCGCAGGAACGCGGCCATGTCCTGACGGTACACCGGCGTCATGCCCTCGAACCGGTACGTGCCATTCGCGTTCTTGTACCCTTCCGAGATCTTGTTCTCAGCCAGCCAACGGATATCATCGGCATGCGGCGTCTTCGAATTCACATCTGTGAACGCAACCGTGCTCCCCGAGGCCTTCGGTTTCGTAGTGAATGACGGAACCTGCACGGCATCGCCATACACACTGAAATAATCGCCATATTTTACTCCATCATAATACTCATCATAATCAATATGAGCACCGATGAATAGCTGATTCATATCAATGTTGATTGGCTGTCCATAATTCTTGTTCAGTGCATACTTCCTCTTCTGTTTGCATGGCTCTTTCGTATCGTTAGAAGTCCAACATGTATCGTCATATTCCATAACCTGGTCGAACGCCCCGGGTTGCGCGATTTCCCTTAACTTCTCACGGAACAGGAGCCAACGAGCCAGCGAACCACTGGACATGGGATAGATGTATTCATCCTCATTCTTCTGGGGCACATTCTTATTGCCATACCACATATTTGGTTGCAGCCCCTTCAGATGCACTGATGCGGTGCCCGCTTTCTTGAGTTCATTCCCCGTAAGAGAATCACCACGCAGAAAACTGTATGCCGTGAGGGTTGCTTCTGTATATGCCTTGTTACCCATCGTCATGGTGAGAGGTACGGTCTTCAGACTATAAAACTCCTGTTCTTGTTCGGGAGTGGCCACGTCATCCCCAACCATGTCGGCACATAGTTTGGGATCGTCATCGTAGGGGTCCCGCCCAGTTGCCCACGAAGACTCATAGAACCGTTGCTCAGGCTTCATTGTCAGAATCTTATCGACATTGACAATGAAGCACACACGCGTAATCTTGGCATCCGGCAGAAGTTTCTTGAATTTAGCCTCATCGAATGCGTATTTGAAAGTAACATCTGCGGTCGTGTCAGTAACAGCAGTGACCTGAACATCCGAGATGGTTATCGGATGCGACCAGTCATACCCGTCATCCGCCTGCGCGGCAGCGACCGGCAGCATGGCCAACGCCATGCCCGCGGCCACCATACCTGCAGCAAATCTCTTGAATACCCTCATGGTAATTCCTTCTCTCGCATGGCCCACCAACCCCGAAGCCACTCCACACATCACCGTGACGGAACAAGGCGAGCCACTGAATAATATGTATCGATATACATCGATATTCCCATGCTTCCACTCTTCAATTGCATCGTCAAATCAGTCTTACCGACATCTCAAAATCCGAATCAGACATCTTTCGCAGTGACACCCTGAGTTTGAGCGTGTTTGATGAATTCGAGCAGAGATAGCACAACGTAATCATTCTTTTTAAAATCGTATGTGCATGTTTTTTTACCATCCAACTTGTTGCATATTGTGGAGGCATGATCCAAGTTATCCCACGGAGTCAGACATATATGCTCATATGAGGAATTCAGGCAATCGGGGGTATCCGCTCGGGCGAACTTCATACAATCCTTTACAGAGTCTTTTCTGACCTTTTCGGGAGTTCCGAATGAATTCCTCCAGTACGCGTTGCCTTCATGAGCCATGTTGAAACGCTTTTCACACGTGTCATCGGACATGGGGGTGAACCCCATGGCGGCGAGGAAGGCGCACCACCGCAAATGCTCAAGCTGCATGATACGCAAAT
This sequence comes from Bifidobacterium pseudolongum subsp. globosum, assembly GCF_004155535.1. Classification (GTDB taxonomy): domain Bacteria; phylum Actinomycetota; class Actinomycetes; order Actinomycetales; family Bifidobacteriaceae; genus Bifidobacterium; species Bifidobacterium pseudolongum_C. The sequence goes on along the minus strand of NZ_RYUH01000009.1, from coordinate 57,689 downwards.
CCACGTTTTTCTTCCCCTCTATATCAAGCAGGCGTTCGCGCCAAGCGTTCTGCACCTCGATGAATTCAGCACTGGCACGACTGGAGTTGCGATCGAACTGCGAGACTCCATTCCACTGCTCGCACTCCTTTCCCTTGACTTCCTCAATCAAGTCATCCCATTGCTCTTCTTTGCCATACTTTCCGCCTTCCACACAATAGAAAGCGTTGATCAATCTTGCATCATGATCCATGTCGCCATTCTTCAGCCCATCGAGAGCGTACAGTTGCGAACGCGAGCCAAAATACTTGATGTCGGCGGTCTGAATTCCAGCACTCTCGCTTTGCCCAGCGGCCCCGGCCTTTCCCCTTGAAGCGGATGGAGCCGGTTTGGCGTTATGGACATCCGCCCCCTGTACAGCCGCCAATAATGATTCTTCCTCCGCATATGCCGCAATATTGGGCCATCCACATTGCTTTTCTGCATCTGAAGCCTTCATATGACTGACAAGATAGAAACGGATATCCCTGGCAACGTGTGAATTCTCAATCGTGTCACTGCCAGCGACCACTACATAATCGAATGGATTGCCGTCCTCCAACGATTCCTTCAGTACGGTGTACAGTTCCTCCGACTCGGCTCCACAATCCAAGTACTTAATGCTGGCGAATTCGTCAAGCATCGGGTATCGGCCCCTATAGGCGCCCAGCGTCTCATCCTTACGGAACGTGCAGAATGTGATGTCAGGGAAGACGTCGGAAGGATTGTCCGCGGATTGCCCGAGACGGAATGTGGCATGCGATTCAGCTTCGGAAGGCCGCTGACTGTTCATGACGACGCGTCGAAGTATCTGTCCTCCCAAACCGGCAAGGTCACCGATAATCAATACCTTCGTGGGCTTTATGGCACGCAGATCTCCAATCTCATCCAGTGAATAGCCCTTGATTCGGCGCGTCTCCTCCGGGATGAACACCCGCGCGATGTAGTCACGCGCAACCATGTCATCATAATCCATCATGATCACATCGTGTTTCACCCCGGTGTCCCGCTGTTCCCCACCATGACGCGGCACCACTTTCGAGTCAGCTTCCACACGCAATCTGGTGTCCACACTCACGCCGGTTTCCCCGAAGCGAATATCCACAACCTCCTGCGCTTTGCGGGCGGCTCGATGCACAATCGATTCCTGAAATACCAGGTTCTTGACCTTGCGCCCCAAGTCCTCCTCTTGGTAGTAACTGGGCCTGTTGATCGACACGAGGGTGTCATCATCTGTTTTGCCTTCGAGTGTCTTCACAAAGTCGTTGATTTGGGAAACATCAGTATGTTCAGGGAAGTGCACGCGAATGACCGAACGACACCTGCCGATCCGGAACATCACACGGAGCCTGTCCATCATCGCCCCTGTGAACAGTGAGACAATCACGGTTCCAAGGGTGAACAATGCACACAGTCTGGAGCATTCATACGCCATGCTCACTGGCCCCACATATGGATTGTTGGCAAACGCCGGGGCAAAATCAAAATCACCGCCTCCCATGAAAATCGTGATCGCATTCACCACCGCCCAAGGCACGGCGTGCATCCAAGCCGCGACATTGTGCCCATACTCCGCTCCCCATACCGTGTAGACGGCCATCAAGCTGGTCAGCACACAGATCACATACATAACAATCAACATGATGCCCGGATGGTCTCGCCGGCGACGGAATATCAAGACCATCAGCGCCACCGTCACAGCTGCTTCGAGCGCATATACCCAACCCATGGTTCTCTCCCACTCCCACCAATGAATGACCGGGCTCACACCTTGTGCCGCGAATCCCTCACCAGCAAACGTACTGCATACAGTATTCCACCTTTCCTATATGCTTTCACGCGTGTCATGAATATTTGAACATACATCCCGGGTAGCGGCAGACAGTCATTTCCATCAAAAAAGCCGTGCCCGTAGGCACGGCAATCACAGAATGCAGGAACCTGAACGGTGACTACTTGTCGCCAGCCGCGCGGCTCTCCACATCATCTTCGAGCATCTCGTCGTTCACCGTGTGCAGCGGGTAGACGAAGATCATGAGCATGCCCACGCAGCCCAGGAAGTACAGCACGTCGCACAGTGCCACGGCACCGAACGAGACGAAGTCGTTGGGAATGAGCAGGCCGATGATCATGAGCACCATGCCCACGACCGGCAGCACCTGCCACACCCACGGGTTCGGCGCGTGCTCGCGCGTCTTGGCGCGCACCGACAGCTGATAGAAGGGCACAATGAACATGAGCCCGCCCACAATGGTGAGCAGGTCGGACAGCTTGATCCAGTTCCACAGCGGCACCGGCGCCGAGCTGTACATGATGAACGCCACGAACAGCACAATCGCACCAATCCCCGAAATAACATATGCGTTCCTGTGCTTCATGGCGGCTCTCCTCTTTCTGGTTGCTGCTGGCGCGGGCATCGTACCCGCGCACTGGTTCACAGCAACCCATTGTAGTTATGGCCGCCCCGCACACGCGCCGGCACTTCGCAGAGCGTATTCACGCGCACCGCACCCTGCAGACCGCCCGCTCAGAACAGCTCGTCCTGCACGAACTCGTCCTCTTCGCGGGCGCGCTGTTGCCGCACGAACGACTCGGCGCCGTCGCGCTGCAGCTGCCGCACCGCGGCGGCCGACTTGGCGCGCAAATCGCCGTCGAGCCGAATCGCGTCGTCGCTCATGAGGAACATGCGTTCGTTCACGCCGGTCAGATACAGGCCGTCGAGCCGCTCCACACGCGACAGCGCCACATAGCCCATGCCGGGCGCGAACGTGCGCTTGAGGTCCATCACCGCCGAATCGAGCGTCATGCCCTGCGATTTGTGGATGGTGATGGCCCACGCGCACCGCAACGGCACCTGCGCGACTTCGGCGAGCACGGTCTCGCCGTCCATCATCTGCCACGAGGCCGGGCCCATCGTCACGATGTTGCCGTTCTCAAACTCCACGATCGGCCAGCCGCCCTTGTTCTCATTCGCGAATCCACGCACGGTGCCGAGCGACCCGTTGACGTACTGGTGGTCGGGGTCGTTGCGCACGGCCATCACTTCGGCGCCGGCTTTGAGCACGAGGTGCTTCGGCGCGAGCATGTTGCGTTCGAGCCGCTCCACGAGGTTCGCCGGCCCGGCTGTCTGCGCCTCAAAACTGTGTTCCTCGGCGTCGATGCGCTGCAGGCGGTCGCTGTTGAGGCGGTCCGCCTGCTGGTTGCTGGGAAAGAGGTGCACGGCCTGCTTGCCTTGCGGCGGTTGGGCGCCGAGGCGCGTGACGAGCACGTCGCGGTCCTGTTGGCTCACGCAGCCTTGGCGGATGTCGGTGAGGACGCGCAGCAGCTGGCCGTCGTCCTGGCGGTGTTGTTCGTCGAGATAGCAGATCACCGGGTCGAGCTCGCTCCACGCGAACGATTCGGTGATGAACCCCTCCGGGTTGCGGCCCGCGCGCGCATAGCGCTCGCGCGAGGCCAGATATTCCGGGCTTGGTGTGATCACGTCGTGGTTGCGCGACGAGACGCTGACCGGCGGCAGTTGGAAGAAATCACCCGAACACACCACCTGCAGGCCGCCGAACGGCCGGCTGTCGCGCCGTACGATGCGGCAGATCTGGTCGACCATGTCGAACAGCCACGCGTGCATCATCGAGACCTCGTCGATCACGAGCACGTCCGCCGCGTTGAGTTTGGTGCGCCGGCGGCTGCGGATGAGTTTGATGAGCTGGTCGGTGAGCGCGGTCGCCACGCCCGCGCCGCTCCATGCGTGGATCGTCTGCCCGTTGATATGCGTGGCGGCGATGCCGGTGCTCGCCGTGACGGCGACCGACGTGCCATGTGTGCGCGCATGGTGGATGAACTCGTTGAGCGTATAGGTCTTGCCCGCGCCCGGCGCGCCGGTGAGGAACACGTTGGCGCCGGCCTCCATGATGCTCAGCGCTTCGGACTGCCGCATGTTACCCGACCAACCGGTCCACGACGCGGATCACACCTTCTTCGGTGTTCGCCGGCGCAAGGTAATGCGCCGCCTTCTTGACGCCTTCGTGCGCATTGGCCATGGCGAACGAGAACTCCGCTTCGTTGAGCATGCCGATGTCGTTGAGGTAATCGCCGAACGCGGCCGTCTGGGCGCGGGTCACGCCAAGGGCGCGCTGGATGGCCTTGACGCCTTCGCCCTTGTCGACATGCTTGTCCATGATGTCCACCCAATGGGCGCCCGAAACCACGTATTCGTAAGGGTCGCTCACAAATCCGAGCTCGTTGCGCGCCATGGATTCGGCGTCGCCGAAGTCGAAGATGGCGAGTTTGAGGATCTTCTCGTCGTCATAGCGCAGCACTTCGCGCAGGTCCTTGACCTCAGTGAGCGCCTTGTAGTATTTGCTCGCCTCGGCCACAAATGGTGCGTCGGTGCGCTGGATATACGCGCTGTTGAGCCCGCACACCACCAGCCCCAGGTCTTCGCTCGTGGCGTCGACCATGCTGATCACCTGATCGGTGATCTCGTGGTTCACACCGTGCGTCTCCACAATCTGGCCATCGACCGCCACCACGTTGCCGTTTTCGGCGATGAACGACATCGGCCGGCCCGCACGCGCGAACATCTGCTGCAGCGTCTGGTATTGGCGGCCGCTCGCGGGCACGAATGCGATGCCGCGCTGTTCGAGGCGGTCCAGCATGGGCCAGAACCCCAACGGCAATTCGCTGTCCGCGTCGAGCAGCGTGCCGTCCATGTCCGCCACCACGAGGCGAATGTCCTGCGGTGTGTCGATCGAGGCCCAATCCTTCAGTTCATCGGTCATATCCACGCCAGCTTTCGGTCACTTGTCCAGGATGCTTGACTGTTCCACCGCCGCGGCGATCTGCTGCGCCTGGGCATCGCTGGGCCCCGGTTCGGGTGCCATGACCGCGGCACGGTAGTAGCGCAGTTCGTCGAGCGATTCGATGATGTCGGCGAGCGCGCGGTGGCCGCCGTTCTTGGCGGGGCGGTTGCGGTAGACGGCCGGGTACCAGCGGCGGGCGAGCTCCTTGATTGTGCTCACGTCGATCACACGGTAGTGCAGGTGTTCCATGAGGCCGGGCATGTACCGGTCGAGGAACTTCTTGTCGGAGCCCACGGAGTTGCCGGCGAGCAACGGCTTGACACCTTCCGGCGTGAACCGCTTCACGTATTCGATGACGCGGCGCTCGGCCTCGGCTACGTCAAGGCCGTCGTCCCATTCGTCGATGAGGCCGGAACGGGTGTGCATGGCGCGCACGAAGTCGTTCATATGCGCCACGGCCGCGTCGGACGGTTTGATCACGAAGTCGATGCCCTCGTCGAGCACGTTGAGTTCGAAGTCCGTGGGGACCACGGAGATCTCGCACAGTTCGTCGTGGAAGATGTCGAGCCCGGTCATCTCGCAGTCAATCCAGATGAGCCGTGAGTTCGTTGCCGAATACACTTCGTCGTCGTGTGCGTCCACCATGTGGTTCCTCTTTTCCTCGTTGGGTACGGCAGGTGCGTTCCGTGCTGCGCATGCATTGCGTTTGTGAACATTCGAGATTACCTCACGCTGCCGCAGTGCGCCACGTTCTACCCTGACCGCAAAACAATTGTCCACTATACGCGCGCGGGGCCGCACCCGGCTGCCCGGATGCGGCCCCGCGGGGGCGTGTTCAGCTGTTTCAGTGCTTTCGCCGAGTGCTGCGGTCGTTCGAATCACGACGTGCCAGCTTGAGCGTGCCGAGGCCCGCGCACAGCAGTGCCGCGGCGATGCACACGATCAATGCGACGTTCGAGCCGGTGTTCGCCGGCGATTCGGACGCCGGCGCCTGCGGTGCCGCGTCCGTGGCCGGCGCCTCAGGCTGCGCGCTCGCGGCCGGTTCGCTCGGTTCCGGGGTCGGCACGGCCGGCTCCTCGGCGAAGGCGAGGCGGCCGTTGTTGCCGAGCGCCACGTTGACGGCGGTGCCGTCCCAACGCGGGGCGATCGCGGCCGTGGCCGTGTTCGTCACATTGGACTTCTTCGCGACGGTGTAGTTCGCGAGGCCCATGCGCACGGTGCCGGCCGGCACGTAGACGTTGCCGTTCGCGCCGGTCTGCGTCTTGCCGTTCGCGTCTGCGCCGCTGACGGTGATCCACTGCTCGTGCTTCGCGTTGTCCGCGTAATACGTGCGCATGTAGTGGTAGGTGCCGTTCGCGTCGACCGACTTGGCCGGGTCGTTGGTGTTCTGCGTGTTGTACAGCGGCGTGTCGTTGACGAAGTAGTAGAAGTCGTTCGACGCGGCCGGTGTGAACGCGGCGGTCGTGGAGCCGAGCTCCGCGTTGGCTTCGTACTTGTTCGAGGTGAACGTCTCGCCGTTCGCGGCGATGTATGCGGCGAGCGCCTCGTCCGGGTTCGCCAGCGCCTCCTCGACGCCGTCCTTGAGCGCCACGGAGTAGAACACGCGGATCGGGAACGTGTCGTTGATCGTGGTGGACACGGCGCCGTTCTGGTCGACCGTCGCCGAGTACAGGCGCAGTGGGAGCAGCTGCTCGGGCACCTGCACGCTCACCGTGTCGGTCTGCTCACCGTGTGTGACGGTGATGGCCAGGTCGGCGAGGTTCGCGGTGCCGTAGATCGGGTTGCCGGCGACTTCGCCTTCGAACGTGTAGGCCGTGGTCTTGCCGTCCTCGCTCATCTCGGCGGTCTTCTTCGTGAACTGCTCACCCGCGAACACGACGCTGGTGAAGTCCTTGACCGTCATGTATTCACCGAGTTCGTCGGTGAAGGTGACGGTGCCGCGCTCCATGCCCGACTCGGTCGTGGTGGTGATCGGCGAGCTCGGCTTGCTCGAGATCGCGGTCCAGATGTCGTTGAAGATGTTCTTGAGCTGGTCGGCGTCCGCGGCGTTCATGTAGTAGTCGGAATCCGGCGCGCGCTCACCGAGGTCGCCGCTCACGGTTCCGGTCGCGTTCGGGTAGTTGCTCGACACGGCGTTCATATAGCGGTTGGAGTACGAGCCCAGCTCATTGACGTCGTCGGTCTCGAACGTGCCGACCGCATAGATGCGCGTGCCGGCGTCCTTGATCGACTTCGCCTCGAGGACCGCTTCGTTGCCGTCCCACGGATCGCCGTCAGTGAAGAAGATGACGACGGAATCGGCGTTCGCGCGCTTGTCCTCGTCGATCAGCGTGTGGGCGAGCTGGAAGCCCTTCGCGGAATTCGTGCCGCCGAGGTCGGTCAGGCCGTTGACGATGCCTTCGAGCGCGGCCGTGTCGCTGGTGTAGCGGGATTCGATCTTCGCGTTGGACTCGAACGTGACGATGGCGGCACGGTTCTTCGCGGCCGCGTCGGCGATGGACGCGTTGCGGCTCGCCATCTGGCCGAGGAAGCCATTGACGGCCGTCTTGAGCGCGTCCAGATAGGTGATGCGGTACGAGTTGTACAGCTGCACATGGTCCGGGTTCGTGTCTTCGGCGCTTGTCTTGGCATAAATGACCGTGTCGCCGTCCTTGTAGGCGACATTGCCGTCGACGCTCAGCGTGTAATCGTACGACACGGCCTTGTAGCTGCCGTCATCGGTCTTGATGTACGCGGTGTAGTCGAGGTCGTTGCCATACGCCGGGCGGTAGCCGCGGCCCATCGTGCCGGCCATCGAGCCGGAGACGTCAAGCACGAGCGTCACGTCGAGCGGCTTGCTGCCGCTGCTCATGCCGGTGATCTGCTGTGCGCTCGACATGGCGGACAGGCCGACGAGGAAGTCGCTGGCCTGGTCCTTGGCGATGACGACCTGCTTGCCGTCACCGGCGTCGAGCGTCACGTCGCCGGTCGTGACCGATTTGTCGGTCCAGACGCGGCCGGTGGAACGCGGGTCGACCGGGTTGCCGACGCCTTCGGTCCACTGCGTGAACGTCGTCGGGTCAGCGCTGGCCGTCAGCTCGGCGGCCTGCGCACGGCCGACGCCGAACATGGCGGTCGCGATGAGCATCGCTACCGCAACGACGACCGCGGCGATGCGAACGATGGCACCGCGGGCGCCGTGTTGTTGGGTGGATTTGATGTCCATGAACAGTTCCTTCACTGCCTCTACTGTTGCAAACCGCTGCAATTACGCGGTTTTATTAGACTTTTGCGTATTCTCCGTTGTCGGAGATGTTCTCCCATAGTGAACGAATACGTTGGCGCCCACAGTAGCAGATGACAATCCTAAACCCAACAAACGGCGTCCACGTGCCGGAAAGCATCACTTCTCCATGCCAGTGAATCCCTTGTTGTCCGGCCCCACCGACGTGACGATGCGGCTGTAGCCCTGCAGACGCATGCCATCGAGCTGCACGGCGTCGGTCGGCTCCAGGTCCAGGTCCGTGTTCACCGTTGCAAACGTCTCCGCATCACCGCTGCCCTCCAGGTAGTGGGCCGCACTCTGCTCGTTGAAGCGGCGGATCTGGAAGCTCAACATCTCCTCGGAGCTGTTGGCTTTCAGATAGAACGGCTTGGCCGCCGGTTCCTCGTACTCCATCTTGCTGAGGGTCTTCTGGAACTCCTCGCCCTTCTTGGTGATCTCCTCGGCTTTGGCAGTGTCCTGTTCGGCCTTGTCCGCGAAGAACTTCGCGCTCGTGGACAGGTAGTTTTCGCGCGCGTTGTCGAAGCAGTCCTTGTCGCGGTCCTTCGCGAGCCGGATGAGACCGTCCTCGGAAAGCCCGAGCAGATCACCGTAGGTGGTCGTGACCGCGCCAATGCCCGTGTCCGTCGGCTCATACCCGGTCTGGTATGCCGTGACCCCGCCGCTGCCGTCGAACACATAGATGTAGTCGACCGCCGCGTCTTCGCCCAGATCTTCCCCGCTCCCCTTGTCGAACCACACGCTCTTCGTGACGAACGCCTGTTCCGCCGGGATCTCCGTCTTCGAATCGAAGAACGTCGCCGTGGCCTTGGACACGCGGGACTCCCCCGCCGTGCTCGCCGAGCCCGCGCCGGACGGCTGGTCCTGCGCGCCGTTGCCGCCGCACGCCCCCATGGAGACGGCGAGGCCCACGGCCAGCAACGCCGCAACGGCCTTGTTCCCAACCACATGATGCTGTGTCATTGTCGTTTCCCTTCTCTTGTTTTTATTTGTTGTTATATGTGCATGCCGGACATGGCATATGGCAGGGGCCGCGCACTTGCATGGCATGCATGTGCGCGGCCCCTATCCATTGGTCTCTCTGTGCCGTCAGCGGCCCGAGTAGTTCGGCGCCTCGGCCGTCATCACAATGTCGTGCGGGTGGGATTCACGCAGACCCGCGTCGGTGATGCGGATGAAGCGGCCCTTCTCGCTCATCTCGGGGATGTTGTGCGCGCCGATGTAGAACATCGACTGGTGCAGGCCGCCGATCATCTGGTAGAGCACGGCGTTGAGCGGTCCGCGGTACGGCACTTCGCCCTCCACGCCTTCGGGCACGATCTTGTCGGTGCTCGTCACGTCGGACTGGAAGTAGCGGTCCTTCGAATACGACTTCTTGCCGCGCGGCGCCATGGCGCCCATCGAGCCCATGCCGCGGTACAGCTTGTACTGCTTGCCGTGCAGCAGCACCTTTTCGCCCGGGGCCTCCTCGCAGCCGGCGAGCACGCCGCCAAGCATGACCGAGCTCGCGCCGGCCACGAGGGCCTTGGCGATGTCGCCGGAATAGTGGATGCCGCCGTCCGCGATGCACGGCACGCCAGCCGCGCGGCAGGCGCGTGCGGCCTCATAGACCGCGGTCAGCTGCGGCACACCGACGCCCGCCACAACGCGCGTCGTGCAGATCGAGCCGGGGCCCACGCCCACCTTGACGGCGTCCACGCCGGCGTCGATCATCGCCTGCGCGCCTTGGCGCGTGGCGATGTTGCCGCCGATGATGTCGACGCCCTTGAACGCGGAATCGCTCTTGATGCGGCGGATCATGTCGAGCGCGATCTTCGCCTCACCGTTGGCGGTGTCGACCACGAGCACGTCCACGCCGGCTTCCATGAGCGCCGAGGCGCGCTGCCAAGCGTCGCCGAGGTAGCCGATGCCGGCGGCTACGCGCAGACGGCCCTGCTCGTCCTTCGTGGCGTCCGGGTACTGCTCGGTCTTCACGAAGTCCTTCACCGTGATCAGGCCGGTCAGGTGGCCTTCGGCATCGACGAGCGGCAGCTTTTCGATCTTGAACTTGGCGAGCAGGTCGTGCGCGTCCGCCTTCGAGATGTTGGCGGGGCCGGTGATGAGGTTCTCCTTCGTCATCACGTCGCGCACGCGCAGGTGGTCGTAGTCCTCGGAGGGGATGAAGCGCATGTCGCGGTTGGTGATGATGCCCACGAGCTTGTTCTCGCGGTCCACGACCGGCAGGCCGGAGATGTGGAACTTGCCGCACAGCTTGTCGAGGTCGGCGAGCGTCACATCGGGGTTCACCGTGAGCGGGTCGGTGATCATGCCGGACTCCGAGCGCTTCACCACGTCGACCTGCGCCGCCTGGTCGTCGATCGACAGGTTGCGGTGCAGCACGCCGATGCCGCCGTTGCGGGCCATGGCGATGGCCATTTCGGCTTCGGTCACGGTGTCCATGGCGGCGGAAATCGCCGGCACCTTCATCGTGATGTTGCGGGTCAGATGCGTGGAGGTATCCACTTCGGAGGGGATCACATCCGTTTCGTTCGGCAGCAGCAGCACATCGTCATAGGCGAGGCCCAGCTGGGCGAAAATCGGAGGGAGAGGAGCGTACGGGGATTCTGCATTCATATCAGGATTTGTAGCCATAGAGCAACTATATGAATTCGAGGCGACGAACGCCACCCGCTGTCCGCTATGCGTTACGGATATGCTTGGCGCGCCCGTTGCGCCGGCGCTCCCCACTGCCCGTCTCCCCTTGCCCGTCATGTGGAATCTCCTCCACGGTGCCATGCATGAGCCGGTTGAGGTAGGGCGACATCGTGGCGATGGTGAGGATGACCGCGGCCACGGCGAACACGATGAACACATGCCATGGCGTGAAGAACAGCAGCATGATCGAGCCGAACGCGATCAGCGCCGCCCACCCCCACAGGATCAGCACGGCCCCGCGCACACTGTGCCCGATGCGCAGCATGCGGTGGTGCAGGTGCATACGGTCCGGGTGCATCGGCGACTGCCCCTTGCGTAGGCGCCGCACAATCGCCATCATCATGTCGAGCACCGGCAGGAACAGCACCAGGATCGGCAGCAGGATCGGCATGAACGCCGGCAGGTAGATCGACGTGCTCACCGTGGCCGGGTCGAGGCGGCCGGTCATGACGATCGACGCGCAGGTGATCAGGTAGCCGAGCAACATCGACCCCGAGTCGCCCATGAACAGCTTCGCCGGGTGCCAGTTGTGCAGCAGGAAGCCCACGCAGATGCCGACCATGGCGATGTCGAGCAGCGTGGCCATCGACGCGTACGACGGCGAGGTGCGGGCGAGGATGTACGAGTAGATGCCGAATGCGATGCCGCCGATGGCCACGATGCCTGCGGCGAGGCCGTCAAGGCCGTCCACGAAATTGACGGCGTTGATCGACACGACGATCAGCAGCGCCGTGATGGCGATCGAGATCGTCGGCGACGCCGTGACGAGCGAACCGATCGGCAATGCGATGATCTGCAGGCCGCCCCATGCCACGAACACGGCGATGAGCAGCTGTCCGGCGAGTTTGAGCATCCAATCCAGATCCCACACATCGTCAGCGATGCCCAGCAGGCAGATCAGTATGGCCCCCACCATCACGATCCACGCCTGATGGTTCTGCCGGAACACGCCTTGCAGAAAGTCCAGTCGGGACGCGAACAGCATGGCCGTGAGGAATCCGCACAGCATCGCCAGGCCACCCATGCGCGGGGTCGGTATGGTGTGCACGTCGCGTTTGCGCACCTCCCCCACCGCGCCCAAACGGATCGCCAGGTGGCGCACAATCGGCGTGAACAGGTAGGTCGCGCACGCCGCCACCAACGCGATGAACAGATAGACCCTCATGCGCCCAGACCACCGCCGTTGAGGTGGATCGCGCGGCGGATCACCGCGGCCGGGATCACGCCTTCGCGCAGGATCTCGATGCCGTCGCGCCCGTGCGGGTCGGCCGCCACAACGGTGCTTGCCACATGCCCGGCCGTCGCGCCGCCGTCGATATACAGATCGATCGCATCGCCCAGCGCATCGACCGCCTCCTGCACGCAATGCGCGCTCTGCTCGCCCGAACGGTTCGCGCTCGACGCGGCGACCGGGCCGGTCACGCGCAGCATGGCGAGCGCGGTGGCGCTGTTCGGCACGCGGATGCCCTGCGTGCGTGCGCCGTTCGCCGCCACGCGCACAGTGGCGAGCGGACTGCCCTCGCGCGCCACGGCGATCGGCGAGAACGCGCCGGGCAGGAATTGCGCGGCGAGCCGGTTGAGCGGCGCGGGCAATTCGAGCCCGAGTGCGTCGAGGTCGTCGACCGAGGCCATGATCACCTGCAGCGCCTTGTATTGCGGGCGCCCCTTCGCTTCATAGACGCGCGCGATCGCCTCCGGGTTGCACGGGTCGCACACAATGCCGTACACGGTGTCGGTGGGCATCACCACGAGTCCGCCGCGCGCCATGATCTGCTTCGCCTGTGCGAACGACTCCCCATCCGCTTTGCGTACCTGGCTCATACTGCCTCCTCCATTGCACCATGTTCGCGCGCTGCATTCCAACCTAGTACGGCAATCGGCCAACGCGCCAGCCGCCGCGCGCTACCGGGTGGCCACCAGATAGCGCGGGCGTCCGGTCAGGTCGGCGTGCGTGCGCGCTTCGGCGAATCCGTTCGCGCGCGCGAACGCGACGGTGCGGTCGCCCTGCGTGATGTCGTGCTCCATGACGAACAGGCCGCCTTTGCGCACAAGCGCGGCGGCGCGCACGATGATGCGCTCGGGAATCATCATGCCGTCGGCGGAACCGCCGTAGAGCGCGGTTTCGGGGTCGAAGTCACGCACTTCGGGCTGTTGCGGCACATTCGTCAGCGGAATGTACGGCGGATTGCTGATCACCACGTCGGCGGTGCCGTCGAGCGTGGCGAGCGTGACCGGGCACGTCGCGTCGGCCACTTCAAGGTGATAGTTCGCCACAAGGTCGGGGAAGCGCTCGCCCACCTTGTGCATGTTGCGGCGCGTCCACTGCGCGGCCTGCGTGTCGAGCTCGACGGCCCACACCTGCGCGCCGGGCACTTCGGTGGCGATCGCCAATCCGATCGCGCCGCTTCCCGCGCACAGATCGACGACGCGCGGCGAGTAGAGGCCGTGCGCGGTGATCCAGTCGATCGCCTCCTGCACCACGAGCTCGGTTTCGGGGCGCGGCACGAACACACCGGGGCCCACGTCGAGGTCGAGGTAGCGGAACGGCGCATGGCCCACGATGTGCTGCAGCGGTTCGCGCGACTCGCGCCGGCCGAGCATGGACTCGAACGCATCGCGTGCCTCGGGCGACGGCGCGAATTGGCTGAACGCGTCGTCCATGAGCACGGCCTTGTCCACGTCGGACAGCGAACGGCCGGCGGATGCGGCGAGCAGCAGCTTCGCGTCGTGGCGCGCGGTGTCGACGCCCGCGCGCGCCAAACGCGCGGCGGCGGCGTCGAGGACCGCGCCCATACGGGGGGCGTCGGATTCGATGGGTCGCGTCTGTTCGTTCATCGGGGTCCGTCTCCTCACAGGTGGTTGGTGCGGTCGTGCGCGCGGCGCGTCACTGCTCGCTCTGCTGCTTCAGGCGCTGCTGTTCGTCGGCCTGCACATCGCTGTCGATGACCGCCTGCAGGTCGCCGTCGAGCACGGCGTCGAGATTGTAGGCCTTGTAGTTGGTGCGGTGGTCCACAATGCGGTTCTCGGGGAAGTTGTAGGTGCGGATGCGCTCGGAACGGTCCAGCGAGCGCACCTGTGAATGGCGCATGTCGGCGGCTTCGGCGGCCTCCTGCTCGTGCTTCATGGCGAGCAGGCGGCTCTTGAGCACGCGCAGCGCGGCCGCGCGGTTCTGGATCTGCGACTTCTCGTCCTGCATGCTCACCACGATGCCGGTGGGGATGTGCGTCATGCGCACGGCGGAATACGTGGTGTTCACGGACTGGCCGCCCGGACCGGAGCTCATGAAGATGTCGACCTTGAGGTCCTTGGGGTCGATCTCGATCTCGTCGTCGTCCTCGTCGGCCTCGGGGAACACGAGCACGCCGGCCGCGGACGTCTGGATGCGCCCCTGCGATTCGGTCACGGGGATGCGCTGCACGCGGTGCACGCCGCCTTCGTATTTGAGCGACGCCCACACGCCGTCTTCCGGTGCAGGCGTGCCTTTGGCGCGGATCGCGAGCTGTACGTCTTTGACGCCGCCGAGCTCGGTCGCGTTCTCGCTTTGCACGGTCACGCTCCACCCGCGCTTTTCGGCGTAGCGCGTGTACATGCGCAGCAGGTCGCCAGCGAACAGCGCGGCCTCTTCGCCGCCGGTGCCGGCCTTGATCTCCATGATCACGTCGCGCGCATCGTCCGGGTCGCGCGGGATCAGCGCCGTGCGCAGGCGTTCCTGCGCGGCGGGCAGCTCGTCTTCGAGGCGTTTCGCCTCGGCGGCGAAGTCGGCGTCGTCCTCCGCCATCTCGCGCGCCGCCTCAAGGTCGTCCGTGAGCGCGCGGTACTGCTGGTAGGCGGTCACGATGCCGGCGAGCTGCGCGTGGCGGCGGCCGAGCTTGCGCATGATGTCTGGGTTCGACGCGGCCTCGGGCTGTGCCATCTGCTGTTCGATGTTGCGGTACTCCTCGAGCGCGGTGAGTGCGGCGGGGAATTGTTCGTCTGCCATATGGTCTTGTGTGCCTTTTCTCTGTGCGCCGTGCGAATCGGCCTTATGCCCGCATTCGTCATGCGTGTGCGCGGTGCGTTCATAACCAAACTGCTTCATCCTATCCAATTGGGTAGTCTGTGCCGTTTGCACCGTTTGCACCGGTGGCGAAAGGAAAGTGGGGCCTCAGGGGCTTGAACCCTGGACCGGCGGATTATGAGTCCGATGCTCTAACCGACTGAGCTAAGGCCCCACGCTGTGCCGCGCCGTGCGGAGGTCCCGCGGCCGATGCGACCAACGGCATAAGTCTAGCAGCACGACCGACAACCGGCCCTGTCCGTCCGAAAAAACGGTGGCGTTCCGTGTTTTCGGACAGTTGCAGCCCGTAACTGTCTCAAATCACGGAGCACATACGTGATTTCGGTCGCAAACGGACGCCAACCGACCGAAAACACGTAGGGCGCAAGATTTTTGCGACAATTGGCGGCGCGACCGCATAGGGCCCATGGGGCATGCGGCATAGGGGCATATGCCACCAGATATGAACAACGCCAGCCCGAAGGCTGGCGTTGTTCATACCACGCGGAAGAATCAGTTGCTCTTCTTGCCGTAGCGCTTCTCGAAGCGAGCCACGCGGCCACCGGTGTCGAGAATCTTCTGCTTGCCGGTGTAGAACGGGTGGCACTTCGAGCACACGTCAACAGTCATGTGATCGCCCTTGGCGGTCGACTTGGTGACGAAGGTGTTACCGCACGAGCAAGTGACCTGCACTGCGTGATAATCAGGATGGATACCCTGCTGCATAATTTGTCTCCTAAAGATACGGGGGACCCGGGTCGCCATGCCCCAATGGCAGGCGTGAACCGGATACATGCCATTGTACGACCCCGTTGGACGGGGGCCGCAGGCCAAAGCCTCCCCACACGCCCTGTCGGGCATGCCGGTCAGCCTCGCCATTACTACCCAACAGCACGGCGGCCGTGGTATTCCCGGACCGTTGCGAACCGGCGAGGCGCGATACACGGCGCGGCGGCTCAGTCCTTCTTCTGCTGGTTCTGCTTGTCTTGCTTCTGCTTGTCCTGTTCGGCGCGTTGCTGCTCCTGCTTCGTCTTCTCCTCGGCGGCGCGGCGCTGCTGTTCGGCGGCCTTCCGTTCGTCGTCGGCGATTTTCTGGTCGCGCGAGGCGTTCACGCGTTCGACGGCGGCGCTCAGTTCGCTTTCAAGCGCCTCCATGCGCCCCATGTCCCCCGCGTCATGCGCCTGCTGCGCCGAGGCGAGCAGCTTCGACAGGTCGTCCCACGTCGCATTGTCGGCCACGTTGCCGCGCGTCAGGTCGAGCGTCGTCTGCACTTCGCGCAGCGTCGCGCTGAATGTCTCACGGCGGTCCGCCAGATCCTTGCTCTGCTTCGACGCGGTGACGCCATCCACCGCGGACTGCAGCGATGCGGTGTGCGCGTCGAACCATTCGCTGTGCTCGTCGATGAGCCGCAGGCGGTCGTTGTATTGCGCGGCGCTGGCCACATCGCAGGTGATCCGCTC
Source organism: Bifidobacterium pseudolongum subsp. globosum (assembly GCF_004155535.1). GTDB lineage: Bacteria > Actinomycetota > Actinomycetes > Actinomycetales > Bifidobacteriaceae > Bifidobacterium > Bifidobacterium pseudolongum_C. The sequence continues at coordinate 41,420 of NZ_RYUH01000009.1, read as the reverse complement.
GGGCATCGTGGCGCTGAGCTGTTCGTCAAGCGCGCGGATGGTGGCGGTGTCGTCCACCTGGATGTCGGAAATGGTGCCTGCCTGCGCGCCGTCGCCTTCACGCAGCTGGGTGTAGGCGGTGCGCTTGCTTTCGAGTCCGCTCATCGCGTGTTCGCATTGCGTGCGGTAGAGCGCGACCTGCTGTTCGCGGCGCTGGTTGGCGACCATGATGCCGACCATGATCAGCGCGAATACCGCGAGCACAGCGAGCGACCCGAGGACCATGCGCACGTACATCGGATGGTCGTCGTCGTGGTCGGGCTTGCGTGGGGCCGGCTTCTTCGCCATGGCCGCGATCTCGTTGGGATTGATCAGCTCGGTCTGCGTACCCGGTTCGGGCGATGCGTACAGGATTGTGCGATCGTCAAGCATGAGCCTTCCTTACTTCTTCTCCGCTCACTCTCAGGCGCGCGCCCAGACACTGCGATGGGCACGATCAATTCCAGTGTATGCCGTGAGCGTACTTTCCGCGCACAATCCATCTTGCGTAGTGATACGCGCATAAGCATGACGCCCACCTCGGGGGGCGGGCGTCATACATGCACAATATGGAACGGAACGCAGCTCAGTCGAGCGGTTGCACGGCCTTCTGGCGGTCGGCGAAGCGAACCGCGCGCCCCGAGGCGAAGCGGTCGAGCACGCCCGTCTTGGCGATGGCGATATACAGGAACCACGAGAACACGCCGGCGATCAACACACCGCCCACCACTTCGCTGATCATGTGGATGATGCCGCGCGGGCTGAACCACGCCACGCCCTGATAGCGGAACAGCATCAGGTACACGCCGTATTCGATGCCCGTGCACAGGCCCGAAAGCATGGCCATCGGCAGATTGAACACGCGGTAGCGCGTGACGGCGAACGGCAATTCGGCGAACAGGCCCTGCAGCGCCGCCGAAAGGAAGATGAACCCGAACGAGAAGCTGTTGCCGAGCACCATCTCGGCCGCGCAGCCCACCAGGTTGACGAAGATCGCGGATCCGGGCTTGCGCAGGATGAGCACGGCGAGCGTGCCGGAGAAATACCAGACGCCGTGCAGGATGCTCGCGAATCCCGGCAGCAGGCCTCCCAGGACCGGCGAAATCGAACTGTATGCGAAATTGAATCCCCAGAAGATGATGCCGGCGGCCACGCCGAGCGCGGCGGCCACGGCGATGTCGGCGGGCGTCCAGCGCAGGCGGGCGCGGGAACGGACAGGGGTTGGTTGTTGGGTATGGTCGACCATGGAAGTCCCTCTTCCTCACGGCACTGCGCACAGCATGACTTTGGCGATCTGCCGGCGTCCCTTGACCTGCGCAGCTCGGGCGGGGACGCCGCAAGACAGCGTAGCACCGCACCGCGAGACGGCCACTATACGGACTGCATACTGAGATACGCGCGGACGCGTTCAGTTGAGGTAGCGCAGCGGGTTGTCGATGAAGTCACGCAGGCCGGTCTGCGCGGCGCCGAACAACGCCGGGCGAGAGACGCCCGAGGCGCGCAGCAGGCGCACGTTGAGCGTGCCGCGCGCGAGGATGCGGTCCTGGATGCGCGCCGCCATGCGCGCAAGCATGTCTGCGGGCACGCGGGCCCAATTGCCGCCGATGATCACAGTGTCGAGGTCGGCGAGGTTGATGACCGATGTGAGCATCGACGTCATGGCATGGCCGGCGTCGGCGAACACCGCGGTGGCGACCGGATCGCCCGCCTCCACACGCCGGGTGAATTCGTCGATCGCCTCAAGGGACGCGGCGTCGTTGCCGGTGGCCACGCCGGCGGCCTCGACCATCGAACGCCGGCCCGCGTACGCCTCAACGCAGCCGCGGCGCCCGCAACGGCAGACGGGGCCGTCCATCTGCACCGAAAGATGGCCAATCTCGCCGGCGAAGCCGTGGTCGCCGGTCACCACGCGGCCGGCGCGCACGATTGCGCCGCCGATGCCGATGTCGGTCGAGACATACAGGAACGACCCGTTGGGCCCCACGATCCCCTCGTCGGTGCGCTGTGTGGCGTACCCGGGCAGCTGCGCCACAGCGGCCATGTTGGACTCGTTCGCTACGGTCACGTCGAAATGGCGGATCAGGTCGAAGCGGCTCAGGTCGAGGTCTTCCCATCCCAGGTTGCGCGCCATCAGCAGGTGGCCGTCCTCGGTCACCAGACCGGGCAGGGCAAGGCCCACGCCGGCGATCATGTAGTTTTGCGCGTGCAGCGTCCTCTCCTGTTCGGAGAGCATCGCGTCAAGTTCTCCGAACAGCGCGTCGGCGTCGGCGTCATGCAGGTCGCGCGCGATCCAGCGTTCTGCCACCACGCTGCCGTCGAGGTCGAGCACCACGTAGCCGTAGCCGTCGGTGTTGATCTGGATGCCGATGCCGCACACACTGCCGCCCGCGATGCTCAACGGCGTGCTGGGCCGGCCGTACACCGACTGGACGAGCGGCGCGCCCTCCTTGACGATGCGGTGCTCGATGAGCATGGAGATAAGCAGCGACATCGTGGCCTTCGTGAGCCCCGTCTCCTTGGCCAGATCGGCGCGGCTGAACGCGCTTGTGGAACGGAGCATCGTGTTGAGCACCACGGAGAGGTTGTGGTTGCGTAGGTCATCCTGGTTGATGCGCTTCAAAGCCGCCATGGACACTCCTTTGCTCTGCCTGATCGTTGCGCCACGCCCCACCCCGCGTGGATATTGCTACGCCAACATATGTTATGCTACACTACCCATTATAGTTTATTCATCTAACTATATAGGCCACCCGCATGTCGCGCCACGCACGCCGCAGTGCGCCGCAGCCATCGGGTGGGCGAGTAAAGGAGTCATCTCATGGACAGAGTTCTCGTGGCCGGCGTCGACACTTCGACCCAATCATGCAAGGTGCGCGTCACCGATGCCGCGACCGGCGAACTGGTGCGCTTCGGCCAGGCCAAGCACCCCGACGGATCCACCGTCAACCCCGAACACTGGTGGCGCGCGTTCCAGGAGGCCGCCTCGCAGGCCGGCGGCCTCGATGACGTGGCGGCGATCGCCGTCGGCGGACAGCAGCACGGCATGGTGGCGCTCGACGAACAGGGCCGCGTGATCCGCGACGCGATGCTGTGGAACGACACAAGCTCGGCACCGCAGGCCGAAGCGCTCATCAACGAGCTCGGCGCAACCCCTGCCGCCGAGGGCGAACCGGAAGATCCGCACACGCGTGGTGTCGAACGCTGGGTGAAGGCCGTCGGCTCCTCCCCTGTCGCCTCGTACACACTCACCAAGATCAAGTGGGTGGCGCAGCATGAGCCGGCGAACGCGGCGCGCATCGCCGCCGTCTGCCTGCCGCACGACTGGCTGAGCTGGCGCATCGCCGGCTTCGGCCCCGTGCAGCCGGGCGAAAACGCGCATCTCGACGCCCTGTTCACCGACCGTTCCGACGCTTCGGGCACCCTGTACTTCGACGCCGCATCCAACACCTACCGCCGCGACCTGCTCGCGCTGGGCCTGCAGTCCGACGACGCCACCACACCGGGCGCCGCCGCCACCGAACATGCCGAACGCATCGTGCTGCCCCGCGTGCTTGGGCCGAACCAAGTGGCGCCGGTCAACGCGGACCCATCCATCGCCGGCGCGCAAGTGCCCGGCGGATGCATCATCGCGCCCGGTGGCGGCGACAACGCGATGGCCTCGCTGGGCCTGGGCATGGCCGTGGGCGATGTATCCGTCTCGCTTGGCACCTCGGGCGTGGCCGCTGCGATCAGCGAGCAGCTCGTCTACGACCTGAGCGGTTCGGTCTCCGGATTCGCCGACTGCACCGGGCACTTCCTGCCCCTCGCGTGCACGATCAACGCCTCGCGCATCCTGGATGCCGCGCGCGCGATGCTCGACGTGGATTACGACGAGCTGACCAAGCTCGCCCTCGACTCGCACCCCGGCGCCGGCGGCATGACCCTCGTGCCGTATTTCGACGGCGAACGCACGCCGAACCGCCCCGACGCCACGGCCACGCTGAGTGGCATGACGCTGCGCAACACCGAACGCCGCAACGTGGCGCGCGCCTTCGTGGAAGGCCTGCTGTGCTCGCAGCGCGACTGCATGGAACTGATCCGCTCGCTCGGCGCGCAGATCGACCGGATCCTGCTGATCGGCGGCGGTGCCAAGTCCTTGGCCATCCGCACGCTTGCGCCGTGCATCCTGGGCATGGATGTCTCGTGCCCGGCGACCGACGAATATGTGGCGATCGGCGCGGCAAGGCAGGCTGCCTGGGTGCTCAGCGGCGTAGATGACGCGCCCGACTGGCCGATTTCGATCGACGCGGTGCAGACCGGTACCCCCACCCCGCAGGTCTACGAGGCCTACGTGCAGGCCCGCGGCTGACCTACAAGCGCCATAATGCTCCCTCCCAGCAGAATTCGGCTGGGAGGGAGCATTTTCTTTGGAACGGGCAGGTATCAGGGGCCGCGAGGGGCCTGATACCGCGGGCGATACCCGCTGCCCGCAAGGAAAACGCTCCTCCTCAGCCGAAATACAAAAAACAGGGGCGCCACCTGCATGCAAACAGGTGGCGCCCCGTATGGGTCCTCACGCCCGGCAGCCCTATGCGGCCGGCAGTTCGCGGTACTCGAAGTCGACGAAATCGGCTTCGGCGCTGTATCCGGAAAGGTCAACCGCCGCAAGCCCCACGAACGCGCCGGTGAAGAAGCCGCCGTAGCGCTGGTTCACGTAGTCGTCCGAAAGGATCTTGGCGTCAAGCTCCACACCGAGGTTCCGCCAATGCTCGCCGTCGAACGAGTAGTCATAGGTGTAGGTCTGCGTGCGCAAGCGCGTGCGCAGCCACACCGTCTGCACGTCGTCCGGCACCGGCACGGCGTTGTCACGCAGGAACGAGGTGTAGGCGTTGAAGTCGTTCTGCGCCACTTCGATCACCCGGCATGCGCGCCGCTCATCCCACGTCACGAAGGCCCACGACCAGCACAGGTCGTTGTAGTAGTTCGTCAGGCCGGCCATCTGGTTGTAGTTGCGCGGGTCGAAGCGCGCCCCCACCGAGGCGTCGAACGCGAAGGCCTGCCAACGGCGTGCCACAAGCGAAAGGTCGAACAGGTTGCACAACGACCCTTGGCCGCGCAAGGTGAGCGCGCCGCCGCCGACCGACCCCATGCGCTCATCGAATGGCACACGCAGCGTGTTCCAGTCGCCGCCGAGCGTGGGCGCGGTGAAATCGTCGTGCTGGTCCCGCGACGTGGGGGCACCGGTGTCCTCCACCGCGTCGGCGGGGGCGTCGACGAACCGTTCGCCGCCATGGCCGCCGACGATGTAGGGCCAGCCGTCTGCGTTCCACTCCACCTTTTGGATCGAGGTCTCGCGCCCCAGCGTGCACCAGCCGCGCGGGTCGGTGAACGACTCGTTCTCATGGTGCCAGGGCCGTGCGCACAGCGACGCGTAATACCATTCGCCGCCGGGCGTGCTCACGAGCGCGCCATGCCCCTGCTTCTGCAGATAGTTGCGTGGGGTGTCGAAATTCGTGAGGAACGGGTTGAGCGGGCTGCCTTCGAACGAATGGGCCTCGAGTGTGGCCGAGCGGGCCACGACCTCCTGGTGGGTCCAGACGGTGCCGCCTTCCGCGCAGAACAGGTAGTACAGGCCATCGATCTTGTACAGATGCGGGCCCTCGACGAGCTTCACGTCGGTGCCGCCCCAGATGGTGCACGCCGTTTCGGGCTTGAGGCGCATCGTGGGCACATCGAATTCGGTGAGCGTGATGCCGTTGAACGGGTTGTGGTATTCGCGGAAGTCCCATGTCTGCTGCACAAGGTATTTGCGCCCGTCGTCGTCGTGGAACAGGCTCGCGTCGAACCCCACGCCATTGAGCCGCACGGGTTCGCTCCACGGCCCGTGGATGTCTTCGGCGGTCACGAGGTAGTTCGTGCAGTCCTTGAACGCGCCGTTGACCACCTTGACATCCGCATAGACAAGCCAGAACTTGCCGTCCGCATAGGACAGGTCGGGAGCCCACACGCCGCCGGAGGACGGGTTGCCGCGCATATCGATCTGCGAACGACGGTTCAGCGGGCTTGGCAACAGACGCCAGTGCACCATGTCCTTCGACTCATGCAGACGTACGCCAGGCCACCATTCGAATGTGGAATTCGCAATGTAGTAGGTGTCTCCGACCCTGATCATCGACGGATCGGCGTTGAATCCGGGCAGTACCGGGTTTTCGATCTTCATAACGATCTCCTTAAGGGAAACGGCGGCCCAATGGTTGATCGGGCCGCCGTGCTTCGTGTTGTGCGCGCGGTGTCTTAACTCAGCCCTTGACCGCGCCGGCGAGGCCACCGACGATCTTCTTCTGGAAGATCGTGAAGCAGATGAGCGCCGGGATCATCGAAAGCGATGTGAAGGCAAGCACCTGCGCGGTGTCGACCGAATGCTGCGAGCTGAACATCTGCACGCCCAGCGGCAGCGTGTACTTCGTGGAGTCGTTGAGCAGGAACAGCGGGAGCATGTAGGCGTTCCAGCTGGCCACGAACGAAAGGATCGCGATGGTGGCCACGCCGGGGCCGCTCAACGGCAGCACCATACGGGCGAAGAAGCCGAGCCTCGAACAGCCGTCGAGCTGCGCCGCCTCTTCGAGCTCCATCGGGATCGACTGCAGGAACGGCACGAGGATGATGATCGCCTGCGGCAGGCCGAACGCGATCTGCGGCAGGATGATGCCGAGCTGGCTGTTGATCAGGTGCAGGTTGCGCAGCAGCAGGTACAACGGCGTAATCGCTACGGTGATCGGGAACATCATGCCCGCAGAGAACAGCGTGTAGAGCATGCGGCTGAAGCGGAAGCGGTAGCGCGCGATCACGAAGCTCACCATGAGCGCGAGCACGACGACGCCGACCATGGTGCCCACGGAGACAATCAGCGAGTTGACGAGCTCGACCCAGAAGGTGCTCGAGCTGACGACGGTCGCGTAGTTGCCGAAGTTCCAAGGATTCGGCATGCCGGCAGGGTCGCGCGTGATCTGCGAGTTCGTGCGGAAGCCACCGAGGATGATGTACAGGACCGGCACGACGCAGATCAGCACAAGGAGCAGCGAGAGGATGTAGACAATCGGATTGCCCCACGGCGTCTTCGCCGACTTGTGATATGCGTATGGATCGTTCTTGCGCTTGCGCTTGCCGAACAGCAGGGTGCGTTCGATGCGTTCACCTGTGTACGTCATGATAGTGCCACCTCCATGGAAGCGTTCTTCGGGGCGATTGCGTTTTCGATCTCGTCGTGACCCATCTGCTCGCGCTCGCGCTTCTTCATGCGGCGTTCGAGCTGCTTGCGTTCGCGCTTCTCCACCGCACCGGCGAGGTCGCGGTTGAGTACGAAGCGCTGGTACAGCAGGGCGATGACGAGCGAGATGATGAAGATGACGACGGCGACAGCGGAGCCATAACCGTAGTTGTTGGCCAGGCGGCCTTCCCTGACCATGTAGGTGGCCATGGTGGAGGTGCCGGCCGTGGACGAGACGTACTGGCCCCAGATGATGTAGACGAGGTCGAACAGCTGCAGCGAGCCGATGATCGACATGAAGGCCCACATGCGGATCGTGGGGGCCAGAAGCGGCAGCGTGATGCTCCACTGCTGGCGCCAGAAGCCGGCACCATCCACGCGCGCCGCCTCATAGAGCTCTTCGGGGATGGCCTGCATGCCGGCGATCATGAGGATGACGGCGAAACCGATGTACTTCCACGAGATGATGAACATGAGGGTCCAGATGGCGATCTTGGGGTTGGCGATCCAGTCCACGCCTTTCAACCCGAGGTTCTTCATGACCGCGTTGACCGCGCCGTTCGGCTGCAGCATGAGGCTCCAACCGGTGCCGATGATGACTTCGGAGACCACGTACGGCACGAAGATGAGCGTGCGGATGAGGCCGCGCCCTTTGAATTTCTGGTTGAGCAGCAGGGCGAACAGGATAGCGAGCGGCCCCTGGATGATGAGCGACATGACCGCGATGAACAGCGTGTGGCCAAGCGCCTGCTGGAAGTTGGGGTCGGTGAGAATGATGCGGTAGTTGTCGAGCCCCACGAACTGGCCGTTGACATTGGGCTTGCCGAAGCCTTTCCACTTGTAGAACCCGTAATAGGCCGCCATGAACACGGGCAGGATCACGAATCCGACGAACATGATGAGCGCGGGCACGGACAGGACGCCCATTTCAAAGCGCTGGCGGAATTTGTCGCTGTGCGAGCGGCCGGCGCGCTTGGCCCGCATGCTGGTTGCGACTGACATGGCTTACTCCTCTAGATGATGACTGCGTTGGTGAAACAGGGGCCGGGCCTTTCAGGCCCGGCCCCGGGAAGCGTCGTCAGCCCTTGCTGGCGGCCGCCTCGATGCCCTTGACGATGTCTTCGGCATTGCCCTTGCCGGCCATCATGTTGACCACGCCTTCGTTGAGCGCGTTGCCGACGTTCTGCCCGAAGACCGTGTCGAGCCACAGCGAGACCGAGGAGGCCTCATCATAGACCTTGAGCACCTGCTTGAGGGCTTCGTTCGTGACGACGGACTGCGCGTTCTTCGCCGCGGGAATCGTGACGAACGCCTCAGCGTACTTTTCCTGCCATTCCTTTTCGGAAATGAAGTTGAGGAAGTCCACGGCCTCCTGCGGGGCCCATGCGCCGACCGACATGCCATCGGCACCGGCGAGCATGGCCGTCGGGTCGCCTTCGCCACCCTCCATCTCAGGGAATGTGAAGTAGCCAAGGTCGGCCATGTCCTTCTTGTCAGGGGTCAGGTCACGCACAACGCCAGGCTCCCAGCCGCCCATAAGCTCCATCGCGGCCATGTGGTTGGCGAGCAGGCCCGCCGACGAGCTTGCGCCCTGCTGCGCGGATGTGGTCAGGAAGCCCTCGTTGAAGCCATCGAGGTCGAGCAGGCTCTTGACGTCGTCACCGGCCTTGACCCAGCATTCGTTCGTGAACTTCATGTCGCTCGAGGCCTCGTCAAACGCCGCCTGCGAGCATTCGCGCAACGCGAACCAGTAGTACCAGTGCGCCGCCGGCCAAGCGTCCTTGCCGCCCAGAGCGATCGGCGTGATGCCGGCATCCTTGAGCTTCTTGACGGCGGTGGCGAATTCGTCCCATGTCTTGGGGGTCTCGGCGATGCCGGCCTTCTTGAACAGATCCTTCGAATACCAGATGCCGCCAGGCAGCACCGCTTGGGGCACGCCATAGACCTTGCCGTCGATCGTGGTGGTGTCGAGCGCTGTCTTCATCTGCGTCTTAACCTGATCGGAGATCTTGTCGGTCAGATCCATGACCTGGCCGGCCTCCACCACATCGCGCAACTTCTGGCCACCTCGCGCCAGGAACACGTCCGGCGCGGACGACGGATCCTGCAGCGCTGTCTGGAGCTTGCCGTCCATGTCTTCGTTCTGGATGGCCTCGACCTTGATGTCCACGTTCGGGTTCTTGTCCTCGAACGCCTTGGCGGCGTCCTCCCAGAACTTCTTGCCGTCGCCCGTGGTGGAGTTCATCCACACCACGACTTCGGTCTTGCCGTCTGCGTTGGTGCCGGAGCCACCTCCGCACGCGGACACACCAACGATGGTCGCAGCCGCGACCACTGCGGCGAATACTGACTTGACCTTCATGTTATTCCTCCTAGATCGCCCGTTCCATCGTTGGACCGGGTGCCATGCGGCTGATGATGGTTCCGAAAACTTACGTTGTTTTCGTTAGAAACTATCGTAAACCTACTTTGTCAAATAGTCAAACAAAGTGTGTTTTCGGCGTTTCGCGTAATTCTGTATACATTCGCCCGCCGTTTTCACAGCAAACGTCTCATTTCGTTTGCAAAGGTTCGAAACTTTCGCTATTATGGCAGATAGTATCACACCCATTCATTGGCGGCAAAGGAGCTCCATATGTCGGAATCCAAAGTCAGATTGGCGGACATCGCGAAGAACACCGGCTACTCATTGGCGACTGTCTCCAAGGCGCTCAATGGCCGCTCCGACATATCGGCCGAAGCCCGCACAGCCATCGACCGGGCGCTCAAAGCCTCGGGCTACCAGCGCCGCGGACAGAAAACCGCCGGCCAACGGTACATCGAAGTGGTCTTCCAGGACCTCGACACAATCTGGGCTCTCGAAGTGCTGCGCGGCGTGCTGCGTGAGACAAGGCGCTCCCCCGACATCAGCGTCATTACAACGGAAAGTGGCACACGCCAACACCCCGACGACGACTGGATCACCGGGATGTTGCGGCGCAGGCCATTCGGCGTCATCTTCATCTTCGCCAATCTCACTGAAAGCGAAAAAGCCAAATTACAGGCCAATGGCATCCCCTACGTCATCTTCGACCCTTCGGGCGAGCCGTCGAACGACGACTTCTCCGTGCAAGCGGACAACTGGGCCGGCGGCGTGCTCGCGACGCGTCACTTGCTCGCGCTGGGCCACACGCGCATCGGCATCATCACTGGCCCCGAAGAGATGATGTGTTCGCGCGCAAGGCTCGACGGCTACACGTCGGCGCTCGCCGAGCAGGGCATCGCACTGGACCCCGAACTGGTGACGGAAGGCGATTTCACGACCGAAGGCGGCTATGCGCAGGCGATGGCGTTGCTGGAGAACCCGAACCGCCCCACCGCGATCTTCGCCGGCAGCGACCTGCAGGCGATGGGCGTCTATGAGGCCGCTCGGCAGAACCGGCTGCGCATCCCCGAAGACCTTTCGGTGGTCGGGTTCGACGACGTGCAGACTTCCGCGTTCCTGGGTCCGGCGCTCACCACGGTGCGCCAGCCATTGCACGACATGGCGGCGGTCTCGACGCGCATGCTCATCGACACGGCGGAGGGACGCCCCACGCAACACCATGTGATCCTCCCGACGACGCTCGTCGTGCGCGGCAGCACGGCCCGCTTGGCGTCGGAGGCGCGCTGATGGCGGCCCAGCACGCCTCCGACATCGGCATGGTATGCGGACTGCTCATACCGGTGCTCGGCAATTTCGCGATGCTGCTGCGCAAACGGCAGCGGCTGGTGCACGGCAAGCCGGCCAAGGCCGCCGCAACAGCGGCCCAGCCATCCACTTAAGTCGCCGCCGCCTACGCCTCACAACCGACGAGGCACCCCACAAAGCCGCCGGACCATTCGGTGCTCAGCGGCGCCACGTCGATCACCTCGACGGCCGGCGCCGTCCATGCCTGTTCCGCGGACTGCGCCACGACCACACGTGCCATGCCTTTGTCGAAGACGAGCATAACCGATCCCGGCTCCCCCTCGGGGATCGGCACCATGCCCTCCCTGCGCTCCGTCCCCTCGCCGAGCGCCCACTGCACCGACGCCCCATCGGTCGCCAAACTCAGTGTATGGCGACCGTCCTGCCGGATGCGCACCGTACCACGCTGTGGGCACAGCACGACGCATCTGTCTTCAGGCATACGCCGGTATACCACGCCATCCGCGCGCACGGCAGCGGCTTCGCCCTCGCCGACGGCAAAAGGCATGCGCGCATCGACGACAGCCTGCGATTCGCAAGGACCGATGCACATATCGAGCAGGGTTCCGTCCGCTGCATCGATGCGCAATGTCTGCGCCAGACGCCCCGCTCCCCCGGCGAGTATCGGCCAGCCCGGGTCATCGGTCCGCCTTTGCGCGGGCCCATTGGATTCCAGCGACCATTGCGCCGGATCGTGCTGCCAGTCGACAGGTGCCACAAAGGTCTCCCTGCCCAGGAAACTGAGCGCCCCATGGTCCGCGGTGGGGGTCTCGCGCGAACCCAGGCACGCGACCCACCAGCCAAGCCGTGGATGATGCAGCAGATCGGCATGGCCCACACACTGCACGCGCTCCTCCAAACCCAGATGCCTGTGTGTCAGGAACGGATTCTTCTTGCACGGATGGAACAGTCGCGCATACCGCCCCACAACCGACCGTTCGTCGGTACGCGGCGCGCGCGGCTCGGTCCCGTCCGCGTGCGCTTGGCCCTGCAGGGATTCGATCGCCGGTCCGAGCCCGTCGGGGGCCCACGTGCGCATGGTCATCTCGCTGTGGTCGAAGCTTGTGCCGCCTTCTGCGGTCATCAGATACACCCAATCGCCGATGCGGTACAGGTGCGGTCCTTCGGCCCACACCGCCTCCACGCCATATCCCGTCCAGAGAACCGTCTTGCCATAGTCACCGTCTGCGTCATGCGACGCGCACAGCCGCCACGTCTCCGGGTCGATCCGCTGGGTCCACACCTCGGTCTGCCCCTCCCAGCGCGGGCGTACGGCCGGCCTTGTCTGCGTCCAGTACACGGAGCCGTCAAGGTCCTCGAAGATGTCTGGATCGATCCCCTCGGCGCCCTCGATCCAGTACGGGCCGCGCCATGGCCCCCCAAGCGCATCGGCTTCGATGATGAAGTTGCCCTGGCTCGCGCGGGCCGCCTCGATCGACTCCGGGGCGACCCCAGCTGCGGCGGCCGCGTCCAGATCGATGCGGGCGACGGTGCATGCGATCACGTACTTCCCGCGGATCATGCGCAATGTCGGCGCATACAATCCCCCAGAATCAAGCACGAAGGGGATCAGCAGCCGTTGCGCCATCGCCTCGTCGACGGCGTTCACAGCAAGCTCCCAGTTCGCGATATCGTCCGAGACATGGATCGGCAGTCCCGGCACCAGTTCGAATGAGGAATTCACCAGGGCCACGCGCTCCTCGCGCTCGTCCCACATCCAGCTTGGGTCGGGGTACATGCCCCGCAGTACGGGATTGGTGATGTCCATGGTCGCGGTCGTTGCGGTCATCGCGGTCCTCCATATCGGTAGTGGTCGGTCATATCAGTACATTCGGTTCGGCAGCATGGCCGGAGGGTATAAGGGCGGTTCGGCGGTGCGCCATGCGCCTTGCGCAAGCAAAAGGGCGAACACACCGTCGTGCCGCCCGTATGGAAAAAGCCCATGGGCCGCCGGGAACCGCCGTGCCCCCCGCGGTGTGTTTGATGGGAAGGATGCGCGCGGAGCGTATGGGTGCACGGTGTGGCCCGATGGCCCTGGGCCTGCATCGCGCCTGCAGAGGAAAGGAAAGAACAGGCGGCGATTCATTGGAAGGAAGGAAAGGAAGAATACTGGCGGCATATGCCATACGGCGTGCATTGCATATGCCGCGCACCGCAGAGGTTGGATGGACGGTCCGGCCGTCCATGCGGCAGACAGCCGGACCGCGTGACGTCAGGCGTTGGCCAGGGCGTCGATGATGTAGTTGTTGATGGTCGCCTTCACGTCCTCGAGGTGATCGGGGTGCGTGGATGCGATGATCTCGGACTGCGGCATGTCGATGGCGTAGTCGTTGAGCGATTCGAGGGTCGCGGTGCCATCGTCGATCGACTTGCCGATGCCCGAATCGTAGGAGCCGTAACGGTTGGCCACGAGGTCCTCGATGTACTTGTCCTGATGCATCTTGTCCGCCACGAGCAGGCCGGCGGCGAACGTGTCCATGCCGGCGATGTGCGCGCGGAACAGGTCTTCGGCGCTGAACGAGGTGCGGCGCGGCTTGGCGTCGAAGTTGAGGCCGCCGTGAGGGCCGATCTGGCCTTCGTCGAGCACTTCCCACATCACGGAGGTGGTCTCGTACAGGTTGGTCGGGAACTCGTCGAGATCCCAGCCAAGCAGCATGTCGCCCTGGTTGGCGTCGAGCGAACCGAGCACGCCGTTGTCACGCGCGACACGGATCTCGTGCTGGTAGGTGTGGCCGGCGAGGTTCGCGTGGTTGCCTTCGAGGTTAAGCTTGAAGACGTCGATCAGGTCATAGGCGCGCAGGAAGTTGCATGCCGTGGCCGCGTCGAAGTCGTACTGGTGCGTCGTCGGTTCCTTGGCCTTCGGCTCGATGAGGAACTGGGCGTCCATGCCGATCTGCTTGGCGTAGTCGGCGCACATGTGGAAGAACTTCGCCATGTGCTCCTGCTCGCGCTTCATGTCGGTGATCCACAGGTTCTCGTAGCCTTCGCGGCCACCCCAGAACACATAGTTCTCAGCGCCCAGACGCTTGCCGATTTCGAGCGAGTGCTTGAGCTGAGCGGCGGCATAGGCGTAGACGTCAGCGAACGGCGAGGTGGATGCGCCGGCGACGAAACGCGGGTTGGTGAAGAGCGACGAGGTGTTCCACAGCAGCTTCACGCCAGTGGACTGCATGTTCTCCTCGATCTTGTCGACCACGCGGTCGAGGTTGGCGTTCGTCTCGCGGAGCGTATCGCCTTCCGGGGCAATGTCGCGGTCATGGAAGCAGAAGTACTCGGCGCCGAGCTTGGTGAAGAACTCGAACGCGTAGTCCACCTTGGCGAGCGCGTTGTCCATCGGGTCGGAGTACTTGCCGTCCCACGGGCGCTGGGCGGTGCCGTCACCGAAGGGGTCGGTGAGCGGCGCGTCGAAGGTGTGCCACCATGCGACGCCGAAACGCAGCCAGTCCTTCATCTTCTTGCCGGCAACCACTTTGTCGGCGTCATAATACTGGAAGCCGAGTCCCTCGACCGGGCCGTTGCCGCGGCCGACGTACTCGATCTTGTCGATATCCCACAGTCCCATGGATCACTCCTTTGTTGATCGTGCGTTGTGACGAACTATTGTTCATTCGTCTTACAAAGAGAGTGTAAACGAAGTCCGGGCGCTTTGTCAAATCGTCTAACTATAAAACCGAAGATGGCGTGTCGCCTTGCAATCATTGGGTTTTCACTGCGCCACGACGCGCCGGGCGCAGAAAACAATACCGGGGAAACGCATCAATCAGCGCAGACGGGCAACATACTCCCGTGATACGGCGGCGAGCGCGCCGTCGTCGAGGTCGGGCGCATAGGCGCCGTGCACAATGAACGGTTCCTCGAACTCCAGACCCAGATACTGCGCCATGATGCGGTACGGCAGCAGCAGTTCGCTCATGGCGGCGTGGTGCTTGCCCTCGACCGAATAGGTGTCTTGCAGACCGCCGGTACTGACCGCGAGCATCATGCGCTTGCCGGCGATGCGCGCGTCCGGCCCATATGCCCAACCGGAGCTGAGCACCTCATCCTCCCACTGCTTCATCAGCGCGGGCGCGCTGTACCAGTAGAACGGGAACTGGAACACCAGGCGGTCCGCGCCATCGGCCACACGTTGCTCCTCTTCCACATTGATATGGAAATCCGGGTACAGCGCATACATGTCACGCACCACCAGGTCGAGCTCCGGTTCGTTCTGCGCGCGCTCCATGAGCGCCGCGTTGATGCGCGAGCGCGCGATGTTCGGATGGAACACCATCACCGATGTCTTCATGAATCACTCCTGTTCAGACTGGTGCGAGGCGTGGATGGCCTGCACCGCTACTGTTCACACTACCGCCCGTCCTCCGCGCCGCGTCCGGCGGCGCTACGCGCATCGCTGAAAGCGGTGGAAAACGTGAACAAGCGCACAACCCCGCAGTCCGGTTTTGTTACGATGTGGCGCACATCGCCGAGCACGCCCATGGCCGAACGGCCGACCACAAGCAAGGGGGATTGATGAGCGGGCCAAACACCAACTCACCACACCAGTACCAGCAGCATGCACGACCACAGGCACCCCAACCGATGCAGCAGCCGCATCCCGGCCCGACGCCGATCTCCTTCCCCACAGGCCCCACTGCGCAGACACCCGCCGCGCAAACACCCGCCACAACGCCGTACGGGGCCCCACCACAAAGTTCACCACACTCTCCCCACACGCCGGTCTACCCCGCGCCAGCCACCGGCACGATGCCAGGCGCGCATCCCAGCGCACACAATCCGTTCACCTCCGGCACCCCATACCAGACCACGCCGTACCCCACATGGGGAGCGAACAGCAGGCCGGGCTACCCCATGGGGCCCAGCACCATGGATCCCCGCGCCGCCGGTGCGCCGACCGTGGCGCGCAAGCACACCGGCGCCGTGGTGATCGGCGTCATCGCCGGCGTTATGGTGCTGCTGCTCCTTGTCTTCTTCGGCATCGGCACGGTCGTCTCCTCGGCCGGGCGCGCGGCGCACCAGACGATGGACACGGACGACTACGCCCAGAGCGCGCTCGAGGACCTGCGCGCACGCGGCTACGAGCCGGAGGACTACCTCAACGACGACGGCACGGTGAAGGACCAGAAGGTCTACCGGTTCTCCGAAGCCGACAGCTATACGCAATACAAGCAGCTGCTCGAGGGCAAATCCAGCGAATACAACAGCAAATCCCCCGACGACGCGATCAAGCTGCTGCCCGAACTGAGCGACCGGGGCGTGGAGTATTACGGCGCATGGCTCAAATACCTCCTCACTGCCGAACAGGAGCTCGAAGCCTCCGGCGAGCGCACCACGACCGACCCCAACGAGATCGACATCTATTACAACGCACAGACCACCGCACTCAACGAATTGGAACAGAAGTTCCTGCACGGCGAAGACCTTGGCATCCACGCCACGCTGCGGGATTCCGAGGGCAATGTGCGCGACCTGTACACGGGGGCCTTCGACCTCAAGTCTTCCCAGCCGGACATCCCCACGCTCACCGCGGACTGGGAGCAGAAGATCAAGGCCATACCGATTGCGATGGGATCCGATGGCACTTACCTCGCCGCCGGCGAACAGCTCATCGCCTCGGTGGGGCTGAGCCCGACCTACGACTTCAAGTCGGTCTACGACCACTGCTCCGGCTCCACGCGCCTTGCCGACGAGACCACATTGGGCGCGTTCTGCTCCGCCACCCCGAACCTCATCTACATCAACCAGAACTCCCGCAACTGGACGTACGACGTGACGGGATCGTACTACCCGAACGCCGTGAAACACGAGCTGGCGCACGCGATGATCTACCGCATCTGCGGCACCACGGCCCCTGCACTACGCGTGGATCACGAGGCGCTCACCAACAGCTACGCCACCCTGTACTTCGGCGCGGAACGCGACGTGCTGAACTCGGGCGCGCAAAACGCGCCATGGTATACGATGACCGACGCCTCCGACACCGCCGCGCAGCTCGTGCACGACGGCCACTGCAGCATCTCGGCGGACTGACCCGCCGCACTATGCGGACATGCACGCCGGCGGCATGCCTGTGTGTGGTGTAATACCACACACAGGCATCCACGCCGCCCGCGCATGGGCGGCCGACCGTTGAGGAGACGAATCCATGAGCGAACATGTTGACACCATCTGCGTGCAGGGCGGCTACCAGCCGGGCAACGGCGAATCGCGCACGCCGCCGATCATCCAGGCGACGACGTTCAAATACACCTCGAGCGAGCAGATGAGCCGACTCTTCGACCTTTCCGAAAGCGGTTACTTCTACACGCGCCTGCAGAACCCCACGAACGACACCGTGGCCGCCAAGATCTGCGAGATGGAAGGCGGCGTCGCGGCCATGCTCACCTCGTCCGGCCAGGCGGCCAACTTCTTCGCGCTGTTCAACATCTGCAACGAAGGCGACCACATCGTCGCCTCGAGCGCCATCTACGGCGGCACGTTCAACCTCATCAACGTGACGATGCGCAAAATGGGCATCACCTGCACCTTCGTGAGCCCAGACTGTTCCGAAGAGGAACTCGAAGCGGCGTTCCAGTCGAACACGAAGGCCGTGTTCGGCGAGTCGATCGCCAATCCCGCGCTCATCGTGCTCGACTTCGAGAAGTTCGCCGAGGCTGCGCACCGCCACGGCGTGCCGCTCATCGTCGACAACACGTTCCCCACGCCGATCAACTGTCGCCCGATCGAATTCGGCGTGGACATCGTGACGCACGCGACGACCAAATACATGGACGGCCACGGCTCATGCGTCGGCGGCGCGATTGTGGACTCCGGCAATTTCGATTGGCTGGCGCACGCCGAGAAATTCCCGGGACTGACGACCCCCGACGATTCGTACCACGGCGTGGTGTACGCCAAGGACTTCGGCAAGGCCGCGTTCATCACCAAGGCCACCGCGCAGCTCATGCGCGACTTCGGCTCCACCCCGGCGCCGATCAACTCGTGGATCATGGGCATGCACCTTGAATCCCTGGGCGTGCGCATGGAGCGCCACTGCGCGAACGCACTGGCCGTGGCCGAGTTCCTCGAGGCCGATCCGCGCATCTCGTGGGTCAGCTTCCCTGGCCTGCCGGATGACCGCTACCATGCGCTCGCCGAGAAGTACATGCCCAACGGCACGTGCGGTGTGATCGCGTTCGGCGTGCCCGGCGGCCGTGAGACGGTCTCGGCGTTCCTCGACCACCTCAAGATGATCTCGATCGCCACGCACGTGGCCGACGCGCGCAGCTGTGTGCTGTACCCGGCGGGCACGACGCACCGCCAGCTGACCGAACAGCAGCTCGAAGAGGCGGGCGTCGGCATCGACCTGGTGCGTCTGAGCTGCGGCATCGAAAACGCTGCGGACATCATCGCGGACGTCAAACAGGCGCTCGATGCCGTGCTCCCCTCCAACAACTAGCTCCTATCCGGATGATGGATGGTCTCTGTGATGGTCCCCATCGCGAGAGCCATCCATCTCCGCCCCCCTATCCGAATGGCTTCCATTCCGGCGGTTTGTATTCCTGAACATCCATGGCCTCATGATTGTTCGCCAGACACGTGGCCGCTTCAACATCGCTGTAATCAAAACTGAAACGCCCGTGCGTCTCGGCGATAGTAGGAGCACGTCCCATACGGCGATCATTCCAGTATTTGTCGAATCTGCGGTTCTCCTCATCGTATTCCTTCGCAGTGTACGAGGTCTTCACCAGATTGTTGCGGTGCAGGCAATCCACCACACCCTCCGATGGATTCCGATATAGGTTCGGGTTCGAATTCTGGCGTTGATATACCTCGTTCACGTTCAGCATCTCCGCTATGCCGCATGCCATGTCATCCTCACGCAGTTTTTCCTCCCGCGCCTCCTGCCCTTCAACAGATACCATTGACCATTGTGCTTGGTAGAACTCACCGACCTTCATAATCGGCGGCGCAGCATACCCTTTGTTGACGATGCATTGACGGTAGCTCACCCATGCCTGCTCGTAGTCGGCCCGGCTAACCCTTCCCCCGGCCGCCAGTGCTCGTTTCAGGATGGCCACCTGATGCTCACCATGGGCGTACCGCCTATCTGTCCGTCAAGGTTCTTCTGATTCAGGTCCAGTAACAACTGCACATGGTCCGACATGGACGATGCAATGCGCTGTCCTTCCACGCCGTTGTCCGAATCCATCCCACTGGAGCACACTCAGCAAGCAGTCCGCAGGCAAGACAAACAACCATGCCTATTGCGCCTAACCGAGCAAGAAATACACGAGCCAATCCCACACCTTCCGTGCTCCGATAATCATCGTAAGTATTCCGAATCTGAAGCATATCCATGTTACCGCTGAGACATTGGCATAAACAACGCCATCGGGCCACAGCGGCGCGCTGATTCGACTCGACGTCAGACTGCGCTTATGTCCGGGATACGTCTTTGAGTGCGATGGTGGACGCTGTAGACCTCTTTTGGAATAATGGGCGATGTATGTATGCCCGCTTCCATGTAGGAAGCAATCCAACAGAGAACGGAACCAACTTTGGCTGAGTTTATCTATCAGATGATCAACGCCCGTAAGGCTTACGGAGACCGCGTGATTCTCGACAACGTCACGCTGAGCTTCCTGCCGGGCGCGAAAATCGGTGTGGTCGGCCCCAACGGCATGGGCAAGTCCACACTGCTCAAAATCATGGCGGGCCTCGACACCGTCAGCAACGGCGAGGCGACGCTGACCCCGGGCTTCTCCGTGGGCATCCTGCAGCAGGAGCCGCCGCTCGACGACGACAAGACCGTGGGCGAGAACATCAAGATGGCGTTCGGCGACGTCGCGCAGAAGGTCGCGCGCTTCAACGAGATCGGCGAGGAGATGGCGAACCCGGACGCCGACTTCGACTCGCTCATGGAAGAGATGGGCAAGCTGCAGACCGAGATCGACGCAGCCAACGGCTGGGACCTCGACTCGCAGCTCGAACAGGCGATGGACGCACTGCAGTGCCCCGACCCCGACACCCCGGTCTCCGTGTGCTCCGGTGGCGAACGCCGCCGCGTGGCGTTGTGCAAGCTGCTGCTTGAGGCCCCCGATCTGCTGCTGCTCGACGAGCCCACCAACCACTTGGACGCCGAATCGATCCTGTGGCTCGAGAAGTTCCTGCACCAGTACCCCGGCGCCGTGATCGCCGTGACCCACGACCGTTACTTCATGGACAATGTGGCGGAGTGGATCTGCGAGGTGGATCGCGGCCAGCTCTACCCGTACAAGGGCAACTACACCACATACTTGGAGACGAAGGCGAAGCGTATGGAGATCCAGGGCGCCAAGGACGCCAAACTCGCCAAGCGCCTCAAGAACGAACTCGACTGGGTGCGCTCGTCACCGAAGGCCCGCCAAGCCAAGAACAAGGCCCGTCTGGAACGCTACGACCAGATGGAGCAGGAGGCACGCAACTCCAAGAAGCTCGACTTCTCCGAGATCCAGATCCCGCCGGGACCGCGCCTGGGCTCCACGGTGCTCGAGGCCGAACATATCCACAAGGCCTTCGGCGACCGCGTGCTCATCGACGACCTGAGCTTCACGCTGCCGCGCAACGGCATCGTGGGCGTGATCGGCCCCAACGGCGTGGGCAAGTCCACGCTGTTCAAGACGATCGTGGGCCTCGAACCGCTCACGAGCGGCGACCTCAAGATCGGCGAGACGGTCAAGATCAGCTACGTGGACCAGAACCGCGCCGGCCTTGACCCCAACAAGAACCTGTGGGAGGCGGTCTCCGACGGCAATGACTTCATCGAGGTCGGCGGCGTGGAGGTGCCGACGCGCGCCTATGTGGCGAGTTTCGGGTTCAAGGGCTCCGACCAGCAGAAGCTCACGGGTGTGCTTTCCGGTGGCGAGCGCAACCGCCTCAACCTGGCGTTGACCCTGAAGCAGGGTGGCAACCTGCTGCTGCTCGACGAGCCGACGAACGATCTGGACGTGGAGACGCTCGAATCGCTCGAGAACGCACTGATCGAGTTCCCCGGCTGCGCCGTGGTGATCTCGCACGACCGTTGGTTCCTCGACCGCATCGCCACACACATCCTCGCGTGGGAGGGCGACGACGAGAACCCGGCGCGCTGGTACTGGTTCGAAGGCAACTTCCAGTCGTACCAGGAGAACAAGATCGCGCGTCTGGGCGAGGACGCGGCCCGTCCGCACCGCCTGCACCGCAAGCTCACGCGCTGACCGCGCGCGGACACACCGACGGCTTGATGTGGCGCACCACTGCACAGTGGTGCGCCACATCGCGTTGTGCCGTGTTTCAGCCGAGCGTAACATTCCGCGCATTGTTCTTAACGCCGACCCGATAGACTGCCAACAGCATAACCCAACCACAGCTGTTTTGGATTCGAAAGGACCTGCCCGCCATGACAACCGAGAACGGAACCCCGCTGCAGCGCCTGATCAGCGTGCTGAGCCTTGGTTCGCCTTCCGTATACCGCGACCACACCTACATCAACGGCGAAAGCATGTACTTCCCCACCGGCCGTGTCTACGGCGGGCAGGTGATCGCGCAATCCCTCATCGCCGCGTCGAAGACGGTGACCCCCGACCGTGAGCCTCATTCGATCCACGGGTATTTCATCGCGCCGGGAGACATCCATCAGGACCTGCTGTTCGACGTGGAGACGCTGCGCGACGGCCATTCGTTCTCCTCGCGCCGCGTGAATGTGACGCAATCGCAGGGGTCGATCCTCACCGCCATCGCGAGTTTCCAGACCAAGGGGCAGGAAGGCGTGGAGTATGCCGACCCCATG
Organism: Bifidobacterium pseudolongum subsp. globosum; assembly: GCF_004155535.1. GTDB lineage: Bacteria > Actinomycetota > Actinomycetes > Actinomycetales > Bifidobacteriaceae > Bifidobacterium > Bifidobacterium pseudolongum_C. The sequence continues at coordinate 19,661 of NZ_RYUH01000009.1, read as the reverse complement.
CCCACGGATGTGCCCGATCCCGAATCACTCAAGAGCTCCAAGGAACTCATGGAGCCGTTCGCGGACAAATCAAGCTTCGCCAAGTACTACGCATACAACTCACCGTTCGACATCCGCTATATCTCGCAGCCGATCCTGCTCGGTCCGGACAAGCTCAGCCACGAGGAGGACAGTGGCAAACAGCTTGTGTGGATGCGCGCCGACGGCTCCTGCGACGTCTCGCAGACGATGCACCGCGCCATGCTCGCGCTCGGCTGTGACCAGATCATGCTCGAACCGATCCTGCGCCGCACGGGGTTGACGGTGATGACGCCGGGCATCTCGTTCGCCTCGATCGACCACTCCATGTGGTGGTACCGCGACGTGGATGTGACGCAATGGCATCTGTATGTGCAGGACACGCCGACCGCGGGTCATGGCCGCGGGCTTTCGACCGCCAAGGTCTACCGGCAGGACGGCACGCTTGTGGCCGCGATTGTGCAGGAGGCGATGGTGCGCGTGCCGCAGCCTGCCCCCAACCAGGACTGAGCGGACCTGACCGCGGTACCCGCGGCGCCGGCTATGCGATTCCCTGCTGTTGGCGCCGTTCCTTCATCTTGGGGTGTTCCGGCCCTTCGGTGGGCGGCAACTGGCACAGGCCTTCGCTCACAATGCCGATGATCATGTCGAACAGGCTCGCCGCCGCCGCGAACGCGCATTGGATGGCGATTGAACGGTAGTAGGTGGCGTCGAGGTGCCCGAGCGTCATGATGATCTCACCGCCATACCAGCCGAGCAGCAGCGCGCCGGCGATCGCCAATGTCTTCGCGAAGACGAGCGTATAGACGGCCCGCTGCGGGTCGATGCGCTTCATGCCCACGCGTTTGCGCGGTTCGGTCGTGGCGTAACGGTGCACTTGCCACGCGCAATACAGCACGATGAACGCGATGATGACCATGATGACCGGCACGGGCCACGGCGCCCCGGTCAGTGAGACGGTCATGTGCGATTCGATGACGGCGATGCCGATGCCGGCGAGCAGGCCCAGAATGATCGCCAGTGCGTATTCCCACCAGCGTGTACGTTGTGCGTTCATTTATTCGCCTCCGATAATCCAATGGTCGGACTCCATACCGACGAATGGGGCATCGGGCGCCGAAGCCAGCAGGAACGCGAGCGGATCGCCTTGCAGCGTGGCCTGCGGGTCCATGTCCATCCACGGGGCGAGCACGGCGGCGCGGTGCTGTGCGTCGCCCGTGTCGAGCGCCGCGCGCTCCTCGTCGCCGATGCCGCTCATCTGCACGACGTGGCATGTGACGGCGCCCTCGTGCGCGGCGTGCAGCGCGGTGAGCGCGCGTTCAAGCTGGGCCGCGCTCATCGTGGTCTGCAACGCGACGACGGCGCTACGGCCGGCGCTCCCGTCGGCGTTGGTCACAGCGTAGAGCGGCGAGATGCCTTCGACCTGGTTGCCCGGTATGCCGTCGAGCGCCACGATCATTGTGCGGAACACGTCGGCGGCGTTCGGCACGCGGCTCTCGAGCGAGATGACGGCCGCATGGCACGCCGTGCGCACCGGGAGCGTGGCGTCGTCGGTCGGCTGCACGTCGGCGTCGGTCACGTGCACGTTCCACTCCGCGCCGGCATATGCGGGCGTTTCACCTTCCCCCGCCACACGCAGCGTCACCTGCACATCCGCACTTTCGGTAAGCTGCGCCATGCGCACCGCCACGGCGTGTGCGATGCGCGCGGCGGGTTCACCCGACTCCTGCTGCACGTACGCCACAACGGCGCCGAGCAGCTCATCGATTGGGGCACTACGCTGCGGCTGCGCGCAGCACACGTCCACATGCACCGCCCGTTCCCCCGGCATCTGCGCCACGCGTGCATGCTCTACGCGCACGCCGCGCAATGCCACCGAATTCGTCTCCATACTCACTCCCTGTGTACACCTGTATGTCTGGGACCACCCCGATCCCGCACCGTATTGCAACGGGCCCGGCCGCGTGATGCGGCCGGGCCCGTTGCGATACGGTTGCGGCTCTGCGTGCCCACTACTGCTGCGGCAGACCCGCCGACCGCTTGAGCGACTCGGGGATCGGCACCGGCGGCTTGTCCGAATCGGGGCGGTTCGGATTGCTCAGCCAGACCTCGCGCTGCGGGGCCTTCTTGATGTTCGCGAAGATCTCCTTGAGCTCCTTTTCGTTGAGCGTCTGCTTCACGAGCAGCTGGCGCACCAGCTCGTCGAGGATCTCGCGGTTGTCCATGATGATCTGCCACGCCTCGGTGTGCGCAGTCTCCACGAAGCTCATCACCTGCTCGTCGATCATCTGGGCCGTGGCATCGGAGTATTCGCGCGGGCGCAGGCCGTCGAGGCCCTGCTCGTCGTCGCTGTCGATCCACTTGATCGCACCCAGCTGGTCGGTGAATCCGAACTCGCCGACCATGCGGCGCGCAATCTTGGTGGCCTTCTCGATGTCGTTCGAAGCGCCGGTGGACGGGTCGTGGAACACGATCTCCTCGGCGGTGCGGCCGCCCATAGCGTAGGCCATCTGGTCGAGCAGCTCGTTGCGGGACTGCGAATAGCGGTCCTCGGTGGGCATGACCGCCGTGTAGCCGAGTGCGCGGCCGCGCGGCAGGATCGTGACCTTCGTCACCGGGTCGGTGTTGTTGAGCGCCGCGGCCACAAGCGCATGGCCGCCTTCGTGGTACGCGGTGTTGCGCAGCTCGTCGAGCGCCATGCCCTTCGAACGGCGGCGCGGGCCGGACATCACGCGGTCGATCGCCTCGTCGATCGCGCGGTTGTCGATGAGCTGGGCGCCAACGCGGGCGCACAGCAACGCCGCTTCGTTGAGCACATTCGCCAGATCGGCGCCCGTGAAGCCCGGCGTGCGCACGGCGATGGCGTGCAGGTCGATGTCGGGCACGAACGGCTTGCCCTTGGCATGCACCTTGAGAATCTCCTCACGGCCTTCCAGATCAGGCGCTTCCACAGCCACCTGGCGGTCGAAACGGCCCGGGCGCAGCAGCGCGGGGTCGAGCACGTCGGGGCGGTTTGTGGCGGCGATGATGATCAGGTTCGTGTCGTTGTTGAAGCCGTCCATCTCCACGAGCAGCTGGTTGAGCGTCTGCTCGCGTTCGTCGTGGCCGCCGCCCATGCCGGAGCCGCGCTTGCGGCCCACGGCGTCGATTTCGTCGATGAAGATGATCGCCGGCGCGTTCTTCTTCGCCTCGTCGAACAGGTCACGCACACGCGAGGCACCGAGGCCGACGAACATCTCGACGAAGTCGGAGCCGGCCATCGAGTAGAACGGCACGCCCGCCTCGCCGGCGATGGCGCGCGCGAGCAGCGTCTTGCCGGTGCCGGGAGGGCCATAGAGCAGCACGCCGCGCGGGATGCGCGCGCCGAGCGCCTTGTACTTCGACGGATCCTGCAGGAAGTCCTTGATCTCCTCGACCTCCTGCACGGCGGCTTCCTCACCGGCCACGTCGGAGAACTTCGTCTTGGGGATCTGGCCGTCGGACAGCTTGCCGGCGTTCTTCTTGCCGCCCATGCCCAGCATGCCGCTGCCGCTGCCCATGCGGCTCATGAGGAACCAGAAGAGCGCGAGGATGATGATGAACGGCAGGATCGAGGTGAGCATGTAGGTCCACATGCTCGTCTCTTTCATCGAGGCGGTCCACCCGTTCTTCGGGTTCGCCTTCTCCACGGCCTTGACCACCTGCGCGCTTTGGGCGTACGTGTAGTAGAACTGCACGTCCTTGCCGTAGTTGCGTTCCTTGCCGGTCTCGGGGTCGGTCTTCTTGTAGTCGCTGTTCAGCTCAAGCTGCACCTGGCGCGTGTTGTCGACGATGTTGGCGAACTTCACGTCGGAAGCCTGACTCGTCAGGATGTCCATGCCGTCTTTGGTGTCGATCGTCTGTGGGCCCCTGCCGCTGAGCATCTGGAACAGCAGCACGACCATCAGCACGATGATGATGCCCCACAGCCACGGCGAGCGCATCACGCCCTTGGGGCCGCCGGGGCCGGCGTTCTGGTTGCGCCGGTTGTTCTGGTCGGGGTTGTTCCCGTTGCCGCGCGGACTGAATGGGTTGCCCCCATTGCCGCGCGGGCTTTGTGGTCCTTGCGGAACGCTCATGCAAGCTCTCCTTCATACACTTCGGGTTTGAGGACTGCGATGGAATCCAAGTTCCGGTATTCCTCGTCAAAATCGAGTCCGAATCCCACTACAAACTCGTCGGGAATCACAAATCCCTTATACTTCACATCCAATTGCACCTGATGGCGAGCGGGTTTCTCCAGCAGCGCGAAAATCTCCACAGAGGCCGCACCGCGGCGCTTCAATTCGTTGACGAGCCACGACAACGTGACACCTGAATCGACGATGTCTTCGACGATGAGCACATCGCGGCCACGCACGTCGGTCGACAGGTCCTGCCGCACGGTGACCTTGCCGCTCGTGGAGGTTCCGGAACCGTAGCTCGACAAGCTCATGAAGTCCATCTCGAGCGGGATGGACATGGCCTGCGAGAATGCGGTGAGGGTGTTCACCGCACCTTTGAGCACGCAGACGAGCAGGGGCACCCGGCCCGCATAATCCTCACTTGCCTGCTGTGCCGCCTCGCTGATCTTCTCCATAATCTGATCATGGCTCAGCAGCTCATGGTCAATCTTGTCTTGAATGTCGACGATTCGCATGCGTTACATCTTCGCACACCCGAATGACGTGTTTCTTGCGGTTTGCTGAATGTTTACTGGGAAGCTGCACCGGCCCTTGGCCGTGCCATTGCGAGATGAGCGCCTCAACCGCATCCACATGCGCGGTGCCGCTGCCGGGCGCGCAGATCGCGAGCACGCGCGCGATCACCCGAAAGCGCAAGGCCTGCGGTTGTGTGGCGAGGCGCGTGGCGTCAATGCGTGCCTCGCATGAGACGCCCCGCCGCTCGAGCCGCACGCATTCGTCGAATACACGGCTTGTGCACTCGTCGAGCCACTCCACGTCACGACGGGCGACGCGCGCGCCTTGCGCGAGGCGCTCCGCCATATCGCGCCCAGCGAATTTGTTGAGGAACGGCAGCAGTGTGTGCCGCACACGCGAGCGAAGCGGATAGTCTGCCGGCAGTGGCTCGTCGGGCGCGAACGCATCGCCGTTCGTCGGGTCGTCCCACCACTCGAGGCCCAAATCCATGCAGATCGCGGTCGTCTGTGCGCGCGAGACCGCGAGCAACGGGCGCACGAACCGCACACCATGCACGGTCTGCCGTGCCGGCATGCCGGCGACGGCGTCGACGCCACCGGTGCGGATCAGTCCGATCAGCACGCCTTCGGCTTGGTCGTCGCGCGTGTGTGCGAGCAGTACGGCCGCCGCGTCGAGCTCGCGGGCGGCTGTGGCGAGCGCCTCATAGCGCGCGTCACGTGCCGCCGCTTCCGCCCCCTCACCGCCGACGCGCACATGCACTGTGCGCACGAGCACCGGCGCGAGGCCCAGCTGGTCGCATTGTGCGGCCGCGCGCTGTGCCACAACCGCAGAACCGGGTTGCATGCCGTGATCGACGATGACCGCGCCGCACCGCATGCCCCATGCCGAAGCCACGGTATGCGCCACGGCGGCGAGCGCAAGCGAATCGCGGCCGCCGGAGCACGCCACGAGCACAAGCGGGGCGTGCGGGTCCACGCTGTGCACGCCGTGGTGAGCGAACCGGCTGTCCGCCAAGCCGAACCCGGTGCCCGCGAGCTGTTCGCGCACGGCGCCGATCGCCTGTTTCATCGCTGCGGAATACGCCATCGGCGCCTCACAATGCGGCGAGCCCGGCGATGAACGTGTCGATCGCCTCGCGCGCCTTGCCGATGTCGGTGGGGTTGTTGACGATGACGGCGAACGCGAGCGCACCGCCGTCGATGCGCGAGATGTTGCCGGCCATGGAGGTGACTTCGCCGAGCGAGCCTGTTTTGACGCGCATCAGGCCGGCGGCGTCGTCTTTGGCGAGACGCCCGACGGCGGTGCCGACAAGCCCGGGCACGGAGAGGCCCTCGGCGGCGGCCACCGCCCCGCCGGCGGTGAAGTTGCGCTGCTGCACATCCACAAGCGTCGTCACGGTGACGCGCGAACCGGGTGAAAGCCCCGAGCAATCGGCCATGTGCAGGCCCTCGGTCGGCACGCCGAGCTCGCGCAGTTCGGCGGTGACCGCATCGACCGCGCCCTGCGGCGAGTTCTGCGCGTGTGTGCGCAACGCGAGCAGACGGCCGAATTCCTCGGCGAGCGTGTTGTCGGAGTGCTGCAGCATGAAGCCCATGACCGCGCTCAGCGGCGCGGAGTGCACGGCGGCGAGCGCGGTGCGGTCGGCCGGCGCCTGCATGGCCTTCGGCGTCGTGTTCGTGACGATGATGCCGTGCTCGGCGAGCAACGCGGCGAAGCGCGCCGCCACGTCTTGCGCGGTCGTCTGCGACAGTTCGGGGTAGTCCGCGAACCGGTCGGGGTCCACGGTTGTGGCGCGCAGGCGGCCACCGTCGATCGCCATCGACGAGACGGGCGTGTAATAGAGGTTGCCGGGGTTGTTCTGCGCGATGTCCGGCGGCGTGCGGTCGGTGCCGAACAGCGTGTCGTCGTAGGCGAGCGTGATCGACGAGATGCCACGCTGTTCGAGCGCGCGGGCCGTCTCGTTGGCGAGTGTGGCCAGCCCGGCGCGGCCGTTGACGTGGTGTGGGTCGCTTTCGCCGGCGCCGAGCAGCATGTCGCCGTCGCCTTTGAGGATCACCGTGTCGGCGCCGTTGGCCTGTTGCACGAACAACGTCTGCGTGGTGAACGTGGCGCCCATGTCGAGCACGGAGGCGGCGGCGAGCGCGGTCAGCGTTTTGAGTGTAGACGCGGGCTCGCGAGGCATCGATTCGCCATGTGCGGCCACCACGGTGCCGTTCGTGTCGATCACGGCGGCGGAGATGTCCTTGCCCACGCCGGGCGCGCGCCGCAGCGCGTCGACGAGCGCGGCGGCGCGTTTGGCGTCCACAGTGCGCGTCAGGTCGGCGGCCGGGGTGATCGTGCCGCCTTCGAGCACGGTGGCGCTTGTGCGAACTTCGGATTGTGCGACTTCCCGCAAGGTGAGCGGGCCCGGTATCACATCGGTCAGGTCGCCGGCCACGGCACCGGCGGCCAGGGCGAGCGAGACGAGCGCGGCGAGCGCCACGGTGAGGGCTCGGCGTGCGCGTGCGCGCTTCCACTGGCGCCGCTCGTCGTCCGTCAACTGCTCCACCGCGCGCCCTTCCTTCCACACATCCGTCTGCCAGGCCCGGGCGTGCGCCCCAAGGCCTGCTTATTGCTGCAATGCCGCAAAGGAGTCCAGCGTCTGGACCACTTTGAGCATGCGGGTACGCAACAGCTTAGCGCCCAGCCATGTACCAAGGCACAGGAAGACTACGCCATTGGCGAGCGCCACGGGGATGATCCACGGGTAGGCCGCGCCATTGCCGGTCGCGAAGATGACGATCGCGGCGACGGCCGTGGGCAGGATGCTCGCGAGCGACGCGAGCATGTACAGGAACGGCAGGAACGCCTGCGCGGCGCCGCGCCCCTGCGGGTTCGTGAACGGCTTGGCCATTGACGGCACCGGGTAGAGGACCGAGCAGTTGAACATCTCGGCCACGCCGAGCGACGCCACGGCCCAGCCCCAACTGGCGGCGATGAACGTAAAGGCGGTCGCCAGTCCGCTTGGGCTCGACCAGTCGCCCGTGATGATGAAGGTGATCACGGAAAGCAGCGCGATGTACACCGTGTCGATGATCAGGTAGATGCGCACACGCCCCGTGCGGTCGTCGATCGCGCGCGTGCCGGCGATGACCTCCATGACGAACCCCTGGCCGTCGTACGCGAGGCCGTTCGATTCGGTGAGCGACATGAACATGCCGCCCATGAGCACCCCCATCCACACGAACCATGTTCCGATGTCTTTGTTTTCGAGCGCGAAGATCACCACAAAGAACAGCGGCATGATGAACATCATCGATTGCCGGGCGTCGCGGCGCAACAGGCTGCCCAAGCGCGCGGAGACGGCGCCGGAGGGGCTGTCGGGCATATGGGAGAACAGGCCCAGGCCTTTGGCGGCCTTGGAACGCACGGCATCGCTGCTATGCGTGCGCTGCCAGTGCAGGCACCACTGCGACACGAGGAAGCACACGGCGCACAGCGCCAACGCGCACAGCGCATGCAGCACCCAGGAGAGCCATTGGCCATTGGCGGCGTCGAACGGCAGCATGAACGGCGCACCCAACGGCAGCCACCCGAATACGCGGGCCGCGGGAGCGAGCGCATGCGTATCGACCGAGACCTCGTTGATCATGAGGATGTTCGGCATCTGCGCCAACACCACGAACAGCATGATGACCACGATGTAGAAGATGTTCTTGCCGGTCTGCGAATCCGTGATGATGTCCGCAAGCGCCAACAGCGCCTTCGAGACGCACATCGCGGTGAGCACGATCAGCGGGGCGGCCACCAGCTGGCTGGCCACAGCCGCGGCACCGAACCCGCGGTACACCATCGCCCACAGCATGAAGCTCACGAGCGCGGTGATGGCCGGGATGCCGGTGAGCCCTGCGAGCAGCAGGCCAAGTTGCAGCGTGCGGTCCGGAATGCCGTAGGGGGCGAACTTGTCCATGCTCATCGTGGAGTTCTCGCCGATGAACATGGCCTGCAGCAGCGCCACGAACAGGATGCCGGCGGTGCCCGCGAGCGGCATGATCACCGGCAGGTACGGCCACACGTCGTGCGCCATGCCGTGACCCATGGCGAAGGCGAGTACGCCTGTGCCCACCACGGTGCCGGCCGCGAGCAGATAGGCCAGCACATAGGCCACAATCTGCCACGGTGATGTCTTGAGCGCGGCGTTCGTGAGGGCCCAGCGCAGACGCACGAGCGTCCACGGCGTGGCGGAGGCGGTGGCCGGTTGCGTTGCCGGTGTGCTCATCGCCGCACCTCCCCCGCCGGCGTCTGCGGCACGCCCGGCTGGGACGCGGCCTGAGCGTCCGCGCCGCCGTCGAGCCATGCGATGTGCGCGGCGCCATGGCGGCCGCCCACAAGCTGCAGGAAGCGCTCTTCGAGGTCCTCGCCGGCGGCGACCTGCGCCACCGTGCCGGCGGCCACAACCTGGCCTTGGTTGACCACGGCCACATGGGTGCACATGCGTTCCACGAGCGCCATCACATGCGAGGAGATGACCACGGTGCCGCCGGTGTGCACGTAATCGACGAGGATGTCTTTGATGTTCGCGCTCGACACCGGGTCGACCGATTCGAAAGGCTCGTCGAGCACAAGGATGCGCGGGCTGTGGATCATCGCCGTGGCCAAGCAGATCTTCTTGGTCATGCCGGCGGAATAGTCGCGCACCATGATGTTCGCGGCGGCCGTCAGGTCGAACGCGGCGATCAGGTCCTTCGCGCGGGCCGCGGCCTCGGCACGCGGCATGCCACGCAGCATTCCTGCGTAGACCACCAGCTGCATGCCGGTGAGTGTGGGGAAGATCTGTTCGGGCTGCGGCATGAGGCCGATCAGGCGTTTGGCGGCGTTCACGTCCTGCCATACGTTGTGCCCCAGGATCATCGCCACACCGCCGTCCGGTACAAGCAGACCGGTGAGCATGTTGATCGTGGTGGTCTTGCCGGCACCGTTGGGGCCAACCAGGCCGTAGAACGAGCCGGTGGGGATGTCAAGCGACAGGCCGTTCACGGCCACTTTGTTGCCGAAGCGTTTGAACAGGCCCCGGATTGAAACGGCCATGGCGGGGTTGGGCTGCATGGCCGGGGGCATCGGCGCCTGGACCGGCGCCATGGGTGCTGGAGTGGGTGCTGCGGTAGGGGTTGGAGTGCTCATACTGTCCGTTTCTTCCGGTTCGTCCGGCTTCAAGGTCATATGGCACCTTAGCAAAGCACCCACGGGCACACCAGTTTGGGTTCACGAGATGGAACGACGCACGGGCGGTTTACTGCGCAGCGGATTCCACCGCGTGCTCCGCCGACGATTCCACCGCCGGCTCCGCAGAACCACCCTTGTGCTCGATCGGCTTCCATTCCGCCTTGGCGAACACCGCCTGGAACGAAATCGGCACATAGCTGAGCATGTAGATCGGGAAGCTCAGCACATAGGCGAACAGCTCCTTGTTGGTGGCGCCGATCTGCTTGCGTTCCACCACGATCGTGAGCGCCGCCAGCGCCATCATGAAGATGATCGAATAGACAATGCCATTGACCCAGTTGAACAGCGAACCGAGCTGGCTCTGCCACGTCACGAATCCGAACGCGGCGTAGATGGCGCCCAGCGCGATGCGGATCATCGTCAGCAACGTGAACGGGCACAGCAGCAACGTGAAGTCGATGGCCGCGAAATCGCGTTCCTTGATCGCGCGGCGCACCAAGGCGGGGCCATAGTAGCGGAACACCTGCAGGAACCCCTTGCTCCAGCGCAGGCGCTGCCGCCAGCTCTGCGCGAACGTGACCGGCTGCTCGTCGTAGAGGATCGCCGTGCCCACATACCCAATGCGGTCGCCGTGCAGCAGCGAATCCATCGTGAACTCGAGGTCTTCGGTGAGCAGGTGGAACTTCCAGCCCTTGTTGCGGCGCATCACACTCTGCGAGAACATGAACCCCGTGCCGCCCACATGGCAACTGTTGCCGAGCCACATGCGCGAGGCGCTCAGGAAGCGCGATTCGCGGATGAACCACAGCGCGGAACCCGACGACACCCAGTTTTCGGAAAGGTTCACCGAATTGCGGTAGCTTGTGAGGATGCGGAAGCCGGACTGGAAGCCCTTGTTCATCTCTTCGAAGTAATGCTCGTCGAGCCGGTTGTCGGCGTCGAACACAAAGAACGCGTCGTAGGCGTCGGCCGCGCGTGATTCGATCATCGTGTTGAGCAGGTAGGTGAGCGCGTAGCCTTTGCCGATCTGCGTCGTGTCGAACCGCTCGACCACGTTGCCGCCCAAGTCGCGCACTACTTGCGCGGTGGAGTCGGTACAGTTGTCCGCCACGACCCAGATGTCGATGAGGTGGGTCGGGTAGGACTGCAGCTGAATGTCGCGGATCAGATTGCCGATCACCGCCTCCTCGTTGCGCGCCGAGATCAGCACGGCGTAGCGTTTGTCCATCGGGGCCGCCGGGAAGACGACCGGTTTGGCGAACAGTGAGATGAGGATGCACAGGGCCTGATAGAGCATGCCCACGCCGCCCACGACGATGAGCAGGATGTCAAGAATCGTCAGTAACAGCATCAGCGCCAGCGGCTCCTTGGGTTGTCCGTCGCACTGTCTTTGCCTGCACCGGCGGAATCCTCACCCGACGCGCCGGGGTGCCCGTCTTCGTCATGGGCGGCGCCCGCTGCGTCTGCGGACTGCGCGCGCAGTGCGTCCAGACCACTGCCGTGCGGTGCGTGCTGCGCGTCGAACACGTTCTTCGGAATCGCCACAGTCGGCGAATCCTCGCTCACAGGCTGTGTGGTGTCGTCGGGGTAATCGTAGACCTGATGCTGCAGTTCCTTGATCTGGTCGTCGAAGGTCACATGCCCGCTCGACCCCTTGGCCTGGCGCGGGATGCGGTCGCTCACCGGCTTGATCACATGCTCATTGATCGCATCCGCCGCCTCGACCATCTTCGACTTCTTCTTGGACTGCGGGTCGTTCATCAACGGCATGTCCACAAGCGGGTAACGCTTCATCGAGACCTTGAGCAGCACCTGGATGCTCGCGGTGATCGGCAATGCCAGGAACGCGCCCAACGCGCCGAACAACGAGCCGAAGAGCAGCACGGTGAGGAACGCGATGCACGGGTTGAGATCCATGGTGCGTTCGGAGATCTTCGGGGAAAGCAGCAGGTTCTCGATCTGCTGGTAGACGGTGATGAACACGACGACGCCAATGCCGTAGCCCAAGCCGCGCTCGCCCCACGCGAACATGACGGGCAGCGCACCACCGATATAGGTGCCGAGCGTGGGCACGAACTGGGAGACAACGCCGCAGAACAGCGCAAGCGGCAGCCAATACGGCACTTTGATGATCATGAGGAACACCGACGTGCACGCGGCGTTGATCGCGGCGAGGATCGAGCGGGAGAACAGGAAGCCGGAAATCTGGCCCTGAACCACGGTCCACACCATCAGGAACCGCCGCTGTGAGCGCGGCGCGATCCACTGGCACAGGCTGCGGCGCAGCTTGGGGCCGGCGATCGAGATGTAGAACGCGACCATGATCGCCGTGGTGAAGTTGAGGATCTGTCCCAGCACGCCCATGGTGGTGCTCACGGCCTGACCGGCGAAATCAGTGACCCACGAACCCTTCACGTTCTTCATGATTTCGCCGCCCAGATCGGTCATCTCAGGCAGTTTGAACTGTGTTTTCTCGGCGACGAGCGCGGCGAACTGATTGTAGAGGTCGGGCAACCCCTTGACCATCGAAATCAGCTGTTGCACGAACATATTGCCGAACAGGCCGAGCAACACAACCACGATGACGAGGAGTCCCACGAGGCAGGTGACCGATGCCACCGCGCGCTTCCATCCATGCTTGATCAGGCGTATGACGAGCGGTTCGACCGCAAGCGCGAGGAAGAGCGCGATGATGATGTCGAACACGATGTAGGTGATCTTGCTCCACGATGTGAAGGCGAACCACCCCAGATACACGGCGATCACGGCATAGAACAGCGCCCGCCCATACCATTCGGGTGGCCTGCGCGGATCGCCCTTCGACGGGAACAGCGAATTGACGTCCAGTTTCCTCTGATTGCTCGCGCTCTGCTCGTTCATGCCCCTTATTTAACCACAAACCGTCACTGGAAAAGCCGGCATTGAGCCATTTGGGCGGCCTGCGGGCCGTATTGCACGCGCACAGTGAACAAGCGCGCCGCAAGACTATATATATGATGCCGTGTACGGGCGCACACATATTCTAGAGCGTATGTTGAATGTATCGATTATCATCCCCACGTGGAATGAACAGGACCGCATCACCGACTGTCTCGACAACGCGCTCAGACAGACGGTCATGCCGCACGAGGTCATCGTGGTAGACAACCGATCCACCGACAACACCGTGGCGATTGTGCAGCAGTACATGCAGGAGCACCCCGAGGCGCCGATTCGCCTGCTCCATCAGGACGAGGAGCAGGGACTGATCCCCACACGCAACTACGGGCTGAACCATGCGACCGGTGACGTGCTGGGCCGTGTGGACGCGGACTGCATGCTCAAACCCGATTGGGTCGAAGTGGTGGCGGGCATCTTCACCGAGGATCCCGAGGCGATGGGCGCCACCGGCCCCGTGACGTATTACGATATGCCCGCGCGCCGCATGGCATTACGCGGCGATGATTCCGTGCGCCGCCACACCTACCGCGCGGACGGCGGCGAAGTGCTGCTGTTCGGCTCCAACATGGCGTTGCGCGCCTCCGCGTGGAAACTCATCGCGAACGAGGTGTGCCTCGACAAAGAGGATGTGATGCACGAGGACATCGACGTCTCGTTGCACCTGCTTGGCCGCGGGCTCAAGACGGTGTATTCGGAGCGCATGATCTGCGGCATCTCGGCGCGCCGCATGGATACCTCGTTCAAGTCGTTCCGCAACTACATGAAGCGGTTCAAGAACACCTTCGAGGCCCACCCGCAGCATTGGCGCAGCCACAAGTCCGAGCGCACGCTGTATTTGATGTACCCGTGGCTGCACGCGCTGTTCCCTGTCTACCAGCAATACCTGAAGGCGAAGGACATCAATCCGGCCGTGCGCATGTGGTTCCGCGAGCAGGTGAATCTCGCCCGCCGAGAAGGCGACAATCTGGAGGATCTGCCAGGCATCGAGGAATTCATCAACGAAGTCCCCACCGACATCGACGGCATCAGCGAGGTCAACGAGGACATTCCGACCGATGAGACCGACGAAGACGCCACCAAGGTCGCCAACGCGGAAGGCACCGCCGCCAAGGGCGGCGCGCGCTGACCTCAGTCACACGATCACCATCGGCTCACCTGTCTCCACATCCGTGCCGGTGTACGAGGCGGGCACTTCCAGACACCAGCCGTTGTACCCGCAATGCGGGCAGGTGAGCTTGCGTGAATAGGTGGTGTGCGCGGCCCTGAACGCCTTCGCGAACTTCGGGCGGAACACCGTATGGCAGTTGGGGCACAGGTATGCCACCGACTTGGAGTAGTACACGGAGATGCCCGCGCACACGACCACGACCAGCACCAATCCAATGCAGAACGGGACCCAGTTGCCGGAGCGCAACGCCGCCACGAGCAAGCCGATCTGCACCACGTCGCACACCACGCCCAGCGCGAGCATCACACCGTGGATGCGGCGCAATCCGGGGGTTCTGCGCGTCACATACGCCGCGTCGGAGAACGCGTGCACGTCCAGGCCGTCGGCGTCGTCGACCCGCCCAAGCATCCTGCGCAGGGCGTCAAGCGTCTGCAGGCGGCGTTGGTCCAGTTCAATCTGTTTGCTCAGCTGCAGGCGCTGCGCCACAATCAGCGAATCGATGCACGCCGCCGATTGGTCGTCGGCGAGCAGCTCGGTGATCTGACTGATTGAGAATCCCAGTCCGCGCAGGAACGTGATCACGGAAAGACGGCGCACGTCCTGTTCGTCGTACAGGCGCCGGCCGCCGCTGCTCACCTCGCTCGGCACGAGCACGCCGCGATTGTCGTAATACTGTACGGTGCGCACCGAGACACCGCACCGTTTCGCCAATTCGCCGGTGGTGTATTGGGTGGAAGTGTATTCGGTTGTCGATTCGGTCATGGTGTTGCTCCATCCATGCTGTGTTGATTCGGGTTGACGTGCGGGCGGAGATGCCGATTCGACTGCCCTGCCGGCCCACATGGCCCCGAATATGGGCATATAGGAACTAAAGTTATTGATTTAGACTCCGGTTTGCCTTTGTGGCAGTAAGCGTGTCGCCCTGTTGCGGATGGCGGTGTCCATCTGCTTGCGTGGTTTCGTGTGCAATGTGTGTCATGAGGACACGTTCGAAGCAAGCGAAGAAATGCCCGGTCTGCCAGTCGCCGATGCGCAAGAACGGACACGACCGCATGGGCCGGCAGCGTTGGCAGTGCGATGAATGCAGGCTGACCGCCGGCACCAGGAACAACACCAAACGGCGCCGCACCCAGTTGGCGGAGTTCCTGGACTGGCTGCTCGAGGCCGCGCCGCAGCGCAAACGCCCGGAGAGCGCGCGCAACTTCCGCAAACGCGTGGACTGGTGCTGGCGGCTCGAGCCGCGCATCGAACCTGATGGCGTGGTGCACCGCGTGGTCATGGCCGACGGCACCTACGTGAACGGCTGGTGCCTGCTGACGGCGGTCGACGGCGAGGACGGCGAGGTGCTCGCCTGGCAGTGGTGCGCCCGGGAGAGCACGGCCGCCTACAAGGCGCTGTTCGCGCAGTTGGCCCCGCCCGACGTGCTCGTATGCGACGGCATGAAAGGCATTCTCAAGGCGCGCGCGCAAATCTGGCCGCACACGCGGGTCCAACGATGTCTGGTGCACGTGCAACGCGACACCAGGGCCGACCTGACCTCCAGACCCAGACTGCAGGCCGGCCGGGAGCTCAAGAGACTCGCCGACGCGCTCACCCGCATCCACGATCCCGAAGCCGCCGTCAGATGGGGCGAAGCACTCAACGCGTGGCACGAACGCTGGAGGCACATGCTCGCCGAACGCACGTACGCCAAGGACAACCCGGACGACCCCAGGGCAGCCACAAGCAAGGGCGGATGGTGGTGGACCCATTTGCCATTGCGCCGCGCCTACCTACGGCTCGAACGCCTGTTCAAGGACGGCACGCTTTTCTGTTTCCTCGATCCCGCACTGACCGCCCCCGGTTCCGTGCCGCGCGACGGCAACCGTCTCGAAGGAGGGCTCAACGCCGCCCTCAAGCGCATGCTCGTCAACCACCGCGGCCTGCCCGAGGCACACATGCGCCGCGCCTGCGAATGGCACTGCTATATGCATAGCGCCAAACCCGATCCCGCCCTCATCCTCAAACAACACGGCCAGGACGCCAAGACCGGCACCAACCACGACAACAACGATGACGAACCCATGAGCCAACCCATCCTCGGCACTGGCATCGACTGGAACGAATTCCACACCGCCGCCCGCTACCCAAACACCACCGACTAGGAGTCTAAATCAATAACTTTAGTTCCTATATGCCGAAAAACAGCAGGCCGTCAAGAAAGCGGAACGCGCCGTCGAGCTGGCCGCGCTGCGCATGGAACGCGGTTGCCCCATGTGCGCGACCGGCTACGCGAACGTAACCACGACATGCTTCCCGCCATATGCGAATGCTCATGTACGGTAAGGAAGCAAGCAACCGAAAACAAGAGATAGACCGCCAGCACTACACTATTCCGAACCAAAGACCAAAAGATAAGCATTGTGGGAAAATCTAAACTTTTGGATTTTCCTACAATGCCAACTACGGCGGAATCCCTCCCACTCCTTATATCTTTCTGTATACATTGAATTTGTATTTAGTAAAATGCAGACAACACCACGGATCGGCTTTTGGTTGGACAATTCCAACCAAACACCACAGCAGACAGCAGAAAACATTCTGAACGCTAGGAAGCCGGTATGATTGTTACATATAAGGGGAAGAAAAATTTCTTTTAGGTACTTGCTTTCCTAAAACTGATGTGATACAATGATTTAATCCAGAAAAGGAGTAAAAAATATGCGGCAAGGTATTCTTAAATAAAACTATAATCAAATAGTGGGAACAAAGGATTATGATAGCTCCTTTTGTAGGGGCTTAGTTTTTTGTACCCAATTTAAGAATACTTTTGCCTTATCAATTTTGACATATCCCCAAAAACAGCAATCACAAACAGGTGTATGCTGTATATGTGTATGTCAGCAACTTATAATCCCCAGTGGTAAAAGTATTTTACTGCTGGGGATTTTTATGCCCTTTGGGGCTGTAAAGGGAGGACAATCACATGAAAATAATCAATATTGGAATTCTTGCCCATGTAGACGCTGGAAAGACGACCTTGACGGAGAGCCTGCTATATGCCAGCGGAGCCATTTCAGAACCGGGGAGCGTCGAAAAAGGGACAACGAGGACGGACACCATGTTTTTGGAGCGGCAGCGTGGGATTACCATTCAAGCGGCAGTCACTTCCTTCCAGTGGCACAGATGTAAAGTTAACATTGTGGATACGCCCGGCCACATGGATTTTTTGGCGGAGGTGTACCGCTCTTTGGCTGTTTTAGATGGGGCCATCTTGGTGATCTCCGCTAAAGATGGCGTGCAGGCCCAGACCCGTATTCTGTTCCATGCCCTGCGGAAAATGAACATTCCCACCGTTATCTTTATCAACAAGATCGACCAGGCTGGCGTTGATTTGCAGAGCGTGGTTCAGTCTGTTCGGGATAAGCTCTCCGCCGATATTATCATCAAGCAGACGGTGTCGCTGTCCCCGGAAATAGTCCTGGAGGAAAATACCGACATAGAAGCATGGGATGCGGTCATCGAAAATAACGATGAATTATTGGAAAAGTATATCGCAGGAGAACCAATCAGCCGGGAAAAACTTGCGCGGGAGGAACAGCAGCGGGTTCAAGACGCCTCCCTGTTCCCGGTCTATTATGGCAGCGCCAAAAATGGCCTTGGCATTCAACCGTTGATGGATGCGGTGACAGGGCTGTTCCAACCGATTGGGGAACAGGGGGGCGCCGCCCTATGCGGCAGCGTTTTCAAGGTTGAGTACACCGATTGCGGCCAGCGGCGTGTCTATCTACGGTTATACAGCGGAACGCTGCGCCTGCGGGATACGGTGGCCCTGGCCGGGAGAGAAAAGCTGAAAATCACAGAGATGCGTATTCCATCCAAAGGGGAAATTGTTCGGACAGACACCGCTTATCCGGGTGAAATTGTTATCCTTCCCAGCGACAGCGTGAGGTTAAACGATGTATTAGGGGACCCAACCCGGCTCCCTCGTAAAAGGTGGCGTGAGGACCCCCTCCCCATGCTGCGGACGTCGATTGCGCCGAAAACGGCAGCGCAAAGAGAACGGCTGCTGGACGCTCTTACGCAACTTGCGGATACTGACCCGCTTTTGCGTTGCGAGGTGGATTCCATCACCCATGAGATCATTCTTTCTTTTTTGGGCCGGGTGCAGTTGGAGGTTGTTTCCGCTTTGCTGTCGGAAAAATACAAGCTTGAAACAGTGGTAAAGGAACCCTCCGTCATTTATATGGAGCGGCCGCTCAAAGCAGCCAGCCACACCATCCATATCGAGGTGCCGCCCAACCCGTTTTGGGCATCCATCGGACTGTCTGTTACACCACTCCCGCTTGGCTCCGGTGTACAATACGAGAGCCGGGTTTCGCTGGGATACTTGAACCAGAGTTTTCAAAACGCTGTCAGGGATGGTATCCGTTACGGGCTGGAGCAGGGCTTGTTCGGCTGGAACGTAACGGACTGTAAGATTTGCTTTGAATACGGGCTTTATTACAGTCCGGTCAGCACGCCGGCGGACTTCCGCTCATTGGCCCCGATTGTATTGGAACAGGCATTGAAGGAATCGGGGACGCAGCTGCTGGAACCTTATCTCTCCTTCACCCTCTATGCGCCCCGGGAATATCTTTCCAGGGCTTATCATGATGCACCGAAATACTGTGCCACCATCGAAACGGTCCAGGTAAAAAAGGATGAAGTTGTCTTTACTGGCGAGATTCCCGCCCGCTGTATACAGGCATACCGTACTGATCTGGCCTTTTACACCAACGGGCGGAGCGTATGCCTTACAGAGCTGAAAGGATATCAGGCCGCTGTCGGTCAGCCGGTCATCCAGCCCCGCCGTCCAAACAGCCGCCTGGACAAGGTGCGCCATATGTTTCAGAAGGTAATGTAAAGATACATAATCGTCAAGACGGCAACAATCAGAAGTTATGGAGGGTAACAATGGAATATAGTAAGGAAGATTTAATGGAAGCAAAAAAGGGCATATAGGAACTAAAGTTATTGATTTAGACTCCGGTTTGCCTTTGTGGCAGTAAGCGTGTCGCCCTGTTGCGGATGGCGGTGTCCATCTGCTTGCGTGGTTTCGTGTGCAATGTGTGTCATGAGGACACGTTCGAAGCAAGCGAAGAAATGCCCGGTCTGCCAGTCGCCGATGCGCAAGAACGGACACGACCGCATGGGCCGGCAGCGTTGGCAGTGCGATGAATGCAGGCTGACCGCCGGCACCAGGAACAACACCAAACGGCGCCGCACCCAGTTGGCGGAGTTCCTGGACTGGCTGCTCGAGGCCGCGCCGCAGCGCAAACGCCCGGAGAGCGCGCGCAACTTCCGCAAACGCGTGGACTGGTGCTGGCGGCTCGAGCCGCGCATCGAACCTGATGGCGTGGTGCACCGCGTGGTCATGGCCGACGGCACCTACGTGAACGGCTGGTGCCTGCTGACGGCGGTCGACGGCGAGGACGGCGAGGTGCTCGCCTGGCAGTGGTGCGCCCGGGAGAGCACGGCCGCCTACAAGGCGCTGTTCGCGCAGTTGGCCCCGCCCGACGTGCTCGTATGTATTTTGTCAAGTCGGTGTTTTGGTTTTGGTCATGTAGTTTTTTCGGTTTTGGTCATTGGGGCATGCTGGTCGTGGTTGATTGGTTGTTGGTGTGGTCGAACATGAGGGCTTCGCTCATGCGTCG
>NZ_RYUH01000008.1 GCF_004155535.1 Bifidobacterium pseudolongum subsp. globosum | reverse complement strand
GATGACGAACCCATGAGCCAACCCATCCTCGGCACTGGCATCGACTGGAACGAATTCCACACCGCCGCCCGCTACCCAAACACCACCGACTAGGAGTCTAAATCAATAACTTTAGTTCCTATATGCCCGAATATGGCATATGACGCCGCGTCACGAGCAAATCGACACGCCGACAAGCACGGATGTTCAGCCGGCAGGAAACAAAAAGCCTCCCGCCTGCATGAGGCGGGAGGCCGGTGGTGGCTCCGAGCGGCATCGATCCGCTGACCTAACGATTTTCAGTCGTTCGCTCTACCAACTGAGCTACAGAGCCAGAACAATCCACATCAACATCTGCGAGTGGACTTCGCGACCACGACCGGACTTGAACCGGCGACCTCCGCCGTGACAGGGCGGCGCTCTAACCAACTGAGCTACGCGGCCTTGGAGCACTGGAGAACGAATCTCCGTGACCAAAGCGACCACGACCGGACTTGAACCGGCGACCTCCGCCGTGACAGGGCGGCGCTCTAACCAACTGAGCTACGCGGCCGTTGCTTCCTGATGAGAACCTCACCGGGACAACAAATGTATATAATACTCAAACGCCCCTTAAGCGCAACTCCCGGCGTGTCGCCCACGCCGTGGCCACACTCAGTGCGCCAGATCCACCTGATACGTGACGACTGACGCCGGCGAAACCTGGAACGGCAACGTTGCGGCATCGGGCGATTTGGCACCTTCGCGGTATGCCGAGTAATCGAAGTCGTAGTCGGAATCGAAGTCGAGCATGTCGCATTCGTCTTCGTCGCAGACCTGGCAATCGCCGTTGTGGCAGACTGTGCACTTGCCGTTCTTGCACACCGTGCCGTTCACATTGATCCATTCGGGGTGGTCGGAGACCTCATTGACCACCCAGAACACCAGCCAGATGCTCAACACGGACAATACGGTCATCACCGCGCCGATCACAATGCCCGCGATGGCCATGCCCTTGCTCTTCTCATGTGATTTGTTGATCTGCACAAGCGCGATGATCGAAATGATCAGGCCGGCCGGCGCGATGATGAACGACAGGATGAAGCCCACAATGCACATGACGTTCCACTTGTGCTGCGGTTCCGCCATGCCATACATGCCCTGCGGCGGCACCTGGCCATATGGCGGCTGGGGCGCAGCCGGCGGCATCTGCGGCTGGGTGTACTGCGCCGGCTGCTCGCCGTACTGCGGGGTACCATACACCTGCCCATACGGCTGGGCACTCGGCTGCGCGTATTGCGGCTCGGCATGAGGTTGCGCAGGCGACGGTTCGCTTCCGTAGGGCTCCTGGGCGAATCCCTGCGGATGGTCGTTCATTGGCTCTTGCTCATATGGATTCTGTTCTGTCATAGAACCCACAGTGTAACAGCGCAAACCGGGGCCCGCCTGTGACCCTCCACAATCATCCAACGACCGTCTCATATTCCGGAACCAGCCAAGTGCCTTGCACCGGCGCCTTTCCATACGGTTTTTATTGCCGTGAGAGGATACCCACCCCCACCACACCCAAAACCCCGTACCGTGGAACATAGCATATCCATCCAGGGAAAGAGGCAACCATGGCAAGCGACGACGAGACCATCGACAGGCTGAGCGACAAAGAGCTCGACGAGCTCACCAGCCCGGATGACAATCCAGACGAGGCGGACGTGGAGGATTCGGCGCACAATGTGAACGTCGCCGCAATCATCTGCGGCATCGTGGCCGGCATCCTGTTCATCGGCGCCGGTATCTGGCTGTATCTCTACTTGCGCGACAAGCACGCCGAGTGTGCGCTCTCCCGCCAGATCAGGCAGTTCAAGGGCGATGTGAGGCACATCGTGAAGGAAGCCGACCCGAAGCGCCTCGCACGCAACTACGAGGTGCGTCAGGCGATGAACACAATCTCCGACTACGTGCACGAGATTCCGGGCCACGTCGAGGATGCGGCATCACGCGTGCGTGACGCCATCAGCGACTGAGCGCCAATCGGCACACGATCCGCAACGGACACCATTCGTGATGGGGCCGGCATCTGAAAGACGCCGGCCCCATCGTCATCGCTGCGTGGCGGACAGTCGCACGAATCCGGAATGGTGCATAGTGAACCGAATGCGGTTCGCGTCATACACATCGGTGGCGCGTTCGCAGGGCCTCCCCTGTTGATCATATGCCACGCGGGATATCCGCATGGTCGGCGCACCCACCGGCACATGCAGATGTTCCGCCGCCTGCGCCGCTGCCGGCGCATAGTCGAGCGTCTCGTCCACGCGCTGTGGTCGGATCCGGTATTCCTGTTGGAACAGCCCGTAGAACGACATGCTCAGGTCACGGTTGAGGAACCCCGGGAACAGATATGCGGGCAGATGGTTCGTCTCCACGGAAAGCGGCGCACTGCCGAGCATGCGCAGGCGCGTGACCACATACACCGTGGGCCTGTCCGCGGGCAGCCGCAGCAGCCGCACGTCCGCCGCGGACCCCGTTGCCACGACCGCGCTGAGCACAATGGACTGGAGCGCCCACCCCTGCCTCTTGGCGATCTGCGTGAGTGATTCCACGGTGTTGAGATTGCGTTCCAACCGGCCGTCGGAGACGACGATGCCACCGGCACGGCCGATTTTGCGCACAATCTCGTGATTCGACTCGAGTTCGGCGAGCGCCACGCGCAGATTCGAACGCGAGACGCCGAGCAGTTCGGCGAGCGCGCGCTCGGTGCCGAGTTTTTCGCCCGGCATGAGCTCGCGTTGCGCAATGATCTGCCGCACAACGCGCACGACGTCTTCGACGTTTGTGCGCGTGGCGGTGGTGGAGTTGGGTTGCTCCATATTACAGACCGAGTTCCTGCAGTGTGTCGGTGAAGGCACTCATGAACCAGTCCACGTCCTGCTCGCTGAACACGAGCGGCGGGCGCAGTTTGAGGATGTTGCCGAACCGGCCGCACACCGACGTGAGCACATGGTGCGCGCGCAGTGTCTCGAGGATGTCGAGCGCGGCGGCCTGATCGGGGTCCTTGGTGCCCGGCTTGACGATTTCGCAGCCGATGTACAGGCCGGCCCCACGCACGTCGCCGATGCACGGGTGGGCGGGCATGAGGTCGGTGACCGCCTGCTTGAACACCGCGCCCACGCGCTTGGCGTTGCCCATCGTGTCTTCGCTGCGCATCACGTCGAGCGTGGCCTGCGCTGCGGCCATGCACACGGGGTTGCCGCCGAAGGTGTTGAAGTACGGGATGGAGCCGGCGAATGGCTCGAGCACTTCCTGTCGTGCGGCCATGAGCGACGTGGGCAGGCCGTTGGCCATCGGCTTGCCGCTCGTGACCAGGTCGGGCACGATCCCCTGCCGTTCGAACCCCCAGAACGCGTCGCCGGTGCGGGTGAACCCCGGCTGCACTTCGTCGGCGATCCATACGCCGCCCAGTTCGTGCACGGTGTCGATGACCGGCTGCAGATAGCCGACCGGATCGGGATAGACGCCATCCGACGAGAAGATCGAATCGGCGAGCAACGCCGCGAACCTGATGCCGTGGCGGTTCATGTCGGCCACGGCTTTTCGCACCTCGGCCGCCATCCAGCCACCGAATTCCTCCGCTGTGCAGACGCTGGCCGGCTTGCCGTCGATGGACAGGCGGTATGTGTCGGGCGTCGGGATCATGCGCATGGTCAGCCCCAGATCCTGCGCGGTGCCGAGGGCCGGCGAGAGTTTGGAGGTGAGCGCGGAATTGCCGTGGTAGGCCTCGGCCGTCACGATCACACCCTCGCCACCGGTGTAGGCCTGCGCCACGCGCACGGCCAGATCGTTCGCTTCGGAGCCGGTGCACTGAAACATGATGCGGTTGAGCTCGTCAGGCATCGTGGAGAGGATATCGTCGGCGTAGTTGAGGATGTTCTCGTGCAGGTAGCGCGTATGCGTGTTGAGCAGTGAGGCCTGGCGGGCAATCGCTTCCACCACGCGCGGGTGGGCGTGGCCGACGGAGGCGACGTTGTTGTAGACGTCCAGATACTCCGTGCCGTCGGCGTCCCACACATGCGCCCCCTCGCCTTTCACCAAGTGCACAGGCGTGCGGTAGAACAGGCGGTATGCGGGGCCGAGCACATCGCGTTCCTCGGTCAGGCGGCGTGTTTCGGGGTCGAGCGCCGCCGCCATCTCGGGGCGGAAGCTGTTGGTGTCCATGATGGTGGAGCGAGTTGCCATGCTGATACTCCTTCTGTTATGTCGATTCCCGACGCTTCTTGGTCTACGGTCAATCGGTTCGAAACGTATGCCAGTGAGCGTAGCTCACGAATGTTGTGCGGCCGGCAATCGAATGGAAACGAACCATTTCTACATATTTCCCATATTTGGTTGCCTCTCCACATCCAAGGAACGCCATCCTAATGGCCGCCGCCCGGGGCTCCCTCGGATATGGGGAATGATTGAGGTCGATCTTGCAGCCGATGCCAGACCACACCGAACGCCGCGGCTCCCACCGCGCCCATCACACCCAGGGCGGCACGGACGGATGGTTTACGCAGCATGTCCCCTATGCAGCCGGCATCGCACAGCGCACGATCACCGAAAGTGTGCTGCAGGGCCCGCGGGGGCACCCGGCCAAGCAAGTCGCCGTAGTCGAGCAGTTCGGTGGTGTAGGATGCGGGGTCGCTCTCGTGGAATTCAAACACCCGCAATGCATGGTCCTTGCCACGCGGTCCGTATGAGGTGAATCCACACGTTGGCGTGTAACCCATGTCAAGCCCATCATGATGGGTGATGAACGAGTTGGTGTGGTCGTGGCCACAGAACAAGGCGAAATACCCGCCCGCGTTTTTCATGGCACGCACCTCGCCACTGTTGTGCTCACTGCAGCATGGGTGTTCCCGTAGTGCAGACCCCGGTTTGCTGGGTTATACGCCAAAATGTGTGTCCTTTTGACTAGTTGCTGTCTTGCCATGGCGTGCTCCTGTGGAAGTCGTTCCATTCGATGCCGGTGCCGTATCGCTGCGGCATGCCGGTCTGGTCGTGCATGG
>NZ_RYUH01000007.1 GCF_004155535.1 Bifidobacterium pseudolongum subsp. globosum | reverse complement strand
GGAATCATTTCGGACACACGAAATGGCCAGGCGCCATAATGACCGGACACATCATGAACACCCCGACACGCCAATCGGCAGAAGGCTTCAGCTCAGATTAGAGACACATCTTTTGGCGTATAACCCGGTTTGCTATGCTCCTGATCAAGCACGTAGCATGTGCCGGAATGCGCCCGATAGCCACGGATTGCATTGGTGGTGAACCGGCCGACCGGCACAAGGCAGTCGTAGATCTCGGGTGGTGGAATGTGTTGGAACACCACCGAGGGGGCGCCCACGTCCTTCACCACATCGCCGAGCCATGCCACAGCGTCATCGGACGGTGACCCATAGCCGCCATCGGCGGCGAAATCGCCCGAATTGACCATCATGACGCCCATTGCTGTCTGTCTGCCATCATGCGCGTCAATGGTGAGGCCGAATGTACCGGGTTCCAACGAGTCCACCGGGTTGAGGCATCCATCGAAAGCGCGATAGAGCTCGTCCTGCCGTTCCAACGGCACACCGCATTGGAAATCGTGGTTGCCGTACGTTACTGCAAATGGGATGCCACGCGATACGATCGGTCCAAGAAAGCCCGAGAGACAACGCATTACTTTTGTTTCGGTATCCTCTTCCTCTACTGGATCCGAGGCGGCACCAGTATTGTGCCTGTGCAGTAATCCACGTACACATTTGCCGACTCTGGCCATTTTCGCCTCGGTTCGCACCCCTGGTGGCAGCGGCGCGCCGGGCGCGTCACCCCTACGGTTCACATAAGTGCGTTCAAATGCCGGGTCATACCCGCGAATCTGGTCGCCAGTCAACACGACAAGGTCTGGGTCAGCACGCTTTACAGCCGCCTCAATGAGCATGATTGCCCTCCTGCTCACATCGGGGCCGTCCTGCACGTCGGCGAGCTGTAGCACACGGAATGTGCCGTCGGGACGGAACCTCAGCCGGACATCACAGCCGGCGCTACCGGTCATGACTGCCGCTCCCCAGCACCGGCATTTACCCGTACATCAGCCTTCATCGTGGCATGACGCGCCCAGGCGATGTCAATCGGCTCGGCGGCCACCGGCTCGGGACGAATCTCCACCGAGACACGCTCGCCCGGCGAGAAACGTTCACCAGCTGCATGCTGGCTTACCAGCGAAACAGTGCCCACTCTCACTTCGGTACGTTCAAAGGCGCCAAGGAACATGCTCGAATGCACCACATGGTCACCATTGCCGGCGTCAGGTCTGCGAAGCACCACGTTTTCGGGGCGCACGAACACGGTGACCGGAGTATTCGCGTCCAAAGGCCTGAGCAGCGGCACATCGAATCCGAGCACGTCGACCATGCCATTGGGCAGCACGCGCGTCTCCAGTTTGTTCGACTGGCCAATGAAATCGGCGACAAACGGCGTGGCCGGTGAAACATAGAGCTCATAGGGCGTGCCTATCTGTTCGAGATGGCCATCGTGCATCACGGCCACACGATCGGCAATGGCGAGCGCCTCTTCCTGGTCGTGCGTCACAAAGATTGCCGTGATGCCTAGTTTCTGCTGAATCGCCCGGATCTCGTCACGAAGCTGCACACGAATCTTCGCGTCGAGCGCGCTCAACGGCTCATCGAGCAGCAGCACACTCGGATTGACCACGAGGGCTCGTGCCAAAGCGACACGCTGCTGCTGACCTCCCGACAGTTCGTTGGGGTACCGCGATCCGAAATCGGCGAGCCCTACATGATTGAGCATCCGCTGCGCCCGTTCAAGCCGTTCCTTCTTCCCCACTTTCGCAACTTTGAGGCCGAAGGCGATATTTTGCAACACGGTCATGTTCGGGAACAGCGAATAATGCTGGAACACCATGCCCATGCCACGCTCGCGTGGAGGCATCGCGACGACTGATTCCCCGTCGACGGTGATATCTCCGTGGGTGATCGTCTCGAATCCTGCAAGACACCGCAGAATCGTCGATTTTCCACATCCTGAAGGCCCCAGCAGACAAATCAATTCCCCGGGGTCTATCTGCAGGCTGAATGAATGCAGCACCTCCTTCATGCCGTATGATTTCACGACATTGGTGAAGCTCACGGACTTGCCGAGACCGGAGGAATTCGCAGCCTTCGAATCCGCGGTGGTGGTGTTTTCGCTTTCAGTGTTCATCTCAGCTCTCCTTTCGGGAAGGGCGGTTTCCGGTGGCCATGATGAAGAGGGTGACGAGCGTGCACAGCAGCACGATTAGCGTGACGATGACGGAGAGATAGACATCGGTTTTCGAAATCGAGATGAGCGCGGTCTGCAATGTTGTGCGGTTGAGCAGCGATGCGATGGTGAATTCGCCAAGCACAATCGCCGTAGTGATGAGCATTGAAGAGATGATCGACCGGCGAATGCACGGAAGCAGGATATCGGTGAGGGTGCGCAACCAGCCGGCGCCGAGCGATTCGGCGGCCTGGGCGAGGGTACGGCAATCGAGACCGCGCAGATCAGACGAGATCGTCGTATATACGAACGGGAGCGCGAGAATACCATAGGCCAGCGCGAGCGTCCAAGTATTCGGGCCGACGATGTCGGCAAAGAACGCGAGGGCCGGAGCAAGGCCCACAACGAGAATGATCGCGGGAATCGCAATGGGAAGGAGCATGATCACGCCCATCGCACGGTTCAACCGCGGAAATCTCACCGAGATGAGCACGAAGGCGGGAATGACGAGCATCAGTTCGATTGCGAGCGTCACAGCGACGAGCATCAAAGAATTGAGCAATCCCTCGCTCAGCGTCATGAATGAGAAGCCGCTTGCGTCGAGCAGGGCGAGCCAGTGGTCGACGGTGAAGCCGCCGGTGGCCGAGCGAAACGTGAAGTAGAGCATACCGGCGATCGGCAGCAGCAGAAAGAGGGAGAAACCCAGTAGAATCCCCGTCTTCGACACACTGCCCGGTCGATCGTAGGGCTGCCAGACCGACCTGGGTCCGCAAACGGCGTTCGTGCCGCGATGGCGGTGGCGTTCAAGAGGACGATTGGCGGCGACGGAGCTACGTTCGGATTCGAAATCGGCCCCGGAATCCGCTTCCAGCACATCAATTGCAACCGAGTAATTCAGCAAAGCCATGATGAGGACTTCCTTTCCACGAGGGCGTACAGGCCTACAACGATCGCCATGATGGCCAACATGCCCACAGCGAGCGCACCCGAAGCGCCTTCCGAGCCGAGACCAGTCTCGCTAATGAGGGCGGCCCGCACCTGCAACGGAGCGATTTGCGAACCCTGACTGATCAGGGCGGCGGCAGTGGCGTAGGCGGAGAATGCGTTGGCGAACAGCAGAAGGAATCCGCTCATGAATGAGGGCATGAGCATCGGCAGTCCCACATGCCTCCAAAAGTGGCCGGCGCCGCCACCGAGCATGGCGACAGCCTCGGAGAGCTGACGCGGCAGGCGGGCCATCGCCGGGTAGAACGTGACGATCATGAGAGGCATCTGGAAGAAGATGTAGGGCAGGACGAGACCAACCGGCGTATAAAGCCACATGCCATGCGCATAGATATCGATGCGCATCACCTCACGCAGAAACAGTGTGACCATTCCCTGATTGCCGAGTGTGGCGATGAATGCGAATGCCAGCATCACACCGCCGAACTGCGAGAGCGTGCTAGAGGCGGCATCCACGAGGCGGTGCACGACGCCATCCTCCCTGTACCCGAGCAATGCGTAGCACACCAGCGCGCCCAGCACCGCACCCACGGCTGCGGTGAGCGCCGACAACCACAGCGAATTGCCGAAGGCCGCCCCTACGCCCGGCCTGTGGAAGATGTTGAAGTTCGCCAGCGTCCAGCCACCCGAGCCATCCCGGAAGGCGCTCACCACCACCAGCGCCGCCGGCAGTGCGAACATGAGCAGCACATAGACCACGAACGGCGAGAGCTTCAATGCGTTCGACACCTGTCTCATTACCATCACCCCTTACATCACATTCATCACACTCTCTGCATATCTAGGCACGCCATGTCACGACGAGGCAATGGTCGACCAGCGCTCGGAGAGCAACGTGTTAGCCTTGTCGATTTCTTTCTGCGTTGCAAGTTTGATATCCGAGGGTAAGCCGCCAGCTGCTTCAAGGGCCGCCTTGTCGATTGTGCCGTCGTCAGTCATCGCCTTGGCCATCACCGGCAGGGCGCCGGCCTTGAGGAACAGATTCTGTGCTTCCGGCGTGTAGATGAACTCCTCCCACAGGCGCGCCGACGCCGGGTGCGGGGCGTCTTTGTTAATCGCCTGACTGTAGTAGGCGCCATAGGCGTTCTGCGGTAACACGACCGTCTTGTAATTGGCGTTCTGCTTAGCGGCGGCCACGTTGAGGTAGTTCCAATCGATCACGACCGGGGTTTCCCCCGAGGCGATTGTCGCACTTGTCGCATCCACCGGAATGAAGTTGCCGGCCTTCTTGAGCTTGGCGAAGAAGTCGATTCCCGGCGTGAAATCATCGAGCGTGCCGCCTTCCTGCAACGTGGCCCATGCAACGGCGGCGAAGGCTGCGCCGGCTTGGGTCGGGTCGCCGTTTATGGCGACTTTGCCCTTGTACTCGGCATCCAGCAAATCGTTGAGACTCTTGGGTTCAGGTACTTTGGACGAGTCATAGCCGATTGAGACGACGCCCGTATAGTCATTCACATAGAGGCCGTCGGCCTGCTTGTTCGATTCAGGGATCTTGTCCCAGGCACTCACCTTGTAGGGTGCGAAGTAGTCGGTGCTCGAGATGGCGACCGCCTGTCCGAGGTCAAACACGTCCGGTGCATTCGTCTGCCCCTTGAGGTCCTTCGCCGCCTTGATTTCCTCGGCGCTGGATGCCTCGGGGTTCGTCGAATTCACTTTGATGCCGTACTTCGTCTGGAAGGCCTTGATCACTTCGCCCCAGTTCACCCAGTCATCCGGACACGCGATAAGGGTGAGCTGACCTTCGGCCTTCGCGGCCTTCTCTAGGGCGTCCATTCCGCCAAAATCAGCAACGCTTGTGGCGGTCTTCGATCTTTCATCGACCTTGCCCCCACTCGACCCGCAGGCTCCCATCGTTCCTACCAGTGCCAGCGAGCACACACCTGCCGCAATGGTTCGCATCACCGTCTTCACGTTCTTCGACACAATTGTAGTATTCATGATTAATTCTTTCTGTTAGTTTTATAAAATTTGAATATCTCTAGTCCATTTATAGGCCACTTGTTTCAGACCTTGCCGCAAGCATATCATGACGATGCTGTACCGCTCATCATCGAATCGAAACAAACCATTTGCAAATTTTTGAAATGAAATAGTTCTTTTTTCTTCCGACCGATTTTCCCTCCACACTGAGCGGTTACGCCACAAAACCGCATAATGGCAGGTGGAACGGTCCCCCAAAAATTCCACCCCACCTGTCGATTGTCGACCATTGAACCGAAAATCAATTCATTATGAATATACCGTTTGATATCTTGCAATTCACGACGAATTCAATAATGATTTCCATATTGTTCACCACATGTTCATGCATGTGGTTCATTCGGCGTCAGTCGTGCGTCTTGTATGCCGCGGTGCCGCCGGAAGCCGCGAATTCCTCTTCGGGCGAGAGCACAAGGTGCTTGCGTCCATAGAGCGCGAAGAACACGGTGGCGGCCACGTAGATGCCCACCATCACATACACTGCGAGCCGGTAGTCGGGGTTGAGCAGCACGGCCACGAAGATCGCAAACGAGAGCAAACCGGCCACGACCGCACCCGGCACACCGAAGCGGCTCACGAATGGGCGCTTGATGTTCGGCATGTTGCGGCGCAGCAGCACATACGAGACCATCTGCAGCAGGTACGCGAGCACCGCGCCCCACACGGCGATGTTAAGCACCACAGAGCCGGCGCCCTCACCGCCGTACGCGATGATGAACAGGGCGGCGAATCCGATCACCGCGCCGACGACGAGGCCCCAGTACGGCGTCTTCTTCTTGCCGGTGAGCGAAAGGAATGCTGGATAGTAGCCGGCGCGGCTCAGCGAATACAGGTTGCGGCCGTACGCGAACGTGATGCCCTGCACCGAGGCGAGCAGTCCGATGAGCGCGAACGCGGAGAGCACGGCAGCCAGATTGCTCGGCAGCACTGCGCGGAACCCGTCGAGCAGCGGCTCATCGGAGCCGGAGAGCGCGGCGGCGCCCATGACCGAGGGGTTGAGGAAGACGACGACGAGCCCGCTGATGCCGAGGGTGAAGATGCACAGGCGCGATGACTTGGGGATGTTGCGTTCGGGGTCGCGCACTTCTTCGGCGGCGAGCGGCAGCTGTTCGATGCCCAGGAAGAGCCACATGGCGAACGGCATCGCGAAGAA
The DNA here is from genome assembly GCF_004155535.1 of Bifidobacterium pseudolongum subsp. globosum. Classification (GTDB taxonomy): domain Bacteria; phylum Actinomycetota; class Actinomycetes; order Actinomycetales; family Bifidobacteriaceae; genus Bifidobacterium; species Bifidobacterium pseudolongum_C. The sequence continues at coordinate 127,470 of NZ_RYUH01000007.1, read as the reverse complement.
GATGGCGCCTACGCCGAAGGGAAGGAACGCGTTGTTGCCGGCGGTGGGTGCGATGTCGAACAGCGAGGCGAAGTCGACCGAACCACTGAACACGGCGCTCACACCGAAGAACGCGACGATGGCGAGCGCGGCGATCGACACGACCTGCGCGAAGCGGAATGATGTTTCGGCGCCGACCCAGTTGAGGGTCACGAAGATGGTGTAGATGACGAGCCACCACACCCACTGGTACCCGGCGCCAGTGAGTGAGAAGCCGGTGAGGTCGGAGAGGATCGCGTCTGCGTAGGCGGACGAGAAGTAGACGATGGTGGCCGCGGTCATCACATATTCCACGGTTTCCGCCAGCCCGGTGAAGAAGCCGCCCCACGGGCCCATCGCGGCTCGCGCGAACGAGTAGGCGCCGCCCGTGTGCGGCATGGCGGACGCCATTTCGCTGATCGAGTTGAGCATGAGCACGTACATGACGTAGACCACGATGGCGGCGATGAGGAAGCCGCCCCACCCGGCTTGGGCGATGCCGCCGTTCCATCCGGAGAAATCTCCGGAGATGACGGCGGAGACGCCGATGGCCCACAGGCCGAAGGCCCCCGCGGTGCGCTTGAGTTGGCGCTTCTTGAAGTAATCCTTGTCGGTGGCCACATAGGTGACCGATCCAAGGCCGGTTCCTGAAATACTGGACGATGACATGGTGATCGCCTGCCTCTCGATTGTCGGTATGCGTTATTGCATGGATTCCTACTGTGTTGGTTGGGTTATTGGTTGTTTGGTTGGGTTGTTGGATGGATTGGATGGTGAGTCTTGGGTGCGGCTACCGCAGCAGCCACTGGGCGTCCGCGAGGTAGTTGCGCGCGCATTGCACGGTGCCGGCGGCCTGTTCGGCGGCCAATCCTTCGGGCAGCGCGTCTTCGCGGTGGTTCGTGGTCCAGCCGAGCATCTGCAGGCGGCGGATCATCGAGAGCGCCGACATGACGTGCAGTTCCTTGGAAGACATCGGCCCAGCCACGCTCACGTACCCGTCGAGCCAGGCTTTGGCGAGCTGCGGGGCGTAGGGCTTGTGTTCGACGAAGCTGAGCGACGAGGCGTAGTCGTAGAGGTACCAGCTGTAGCCGGCGTCGTCGAAGTCGATGACGGTCAGGTCGCCGTTGTCTGCGCGGATGATGTTGCTGGGGCGCAGGTCGGCGTGGATCAGACCCCATGTGTGGCTGTCACGCGGGTAGGTGTTCATCACGGCGAGCGCGGCGTCGAGCGCGCGTTCACACAGGTGGCGGTCGGCGTCGCTCAGGTCTGCGGTCTCCCAGCGGCCCCAGCGCGGGGACGCCCCCACCATGTCGCTGATGCCCCAGTTGAACCGTTTGAAACCAAACGGCTGGTGCCAGTGGCGCGACTGCTCGTGGAACTTGGCCGACCATTCGCCGATTGTGCGGTAGTACTGCGAGGGGTCGTCGAGGTCTTCGAGCACAGTGCCCTCCACGAATTTCGTGGAGACGACCATCCAGCCCACGCCGTTCAGGTCGCGAATCTTCGTGACGAATGTGCCACGCACGGTCGGCACGGGGTCGATGAGACGCACACCGTCGATTTCGTGCAGGGCGGCGAGCCATGCGATTTCGGAGGCGACCGCTTCCGGGCCGCCCACATACCCTGGCTGCGAGACGCGCACGACGCCTTCGGGCCGCCCGTCGAGCAGCAGCACGAATGTCGCGTTTTCCGAGACGGTGATCAGATTGAGTTCGGCGCGCTCGGGTTCGATGCCCCACGCGCCGCACACCCCGCGAAACAACCAGTGCGGGGCCGGGGCGCCTTTCGTCAGGTCGCTGAACGTGCTCAGCGAGACCACGTCCACAGGATTGTCGAGCAGACTCACGATCGCTTGCATGATGACCTCGTTTCCTCGATGCCGCCGCCTCTGCCGTGCGGGTTATCTCGATTCTGCGCGTTGCGGCGTTTCCACTCGCCCGCCCACGGTTACAAGGCCGTAAAGAAAACCGGCATGCAGATTAATGGCGTGTTACGCTGCCCCCTGCGCGCGGAACACCGCCATGCCGGCATGCGCTTGATGCCACATACAAAAACGGTGCCGCCGCTGCAGGTCTGCACCCACAGCGGCGGCACCAATCACAGCGCCAATGCAACGCCTTACATCAGGCTGCGGTAGATCTCCAGGATATCCTCCTGCGTGGCCTTGCGGGGATTGCCCGGCGTGCACACGTCGGCGAACGCGTCCGCGGCAAGCGGCTCAAGGTCCTCTTCGGTGGCGCCCACTTCGCTGATCGTCGTCGGGTTGCCCAAATCCCGGGTGAGCTGGGCGACGGCCTGCACGGCCTCGTCGCGCACATGCTCCAGGTCTCCGGTGTAGGCGTCCTCGACACCGAACGCATCGGCGATGTCGCGGTACTTCTCGCCCGAATAGTCCTTGTTGTACTCCATGACCGGCGCAAGCAGGATGCCGTTGGCCACGCCATGCGCCACACCGAGGCGGCCACCGAGCGGATGCGCCATGCCGTGCACAAGGCCCAAGCCCACATTCGAATACGACATGCCGGTGATGTAGGAGGCATAGGCCATCTGTTCACCCGCGTCTTTGTCACCCTCCACGCTCTTCGCTAGGTTCTGGGCGATCATGCGGATCGTCTGCATCGACAGCGCATCGGAGAGGTTCCATGCGCCCGGCGTGATCACGCTTTCGATGGCGTGCGTCAGGGCGTCGAGACCCGTGGCCACCTTGAGGCCTCGCGGCATGCCGTCGGTCAGGTCCGGGTCCACGAACGCCACGACCGGGATGTCGTGCGGGTCGACGGCCACGAACTTGCGCTTGTTCTTCGTGTCGGTGATCACGTAGTTGATCGTGGTCTCCGAAGCAGTGCCGGCGGTCGTCGGCACGCCGAAGATCGGCACGCTCGGGTTCTTGGTGGCGGCCACGCCTTCAAGCGAGAGCACGTCGGAGAACTCAGGGTTCGCCACCACAATGCCAATGCCCTTGCATGTGTCTTGCGGGCTGCCGCCGCCGAGGCCGATGAGGAAGTCGGCGCCCGACTTCTTGAACTCCTCAACACCGTGCTGGATGTTCTCGACCGGTGGGTTCGGCTGCACATCGTCGAAGATCTCGTAGGGGATCTGCGCCTCGTCGAGCACATCGGTCACTTTCTTCACCGTGCCGTTCTCCACGAGCACGGGATCGGTGACAATGAACGCCTTCGTGAATCCGCGCGCCTTCGCCTCGGTCGGGATCTCCTTGATCGCACCCCTGCCAAAATACGCGGTTTGGTTGAAAATCATACGGTAGACCATGTCTGCACTCCTTTTGGGAACCGGGTCGTTGCTTCACTGGAACGACTGCTGCCCAGTCTAGCCAGCCCGGCACGCCGGCGCCCATGCGACACGCCGGCATGTGCTCAGCCCCCGGTCAGTCGCCGCTCACCTCGCCGCCCTCCAGTGCCTTCGCCTCGCGCGCCTCCTTGAATTTCTGCTGCATCGTGGGGTTCTTGTACGTCAGTTTGCGCACGGTGATGTCCTGCACCTTGTTGTTGGCGATTCGCAGGTTGTTCTCCGAGCCGATCAACGCCTGCTTGGTCTTCTGCAGGTGGTCGATCGACTTGTCGATCTCGTCGATCACGGTCTGGAATTTGCGGGAGGCCAAGTCGTAGTTGCGTTCGAACCCGCTCTTGAACTCGTTGAGCCTGTCTTCGAAATGCGTGATGTCGATGTTCTGCATGCGCATCTCTTCCAACTGCAGCTTGTATTGCAGCGAGTTCAGCGCCGCGTTGCGCAGCAGCGTGATCATCTGGATGAAGAACTGCGGGCGGATCACATACATCTTCGGGTAGCGGTACGAGACGTCCACAATGCCTTGGTTGTACAGGTCGCTGTCCGCTTCGAGCATCGAGACGAGCACCGCGTATTCGCAGCCTTTTTCACGCCTGTCCTTGTCGAGCTCCTTGAAGAAGTCCTCGTTCTTGTGTTTGGTGGCGGTCGTCTCGTTCTCGTTCTTCATCTCGAACATGATCGAGATGACTTCGGTGCGCTCCTCCTCACCTTCCGGCCGGTCGTAGTCACGGAAGATGAAGTCGCCTTTGCTGCCGGTGCGCGCGTCGTTGTCCTTCTCGAAATACGCATTGGGGAAGGCGCCCATGCGCATCGAGTTGAACTCGTTCTGGCAGTGCTGCTCAAGCGATTCGCCCACCATCTTCGTGGAAAGGCGCGCCTTGAAGTCCTTCATGCGTTCGATCTCGTCGTCGCGGTCGCGCAACTGCATCTCGTAGCGTTCCTTGAGCGATTTGCTCTCCAGGTCCTTTTCGAGCTGCGCGCGGTCGAGTTTGGTCTGCAATTGCGTGATCTGCGCGTCTTTTTCCGCCACAGACTGCTGCAATTGCGCCGCGAGCCGCGCCTCGGCGAGCTCGGCGTCATGCTCGCGGTCGCGCTTGGCCTGTTCGAGTTGCGCGCGCAGCGACTCCTGCTCTTTGCCCGCACTGACGCGCGCCTGCTCCACCGCCATCTGCTGTCGCAAGTCGGTCGTGTCGAGCTGTGCCTGCAGCTGCGCGATCTGCGCCTCTTTCTGCGCGACCGCCTGCTGCAGTTCGCCCGCGGCCTTGGCCTCGGCGAGTTCGACCGCTTTGCGCTTGTCTTCTTCGATGAGCTTTTCGCGGTCCTTGAGTTCGCGCTCGAACTCCGCGTTGCGCACCTGCTGCACAATATCCGCATATCCCGCTTCGTCGATGGTGAACGCCTCCCCGCAATGCGGACATGTGATGTTGTGCTGCATGGTCCCCTCCTGTGTACACTTGGGCGCGCGGCTGGCTCCGTCCAGTATAGGGCGGCGCCGCGGGCCGATTCTAGAATGTGGCCTTCACGCGGTCCACTGCGTATTTCATGCCTTCGTCGAGCATGCCGTTCGTGGCATAGCTGCCGTGCGGTTCGGTGTCGCCGCCCACTTGGCACGCGAAGTCACGCGCCGTGCAGAAGCTGACGGTGCGGTCGGCGATCTCACCGAAATCCTCCGCTCCCCTTGCCCCGAGGATGCCGTCGACCGCGCGGTCGAAATCCCCGGAATTGTATGAGGCGGCGGCGCTGAACCGCGGGTCGCCATACAATTCCACCGCCACGATGTGCCCGCGCGCCACTGGGGAGAGCTCATACCCGTTGTCTTCGTTGAACCGCGTGTCCGGCGCGCTGAGCGCGTCCCCGACAACCATCGCGCCTTGCGAATACCCGAGGAGCACGGTGCGCATGGCCGAGCACTGCGCGCTCTGCGCGTTGAGCACGGCGATGAGCCGGTTGACGCCGGCCGCCTCACTGCCCGATTCCCACGACGCCGGGTAGTCCAGATCGCTGACCTGCGCATGATCGCCGAGTTCGGCGGCGATGCGGCTCGTCAATGGGCTCATCAACGACTGCCCCGCCGGCTCCTCGGTGCCGCGTACCACGATGATGCGCGCCTGCTTCTGCGCATCACACCCCGATTCGCCCCATGCGCCGGGTGCGGCCGTATCCGTGTGGCTTGGCCCGTTGAACAGCAGCGTCGCAGCAAGCGACTGCTCCTCTCCCTGCGTTTCGGCGGGCGCATCGCCCGAATCACCCGCCACCGGGGACTGGGACGATGCGGCTTCCTGGGCGTGGGGTTCATCGTCTTGTGCAGAAGCCGATCCACATGCCGCTAACGCCCCGGTCAGCAGGAACGCCACTACGGCGGCGGCTGCCCTGACGGCCCAAGTGCGGTGTGTGCTCACGGTGTGCGCTCCTTCTCTCTGCCGTTGCCTTGCCCATGCATTATAGATGCGATCCGCCGCACCACCGCCATCTGGACCGCAAATATGCGCAATGGTTTTGCAAATCCATGCCCTTCCGCGCAAACGCGCATCAGTAGCCCATGTGGCCTTCGTGCTCGCGCAGTGTCGGCTCGACGTCGAGCGTCACGTCGTCGAACGCGCGCGGATTCGCGATGAACGCGCAGATGAGCGCCCACTGCCGCCGGGAGATGCCGATGCGGCTGTCCGGCCGCACCATGAGCACGGGTGCGACCGGCGCCGACGCACGCAGCTCGTCACACCGCGTGCGTGTGCATTCCTCATCGTCAATCCAGACGATCGGCGCGGGGTCGCCTCCGTCCGCTTCCACTTCCACACGGCGTGCGACGGCGCGGTATTTGCCGTCGCGCAACCCGGTATAGGTGATCGGGTCGTACCATTGCACCGTGCCGATGATCTGCGCGTTCCAACCGAGCCGTTCATTGAGCAGCGCCGTGTACGGCTGCCATGTGGACAACCACTGCAGCTCAATCGCGCCTGTGCATGCGAGCTCATGCAAGGCGTCGGTGAGTTCGCTCGACCAGCGTATGCGGTAGGCGGCGCCACTGCCCACATGCACGGTCGCATCACCGTCCAACCGGAATGCGCGTTCGGGCGAATAGAGGTCGCTGGGCGTGGGTTCGGCCTCTGGAAACGCGTTGAGCACACCGTCGAAATCGGTGTAGACGATTGCACGTGCCATGGCTCACATGCGTTCGTGTTCGAGTGATTCCGGGCTGGCATACGGGCGCATGCGCTCCACGCCGTCTTGGGCGAGGCGCAGCTCCTTGCCCAGGGCACGCGCGCCCAAGCGCGCCACGCGCTCGGCGATGGTGGCGGCCATGGCATAATGCATGAATGCGAAATCCCCTGCCTGCGCACTGTCCGGTCCATCCTGCACACGGCGCTCGTAGCTTTCACCCAAGCGCAGCGCGATGATGGCGAATGACGCCAGATCGTCAAGATCGTCCAAGTCGAAACGCTCTTGCGCAAGGTCGAACGCCAGATTGTAATAGTCCAAGGCGGCTTGCGCATCCGGCTCGTGGTCGGGCCCGCGGCCGTCACGCAGCATATCACCCAGATAGCACGCGCAGTCAGCCAGGCCATGCTCACAGCCGCGTCCGAACCACAGGAACGCCTGCGCGTCGGCGTCCGCAGCCTGCACATGGCGTTCGTAATACAGTATGCCCAGCACCTGTGCTGCTTCGAATACGCCGACTTGGTATGCCTTGACAAGCGTTTCCGCGGCTTGGGCGAAGCTGTGCGCACGTGTCTCCTCGTCGCTCATCATGGCGGCCTGTGAGCACAAATCGCGCGCATCGTCGAACAGGCCGAGCCCAGCACTCGAAGTGGATGCGACAAGCCGGTCGCCGTCCAAGTCGAGCGGCATGCGTTCGCCGGACAGCGGATCATCGCCATATGTGCCGTTCGGGTCGGTCTCCACATCCTCCGGACCGCCCAGGATCACGTCGAGGAACTGCTCCTGACCGCGCAGCGCGTCCATCCACTCCTCGGGGATGCCACCAGGCTCGCCCTCGTCTTCGAATCCGTAGACGATGGCGGCGAGCGCACCGGCGACTGCCGCGGTCGTGTCGGTGTCGGAACCCAGATTGACCGCTTCCAGCACGCAATCGGCGTACGACTGCGTGGTGCACAGGCACCACAGCGCGGCTTCGAGCGTGTGCAGCACGAACCCGTCGGATTCGATCTCGTTCCGGCCCTTGCGCCACAGGCCGTCGAATCCGTTGTGGGCGAGCGCCTCGCGCACATCCACCATGTCGATCAGTTCGCGGGCGATGTGCACCAGGGTCACGCATGCGTCCATGCTGATTGGGTGCGCGTGGGTGACTGCGCTCGCCCGGCGGATGTCGCTGTCAGACAGGTCGAACAGCGCGCACGGCACGATGCGCATGAGCGAACCGTTGCCGTTGTCGCGCTCGCCGCTCATGCCGTGGCCGGCGCGCAATGCGCGTTGGGTGGCACCGCCGACGTCGAAGACCGTGCCGTCGGCGCTGTATTTGCCGTCGTCGAGCCACGCCAGGAAGCGCACGCGCATGTCGTCTTCGTTCACGGTGCCGTCGCACGAGAGCAGTGAGTCGAGTGTGGCGAGCATGAGCGCGGTGTCGTCGGAATACGTGCCGGCGGGCTGCCGGTGCGCGCCGCCGCCCACCATGCCGGTGCAGGTGAATGCGCCGCGCTCGCGGAACTCGTACGGCACACCGAGCGCGTCTCCGATCGCCTCGCCGTAGATGATCGTCTGCATGAGGACCATGGTGGCCATGGCCGCGTGTTCGTCTTCGGGTGTGATGTCCGTGGTGCTCATGGTGTGCGCCGCCTTTCCGTGCGTGTTCTATGGGCCATCCTAATCGGCCACCGCCATGCGTGCGAATCCCGCGCGGGCACACGGCGGCTGCGTACAATGGACGCTACCGCACACAACCTGAGCGAAAGGGACGACGATGTCACAGCGCACAACCACTCCCCCGCCTGCGCCCGCACGCGACACCAAGATGGAACGCATGCTCATGATGGTCGGGTGGATCATTTTCGCCATCGCCACTGTGCTCGTGCTGGTGGTCCGCTGCACCGACGAATACGGCTTTGCCTCCGGGGCCGCGTTGCTGTTCGTCTACCCGCTCATGATGCTCGCCGCCACGGCGACCGGCGCCTCGGGCAGCGTGCACGCCTACTGGATCGGCATCGCCGGTGTGGTTGTGGAGTTTTTGCTCATCGGCTCGATGACGATGCTGCTCAACCCTGGCGCGGATGCCGGGAGCGACCCGTGCACCATGCTTCCCGGCGGCTGGCAGCTGTGCGCGACGCCGGACTACAGTGCGATTGCCTTGTATTGCGGTGCCGGGTTGATCGGCGCACTGATCGGGTATGGTATCGGGTCGCTGCTGCGCCGCCATCTGCGCAAGGCCGACCCCGTCTGATCCATATCCATACGTGTGTGGGCGCGGACCGCCTGACGGTCCGCGCCCACACTATGTTGTTAGGTTGTTGGGTGCCTATTCGACGTGCGCCTTGCGCTTGGCGACGATCAGCACACCACCACCGGCCACGCCCATGAGGGCGAGCGCCGCGACCAATGCGATCTGCGAACCGGTCGACGAGAGCGCACCGATAGCCGGTGCGCCGGCCGCCGTTGCGGGCGCATCCACCGTGCCGTCAGCCGGCCCAGACGGCGACTGCGGGTCAGCGGGGGTTCCAGCTGGCGCATCCACAGGATCGGCCGGTGTCGCAGTCTGATTCGGTTCAGCAGGGTCGGCCGGGGTCGACGCGACCTTCTCCAGTCCAGCGAGCGCCGTGTTCAGCTCGGCCGCCGCCGCTTCGACGAGCGGCTGCTGTTCGGCGCTGAACGTGGTGTTGCCGAGCAGCGAGCGCGCATCGAACAGGGCCTCCTGCACCGGTTCGACCGATTCCGCCGTGTATTCGGAGGGCGATGCGATCGCCGCATCCGCCTTGGCGGCGGGCTCATCCAACGCGCTAGTGTCGAGCGGTGAACCCGTGGAGTACATGGCGGAGTATCCGGGCACGGTGCGCTGTGCGAGCGCGTCGTACATCTGCGAGTACAGGCGCGGCTGGAAGTTCGTGATGCGGAATCCGGCGCGGCTCAGGTCCATGGTGCGGGTCTCGAGGTTGTCGGGGTCGAAGCCGCCTTGGCCGAAGTACCAGTCCTTCGTGACATCCGCGGTCGCGCCGTTGCCGGTACCGCTCGTGTCGAGCGCCGAGCCGGTCGCGTAGTCGAACGACGTGCCGTTCTTGCGGCCCCATGCGTTGATGATGAGGCTTGTGGAGCGGAACGAGTCACGGCCCACACCCGAGTAGTTGTAGCCGGCCACGTCTTTGCCCGAGCTCACGGTTTCGCCATTGGCGTCCACGGAGTAGATCGGCTTGCCGTCGGAGTCGATCGGATAGCCGTCCTGGCCCCACAGGTTCGCGGTCACCGCGGCCATGCCGTCACGGTCGGTGTAGCTGCCGATGCGTGTTTCGCGGTACCAGGGGTTGCCGCCCGTCGCTGTGGGGTGGATGAGCAGTTCCGCGCCGCTCGCCGCATAGTAGCGGCCGAGTTCCGGGTAGAAGTGGCCGTCGCGGCAGATGTTGACGCCGGCTTTGAGCGCACTGCCGTCCTTGCCGGTCCACTCGGGCATCTCGAACATGACCGGGGTGTTGCCCGGAACCGACCAGACCGTCTCCTCGGAGCCGGCGCGGTGCATCTTCTGGTACGACTCGGTGTGGCCGTCCGGGAAGCAGATCGCGGCGGAGTTGTAGACCTTCTTCACGCCGCCGTCCACGATCGGTCCGCCGTCGGGCATTTCGGCGAGGCCGAACACAATGTACATGCCGTAGTCCTTGGCCAGTTGCGCCATGCGCTGCACGGATTCGCCGCGCGTCGTGTCTCCGTCGGCGCCCTTGACCTTTTCGGCGAGCAGCACCTGCATGTAGTCGTCACTCGCCGCGAGCACACGGTTCACCTCCGCGTTCACCGAATGGGCGTCGGCGTCACCCTTCGGGTCGGTGCTGTCGTAGCCGGTGAGCACCGTTTCGGGGAACACGAGCAGGTCGACGCCATCGGCATGCGCCTGCTCGGCGTATTTGGCCATCATCTTGGTGTTCGCGGCCTTGTCGGCCCACACACCGCTCACATTAGCTACGGCCACCTTGGGGCCGTCCGTGGAGCCGAACGAATAGCTGAGCGATTCACCGGCATCCTTGCGGTCGGCGAGCTCGCCGTACCACTTGGCGTAATAATCCGGGTGGAAGTCGTTGGCCACCTGGGTGGTGGACGGCGTGCTCAGGCGCAGGTCCTTCGCATTCGTCAGCGCGCCTTCGGTGCCGACGGCGATGCTGCCGTCCTCGTTGAGACCGGCCGCGTAGTTGGCACCGGCGAACGATCCGGTGAGGATCACGCTGCCGCCGGGGAAATCATAGGGTTGCTTGCCGTTCTCATCCGCATAGCCGTCGGGTCCCACGAGGTCGGCGCTCGCGATGACCAGGCCGTCGCGCGAGGCGATGGATTCGAGGCGGTTGCGGTAGTACCATTCCCACCCCTTGCCGTCTTTGACGCCATCGCCGTCGATGTCGGTGTAGCTGCGCGACGTGGCGGTGGGGTTCACGAGCAGGCCGACGCCCTGTGCGGCATAGTACCGTTCGATTTCGGGGTTCGCATAGGTGTCGTAGCAAATGCTCAAGCCCATCAGGCCCCATTCGGTCTGCAGGATGACCGGCGTGGTGCCGGGTGTGGCCCAGGCGCCTTCGACCGGCGCGATCTTCTGGTAGCTGCTGACCTTGCCTTCGGGCGAGATCGCGAACGCGGAATTGTACGCGTGGCTGCTATCGCCGGGGATGCGTTCGGGCGTGCCGTACACCACCCACATGCCGTATTCCTTGGCTTTGGCGGCGATCTCCTGTGTGATGGGGCTGGCCGTGGTCTCCGCCTGTGAGACCGCCATGCGGTATGCCGGTGAGTCAGGGTCGCTCGACGAGACGTACCCGGTGAGCGCCATCTCGGGGAACACGATCATCTTCACGCCGTTGGCATGCGCCTGCTCCATCGTGGCGAGCATGCTCGCCTTGTTCGCCTGCTTATCGCCCCATTTCGGCGCGAAGTTCACCACGCTCAGCGCGCCGGCGGGAATCGTGCCGCGCGTCACGGCACCTTCAGCCGTGGCCACGAGGTCGCTCGAGTAGGTGTCTGCGAATGCCGGGGTGGCGCCAACCGCGCCGAACGAACAGATGAGCGCCGCCGCGGAGGCGATGGCCGCGATGCGTCGGCCGCGCATGGATGGGGATGATGCGTTGTGCATGTGCATACGGAAAACTTCTTTCTACTCCGTGTCCACGTGGTCAAGGCCAGCGGCCACCGACCGTTGAGTGGAACCGCAGTTCACGCTAAGAAAGAGGCGTTTCCGTGAGCGCAACGAATGGTCACCGGCAGCTTAATGGCCGGTTACCGTAATATTTCCAAAGCAACATGCATCTCACAACAAAGTTTTCTGTATGAAACATGGCAGACGTGTCGTCGAAAGACGACATGCGCCTCCCATCCCCTCAGAGACGGGCAATGGCCTGCGCGATGGGGATCCGTTCCTGCTCCACGCGGGGCTTGGGCAGCGCGCCGGTGCACAGCGCCCGGTAGAGCGCAGTCTCCTCATCCGTGAGGCATAGGTCCTCTTTGGGTTCATGCACAGGGATCGGCGAGCCGTCGGCACCCAACGTGGTGCCGAACTGCGCATATGCATCGTAGGTCTCGCGGTCCATGCACACACTCGCACACGCCACACCGGTCGCGCGCAACCGCGCGAGGATCTCCAACCCGTCGGCGTCCATATCCCCTTGCACGTCATACAGATGCTTCTCCACGCGGCGCGTGATGGCGCCCGCGATGTCAGCTGGCGTGGTCATCGCCGGTCCCAAGCACCGCTTCGCGCAATTCGGTCAGCCCGTTTTCGGGGTCTTTGCGCGCCACCACGACCTTGGACGCCGAGGCCATGATCTCGCCGGTCTTCGCCTCCGGCGCCGAGACGATCACCTGGAACCCAAGACCGGGCAGCACGCTCAACGCGCGACGCGTGTACTGGCCGTCGGCCTTGATGAGCGCTTCGTCCAGGAACACGGTGGCGTACGAGGGTTCGGTCGCGTTGTCGTTCGCCAGCAGATACATCAATGCGGCGCCGTATGCGAACGACGTGAGTTCCTGCAGGTAGCCGCCCGAGCCGCCGCCGGTCGAATTGATGCGCTCCACGGTGCCGTCGGGGTCGGTGACCTCGCCGAAGAACCGGGAGCGGCGGCGCGGATCGAGGTTCGCGTTGCCCCGCTTGTTGGCCGCGAACTCGTCGAAGCCCTCCTTGACGAGCTCCACGAAGGGCGCACATGCCGCGAACAACTGCTTGCACCGTTCGATGTCTTTGCGCCCCTGCTGCTGGTAGGCGTTGAGGTCCGCGAGCCGCGCGCGCAACGCGGCGAGGAACTGCGGGTCCGACTTGCTCACCTGCGGCACGATAGAGAGCCGGCCGCGCCGCGCGCCGAACGGATAGCGTTCGAGCAGGCGGTTGATCTTGCCGATCTGTTCGATGATCTTCGACCGGTCGGCGTCCAACGCCGTGTTGAGCTGCATGAGGTCCTGATGGATCTTCTCGAGGCTGTGGAAGTATTCCTCGTCCGCGGATGCGCGGATTGTGCTCGCGTTGAGTTCGCGCAGATCATGCTCGAACACCTGGAAATTCTCCACATCCGCGCTCACACGGTCGTCGTTGGGCATGAACTGTTCGATGTACGAGGCCATGGCCGTCTCGCACTCGCTTTTGCGCGCCTCGCACATACCACGCAATTCCTCGAGCCGCGCGTGCACCGCTTTCTCGGCATGCTTGCCGAGCGCGCGCAGCGTCGCGTTCACCCCTGTGCCGGCCGGTGCGCCATGCCCGGGGACACGTGCGCCAGAATCGAGCCCGAGCATACGCGCGGCGCGCTCCTCGTCGCTGATCCCCGCCCCGAAATACCCGTCGAACGTCTGCTCGAGCAGCTCCACACATGCCTCGTTCAGTGCCGGCGGCTGTTCGTCGCCGTGCGCGTCGAGCCATGCGCGCGCGGCCCTGTTCGCGCGCTTCGCCCCCGCAAGCTCGTCCTCGGCGCGCGTGAGGCGTTTGCGCGCGTCGGCGAGCCTGACATTGCACTCCCGCTCGCGCGCCTCGAGTTCGGCGAGGGCCGGGTCGGCGAGAATGCGTTCGATTTCGTCATGCAGCATCGCGATGCCAGCGTCCGCCGACTGCACGTCGATGTCGGTCCAATCCACGCCCAACACCGCCTGCGCAAGGTCACGCTGCGCCTCGAGCTCGGCTTTGCGTGCACCGATGCGCTCGATCTCTTGGTTCGTGCGGTTCATCTCCTGCTCAAGCTGTTCAAGCTCGTCGGCGAGTTCGCGCAGGTATCCTTCCGTCACAAAACCGATGACCTGGTTGATGTTCTTGGTGCCGTGGCTGCCGTGCGCGCCGTCCTTGATCTGGCCGTCCTCCTGCACCTGGCGCGTGCGCACGTCGCTGTCGTCGATGTGCGCCACGCACCGTGCGTCCGACCGCGCATCCGCCACGCGCGCCCTCACCCAGTCGGCGAACGGCGATTCCTCATTGAACGTGAGCTTGCCGGACATCCACCCTTCACACGGCTCGCCATGGTAGTCCTGCTGCACATCCACGAACTGCCAGTTGCGGCGTGCCATCGACGCATGCGGAATCTGGCTGATCGCGCGCGCGAATCCGTGTTCATACCGCTTGTCCACGAGGATGACAGGCGCGAGCGAGGCGTAGACGACGTTCATCGCGGTGCGCCACCGCTCCTCGCCGCCCTGCACATCCATGAGTTCGGCCACAAACGGCAGTTGTTCCGGTTCGAGCCCGGCCGCCTGCGCCATCATCGCGCGCGCGTCCGCCATCTCCTTGGTGATGCGTGTGCGCGACCGCCGTTTGCGCTCGATGTCCGCCTGCAGGTCTTTCGCCTCGCGACGCATCGCACTGTACCGCTCCTGCAGCGGGTACGCCAGCGCGTCGATCTCCTTGCGCCGCTCATCGTATGCGTCCCTGACCTCCACGGCCTCCTCGGCGAGCGCCTGCCATGCGCTCGCCGTCCCCGGCACCGTGCGCCCGGCCTTGGTGAACTGCGGCACGAGGCGTTCGATGCGCGCAGCCATGCGCTCGCGCTCGCGCTCGGCGTCGCGCAGCTGTTCCTGCAACCGCTGCAGGCGGTCGCCGCCGTGGCCGTTCTTCTGTTCGCGGATCGTCTCGAGTTCGGCGTCGAGCCTGTCCACATCGCGCTGCGCGGATGCGACCTTGGTCTGGTTTTCGACGATCCCACGCTCGTACGTGGGTGCGACGCGCGCGATGCATTCGTGCACGCGCGCGCCGAGCCACGCGTCACGCGTCTCGGCGCCGCCCTCGCGCCCGGGGGCAACGGCGCGCAAGGTCTCCATGCGCTTGCGTTCATCGATGTAGCGGATGTGCTTGTCCGCCATGCGTTCGAGCAGGTCCACCCGGTGCAGGTTGCGCTCGATCGCGGTGAAGTTCTCGCTGAACTGCGTGTAGTCGCCGATGAGTGCGCGGCCGCGGTTGAGCGCGGACGGCTCGTCGAGCACGCCTTTGCGGAAGATGTCGTCGAGCTGGCTCGGTGCATCGGACGCCTGCATGCGGTGCAGCAGGCGGCATGCAGATTCAGTCAGTCCGAACCGGCTCCACACGTCTTCGTGGAACAGGTTCGCCTGCCGGTAGACGGTGGCGGTGCGGTAGACGCGTTTGAACAGCGGCACCGAGAACACGTCGTCGCGGTAGTCGTCCATGAGGCGCGGGTCGATCGGGTCGCGGCTCACGAGGAAGAACTTGTCGACGTCTTCGCTCCTGCCGCCGGCGGGCAGCGTCATGAACTTCGCGATCGACAGCGTACCGCCGCCGGTCGTGTCTTCATACCGGTCCACGATGGCGCCCCACACCGCATAGGGCTCGCCGTCGTCGGTCATGCCGCGCAGGAACACCGGCTCGTCATGGCCGTTGTCGTTGCGGATGCCGCGCTGGCCGCGCAGATACGAGTAATCGCTGCGGTCGGAACGGCCGGCATTCGAGGCCTTGTTGAATGCGGCGCCCGTGGGGTACAGCAGCGAGACCTGCGCGTCGACGAGTGTGGATTTACCCGATTCGCTCTGCCCGGTGAGCAGGGTGACGGTGCCGTCGAACATCGTGGAGGGGTCGAAGATGTGGTAGCCGCCGTACGACCCCCAGTTGACGAGCTGGCGTTCCTGCAGCACCCAGTGCGGCGGGTTGAGTTCGATCTGCCCGTAGAGGCCTTCCGTCATGCGCGCGTTCACCATAGCTCCTCCTGCTTCACGTCTTGCGCATCGTCGTCGGGGGTGGTGGGGGGTTCGTTCTGGTCCGTTGGCGTGGATCCGGGTTCGTCAGCCGCGGCCATCCAGTCGCCGATGCGCTGTGTGCTGAGCCCGACCGGCACCAGAGTGGTGATGCGGTAGATGCCCTCCTCGTCTTCCATTTCTTCAAGGAACTGGTTCGTGCGCATCGCGTTGATGAGCGGCTCCACCTGCCGGTTCACCGACTCCTCGCTGTTGCGGCCTGCGAGCGGCCCGGCACCGGTCGACATGAGCTGCACGATCTCCTCTTTCGAAATCACCCACTGGCTCGCCTCCAAACCCACGTTCTCATATTCGAGCACCTTGCGGCGCAATGCGGTGAGCAGCACCGCCTCACGCGCGCTCAGCGACGCGCGGTTCTTCAACGAACGGATGCGCACTTGGCTGGGTGCGGCGGGCTCGGCGTACATCACCCCATAGAACGTGTCGACGACCGGCACGAGCATGTCGTTGTTGAGCGAACGCTTCACATGCCCGAAGTAATCCATCGCCTGCCGGAACATCTCGCCGGTGATTGCACGGTTGCGTTTGAGCGCGATGGCCGCCTCGCGTGCAGGCTCGGGCATGTCGCCGTCGTCGCCGTCGAACAGCGCGAACGGGTTCGAGACGTCCGCCACGCCCATCTCGTCGACAGTCTGTTCGGCCACATGGCCCTCCCCCGCGGTGACCGATGCGGAGACGATCCCCTGATCGTCATTCGTCGGCTGTGTCATGCCGTGTCCTTTCCCGATGTGGTGCTCCACCTTGCCCAGTGTGCGTCGACTCCTGCAGGAACTCGTTGAGCTCCCCTGGGCTCACCAGTACGCTACGCGTGACCCATGCGCGATCGGCGCCATCGGGCGCCACGCAATGCCAGATGCTTTCGCCGGATCCACCGCCGCCGAGATAGCTCAAAAAGCCCACGATCTCGCTCTCACGGCGCTCAGCCTTGGGCAATCGGTTGAAACTGGCCGCCATGTCGACCGCACCTTCGCGCATGACCGGATGCTCGGCGATGAGGGCGACCATGTGGGCGATGCGGGGTCCGCCCGTGGCGACGATGCCATGCAGGTCGAGTGCGGATGCATCGGCGTCCGTGTGTGTCTGCAACGCGGGGGCTTTGGTTTTCACGGGTGTTTCACGGGCGCGTGTGGCGAGCGTCGGCATCGTGGCGGTGGACAGCCCGATGCCATACTTCGCATGGTCCTTGGCTGCGGCACGCTCGGACAGCGTGGTGAACAGCGCGGCGAGCTGGCGTGACATGGTACGGAACTGCATGTCGGTGTGCTGGCGCACGAGCAGTTTGACGCTTTCGTCGGTCAGGCGGATTTGGTTGCGCACCGCGTCGATGCCGCTGTAGATGTCGTCGAGCTCGCGGCCCACCACGGCCATGAGGTCGTCCGCTGAGTCATGCAGCCAAGCGCTGCCGGCGATGTCGGCGAGCGCCCCGTCGAGCTGCGCGCGCCTGTCGGTGGCGAACATAACCTGGAACGCGTCGTTGAACCGCCGCCCTTCGTCACTCTGGTGGTAGGTGCGCTCGTATTCCTCGTGGTAGTAGGCGAGCATGTCGTCGCTGCTCATCGACCCGTTGTCCATCTGCCGGCGCAGCGCGTCGCCGCTGTCGCGCTCGGCGATCACGAGTTCGCGCAAGTCCACCGGCACGCCGCGCAAGGTGTTGTAGACGACGTTGATGATGTCGGAGACCTGTTCGGGGGTCGGCCTCTCCTGCACACCGTCGCGCTCCAGTTGGGCGATCTGCGCGCGGCGCTCCGCGATCTCCTGCTCAAGCAGTTCGATGCGCTCGTGCACATTGACGGTGAGCTCCTTGCGCGCGTTCTCGATCTCCATGATGATCGAGTTGACCTGTGCGCCGGACAGCGACACCGTGCGCTGCTGCAGCGCGGCGAGCGCCTCGATCGCACGGTGCGCGCGCTGCGTCAGGCGGCACATCCAGCGGTGTTGGCGCCGGTCGAGTGAATCGGCGATCCACGCATAGTCGCCTTCGTTTTCCGCTTTGAGCTCTTTGAGGATCCGCCGCGCGGCCTCGAGGTCGGTCTCGCCATCGCGCACGCGGTAGGATCCGTCAGCCACGAGTTCGCCCACACAGCGGGTCATCGCGGCAAGCAGGCGCTCCTGCGGCACTTCTGCGGTCAGCGGGTCGAAGCACGCGCGCAGGATGGCGATGTAGATGTCGGAGTATTTGTGCAGCAGCATGCGCAACACGCCGGTCTCGTAGACAGGCTGCAGCTCGGCGAGCTCCGTGCGCACATCTGCCATGCGAATCCTTCCCACGCAATGCCCCGCATGGGCACGGAGCCACTGCTCATTCTATCAAACGGGCGGGTGTCAGCGCTCCTCGCCGCACGTGCGCTCCATGCCGTTGGCTGCGATTGCCACCTCTTTGCTGTACATGCGCAAGCCGGATTCCACCGTGCGCACCGCCAGCGCGTACGCCGCATGGTAATGGCGGTATGCGCGCTCGCGCACCACATGGCACGCGTCGGCATTCAGACTTCCCGCGCGCCGCAGGTCGGCGAGCTCCCATTCGGCCGCCTGCCCCATGCGCAGGTGGATCATCGCGATGATGGGCCGGTCGTGTGCGTTGTCGAGGTCCATCTGCTCCTTGCACAGTTCATAGGCGCGTTCGTAACAGTCCGCTGCGGCGTCGTGGTCGGGCGGCCAGCCACGGCCATCGCGGTGCATGTCACCCAGATAGCATGCGCTTTCCGCACTGCCGAGCTGCTCGCCGCGCTCAAAGCAGGCGGCTGCGGCAAAGTCCGGGTCCTGTGCGGGCACATGCCCATACAGATACATCACACCCAGATTCGTCGCACACTGCGCGTCGCCGAGCTCCACGCCAGAAGCGAACCAGCGCGCGGCCTCACCGAACAGCGCCTCACGCCGCTCCGGGTCGGCCTGCAGCAGCGCTGCACGACTGCGGTCATCACCAAAATCACGGGCGGATTGTGCGGTGAGCGGCTCCGATCCGCCAAGCGCCGCCCCCGCAAACTCGGCGTCCCAATCCTCCACGTCGAGCGGCGCCCCACACACCACGGCGGCGATGATGCGCCAGCCGCGCAACGCGTCGTCCCACTCGCCGGGGATGCCGCGGCCGTCACGCTCCTCGCGCTCGTCCTCGAACCCGTACACAATGCCGGCGAGCGCGCCCGCCACAGCCGCGGTCGTGTCGGCGTCACCGCCCAGATTGACGGCGGCGAGCACACAGTCGCGGTACGAGTCGGTTGTGGTCAAGCACCAGAACGCGGCGCGCAGCGTATGCAGCACGTACCCGCTCGACTCGATCCGGCCGCGCGGCACAAGCCACACGCCGTCCTCGCCGGCGACCGCCGCCGCCTCGCGCGTGCTGGCGCCGCGGATCAGCGCGCGCGCCGCCCGCACGTAGCGCACGCACGCGTCCATGCTCGTCTCATGCGCGTGGGTGACGGCGCTCATCGCACGCACATCGTCGTCCGACACACCGAAGAACGCAAGCGGGATGCTGCGCATGAGTGCGCCATTGCCGTTGTCGCGCTCGCCATCCAGACCGTGGTCGGTGTGCAGGGCCTGGTATGTGGTGCGCCCCACGCCGAACGCCGCGCCGTCGGCCGTGTATTTGCCGTCGAACAGCCAGTCGCGGTAGCGTTCGCGCAGATCGTCGGGATCCACCACGCCGTCGCGGTGCATCAGGGAATCCAGTGTGGCCAATGCCATTGAGGTGTCGTCGGAAAACGTGCCGGCGGGTATGCCGGCCGCCTCACTGCCGGTCATCGTGATGCACGTGAACGTGTCACGTGCGCGCCCCTCGTATGGCACGCCGAGTGCGTCGCCGATCGCCTCGCCGTACATGGCGCTTTGCAGCAGCCGCAGCATTGTCTCGTCGCTGATGTCCATGTCCGTCTCCGTCTCTTCCGCGGTCGCCGGAGCACGCCGGCGAACCGCACATGTGCTGTGCACAACCAATCACCATGGCGCCTGTGCGGTTCAGGTGTTGCCATGTGCGTCTAGGATACCGCCATTCCCCTCGTCGTGCCTAGCGCATGGGTGCCACGCGCGCCGCGGATTCAACGATTGCGCGTGACAGCGTTGAGCATGAGCTCCACGCTTTCGATGCGCCGCGCCACCTTGGCGGTGATGTGCGGCAGGAGCGCGATGACCGCGCGCGTCTTGTTCGTGCGCACACGGCAGAACGCGGCCACCGATTCGCAGTCGAGCGCGCCGTTCGCACGGGCCGCGCACAGCGCTTTCAGTTCGCCGGCGCGGAATGCGCCGCTGTGTTCAAGTGCCTGCAGCGTGCGTTCTGCGCCCAGCGCGCGCACATATTCGCCTTCCAGGTCGGGCTGTGAGACCCACACATGCTCGGCGGCCAGCTGGTCAACGCGCACATGGTATTGCCCGGCGATCTCCTGCACCGCGTCGGCGTCGATGAGCTGCGCGAGCGGCACCTGGAACCCGTGTTCGCCGAACATGCGGCGCCACGCGGGCATGTCGCCACAACCGCCCGCCTCGAGCAGCACGATGCCGTAGGCGTCCAGATTGCGTTTCGTCACGTCTGCGCAATGCTCCACAAGCACGCGGTCGGTGATGCCCTCGACGACGATCACGCGGTCGGCAGTCAAGGGCTCAAGCCGGTCGCGCACCCACATGTGCAACAGCAGTTTGTCGTCTTCGCTCAGAAAATCACGCTGCGGCTGTACCACTTGGCCACCGGAGTGCATCACCACGATCTGGTCGGGTTCGAACTCGCCGATAATGTCCGGCGAGTGCGTGGCGATGATCTTCTGGCTGTCGCCGCGCGCGAGCAGACGCGCGAGATTGCGCTGGCTCGTGGGGTGCAAATGCGCTTCCGGCTCGTCCAGGCCGATGATGCGCGTACGTTCGTCGAGGTCGTCGACGAGCGCGAGCGCATACACCGCCCGCAAGCCGCCCGACTGGTCACCCAAGTCGCGCTGTTCGCCGTTCTTGCGCAATTGCAGGCGCAGGCCGGCGAGTGGCGAGGATGAGTCGCGCGCGGCGGGCACGAAGACGAGGTTGTTCTGCTGGTAGTCTCCCGGTAGTGCGGCGGTCAGTTGCGCGGCGATGCGCCGGCGCAGTTCGAGCAGCGGCTGCGATTCCTCGAGCACTCGCGCATAGGCGCGGTCGACTTCGGCGAGCGCCTTGCGTTCCTGCTGCAGGTCCTGTGCGGCGAGCAGGCCATCGATGAACGATGTGTGCGCGCTGCCGAACGACTGGTCATCGGCGATGTACGTCCAGCCGATTGCGTCGATCTGCGATTGCAGCAGGTCGGTTTCGTGCCATGCGCCGGCCGCGTACCGGCGGATGACAAGCGATTCGCCGTCCGCTTCGACGCGCGCCTCGAGCCGCAGGGTCAGCGTGGACGCGCCGCCGGATTGGCGCATGGCCTTGCCGAAGTGCGGGTCGTTGGCGGCGCATTCGAGTTGCGCCTCGATGACGAACGGCTGGGCGCGGTCGCGCACGTCGTCGGCGGTGATCGACGTGTAGAGCGCACCTTGGGTGGCGCCGAGCAGCAGGTCGAGGCAGCGCAGGATCGAGGTCTTGCCCGAGTCGTTGGTGCCCACGAGCACGAGATGCCGGCGTACTTCGATGTGCAGGTCGGCCACACGGGTGTGGTTGCGAATCGCGACTGAGGTGAGTCTCACGGCTGGCTGGATGGGTGGTCGGCCACGTACTGCAGGAACTCGTTCGTCTTCGACCAGTATTTAACTCCCCAGTTCTCGAAGTTCCACTCGTCCATGTAGTCGTTGCACTCGAAGTCGATGTAATAGAGTAAACCGTCCTGCACCACGAAGTTCGTGGGGAAATAGTCGATGTTGATGCGGTGGCGGGCCAGCTGGTTGGCCATGAACCGCACCTGTTCGAGGTATTCGGGGCGCATCTCGTCCTGCAACACAAGCTCGTAGACGGTGGGCCCATCCACGTACTCCTTGAGGATGCGCTCTTTGTCGATGTCCACGTCGAGCATCATGGGCAGGCGTACGCCCAGTTCGCGCAGCCGGCGGTAGTCGCGGATCTCGGATTGGATCTTGTCGCCGAACTGGTAGTACGAGCAGGGTTCGTGGTGGATCTGCTTGAGTACGTATTCGGTGTGCGGCATGCTCTGGGAACGGACGAGGAAGGAATAGCCCCCCTTGCCTTTGCCCAGCAGGCGAAGCACGTCGAAGGGCGTCCCATTGACCGTCAATTGCTTCATGTTGGCATCGTATCATGCCGCCGGCGGATGCAAAGCAAAAGACCCGCCATGTGGCGTCTCACGTTGGCGGCCACCTGCGGCAGGGCGTGCCTGCCCCTAGACACCTACTACTATCCAGAGCGACACCGGTGACCATGCGTGACTGACCTTAGACACCAACAGCCACCTAAGTCATCCCAGACGGTATCCCCGTGACTGACTCTAGACACGTGCAGCCACCACAAGGCACTGGCTGGTCCTTGACCGGTGGCTATCATGAGTGTTTTCGGACAGGTACAGACGGTTGTCATGCTCAGCGGCCCCGGATATGACTTTCGTCGGGGGTGCCCAGAGGTTCGTCGCCCAGCAGCGCAGATTGCATGACTTTTTTGCGGGAGGTTGGTACTGGGTTGTTACCGGGTAGAAAATAACCCTTGGAATCGTTGTGATTCCAAGGGTTGTGGGTCGTACCCCCTGAGAGAGTCGAACTCTCGTTGTCAGATTGAAAGTCTGGTGTCCTAACCGTTAGACGAAGGGGGCCTGACAACTCGATTAATAATACACGAGACGTCAATGCACGCAAATCACGGCGTGTCGCACGCAATCACCGCGTGCGATAGGTGAAATCGTGGATCACACGGCCGGCGGCGAGGCCCTTTTTCTCGAAGTTTGTCAGCACGCGCCCTTCGAAGCGTTCGGATTCGGTGAAGTCGGCGTGCGGCAGCCCGGCCGCGTCCGCCGCATTGCCTTTGCCTACATGTTCGGTCGGCAGGCTCACCGTGAGCGCGCCGGCGTTGGCGAAGTCGTCACGGCCGTCCATCACCTCGTGCACATGGAGCGCGTAATCCTCAATGTCGGTGGCGATGCGCCACACGCCGCCGTCCGCGAGCGCACGCCGCACATCCGCGGCGAGGTCCGGCTGCACGATGCGGCGCTTGTGGTGCTTCATCTTGGGCCATGGGTCGGGGAAGAACGTCCACACTTCGCTCACCACGCCCGGCGCCACCGCCTTCATGAGCTCGGGCGCATTGACCTGCGCGATGCGCAGATTGCGTAGGCCGCGCTTGCCGGCGAGCAGCAGGGTGTGTGCCACGCCCGGGTCGTAGACCTCGAGCGCAAGGAAGTTGAGTTCGGGGTGAGCCTCGGCCGCGGTGGCCACGTTTTCACCCTGCCCGCTGCCGATTTCGATGACGAGCGGGTTCGCGTTGCCCCACACGCGCTGCACATACGCCGCGTCGAGCGTGAAGTCGGCACGCGGGTCGAGCGACCCCTCCCCCGCATTGACTCCGCCGAGCAGGTAGTCGTGCGCATAGTTATCCCACGCACGCTGCAGCCGGTCGTCGAGGCGCGGCGAGCGGCGGACGAACGAGAGCACCTTGCGCCCATAGAGCGGCGGGCGCGCGGGTTCGCCCGCGGCTGAGGCCGTGGTTGCGTCTGGTGCTGTGGTGGGTGCTGCTGTGCTGTTCTCGGCTGTCATAGCCTCCTTTATATCCGGGCCTCTACCCGTGGACGTGGGTGGCGGCGCCTATTGTTTTCCGCGCGGCGTATGTTGAGACACGACACTGTGCGCGCCCGCGCGAACCTGTAGTATACTGGAATTGTTACAAAAGGTAACATAAAACAGCAAAAGAGAACACTCTCTGTTGCTTTTGTGGAAAGGACCAACATGACCGTTCTCGTAACAGGCGGCTGTGGCTACATTGGCGCCCATGTGGTGCATGCCCTGCACGAAGCCGGGCAGGACGTGGTGGTTGTGGACGATCTGAGCTATGGCAAGCCCGATCGCATTGGAAACGCACGTCTGTACGGCATGGACATCTCCGCTCCGGGCGCCGGCGAACGCCTTGCCGAGATCATGAAGGCGGAGAACGTCGACTCCGTCATCCACTTCGCCGCGCGCAAGCAGGTCGGCGAATCGGTCGAAAAGCCGCTGTGGTACTACCAGCAGAACATCAACGGCATGCTCAACGTGCTCGAAGGCATGCGCGAGGCCGGCGTGAAGAAGCTCGTCTTCTCGTCGAGCGCCGCCACCTACGGCGTGCCGCCGGTCGATGTGGTGCCCGAAGACGTGCAGCCGATGGTGCCGATCAACCCGTATGGCCAGACCAAGCTGTTCGGCGAATGGATGGCCCGCGCGTGCGAGGAGCCGTACGGCATCCGCTTCTGCGGTCTGCGCTACTTCAACGTGGCCGGCTGTGGCCCGGTGGAGCTCGAGGACCCGGCGATTCTGAACCTGATCCCCATGCTGTTCGACCGCCTCAAGCAGGGCAAGGCGCCGGCGATTTTCGGCGATGACTACCCGACTCCAGACGGCACATGCGTGCGCGACTACATCCACGTCTCCGATCTGGCCGATGCCCATCTGGCTGCGCTCAAGTACCTGGACCGCGACGAACGCAAGTACGACGTGTTCAACGTCGGCACTGGCGAAGGCACCTCGGTGCGTCAGATTGTGGACGAAGTCAAGAAGGTGACCGGGCTGCCGTTCACCGAGACCGTCATGCCGCGCCGTGCGGGCGACCCGCCGCACCTGATCGGTTCGCCCAAGCGCATCAACGAGGAGATGGGCTGGCACGCCAAGTACGATGTCGAAGACATCGTGGAATCCGCATGGAACGCATGGCAGGCCAATCCGGACCACTACATCGACGTGGAGACCTGGAAGCAGACCGACTGATTCACTCGATCAGCGCCCATCAGCCGGTGGGGTCCGTGGAACATTCCACGAACCCCACCGTTCTTTTTCCCTTCGGGCTCCCCCGCGCGAACGCTACCCTACGACTCGATTGTCCAAACGAGCCGGCACCACGCCGTCGCCCTGCGGCAGCAACGCGTTGGTGACGCATCCGCTGTCGATCGATGCCAATGCCTGTTCAAGTGGCACACTCAGGTGGCCATTGCCCGCCATCCATTCCGTATACCCACGCACCATGCCTATATCGGCGGTGCCCCAGTTGCCATCGGCGTCGACCCACGATGGGGCCACGGCGGCAAGTGACGCGGCGAGCACATCGGGGTCGATATGGCACAGCGCCGGTTGCAGCGCTTCAACGGCGGCCTGTGGATCATCGATCGCCATACGGTACCCCTGCGCAGTGGCCGCGAGAAAATCACGCACCATCTGCGGATTGCGCTCAATCAGGTCATGACGTGCGGAAACGTAATAGGAGTGGTGCGGCGCCACCTCGACGTCGTCGAACGGCAGCACGACGAGGTCGTTGAAATCGCCTGATCCCTGATACGGTTCCCACCATGCCACATTGATGAACGCATCGCATTTGCCGCGTTCCACACTGCGGATATCAGGTTCCCACTGCCCTGGATCGATGGTGTTCAACGTGGAGAAGTCGCCGCCATCTTTCTCCACCGCCTGCTGCAGCTCTGTGTACAGTCGGGCGACGCCCATCGGAATACACACGCGTTTGCCTTCCAGATCGCGGAATCGACGGATGCCGCTGGCCTTGTTCGTGATGATGCCGCCGATCTGGCACTGGTTCATCACCGCAAACGACGTGAGCGACGATTCGCCCTGCTGGTGGAACAGCAGCTGGTTGAGTCGCACCAGGGCGATGTCCACTTCGCCGCGCTCCACCAGACAAGCCGGATCGCCGCGGTAGAAGTCGCCGCTGATGAAGTCCACATCCAGGCCGCGCTCCGCGTACAGGCCGCGCGCACGGGCCAGATAGAATCCAGCGTGATTCGTCCATGGATGGACATATTCGAGTCGAACTTTCAGCATGGTTCCCAATACTCCTTCTTGTTCTTATCTTGTTCTTTCCTCGTTGTGCCGTTGCGCTACAGCGCGCGACGCACGTCGTCGAGGAACCGACGACCGTCCGGCGTGCCAAACCATGCGGTATGGGCGTTGAGCGCGGTGTCATAGCACCAGTCGGCGTCCTCATCCCGCATCGGTCCGTCTACGTAATAAGCGATCCAGTTGAGTGACGCTTCGGCCTGCGCGAGCGGTAGCATCCACGGCAGCACATCGCGCTCTGCGTCAGACAACGGACGCAGGCGCTCATAGCCCTCAATGATGGCACGGGCGATGTCAGGGCGACAGGCGTCCGTCTGCCCGTCCATAATCTGAACGAACTGGATGGCGTTGCGTTCGATGGCCTCGACTAAATCGAACAATGCCGCATTGCGGTCGGCCAATCCGAAATCGATGACGGAACGCGGTGCACTTCCCCGCCACAACATGTTCGAGACGTGCGGGTCGCCATGCGTCCATGATTCCGAGAGCTCGCCGTAACGGGGCGCGACATGGCGTATATAGGCGCGATGTGGCGCCAGGTCGCGACGCCAGTCGCGCCCCGTGCGCTCAAGATAGCGACGCACGGATGGCCGTGCATCCAGCCAGCCGTCAAATTCCCTATCAAAATCACCAGAGGCAAACAAACCAAACCGGTTCTGGTATGGATCGGGGCGCGCGGCACGAGGCTCACCGAAGCCACGGGACGCCAGCGCGATACGCGCCACCGTCTCCCCCAATCCGCGTGCTTCATCGAGTGTGGCGGGTGGATCCCACGTCAGCGCGTTGGCATACCGGTCTTCCCCCGGCGCTTGCGCGCAGACTTCGTAGACATATGGGCCCACCGTGAGCGTACAACCATCGACTCCACGATTGCGCGCGGCATCGAACGGGAGGAACGGCATCACGGTCATCCCATGCCCCGCGAGCCACGCCACGTAACGCTGGTATGGGTGGATGGCGCGCGCATCGCGCACGGATGTGTGGTACCGCTTGATGTACACGTTGCCGCAATCGGTGGCGACCATTGCGCCTGCGGCGGTCGGCCGTGCGCTACGCGCGATCATGGCGGACGCTTTCAGCGGCTCGGCAAGCGCCAAAAGCACCCTTTTCGCTTCGGGCAATGTGATATCGCGCCAACGTTGCTGCACAATATCCAGCTGCGCATTATTCTCAGGGTTATCCATGGCACATGCCCCCTATGGGATCGGCTCGCACCGATCAGGCTTCCGGATCGGCGGCGACCGGTGCGGCGGCCCTGACTGCAGCCCGTCCGCCTGCAAGGCGCTCCAGCGCGCCAGTACCAGCAAGCCCTCGATACAGCACCCACATGAGCACGCCGGCCACCACGGCTCCCGACAGCACATTGCACACGATGCTCACGGTGAGCACGAGCCCGTTCTTGCCCATTCCGTACAGCATCCAAGAGGCCGCGAAACCACCGAGAGCCGACAGCGCGCCGGACAACGCGGTGACGGCCATGTTCCACACGCCGTAGGCACACAGCGCGAACGCGAGTTCTGCACCCAACCCCTGCAACAGGCCGGGCAGTACGGTTCCTGCGCCACCCCATTGGCTTCCGAGCAGTGCCTCAAGCACGGACGCGACCATTTCCGCGAAGAGCGCAGCACCGGGCTTACGCACAATGATCATCGCAAGAGGACCGGCTATGTAGTAGAAGCCATTGAGCAAATCCGAAGCGCCCGGCACGATGTCGAGCACACCGCCGATAGGCGCATAGATGAACCCGATCGCCCAGAACACAATGCCCGAGGCGACGGCGATGACGGCGGTGACGGTGATGTCGGCCACGGACCAGCGGAAACGATGGCGCGACGGCCTGACTGATTGATTCATGGGTTTTCCCTGCTTTCTCGTTCGTTGGTCAAGCAGGGGTGCACCGATATCAAAACTTCGTCCGCCAGCATTATCTGGAAATCACGTTCAACGGTCAGGATTCGCATCCTTCTCAGCTCGACTGAGCTCCCGTGCTTGATGGCACTCATGCTATAGGAGGCCCATGAACAATCCACCCCATTCCCGGACCCCACTGTCCGGAATATGGACACGCATGCACTGGGCGGCCACATGCAAGCACCGCCCAGTACGGTGAAACGACACTCGATCAGCCGCGTGCTTTGAGCTGCCGCTCCACGTAATCAGCAATATATGGGGCTACAGCTTCAATCTGGTCAATCGCCGTTTCAAACTCGCGCGAACCGCCATACCACGGGTCAACGAGGTCAATCTCGCTTTCGTACCCCGGCTGCGGATCAGGCAGGTCGGGGTCGAAGCTGCGGTACATATGTACATCGCCGCGCTTGCTCAGCGGCAGCATGTGCAGCAGCGCATTCATATGCGAAGCAGTCATCGGCAGGAACAAGTCGGTGTCAGCAATCTCGTTGCGCGTGATGCGGTGGGCGAAATGCTTGGCCGGAATCGCGTAGCCTCGCTCCTTCAGCACCTTCACCGCGCGCGGATCAATCGGATTGCCGTACTCCTCGTCACTGACGCCACTCGACTCCACGCGCACCGCGTCGCCCAGCCCACGCTGTTCGAACTCATGGCGCAGAATGATCTCTCCCATCGGCGAACGGCAGATGTTGCCTGTGCACACGGTCATCACGGTGTATGGCTGAGCCTCATGCTTCTTCACTGCTCTTCCTCTTCCCCTCGGTATGCGGGGCGCTGCCCCGCGCATGTCTATTCCTGCGTGCCTTCGTGTTGGTGGCTCAACGTCACGTAACGGTAGCGCGCAATGCCTTCCGCCTTGCTCGGCACCATCCAGTCGGTGCGCTCATCGACCTTCCATGCGCCTTTGTCTATCGCATCGCTCAAGTCCGGTGCATAGGTGTCCGCATCCACATTCGCGTCAATCTGCGTGATGAACACCTTGGATGCCAATGGCAACATCTGGTTGAACAGCTGCGCGCCACCGATCACCCAGATCTCGCTGCGGTCGAGGCCGTCGTCCGGAATGGCCTCCTGACGGGCCAGGTCGAGTGCCTCCTCCACGTCACAGGCCACGGTGGCCCCTGGCGCACGGAACGAGCGGTCATGCGAGATCACGATGTTGTCTCGGTTCGCGAGTGGGCGGAACTTCGGGTTCAGCGACTCCCATGTCTTGCGCCCCATGATCACCGGGTGCGAGACCGTGAGTTCCTTGAACCGCCGCAGATCTTCGGACAGATGCCACGGCATGCCCCCATCGAAGCCGATCGCGCCCGGACGACCCTCTTTGTCGTTCGCTTGCGCCCAGATCAGGTTGATGGAGAATGTCTTGGCGTAGTCGTCGCCCCAGTCGTCTTCCAGCAGATTCTCAGGCCCGGCAATCCCGGGCTCGGATTCGTGATAGCCGGTGCGGCTACTATCGTGCTCCATTTCATCTCTCCTTGAACGAGGTAATCGGGTCACAGTTTATGCAAAGCCGCAGACCGTGGCGTTCGCGGAGACGGGCGCGTCTCAGACCGCGATCGGCGCCTTGATCGTGGGGTGGTACTGGTAGTCCACGATCTCGAAATCACCGTAGTCGTACTCGAAGAGCGAATCCGCCTTGTGGATCCGCATCGTCGGGTACGGGTAGGGCTCGCGCGAGAGCTGTTCGAGCACCTGGTCCACATGGTTGTCGTAGATATGGCAGTCGCCGCCCGTCCACACGAACTCACCCGGCTCCAGGCCGGCCTGCTGCGCCATCATCATCGTGAGCAGCGAATACGAGGCGATGTTGAACGGCACACCCAGGAACATGTCACACGACCGCTGGTACAGCTGGCAGCTGAGCTTGCCGTTGGCCACGTAGAACTGGAACAGCGCATGGCACGGCGGCAGCGCCATCTGCTCGACCTCCGCGGGGTTCCAGGCGGTGACCACCATGCGGCGTGAATCCGGCTGCGTGCGGATCAGGTCCAGCACGTTCGAGATTTGGTCGATCGTGCGGTTCGGGTCGTCCGGGGTCGGCGCCGGCCAGCTGCGCCACTGCACGCCGTAGACGGGGCCGAGGTCGCCGTTTTCGTCGGCCCATTCGTCCCAGATGTGCACATTGTGCTCCTGCAGCCAGCGCACATTGCCCGATCCCTTGAGGAACCACAGCAGCTCGTACGCGATGCCCTTGAAGAACACGCGCTTGGTGGTCAGCAGCGGGAACCCTTCGCTCAGGTCGAACCGCATCTGCTGGCCGAACAGCGAAATAGTGCCGGTGCCGGTGCGGTCCGATTTGAGGTTGCCCTCCATGAGGATCTTGCGCAGCAGGTCCTCGTATGGCATGGGGATGGTGGTCTGCGGACGTGCCGGCACTTGGGCGCGGATAGATTCCAGGTCTGCTTGAGTCAAAGGCATAACAGTCCATACTAAGAGCGCTTTTGGACGGCGTATCGCTCTGCGCGTGGGCGCGCCCCTAGCCAAGCGCGTGGGCCTTGAGTACGATGGGTGAGGGCATATCAGCCATGCACAACAAAGGAGCATAAGTATGGGCAAGCGACTGTGGGTTGAGCGCAACAAAGACGGTTCCTGGGACGCTTTCAGCGATGACGGCGCCCACCTCAAGTTCGGCAAGGGCAAGGGCCAGTTCACCCCCGGCGACCTGATGAAGATCGCACTGGCGGCATGCGCGGCGCTGTCGAGCCGCATGGCCGTGGAAAACGCCGTGGGCGAAGGCAAGGGCGCCAAGATCATCGTGGACGGCACATATGACGCCGACAACGACTCCTACATCAACTTCAGCGAGCAGGTAGTCATCGACGCCTCGGACGCCAATCTGACCGACGACGAGGTGGAGAAGCTCAAGAAGCGCACCAAGGCGCACATCGAAAAGGGCTGCACCGTGATGCACACCTACGAGCAGGAGACGCCGGTGCGCATGGACATCGAAGTGCGCCGCTGAGCGCACTCTCACTGAGCGTAATCGAGGGGCCCGTACGGAGTCGTCATAGTGACGACTCCGTACGGGCCCCTCGATTACGCTCAGGTGCGCGCAGGCGCACCGGTCGCGTCAGTCGTTGCGGCGGTCGCGGTAGGCGGCGGCCTGCGGGTCGATGTTGCTCTCGATCTCACGCTCCACGTCTTCGCCGGCGCGGTCGACCGGCACCTCCTTGACCAGTTCGTCGATCGACGTGGCCTGCACGGTCTCGGCCGGCGTCGCTTCGGCGCGCGAAGCCTCGGTTTCCACGAACTTGCGCGGCACCACATAGACCGGCGAGACGGAATGCTGCAGCAGGCCCTGGCTCGTGGAGTTGAATAGCAGGCCGGTGAATCCGCCACGGCCGCACGAGCCGACGACGACCATGTCGTGGTCGCGGCTCGCGCGCGTCAGCGTCTCCACCGCATTGCCTGCCACGATCGTCTTGCGAATCTTCAGGTCCGGGTACTTCGCGGTGATCGGGACGAGACGCTCGTCGAGCGCCTCTTCGAACTGGTGGCGCACATCGGCGTCTTCCAGGTTCGTGTTCGACGGCACCACAGTGATCACGTCGAGTTCGGCGCCCCAGCTGTTGGTGAAGTCGGCGGCGAGCTGCAGCGCGCGAATGCCCCACTTCGTGTCGTCGGAGCCGACGGCCACGCGCGTGATCACGTTGTTGAGGTGCATCAGGTTGCCTTTGTCGTCGGTGTACGGCACCACCACGATCGGGCAGTACGCGTAGGCCGGCAGGCTCGAGCTTGTGGTGCCGAGCAGGCGTTCGGCGAGACCGCCCTTGCCGCGGTTGCCGATGACGATGAGGTTGTAGTTGCGCGACAGCTCCACGAACACCGACGACGGGTCACCGGTCACGATCAGCGTCTGCGCGTCCACGCCCTGCTCGTCCGCGATCGCCTTGGCCTTCGACAGGATCTCCTGAGCGTCGGCGTGTGCCGCGTTGTCGTCCCCCATCGCGGTGTACGTGGCGTCGAACGAGACAGCGGCGTAGCTCGGCAGCGAATACGCGCAGACGATCTGCAGCGAAAGCCCGACGTGCTTGGCGTAGTTCGCGGCCCACCATGTGGCCTTGTAGCTCGCGTGCGAGCCGTCGACGCCAACCAGAATCGTCTTGTCGTTCACCATGTCATTCACCATGAGGGACCTCCTTGCCCAACACAACGCATGTCTTCCAACCCCTACAATACCGCATGCAAAAGCAGGGTGCAGACTCCATGTGGAGCCTGCACCCTGAGAAAAGGTGAAAAGGCGAAGGGAACTACAGCACGCGGCGGATCGAATAGCCGCCGTAGAAGACGGACGTATCCGTGATCTGCGTGCCCTGTGCCGGATTCAGTGCGTTGATGACCATGCCGTTGCCAATGTAGATGGCGGCGTGCATGCCGTTGGCGAGGATATCGCCGGGCTGTGCCTGCGCGAGGCTCGGCACGGCCACGCCGACGCCCGCCTGCGCACCGGAGGTGCGGGGCAGGTTGATGCCGAACTGGGCGAACACATACTGGACGAAGCCAGAGCAATCCCAGCCGGCCGGCGTGGTGCCACCGGCGGCGTACGGCGCGCCGATGAACTTCTGCGCGTACGCAGCGATCGATGCACCGTTCTTGCTGGCGGGCACTTCCGGAGCGGCAGCGGTCTGCTGCTGCTCGGCAGGCGCCGCTTCCTGCTGCTGAATCGGTTCGCGTTCCTGGCTGCGGCTTGCGGCCTCAGCCTGTTCGCGTTCGAGGCGCGCAGCGGCTTCGGCGGCTGCCGCCGCCTCGGCGTCCTTGCGGGCCTGTTCTTCTTCTTGGGCTTTCTTCTCGGCGTCCTTCTCCGCCTGGGACTTGGTCTGAGGAACATCCATGCTTCCCAGCCCACCCCAGTTGGAGTCATCTTCGACGTCGGTGGAAGTGGCCTCCGCAAAGAAATCGGTCTTTGCGGTGTTCACCTTGGGGAATGAGCGGGTCGAGACGATATAGTCCGAACTCGACGCTGCATCATCTGCGACAGCGGCGGGCACACCCATGAACAACATGGGGATGGCGAGCGCTGCAGCGGCAGTAATCGATATAGAACGTTTCATCTTTTTCATCACCCTTTAGAGTAGCACGCCCATGGTGTAACGGCCATGGATCACGGGTATTGGCAATACGCGCCCGGTGAACATCACACCAAACAGGCGCATCGGGCGCGGGTAGCCGCGTATGGGAAAACAGATCAGTAGTGCACGAATGTGAAGCCGGAGACCTTGTCCGCCGAGAACTCACGCTCGGAGATGACGCCGGCGCCCTGCACGTTGGATTCCGAGATCTTGATGGAGCCATCGGGGTTGATCGCCTCGACAATGGCCACATGGCCGTAATAGCCGTCGGCGCCTTCCTGGCCCGGTGCGAACACGAGCACATCGCCCACGGCGCGCGGCGTGTTGTCGACCCAGTAACCAAGCGCCTGCGCGGAGGCACCCCAGCTGCGTGCATCGCCGAAGAACGAGCCGGTGTTCAGCCCCAGCTGGTGGCGGCGCTCATATGACCACCATGTGCACTGGCCCCACGGGTACTGGTTGCCCGTGTCGCCGGTGGGGTGGTTCGGATTGAAGCCGTCGGGCAGATTCGCCTCATCCTTGTCCACGCGCTCGGCGACCTTGCTGTTGTCCGCCTTCGCCTTGGTGAGCGCGTTGGCATCGGCGATGGCGTTGGAATCGCCGAGGTCCCAGCCGCCTTCGTTCGTCGTGGAGGTGGTCGTGGCGCCCACGGCGCCCTGGTCCTGTGCGCCCTGCAGCCCGTCGGTCAGCGCCTCACGCGTGTCGGAACGCGAAGCCGCGCCGTCGTTGACGTGCGTGATGTTCATGGTCTGCGTGGTTTCGGCGCCCGCGACGGGGAACATCGTCGTCGTGTCGTCCTGCGATTTCATGAAGGCCATCGACGTGGCTGCAGTGCCCACCAGCGCGGCAAGTGACGCCGACGTGAGCACCGTGTTGCGGCGCTGCGCCGCCTTGGCCGATTCACGGATCGACCGGCGCGTCAGCGGCGCCACCTCGTTGAGTTTCGCCGCTAAATCCTCATCAATGCCGAGGGCCTCGGCATTGCCGGCCGCAGCCTTCTCGGCATAGACGGCCTGAGGGGAATGGGATCCGTGATGGGTTGTGAACAGGTTGGTCAGTGACTTGGCGCCAGCCGCCTTATGGGCTTTGGGGGCAGCATGCCTCATACCTACAACACTCCTTGTGCACATGAAGAAAATCACGCACAGGCGCCCATGGCCGTGCCATAGGTATCCCGCACTCGTACTCGCTGGTTCAACAGATTACATCAAGTCAAGGCCAAGCAAAACCGCACGCTTGCGCAGCGCCGGCCGTGAAGGAAGCCAACAATGTGCACGATAGCACCGTTTTGTGACCTCGATAGGCGCTTTGGTTCACTAAGCAAAAAACCACAAATCTTCACAAACTCGTGATATCTGTACAACGCTGCACTGCCTGACGAACACTTCGCACACAGCTGACACGCATGGCGGCCGTTGCGGTTCCCTATCCGAAACGCGCCCGCTGTTGTTCCTCAACGCTGGCTACTCTTGGACACCATGGACACTATTACGATTCCGCAGTCAATGCTGCCTGAAGACGCCCGCTTCGGCTCCGGCCCCAGCAAGATCCGCCCCGAACAGGTCGAGGCCCTCGACCGTGCCGCGCTCACGCTCCTCGGCACGTCGCACCGCCAGGCCCCGGTCAAGGACCTCGTCGAATCCATCCGCACGGGCATCGCACGGTTCTTCTCACTGCCCGACGGCTACGAGGTGGTGCTCGGCAACGGCGGTGCGAGCGCGTTCTGGGACGTGATGTGCGCGTCGCTCATCACACGTCAGGCCGCCTGCGGCGTGTATGGGTCGTTCAGCAAGAAGGTCGCGGCGTCGGTGGCGTCGGCGCCGTTCCTGGAAGATCCGATCGTCTTCGAGAGCGAACCCGGCACGTATTGCGTGCCTGAACGCACCGAATACGTCGACACGTATTGCTGGGCGCAGAACGAGACGTCGACCGGTGTGCAGGCGCCGGTCTACCGCATCGACGGCAGCCGCGAGCAGGGCGCGCTGATCGCGATCGACGCGACGAGCGCCGCCGGCGCGATCCCCGTGGACATCTCGCAGACCGACGTCTATTACTTCTCCCCGCAGAAGGCCTTTGGTTCCGAAGGCGGCCTGTGGATCGCGATCCTCTCCCCCGCTGCGATCCAACGCGCGGAAGGCATCAAGCGCAGCTGCGCGCTCGAGGGCGCGCGCCGCTGGATCCCGCCGTTCCTCTCGCTGACCTCCGCGATCGACAACTCGCTCAAGAACCAGACGCTCAACACGCCGTCGATCAGCACGCTCGTGCTGCTTGGCGAGCAGGTGAAGTGGCTCAACGAAAACGGCGGCATGGCGTGGTCCGCCGCCCGCTGCAAGCGTTCCTCGGACATCGTGTACGCGTGGGCCGAGCGCAGCGCATATGCGCGCCCGTTCGTGACCGATGTGAACGCGCGGTCGCAGTCGGTCGTCACGATCGACCTCGACGACTCGGTGCCGCAGGCGTATGTGACGGCGGTGCTGCGTGACAACGGCATCGTCGACGTCAACGGCTACCGCAAGCTGGGCCGCAACCAGCTGCGCATCGGCGTGTTCCCCTCGGTGGAGCCTTCCGACGTGGAGGCGCTGCTTGCGTGCATCGACTACGTGGTCGAGCACATGTGACCCACGCGCCGCACCTCTGTGATGGCCTCCACGCTCAGAACGGCGTGGAGGCCATCAGGTATTGGCCCTGTGGTGCGGCTTCGCCCGTCACCACAGGGTCGATGCGGGCCCAGCCATCCGCCGCCGGCACGAACACCGCCTCACCCTGCCGCAGCACGCGCTCGTCATGGTCGGTGACGCAACGCACGGCGCCCTGCGTGCACAACACGACGCGCGGGCCCAGATGCGGCACCACCGCCTTGCCTCCCATCTGCTGCACAAGCGCGTCGTAGCGCACAGCGAGCCGGTTCATCACCGGCCACGGCTCATGGGCCGCGTCCACATGCCCATAGCAGAGCATGAACTCGTTGACGGGCGGTTTGTAGAACACCACGTCGCGCATGAGCAGCGTGCCCAACCGCGCGTCGGACGGGTCGACCGGGCTGGATGTGCGGCAATCCAGGCACTGCAGCAGATTGTCGATGTCTTTGTGCTTGACGGTCATGCCGGCGCGCAGCACGTTATCCGAATTGGTCATGATCTCGGCGCCGGTGCCATATATATAGGCGTGCGGGCAGCCGGTGGGCAGGAACACCGATTCGCCTTCCTCGAGCCGTACCGGGTTCATCATCAGCAGCGCCAGCACGCTCGGGTCGCCGGGGAACGCGCGCGTGGCGCGCACCGCGTGGTCGAAGGCCATGCGGTTGCGTTCCGCGGTGCAGCGTGCGCGCGCCTGCAGCAGGTCGTGCTCCAGTTCCTGCGCGTCGAGCGGCGGCGTGGTGATCGCCGCGTGGAACGCGCGGAACATGCGCCGGCGTGACTCCGGCCATACGCTCGCCGCGATCGGCATGCGCGCGTCGGCCTGCGCGAACTCGCCCGCGCCGGCCGAGCGCGAGAACGCGCGCACCATCGTCTGCGCGACGGGCGACTCGAGCAGGCTGAGATTGTGCAGTGCGAACGACTTCGGCGCGAACCCGACCGACGCATGGAACGGTTCGAGCGCCACGACCATCTCGCTTTTCGCGTTCATGTCGCGGAACGAACGTTCCGGCGCGTCCAACGCGATCGCCTCGCGATTCTCCATGTTGAACCCGGCGCGCGCCTGGAAATCGACCGGGTGCACCTGCAGCGAAAGCGGCACGCGCGCCGAGATCACCTTGAACAGGAACGGCAGCACCGGCCCGAATTCACTCGATCCGCGCGCACCCACCATATATTCGGGGTGGGAGGCGATTGCATCGGTCAGCGCGACCGGCGCCCCACCCGGCTGTTCGATCGGCGACGGTGACTGCGGGTGCCCGCTGAACCACATTTCGGCGAGCGGCGAACGCCACTGGTCACCCGTCAAATGGAACATGGATTGCAAGCGTTCGCCGGAACCCCACGCATAGCGCTTGGGCACAGGGCGAATCGTGAACACGGTCAATCCTTTCGCGAAGGCCGTCAATGGGGCAATGGACCTCCCCATTGTACGCGATGGTTGGCGCTTGCCGCCCCTTCGCGTTAGGGTGGAGGGCATGAAAATTGCCCCGATCGTCGACCCCCATGCGCGCCGCCCCTCCCCCAAGCCCATGCAGGTGGACCTGCGCAAGGCGTTCATCCTGGGCACCGTGCTGTGGACGATTGCCCTGGCGGTCTGCATCTGCTGTTGGCAGTTCGGGCACAACCTGTGGTTCCGCACAGCCACGGTCATCTGCGCATTCGGTGTGGTGATCGGCCTGCTGCTGCTCGTCTGGGAGTTCTTCGACCGCTCCGACTACCGCCGCCTGGGCAAATGACGCTCAGTCCGCCTGCGCGGGGTCGAGCGGCAACACGAGCGTGAACGTGCTGCCCTGCCCAGGCCTGCTCCACACATGCACACTGCCTTGGTGCGTCAACGCCACATGCTTGACGATCGCCAGACCCAGGCCGACGCCGTCCGCCGTGTGCTCGTTCTGGTTCGCGCCCCGGTAGAACCGCTCGAAGATGCGCTGCTGCTCGCCGAGCGGAATGCCCGTACCGCGGTCGATCACCCGCACCACCGCGTGCCGTCCCGCGCGGTCCGGCTTCACATCCACGCTCACCACCGCGCCATCGGGCGAATACTCAAGCGCGTTCTCAATCAGCTTGTCGATCGCCGCGCGAATCTGCTCCGACTCGCCATGCACCACAAGCGCATCGCTGCCACTCACCGCGATCCGCTGCCCACGCTCCTGCGCGAGCGGCTGCGCCACCTCGGCCGCCGCGCGCGCCTCATTGAGCACATTGAGCCGGTTCTCGTCGGTCGGTGTGACCTGCTCCTGCGCTTTGATCAACAGCAGCAGGTCCTTGACCATGTGGTCGATGTACGCGATCGTCCGGCGCACATTGCGCGCGTCCTGCGCGATGCGCGCGTCCTCGAGCCCCGCCTGCTCGAGCGAAGCGGCGAGATGCTGCAGTTCGGCGCTCGGTTTGACGAGCTGTTCCGAGACATTCGCGATGAAATCGTCGCGCACCTGGGCGAAACGCACACGCTCGCTGACATCGTCGAGCAGCACGATCACGAAGCGCTCGCTGATGCGGCCCACGGTGACGCGCAGCCAGTTCGGCCTGCTCACCGCGACCGGAGTGGCGTGCGCATCCCCCGATGCGACGTTGCCCTGGCCGTCGGTCTCGTCTGCGCCCGCCATGCGCAGGAACCGCTGCGGGGTCATCGTGGTCAGTTCGAACATGGTTTTGCCGCCCTGTTCGCGCACGGTGCGCACCGCCTGCGCGATGCGCGGCTCCACGATGACGTCGTCGTCGACGACGCCGAGCCGGTATGCGTCCGGGTTCGCGCGCACCACTTCGTCGGATTCGTCGACGACGATCGGCGCACCGGGCAGCATCGACAGCAGTGCGGCCGTGGATTCCTCCAAATCGTCGGAGTCCTCGTCATCGTCATCCTCGTCATGGTGTGTGCGCAGACGCGCGAACCGCTCCGCGAAGCGGTCGCGCAGCGATTCGCCGTGCGTGGCGGACTGCACGAGCGGCATGATCATGTCCGCGATGAGCAGGCCGACGCCGATCACGGCGCCGATGGCCAGCAGCACGAACGCAACGGCGATGATGGTCGTGGTGGTGATGTGCGGCATACCGCCCATTGTGGCATAGATGAGCGATGTGCGCGGCGGCTAGGCCTGCAAAACGCGCGCAAGGTGAACAACACGTGAACCGCGCGCAATTGGCATGGCGGCACGCTTCCTCTACACTGGGACAAGAATGCGCGGCATGGCCGCCAACCGCCACGCCCGATGGACCCAATGGAAGGGAATCAAATGCGCGTAATTTTCAACGAAGGCCTCAAAGCCGTAGCCGACAACCTTGACCACATGGCACGCAACGTGCGCGACGCCATCCACGGCGCGGGGCAGGCGCTGCTCAACGCCGACCTCGACGCTGCGCAGACGGTGATCGACAATGACGCCGAAACCGATGCGCTTTCGACGAACATCGTCAACCAGTGCGTGGAGCTGCTGGCGCGCCAGAACCCGGTGGCCACCGACCTGCGCGTCGTGGTCTCCACCATGCGCCTGGCGATCACGTTCGAACGCATGGGCGATCTGGCGCGCCACATCGCCGAATCTGCACGCCGCACCTACCCTGATTCGCCGCTGCCGCAGGAGATTGTGGATACCTTCGCACAGATGCAGCACTTCCTCGACGTGACCGCCGACCGCCTCGTCACGATGCTCGCCGACCGCGACACGAAAGTGGCCGACCAGATCATCCACGACGACGACGTGCTCGACGACCTGCACAAGAAGACGCTCCAGTTCGCCCAGTCCGAGGACTTCCCGGGCACGAACCAGCAGCTCATCAACGTGGTGCTGATCGGCCGCTTCATGGAGCGCCTCGGCGACCATGCCGTCTCCGCCGCGCGCCGTGTGGTGTTCATTGTCTCCGGATTCGACCCGTCGAAGGAACCGGACCGCGACGAAGGAACCGACATCGACTGACGGGAGCAGCACACCGCCCACACCATGCACGTGGTCCCCGGCACCGGTGAGGCGCCGGGGACCACGTGCATGCAGTCAGTCAGCCGTTTCAGGCGTCGAAGTCGACGACGAGCTTGCCGGTGACCTTGTGCTCAGCGAGCGAACGCAGCCCTTCGACGAGGTCCGCGAACGGCAGTACGCCGGTGATGAGCGGGTCGAGCTGGCCTTGCGAGACCATCGACAGGACGTCAGAGGCCATCGTGCCCAGATCGTGCTGCTCCATCGGGTTGCCGGACGCATGCGCGCCGCCGAGATTGACGACGTCGATGCTCATCGCGCCGCCAAACATCTGGGCGGCAGACACCGGCGGCACGTCGACGATCGTGACGAGCTGCCCGTTGTATGCCAGACGCCCGAGGTCACGCTCGGCCTCCTCCCCGCTCACCGTATCGACGATGAGGTCGGCGCCGCGTCCATCGGTCAGCTCGCGCACACGTTCATCGACGTCTTGCGTGCGGTAGTCGATGATGGCGTCCGGTTGCACGTGCTCGCGCACATAGTCGACATTGCGCGTGGAGCATGTGGTGAACACGGTGATGCCGTGCATCTTCGCAAGCTGCACGGCGGCGCCGCCGACCGCGCCGGACCCGCCGTGCACAAGCGCGGTGCGCACAAGGTTGAGGTTCGGTTTCCTGTTGATTGTCTGGTACGCGGTGAGCGCGCTGCACAGCAGACCCGCGGCCGTGGTGTACTCCACGTCGTCGGGAATGAGTGCGAGCTCGTACACCGGCGCATTCACGTACTCGGCGAAGCAGCCGTCGTACCGCAGGTCGCCGTGGCCTGCGACGCGCATGCCGACTTTCCACGTCTCTTCGACGCCTTCGCCAACCTCCACGATTTCGCCGGCGACATCCAGACCGAGGATGTGTGGATACGTCCAGTTCTCATTGCCGCCCTCGGCGAGCTTGTAGTCGACCGGATTGAGACCGGCCGCGTGCACCTTGATCAGCACATGGCCGGTCGTGGGGGCCGGGGTGGGCATGTCCGCGAGCTCGATCGCATCGAGTCCGCGGGCATGCTCGCTGGGAATCACATAGGCCTTCACTTGGTGGCCTCCGGCTTGTCGAGGCGCTCTTCGGGCTCGGGCTTGTCGGAGCCTGCGGGCTGCGCGTCCACGCTTGCCTCGGCGGGTGTGATGGCCGCGGCCGCGGCCTCAGCCTGCTTGTTCGGGAACGCGGCCGCTTCGGCGTCCTTCGCCTCCTGCATGAGCCGTGCCTCGTCGGCCTCACTGAACGACGCATCGAACCGCATGCCCGGCTTCATATCGACCGGGTGGTCCGGATCGGCGATGGCGCCGAAGGTCTTGAGCATCTCGTAGATATAGGTGCCCTTGGTGCGGTTGAGCGCGATCTCGATCGCCTTGTGCTCGAGCCCGCTGCGGCCGAACGTGGTGAGCGGTTCGCCGTCGCGCAGCTTGACCGCCGCGTTGAGCATGTCGCGCACATCGTATTCGCTGTTCCACACCTCCGGCACACCACGGTCCACGTCGAAGAGCGTGTACACGGCCTCCATGCCGGTGCGCATCGAGTACTCGGTGGTGAAGATCGTGTCGCGCGGCTCTTCGGCGAACTGGCCGATGAACGCGAAGTTGACGGCGCCATCCGGCACCACGTCCGGGCGGTCGCCGAGTTCGCGTGGCATGAAGAACGCATCCACGTACGGCATCATGACCGGGATCGTGTTGCAATGGTTGGACGCGAGCTCACGGATCTTGTCGGTCGGCACACCCATGTGGTAGAGCCACTCCTCGCAGATCTCCTCTCCGGTGCAGTCCTGCATCTTCTTGCGGATGTAGTTGCCGGGATTGTCCGGCAGCAGGGCGTCGATCCACACGCTGATCTGGTCGGCCGGCTGGTCGCGGAACTGCTGCTGGCGGTTGATCGTCCAGCTCATGAGCCAGTTCGAGTCCTTGACACTCACGATGCCGCCAGTCACGGTGTGGCCGCCGAACGGCGAGCGCCCGGTGATCTTCTCGATGTACGGGATGATCTCGTCGTCGAGCGTGGTGGCGGTCGCGCTCATCCACTTGGTCAGGTTCGGGTCGTAGATGAACTTCTGCGGGTGGCCGAAGCTCGGGTCGACGGCGGCGATGCGGTTCCAGGTGTCCCAGCCATTGCCCGCCTTGAGCGCGGGGTTGAAACCGGCCGGCGTGTTCTGGTTGCCTTCGGTCGTCGACTCGACGAGGCCGCCGTTGGTGATGAAGACGAAGTCGTCCTCGCTCAGTTCGATGGTCTTCGTCTCGTTGTTCTTGAGGTCGGTGACGACGAGCGTCTTGGCGACCTTCTTGTTCGGCGTCGAGTACGGGTTGCGTGGGAAGGCGCCGTTCTCGGCCTGCGCGCGCATGATCTCGTCCATGGCGACGTTCGTGAATTCGCGCTTCGGCCCCATCTCGTTCTCGCTGACCTTGAACGTCACGTCGTCGACCGAGGTCTGCATGTGGAACTGCACGTCATGCGCCTTGAGGTAGTTCATGAGCGGCAGAATCATCGACTCGTACTGGTTGTAGCGCGTGAAGCGCAGCGCGGAGAAATCCGGCAGGCCGCCGATGTGGTGGATGAAACGGTGGATGTAGCGGCGCATCTCGAGTGCCGACTGCCAGTTCTCGAATGCGAACATGGTGCGCCAGTACAGCCAGAAGTTCGAATCGAGCACCTCGTCGTCGAAGTAGTCGGTGATCTTCTTGTTCGCCAGCTCGTCTTCGGTGGCGAGGTAGAGCTTGAGGATCTCCTTGACGGCCTTGTCGGAGAGGTTGAACTTTCTGTCGGTGTGCGCGTCCTGGCCACGGCCTTCCGTGGCGCGGCACTTCGAGAAGTTCGGATCCTCTTTGTTGAGGCGGTAGTAGTAGTCGAGCATCGACATGTTCTCGTCCTCGATGCTCGGCACGTCACGGTAGACGTCCCACATGACCTCGAAATGGTTGTCCATCTCGCGGCCGCCACGCATCACATAGCCTTCGCCCTTGATGAACGCACCGTCGAGCGCACCTCCCGGCAGCGCATCCTTGTCGAACACATGGATGTTCTTGCCCGGCATCTGCGCGTCACGCACCAAGTAGAACGCGGCGGTCAGCGCCGCGAGCCCTGTGCCGATGATGTACGCGCTCTTGTTCTCGATGCCCTCCGGCTTCCTGGGATGCGCGAACGCCTCGAAATTGCCTGCCGAATAGTACATGGTTCCTCCTCTTGCACGGGATCATCCCCGCGAAGACGTGTCCGCGCCGACCTTCGACGCTCTAGGGCCCATTGTCTGCCCGCCGGCGCGCGGGCACGCGGGAACTTCACTAAGAGCTTGCGAACGCAGTCATCTTGCGGCTTGATGCGGCATAGGGATGTACTTGCGGCACATATAGCAATGTGGCTGCCACTATCACCGAGATAGTGGCAGCCACATTGGTGCAGCGTATGCTTACAGGCGCATCACTTCTGGCCCTGGGCCGCGACGGCGGCAGCACCGGCGGCGGCGGCCTCGGGATCGAGGTACTCGCCACCCTTCTTGATCGGCTTGAAGTCGTCGTCAAGCTCGTACACGAGCGGCATTGCCGTCGGGATGTTGACCTTGGCGATCTCTTCCTCGGTCAGGCCGTCGAGCATCTTGACGATCGCGCGCAGCGAGTTGCCGTGGGCGGCAATCAGCACGGTCTTGCCGGTCTTGAGCTCGGGGATGATGTCCGACTCCCAGTACGGCTCGACGCGGGCCACCACGTCGGCCAGGCACTCGGCTTCCGGGACCGGATCGCCGGCGTAGCGCGGGTCATTGTTCTGCGCGTACTCGTCGTTCGGGTCGATCTCGGGCGGCGGGGTGCCGTAGGAGCGGCGCCACAGCATGAACTTCTCGTCGCCGTACTCCTCGCGGATCTGGGTCTTGTTCTTGCCCTGCAACGCGCCATAGTGACGCTCGTTGAGGCGCCAGTCGCGCTTGACGGGGATCCACAGGCGGTCGGCCTCGTCGAGGGCGATGTTGGCGGTGTTGATCGCGCGGCGCAGCAGCGAGGTGAAGACGATGTCCGGAAGGACACCCTTCTCCTTGAGCAGACGGCCGCCGTTCTTGGCCTCTTCCTCACCCTGTTCGGTCAGCGGGACGTCAACCCAACCGGTGAACTGATTTGTCTTGTTCCATGCGCTCTGACCGTGTCGGAGCAGTACCAATTTATAAGTCATGGTTGCCAGTGTACCGTTGCGCCCTGTCATTTTCGCCGCGCACGGCACGCGCACAGCTCACAGCTCACAGCACCATCACGAATCCGGTGAACGCAAGCGCGAGCCACAGCGCAAGCAGCGACAGCGACCACATGGCGCGCATGTATTCACCGCGCGCGACCTCAAAACACGTGAAATACCCGGTAAGCAGCACACACACCATGCCGAGCACCGCACAGAACCCCCAGCCCGCCGTCAGATGGGCCAGTGTGGATCCATGCACGCCCACATACACGCCTGCGGCAAGCACGGCCAACATGACGAGTGCGATCACCACGATGATGCACACGGTCGTGGCGCGCGCGCCGAGCCGCACCGCCCAAGTACGCTTGCCCGCCTGGGTGTCGGTGCGGATATCGCGCAGATTGTTCACCGAGAGCACGGCGAGCGCCACCAGTCCGATGACCACCGACGCGCATACGGCGGGCCAGTCCACCGCGCCCGCCATCGTGACCGTCGTGCCGAGCGTGGCCACCGGCCCGAAGAACACGAACGCGGCGACCTCGCCCCATCCGCGGTAGCCGTACGGGTGCGCGCCGCCGACGTAGAACCAGCCGGCGAGCACGCACAGCGCACCCACCGCAAGGAGCCACCAGTATCCTGTGATCACCACGGCCGCGAGGCCGCACGCGCACGCGAGCGCCGCGTTCACCAGGGCCGCCGTGAGCACGGCGCGCGGGGGCACGCCCGAGGCGACGAGCCGCGTGGGCGCGTGCAGCTCCTCGTAGTCGAGCGTCTCCTCGCGCTCGACTACACCCGGGCCGGTGGCGCGCGTCACGTATTCCACGCGGTTGGCCACCGCTGCGGCTGCACGGTGCGCGTCGGTGCCGCGGATGCCGTCGGAGTAGTCGTTCGCGAAGTTCGCGGCGATCTGCAGAAAGACCGCCACGCCCAGGCACAGCAGCATGAGCGTGGTCATGCGCGCGGGCGAGGAGGCACAGTGCGCGCCACCGGCGGCCCATGCGCATTGTGGCAGTGTGTGTGCGCGGCCGCGCATGAGGGCCCATGCGCCGGCCGCGCCGATCCATACGGGCGCCACGCCGAGCGCGAGTGTGCGCGGGCGTGCGCCGGAGATGAGTTGAGACAGTTGCATACCGCGCATTGTCTCACCGGCGCCACCCAACGCGCCCACGCATAGGGCCGGCCTCACACGTTGAACTGTGCGGAGACCTCTTGGCGCGGCCGCAGATCGAGGTTCGTGATCTGCACGTCCGGACTGGATTCGGCCACCCAGACGATGGCGTCGGCCACAGTCTGCGGTTGGATGTA
The DNA here is from genome assembly GCF_004155535.1 of Bifidobacterium pseudolongum subsp. globosum. Taxonomy (GTDB): domain Bacteria; phylum Actinomycetota; class Actinomycetes; order Actinomycetales; family Bifidobacteriaceae; genus Bifidobacterium; species Bifidobacterium pseudolongum_C. The sequence continues at coordinate 82,823 of NZ_RYUH01000007.1, read as the reverse complement.
ACGCTCGGGTTCAAACGGCACATCGAGGGCGCGGTCGATGCCGGCGAGCATCTTTGTGGCGATCTGCCCGGGGTAGATTGTGGTGACGCGCACACCGGCCCCCGACTCCTCGAGACGCAGTGTATTCGCGTATCCGCGCAATGCGTGCTTCGACGCGGCATAGACGGCGTGATTGCGCACCGCCCGCTCCCCCGCCCCCGAGTTGATGAATACGACGGAGCCTTTCGCCGCACGCACCTGCGGCAACAGCGCACCGGTCAATACGGCCGGCGCAATGACATTCGTCTGCAGTACGCGTTGCCATGTGCCCGCGTCGGTGTCGGCCGCCGGCCCCACGTGCGCCGTTGCGGCGGCATGCACGAGCAGGTCGAGCCGTTCGAGCGGGAAGCGTGCGAGCAGTTCGTCTTGCACCCACCCAGCGAGTGCCCCCACGTCGGCCAGATTGGCGTACAGGGCATCGACGCCTGCAAGGCTTGCCATGCGCTGCGCGTCCTCGTTCGTGCGGGTGATTGCGATGACGTGCCAACCGTGTTCGGCGAGCCGCTGCACGGTGCGGCTGCCGACACCGCCCGCGGCCCCCGTCACGATGGCGGTGCGCACTGCACGCGCATCATCCGTGCCGGTTGTTGGTTCGGTATGCAGTGTGGTCATGGTTTTTCCTTCCGTCTTCGTGCGTTAGTGCGCTCCACCCAGATACGCTTCCTGCACCTGGGGGTTGTGCAGCAGTTCGCTCGCCGGGCCCTGCAGGCGGATGCGGCCGTTCTGCAGCACATACCCGTAGTCGGCAATCGAGAGCGCGAGCTCCGCCTGTTGTTCGACCATGAGCACCGATATGCCCAGCTCGTCGCGCAATGCGGCGATCTGCTCCAGCACGTCTTCCACAAGGCGCGGCGACAGGCCCATCGTCGGCTCGTCCATGCAGATGAGCTTGGGCCGGCTCATGAGCGCACGCGCGAACGCGAGCATCTGCTGTTCGCCGCCCGACATGGTGCCTGCCTGCTGCCCGCGCCGTTCGGCGAGGCGCGGGAAGCGCGCATACATGCGCTCCAGGTCCTGCTCCACCGCCGCGCGGTCATGGCGCGTGTAGGCGCCGGAAAGCAGGTTCTCCTGCACGGTCATCTGCGGGAACACGCGCCGGGCCTCGGGCACCGCCGCGATGCCGCCGATCACGCGGTCGCGAGTGGGCTCGGTGGTGATATCGCGGCCGGCGTAATCGATGACGCCGCTCGTGGTGCGCGTCAATCCCAGAATCGTCTTCATCGTCGTCGATTTGCCGGAGGCGTTGCCGCCGAGCAGCGAGACGATCGCGCCCTGCGGCACGTCGAGCGAGACGTCTTGCAGCGCATGCACCTGCCCGTAGTGCACATTGACGCCGTTGAGGCGCAGCAGCGACTCGCGCGCCAGCTGCTCGGACGCCAGCGCTGGTTCGGCCTGCGCGGCGCCGTCTTCACGTTCGATCGCGTTCTGTTTGGTCAGTACGCCGGCCTGCCCGCGCGTGCGTGTGACGTGCAGTTCGCGCCGTTTGCCCAGATATGCCTCCACGACCTGCGGCGCGCGGCGCACTTCGTCGGGGTCGCCTTGCGCGATGATATGCCCGCCGTCCATGGCGATCACACGGTCGGACAGGGCGGTGACGAGCTCGATCTTGTGCTCGACGAGCAGGATCGTGTGGCCTTGCGCCTTGAGGTACTGCAGCTGTTCGAGCACTTCCGCCGTCTCCGACTGGTTCATGCCGGCGGTCGGCTCGTCGAGCAGCAGCAGCAACGGCTCACTGATGTGCGCGCGGGCGATTTCGGTGCGCCGGCGGTTTGCGTACGACAGCGTGTAGGTGAAGTCGTTGCGGCGCGTGCCGAGGCGTTCCTTGAAGCGGTCCACTTCGATCGTCACGCGGTCGGCCACCGATTCGCGCTCACGCCGCGTTTTCGGCCCGTGCACGAGGGCGAGCACGCTTTCGGAGAGCAGGTTGACCCAACGCAGCAGCGGGTAGCGCTGCAGCTGCTTGAACGGCCGCTGCTCCACGAGTTTGCCATGGTAGCCAAGCGCGATATTCTCGTCGACGGTGAGTGCACCAAACACGCGACCATTTTGGAATGTGCGCGCCACGCCACGCTCGGCCACATCGGCGGCGGCGAGCCCGGCGATCGACTGGTCGCGCACGTCGATGATGCCGCTGTCTGGCGTGAGGAACCCGGAGATCAGGTTGATCGTGGTGGATTTGCCCGACCCGTTGGGGCCGATGATCGAGATGACCTCGCCTTGGTGCAGGTCGAACGACACGGCGTCAACGGCCTTGAGCCCCTTGAACGATTTGGCCAGGTTGCGCACGCTGAGCACAACGGGTTCTTCGAGCACGGCTTCGCGGTGGTGGCGCGCGTAGGCGACCGGGTCGCCGCCGTAGGCCTCGAGCGCCTGCGAATACGGGTCCACGGATTCGACGGGCCCGCGCACCCCGCCCGCGGGGAACCCGTGGATGGCGACTGCTGTGGTGTCTTCGGTCATGGTGGTTCACCCTTTCGTTGCGTTGCGTGCGAACAGGCCTTGGGGCCGGAACATGATGACGATGATGAGCAGCGCGCCGTACGCGAGGATGCGCGCTTCAGGCACGACGCGCAGCAGCTCGGGGGCGCCGATCAGGATGATCGAGCCCAGCACCGCGCCCAGTGGCGAGTTCATGCCGCCGAGCACGATGATCGTGAGGATGAGCAACGACATGTTCGAGTTGAAGATCGTCGGATCGATGTACGTGTACTGGTGCGCGAGCAGGGAGCCCGCAATGCCGGCGAGGAACGCGGCGAGCGCATAGGCGAGTGCCTTGTATGCGCCGGTGCGCACGCCGATTGCCTCGCTCGCCTCCTGGTCGGAGCCGATCGCGTCGAATACATGGCCCAGATGGGCGCGCTGGATGCGCATGACGATCACGAGGGCCACGATGAGCACCGCCACGTCGAGCAGATAGATCTTCTGCGGCGTGTTGAGTGGACTGCCGAAAATGGTGGGGAACGGAATGCCGGTGATGCCCAGGGACCCGTGGGTGAGCGGCTCGGCCACGCGGATCAACGCGACCATGACGGCGCCGAGGCCGATCGTGGCGATGGCCACGTAATGCCCCGAGAGCTTCCACGCGGGGAAGGTCAATACGCACGCGCAGATGGCGGCGATGATGCCGGCGCAGAGCAACGCCACGAGGAACGGCCAGTGCAATTGCGTCGTCAACAGCGCCGAGGCGTAGGCGCCGAGCGCGACCGGACCGGCGAGGCCCAGGATCGTCTGGCCGGCGGAACCGGAGATGAGCGTGAGTCCCACGGCGGCGATCGCATACACCGCGATCTGCGTGCCGATGCCGGCGAGGTAATCGCTGAAGATGAACGGTGTGGCGAGCGCGGCGAGAGCGAGCATGAGATTGCCCCACCATGGCAGGCGGATCGGGCGTGCGCCGGCGAGGAACGTGCCGGTCATCGACTCGGATGTGACGTTCGTGGATGCGCCGAGCAGACCTTGCGGACGGGCGATGAGAATGATGAGCAGCGCGCCGAAGGTGATGAGGTCGTGCGCGCCGTCACCGAACCAGAACACGCCCAGTGCCTCGATGACGCCCAGCACGAGGCCACCGACCACGGCGCCGGGAATGGAGCCGAGACCACCGATCGCCGCGGCGACGAACGCCGTCAGTCCGATCGAGCCGCCGTTCATGGGGTTGATGTTGGCATTGAACAGGCCGATGAAGATGCCGGCGATGCCCGACAGCACGGCGCCGATCACAAAGGCGAGGTTGCGAATGCGCTTGACGGGGATGCCCATCTGCAGCGCGGCCTGCGGGTCCTGTGCGGTGGCGCGGATCGCGCGGCCGGCCTTGCCGTAGGTCAGGAACGCCCACAGGCCGGCCATCGCGAGCACGGCGAACACGATCATCACCACGTCGGACGTGCCGAACCGTACACCGAACGCCTGCAGGTTGCTTGTGGCGAGCAGTTTGGGGAACGGGCGGGTGCGCGCGCCGAAGATGAGCTGCAGGCCGTTGTCGAGGATCTGCCCCACGCCGATTGTGGCGAGCAGCGCGGCGATCGGTTTGCGCCCTTCAAGCGGCGCGATGACGCCGGCGTTGATGAGCCAGCCGAGCACCGCCGTGACCACCACGACCGCGAGCACGACGGGGATGAGCGGCCAGCCGAGCACCGAACCGCAGTACCAGGCGAGCATCATGCCCACGGCCACAAGCGAACCCTGCGCGAAGTTGACGACGTTCGTGACGCCGAAGATGAGCGAGACGCCCACAGCTACAAGCGCATAGGCGCCGCCGTGGATCAGGCCGGAGAAAAGCGTATCTATCACAGGTGTCCCTCACAATGCCACCATGTGGCGGTCAGTCCTCGTACGGCACGAACTTGCCGTCCTTGACCACGAGCAGGATCGGTTCGATGTCGGGCGCGCGGCGGGTTTTCTGGTCGAAGGAGAAGGTGGTCTCGTTGCCTTGGTAGAGCGGGAAATCCTTGACGGTCTGCAGGGCCTTCTGGATGCCTTCGCGCGTGGGTTCCGTGGCATTCGCGGCGTGCGCCAGGTCCTTGACGGCCTGGTAGGCGACCACCTCGAAGTTGCCGGGGTTGTTGCCGTATTTCGCGTTGAACGCCTTGACGAACTCCTGGGCGCCCTTGTTCTTGGTGCCTTCGGCGCTGAACGAACCGGTGATGACCGCGCCTTCCGCGTTCTTGCCGGCCAGGTCGAGGAACTCCGCGGTCTCCTGACCGCCGAAGAACGGGCCGGTGTAGCCGAGCTTGTCACGCAACGTGTTGATGACAAGCGCGCCGTCGGGGCCATACCCGATGTTGACGATGAGGTCCGGGTCGGCGTCACGCGCCGGGATCAGGATCGGCGACAGGTCGGTCGAATCAGGCAGGTACGACGATTCGTAGACGATCTGTGTGCCATTGCGCGCGGCCCGCTCCTTGAAGTATTCGAACGCCTGCTTGCCCCAGTCGTTCTCGATGTAGACGACCGAAATCTTCTTCGCCTTCTTCGCCGCGGCGTCCGCATACACGCGCTCGTACGAATCCGTGCCAATCGCCGGGCTCCACACGTGGTCGCCGGTCTGCGTGAATGTGGGAGAGGAATTGTTGAACCCGTAATGCACGAGCCCCGCCTGCTGGAATGTCGGCGAGGCGGCGGCCGAGGCCGGAGACGCATAATCCCCCACCACGGCGATGACCGACGGGTCGGACGCGAGTTTCGGCGCGACCGAGGCGTCCTGCTTTGGGTCAGATTGTGTGTCGAAATAAGTCAGCCCGAGCGTTTTACCTCCTACACCACCGCTGGCATTCACCTCTTCGACAGCAAGGTCGAGGCCCTGCTGGAACAGACGCCCGTACTCAGCGTATTGGCCGGTCTTCGGGTAGAGCACGCCAATGTTCACCGTGTCACCTTGCGCGCTCGCGGCATCCGCTGTGTCACCGCCAAGCCCGCATGCAGCAGTACCAGCGAGTAGTGCGCTTGCAGCTGTTGCGGCGAGTACGGATCGTACGGCATTCTTCCAATGTGCGGTCATGATAATCCCCTTTTATATATGGTCTGAATCTGTCTTCTTGCGGTTGCGTTGCGGTTGTGCGCGCGTCAGGCCGCGCGGTATTCGGCGAGCACGGCGAGCGCGCGATCATTCGCCGGCGTGAGAACAGTGCAGCTTGGCGCAAGCAGGAATGGCGCGTCGCCACGCAATGCGAGCGTCTCATCAATCTGCGTGCGCACCTGCTCAACCGATCCATCAGGCTCGAACTCCACCGAGTTCGCACCTGCGACAGGCACAGCACGCAACTTGAGGTCTGCCTTGGGATTGCCCGCCGCGTACTGATCCCACTGGATGATGTCTACGCCTAGGTCGTCGAACCATTCCGGGTTCGACGCGGCACGGCACGTGTGCAGCAGCACCACGGCCTCCGGATTCGCCTCGCGCACGGCATCGATGACGATGCGGTCGTACGGTTCGGAGAATTCGCGGTATTGTTCGCGGTCGAAGTAGCCTTCGCTCACTGTTCCTGTCACGGCGTAGAAGATGCCGTCGAGTCCCGCGCCGCCCTGCTCAATGGGAGTGACGAGTGTACGCGCGTAGTCAGCGAGTGTGTGTGCAATGTTGTTGAGCGCGCGCTTGGCCACCTCGGGCTGGTCGAAGATCACCGCCTGCACGGTGGTCTTCGAGTGCGCGTGCGTATCGTTCGGGTAGAGCGGCAGGTCGGCGAGCTGCAGGAGTACGGAGAGCGGCGAGAAGATCGTCTGAATCACACCGCGGTCCGGCAGCGCCTCGCGGATCAGACGCGCGGCTTCGGTGGCCTCCTCAAACGCGGGGTTGTGCGCCGGGTCGAGCTGTTCGATCGTGCTCACGTCCTGCGGCGTGTTGACCACGGCGCGCACGGTCTTGGGAATCACGAAGTCGCCATAGTCGTTCTGGTCGTAGACGCCGCCCCATGCTTCGGCGTAGTAGACGGCGCGCGGATTGATCTTGACCCAGTCCCAATCCCACTGCTTGATGAAGTCGACGTAGGCGCTGGCGAATTCCTGCGCGCCGTATTCGTGGCCGACGAGATGCTCCCATGCGGCGGTGAGATGGCCGGCGCCCGGCTGGCCCTGTGCGATGGAGTGGAACTGCTGCTTGCGGTTTGCCATGATGACCCCTTGTGGAGATTCGTGCTGTGCGGTGTGGTTTTATGCAGATGTTTTGCAGATGTTTTTTATCTGCGCCACCATTCAGCTTGAAGCTGACGGATGATAGACAACTGGGCAAACAATCGGGATTCATTTGCGCAATCCAGCTGTGTACCACAGAGCATAACGTGTATTTGCACGGAAAACACAGGGGTCTTTACTGGCTCTCGTTATGGCACGCTATCAATCTCCGCCACGTTGCGAATATTAAACGTGGTATAAATTAAATCAATATCCGGCAGACAGCCAGACTCCCCCATACCACCCCGCCACAGGCCGCTTTGCTGTTACGGGTAGCGCCTTCTCCGCTACGGGTAGTGCCGCACCTGTTCCCCTTCTCCTAGAAACCGCCATTTTTCAGCACTCACACATGAGATTTGCCCGAGAAGGCACTACCCGTAGCGAACAAGACACTACCCGTAACGACTATGGGGGCGACTGTGAATGTACTCAGTCGCCCCCATAGCCATACAAGTGGCCCCGGTCTCCCATATGGGATGCCGGGGCCACTTGCGCGCCATCATGGCGCTATTGCACTAACGTGTTTCACACATTGGGCTGATTCGGATTCGACGCAGACGGGGCTGCCGGAGCGGCAGGAGCAGGCGGCATGGTGGGTGCCTGCACGGGCTGCACGAACGGCTCATGCATCTGTGCGGCCGGCGCCGCCGGGGCGGCCGGGGCCGGCGGGTTGGGCGTGCCGAACTGCCAGTTGCTCGTGTCGGTCGACGACGGCTGCTGCGGTGCGGGCACACCGAACTGCCAGCCGTTGTTCTGGTACTGGTCGGGCGCAGCCGGCTTGGCGGCGGAGGTCGGCGCGGTGCGCTTGGTCTCCTGCACCTGGTTGTAGTAGGCCACGATGGTGCCGACGAGCATGACGATCACGCCGATGATCGCGAGCCACATGCCGGCCCCATACTGCACGCGCATGGCCTGCTGGCCCATGTAGCCTTCGAGCACACTCGAGAGCGCGGAGCCCTGCTGCATCTGCTGGGCGCCCGCGGCGATCACGAAGATCACGAGCAAGGTGTCAAGGCCGGTCAGCACGAGTGCGGTGAACCGCTTCTCCAGGACCGCGCATGCGCCAATCGCCAGGAGCATGACGAGCATGTACCAGCCGACGGCGCCCTGCTGGAACAGGCTGCTGGAGACCTTCTCGCCGAACATCGACACGTTCGTGAACGACAGGAACAGGGCGATGATGGAGATCACCGCGCCGACGAGCGTCACGATCGCCGCGTAATCGATCTTCTTGCCGCCGATCTGGATATGCTGCGAGCCGAGCGATTCGGCCAGGTTCGCTCCCTTGCGCGTTGCGGTGGTAGCAGCCGTCTGCTGCGGCGCATGCTGCTGCGGCGGCACATGCGGTGCCCGCGGTGCGGACTGCGGCGCAGCCTGCTGTGCTGCCGGCTGGGCATATGGCGGCAGGGGCTGCTGTGGCACAGCCTGCTGCTGCGGCTGGGTGTACGCCGGCGCCGCGTACGGGGTTTCGTTGTGCTGGGGCTGGCCCGGCCCCTGGGTTTCGTTTGGATTCATGGTCCCAATCCTTTCTGGGTTGGTTGTGCGTATATGCACAGGCGCCGCCGTGCGCGGTTGCCGACGGCGGCGCCTGAAGTCTCAGCCGTTGAGCGGCTTGACGAGCGGGAAGGTGATCGTTTCGCGGATCGTGGCCCCGGTCAACGCGATGAGCAGGCGGTCGACGCCCATGCCCATGCCGCCGGCCGGCGGCATGCCGACGCCGAGCGCCTCGAGGAAGTCCTCGTCGATGTCGCACGCCTCTTCGTCGCCGGCGAGCGCGTCCTTGGCCTGCGACACGAAGCGTTCGCGCTGCACGATCGGGTCGTTGAGCTCGGAGTAGCCGGTGGCCAGCTCGAATCCGCGCACGTAGAGGTCCCACTTCTCCACGACGCCCGGCTTGCTGCGGTGCGCCTTGACGAGCGGCGAGGTCTCCACCGGGAAGTCGCGCACGAAGGTCGGTTCATAGAGCTTGTCTTCGTAGAAGTGCTCCCACAGGTGTTCGACGAGCTTGCCGTGGTTTTCCACGTCGTCGCGTTCCACACCGAGTTTGTCGGCGATGCGGCCGAGTTCCTCGACGGACGTGCCGGGGTGGTCGGGGCCGCCGTTCGGCACGATCTCCTGCCCGAGCGCTTCGGACAGCGAGTCGTACATGCTCATCGTCTTCCACTCGCCGCCCAGGTCGTATTCCGTGCCGTCGAGCAGTGTGACGGTCGTGCTGCCGAACACGTCTTTCGCGGTCTTCTGCACGAGTTCCTTGACAAGCGCGGCAATCGTGTCGTAGTTGCCGTAGGCCTCGTACGCCTCGACCATCGTGAATTCGGGCGCGTGCGTGCCGTCGACGCCTTCGTTACGGAAGTCGCGGTTGATTTCGAACACGCGGTCGATGCCGCCCACGAGGCAGCGCTTGAGGAAAAGCTCAGGTGCGATGCGCAGGTAGAGGTCCAGATCGAACGCGTTCATGTGCGTGGTGAAGGGGCGCGCGGCCGCACCGCCGTGCACGGTCTGCAGCATCGGCGTCTCCACCTCGAGGAAGTCGTGGTCGTCGAACGTGCGTCGCAGCGACGAGACCGCCTTGGAGCGGTTGCGCACCATGTTGCGGATGCGCTCGTCGGCGATCATGCCGATGTACGGCTTGCGCGTGCGCGTGTCTTCGTTGAGTTCCTTGTGCAGGGTGGGCAGAGGCTGCAGCGCCTTGGCGGCGATGGCCCATTCGTCGGCGAAGATCGACAGCTCGCCGGTCTTCGACGCGATGACGCGGCCCTTGACGAACAGGTGGTCGCCGAGGTCGACGAGCTGCTTGAAGAGCTTAAGGGAATCGGCGCCGATCTGCTTCTTCGAGAGCATCGCCTGGATCGTCGTGCCGTCGCCTGCCGCGAGCTGCACGAAGCACAGGCCGCCGGCGTTGCGGATGAACAGCACGCGGCCGGCCACACCCACCACGTCGTCGGTCTCCTGCCCCGCTTCGAGTGTGCCGTCGTACTTGGCGCGCACCGCTTCGATCGTGCTGGTCACGTCGAGCGTGACCGGGTACGGGTTGAGCCCCTCCTTGAGCATCATCGCGCGCTTCGCCACACGCATCTGCACCTGTTCGGGGTGCGCCTGCGGGCCGAATTCCTTGTTCGACGGGTCCACGGCCTCGTCAAGCGTGGCGCCTTCCTGGATGCGCGCCGTGATCGCGGCGTCTTGGTCGAGCAGCAGTTGGGCGCGTTCCACGGTCGTCATGGCGGGCACGCCGTTGGCGTCCTCTTCCACGGTGATTTCTTCGGTTGCAATCGGTTCAGTCATAGCGACCCAGTGTAACCACCAGCCACTACAGCCGATTCCTATGTATATGGCGTGTATATGGCGCTGTCGCGCACAGCTTGAAGCGCATGCGCGCATCGGCGGATTGAAGCGCAACACGCCGAATTTGCGTATTTGTGATTTGTGCGTAAACTGTCATCTGTTGTCAAAAACGGGCTGTGGCGCAGCTTGGTAGCGCGCTTCGTTCGGGACGAAGAGGCCGCGAGTTCAAATCTCGCCAGCCCGACCCAAAGAAAAACCCCACCGCAAGGTGGGGTTTTTCGTTTCTCACGGGCTGTCCGCGGCAGATCAGCCTTCCACGATCAGGTACGACTTGATCGTCTTGCGCTGGTCCATGGCCTCATAGGCCTGCTGGATCTGGTCGAGGCGGAAGGTCTGCGTGAACACCTTGCCGGGGTTGATCTGTGCGTCGAGCACAGCGCGCAGCAGCTCCTCCTTGTCATACGTCGTCACGGAGGCCGGGCCGCCGGCCAGTCCGACGTTGCGGTAGAACGTGCCTTCGCCGCTGATCTGCTGGCCGTGCGGCAGGCCGACGCGTCCGATCAGCGCGCCCGGGCGTGCCACGGCGGCTGCTTCCTGGAACGAGCCGTCGGTGCCGACGCATTCGAGCACGGCGTCCGCGCCGCCATCGCTCAGCTCAAGCAGCTTCGCCACGCCTTCGTCGCCGCGTTCGGCCACGTTGTCGGTCGCGCCGAACTCCTTGGCGAGCGCACGGCGGTCCTCGTGGCGGCTTGTGGAGATGATGCGCTTGGCGCCCATCATCTTCGCGGCGATGATGCCGCACTGCCCCACCGCGCCGTCGCCGAGCACGATCACCGTGTCGCCCGGCTGCACGCGTGCGGTGCGCGCCGCATGGTAGCCGGTGGCCATCACGTCGGACAGCGTGAGCAGGCTCTTGAGCATGCCTTCGCTGTAGTCCTCGGGCTTGCCCGGGATCTTCACCAACGCCCACTGGGCGTGCTGGAATCGGATGAACTGGCCTTGCGCGCCCATCGTGAAGTTGTCGTTGTGCGCCATGCACGAGCCGTCGTACCCCGCGCGGCAGGCGCGGCATTTTCCACAGCCATGCGTGAAGGGCGCGATCACGAAGTCGCCGGGTTTGACCGAGGTGACCGCCTCGCCCACCTCCTCGACGATGCCGATGGCCTCATGCCCCGGGTTCGTCGAATGGTCCTCGCTCTGGTTGATGCCGCGGAACGGCCACAGGTCGGAGCCGCACACGCACGAACGCACGACGCGGATGACCGCGTCGTCACTCCGTTCGATGCACGGCTTCGGCACGTCCTCGACGGCCATATGGCCCGCGGATTCGAATATTGCGCTTTTCATGGTGTCTGACATATGCATGCCTCTTTCATCGTCATGGCGGGAACGCGGGTGCGTCGCCCGCTCCCCCGATTCCGATGGTAGATACCGGTAGTGGGAACCACGACGTGATTCGGCCGCGGGCCTATAGCCCCGTGCCTCACTGTTCGTCGTAGGCACGCGCGATCGCCTGGTCGAGGTCGGCGATCAGGTCCTCCACGTCCTCCAATCCGATGGACAGGCGGATCAGATTGTCGGTCACGCCGGCCGCCGCGCGGAAATCCGCCGGCACCTCGCGATGGGTGATGCGGGCGGGATCCACGATGAGCGACCGCGAGTCGCCGATGTTGGGGATGTAGGTGAAGACACGCACGGAATCCAGCACGCGGGCGATGCGCACGCGGTCCCCGTCGAGTTCGAACGAGAGCACGCCACCCACACCGTCCGGGAACGACCGCCGCACGAGCTCCGCCTGACGCGCGTCCTGGCCGGCCGCGCCCTCCGGATCCGCGAGCGCAAGGCCGGCATACCGCACATCGCGCACATGAGGCAAGGTGCGCAGATGCCGCGCGATCGCCGTCGCGGAGCGTGTCTGCTGGCGTATGCGCACGGGTAGCGTCTCTAGACCGAGCAGCTGGAGGTAGGCGTTGAACGGGCTTTCCACCGCGCCGAATGTGCGCACGTACTTGATGCGGAGGCGACGGATGTACGCGTCGGCGCCGAATCTGCTCGCGAAGCTGTGCCATACGCCTGCGCGGTCGTCGCTCACCACGACCTCCGTCCGGGTGAATTGCGGGAACCGTGGGCTCCCCCAGTCGAAGCGCCCCGCGTCGACGACCACGCCGCCGAGCGTGTTGCCGTGCCCGCTGATCCCCTTCGTCGTGGAGTGCACAACGACGTCGGCGCCCCAGCGGATGGGACGGAACAGGTACGGAGTCGGCACGGTGTTGTCGATGATGAGCGGCACCCCGTAACGGTGCGCGAGTTCGGCGAGGCCGGCGACGTCCGTGACCTCGGTTGACGGGTTGGCCACCGACTCCGCGAACACCGCGCGTGTGTCCGGACCGATGAGGGCCTCGACCTCGTCGAGGTCGTTGATGCGCTCCACGAAGTCGGTGTGCACGCCGAACTGCGGGAAGAAACTGGCCATCGCGTCCACGGACGCGCCGTACAGCGTCTTCGGCGCGATGATCCGGCCCCCGCCTTCCGCCGCGCACAGCAGCGCGAACGAGACAGCGGCCATGCCGGATGCGACCGCGACCGCGCTGCGGCCGCCTTCGAGCGCGGCAAGACGACGCTCGAGCACGTCGACGGTCGGATTGGCGACGCGCGAATACGAAAACCCGTCCTCCGTGCCGGCGGAGAGCGCGTCGCCTCGGGCGGCGCTCTCCATGTCGAACGCTGCGCTCATGTAGATCGGCGGTACGCCCGCATGCGCGTGCTCACTGGCGGCGTACCCTCCGTGCACGGCGTTCGTCTCAAAACCACCACACATGATCTGCCCCACCTCGACCGTCAGATGGCGAGCAGCGTGTGCACATCGCCGACGATTCGCTGGCGGGCGCGCTCCTGGGCGAATTCGAACGCCTGGTCGAGGTCATCGACGAGGTCGCGCACGTCCTCGATGCCAACGGACAGCCGGATGAGCTCGTCGCTGATGCCAACGCTGAGCCGTTCCTCGCGAGAGAGTTCGAAATGCGTCATCCGCGCCGGCAATTCGGCGAGGCTTTCCACGGCACCGAGGCTGACGGCCAGACGGAATATGCGCAGATGGTCGAGCACGTCGGCCGGATCGATGCCGGGCTCCACTTCGAAGCTGAGCACGCCGCCACAGCCGCGCAGCCCCTTGGCGGCGACCGGCTCGCCGTGGATGCCCGGATAGTGCACGTCGCGCACATATGGGTGGGCGAGCAGGTGGCGCGCGATGACGAGCGCGCTCTCCTGCTGGCGCTCAAGCCGCAGCGCAAGCGTCTGCATGCCGCGGCGTACGGCGTCGCATCCTTCGGGTGCCAGCACTCCCCCGAGTCTGTTCTGCGCGTAGTACACGCGCTCGCCGAGCACGTCGTCGCGCACGACGGCAAGTCCCGCGATGACGTCCGAATGCCCGGCGAGGTACTTCGTCGCGGAGTGGATGACGATGTCGGCGCCCAGATCGAGGGGCTGCTGCAGATATGGGGTGACAAACGTGTTGTCGACGATGACGATGGCGCCGTATTCGTGCGCGATGCGTGCGATTGCCGCGATGTCGTTGACGTGCAGCAATGGATTGGTAAGGGTCTCGACGTACACGGCCTTCGCCGGCGGCGTCGAGTCATCACCGCGCACGGCGTGCTCGAGCGCTGTCTCGTCCTGCGTGTCGGCGGGCGTGCCGAGCAGTCCCCAACGCCGGAAGTGCTCGTTGAACAGCGAATACGTGCCGCCATAGATGTTGGAGCCGACGACGACGCGGTCGCCCGGTGCGAAGATGGAGAGCACCGCGTGGATGGCGGCGAGGCCCGAGGCGAACGCGAACCCGCGCGTACCATGTTCGAGCTGCGCTATCTGTCGCTCGAGGAATTCGCGCGTCGGGTTGCCACTGCGCGCATAGTCCCACCGAGGCATCGATGCGACCGTCTCGAAAGCGTATGTGGATGAGTTGTAGATGGGCGGATTCACCGCGCCGGTCGTATTGTCGTCGATGGGCAGACCGTGCACGAGTTTCGTGTCCAATTGCGTCATATGCACCTCCTCGGTCGTCGGGGCGTCCGCGGTCCGATCTGCGGACGCATGACACAACCTACCGGCGGTGCGTGCGCGACATGCGTTTCGGGATATACCCGTTGGTTATGGGGTGTTCAAGATCGGCGGCGCCGGTCAGGAAGCCACGCCCGAATGCACGGATTTGCGCAGCTTGAGCATGTCACGCACCGAGAGCGGTTTCGCTGGGTCCGGCATCAGGTAGCGGTCGTACGATATGAAGCAGCGCTTGTAGATGAGGCCGAGGATGATCGCGCCCGCGAGCAGGGTGAGCGATGCGAACGAGGTGAGGATGACGAACTGGTATTTCGCGGCGTCCACCGGGTTGCCGCCGGCGATGATCTGGCCGGACATCATGCCCGGGATTGTCACGATGCCGGCCGACGCGAGGTTCGCGATCGTGGGCAGCATGCCGAGGCGGATGGACGACATGATCGAGGGGCGCGCCGCCTCCCATCTGGTGGCGCCGAGCGCGAGCAGCGTGTCGACCTCCTCGTAGCGCTCGCGCATCGATTCGAAGAAGCGCGACATCGCGAGTGCGAGCGCGGAGACCGTATTGCCGAGCATCATGCCGGTGAGCGGCACCACGACCTGCGGCGCGTACCACGGGTGCGGGCGCACGACGAGCTCGGCCACGACCGAGATCATGATGAGCATGGTGACCACAAGACTGAGCAGCACGATGGGCACGACTCCCTTGGGCACGCCTTTGGCGCGCGACATCGTGATCTGCACGGCGGCGACGAGCATGACCGCGATGAGCCCCACGACGAGCCAGACGTTCTGTTGGCGGATCACGTATTCGAGGATGAAGCCCATGATGAGCAACTGCACGAGCGAGCGCGCCATGGACCAGACGAGTGATTTCGCCACACCGAGCTTCATGAGCACGGAGATGCCGGCGGCGATGACGACCATTCCAGCCGCGATGAGCAGGCCGAGATTATCGATGGTGAAATAGCTGTGGCCGCTCATGCGCGCCGCCCCTTTCCTTCGGATGTCGCTGTGCCCGCGTGCGCCGGCGTCTGCTGTTCGCTCAGCTCGCCGTCGCTGAGCACCATGATCCGGCTCGCGCGGCCGTCGGGCGCACGGTGGCGGATGCGCACCACGCCGGCGCCCTGTTCGGCCGCGCGCTTGAGCAGGTCGGCCACTTTGTCGGCGTTCTCTTCGTCGAGCCCGGCGTCCACTTCGTCCGCGAGCAGCACGCGCGGCTTCGTCAGGATCGTGCGGGCCAGACTCACGCGCGCCGCCTGGCCACCCGAC
This sequence comes from Bifidobacterium pseudolongum subsp. globosum, assembly GCF_004155535.1. Taxonomy (GTDB): domain Bacteria; phylum Actinomycetota; class Actinomycetes; order Actinomycetales; family Bifidobacteriaceae; genus Bifidobacterium; species Bifidobacterium pseudolongum_C. The sequence goes on along the minus strand of NZ_RYUH01000007.1, from coordinate 67,514 downwards.
AGATCGCGCGGATTGCGGTCGAGCTGGATGTCGGCACAACCCATCACATCGAGCAACTGGCGGATATGCTCATCCGCGAGCATATCCGCGGGCTCCTGGTTGCGCTCGCCCTGCCGCACGGCGAGCGTCCACGGCAGGCGGATCACGTCGGCCACGGTGTCGCCTATGAGCGTGGAGGTCTGCGGCAGGTACGATACGCGCACACGCCACTGTTGCGGTGTGAACGAGTCCGAATCCTTGCCGTCGAGTGTGAAGGTGCCGGTCGTGTGCGCGTTGAGGCGCGCGAAGGCGGTGAGCAGTGTGGATTTGCCGGCGCCCGACGGCCCGGTGATGTCAACGACCTCGCCGGCGTCCACATGGAAACCCAGATCGCGGAAGACGGTGTGGCTGCCGCCCTGCTGCGGCATGACGGCGGTGACATGGGTGGCTTCGAACAGGTGCGGGGCTGGGGGTGTGTGATTCGGGCTCATACCAGCCACTATATAAACAGGCGGCTCTTGGTGTGCAGCGCTTCGCCCGCGGCGAGGCATGGAAAAACGCCGCGTATGCATTTGGTAGCAGGAAAAGCAGTGCATACGCGGCGCGCGAGTAAGAGTCAGAAGGAGTTATCGGTCGATACGCGCTCCTTTCGACTCGTGGATGGGGGAAGTCTGTTCACGGCGGCGCTTGCCGATGGCCGATGCGATCGCCCAGACCACGGCGAGCACACACAGCAGGCCGCCGACGCCGGCGAAGAGGTACGCGGTGAAATGCTGCATGTTCGGGAAGAACACGAAGGTGGCCGAGCTCATGGAGACGCCGACGGCGATTGTCAGTACGCCGCACAGCAGCACGATCACGCCGAGCACGATCGTACCCGCGCTCGGGCCTTTCGGGCGCACGGGTTGCGGTGCGGATTGGGGCGAGCTGTAGAGCGGGACTGCGTTGGTGGGCGGCACCGTGCCGGTCGGGTTCTGCGGCGCTTCGGGCGCATCGGCGGTGGTTTCCGCCGTCGGGGATTCGGATGCGTCTGTGGGCAGTTCGGTCGTCGCCTCGTCGAATTCGGCGAGACGTTCGCTCATCGGCATGTCCAGTTCGGTGATTTCGGCCGTTTCGATGATCTGGGTGTCGTCATCGCGTTCCGGCCGCTGCGGGTTGGTGGTGTTCATCGTCGTGTTCCGTTTCATCTGGTAGGGGTCAGCGTTGCGAGGCGTAGCGCACGGTGATGTTGCCACCGATCACCACGTTGGGTTGGATTACCAGTTCGGGCGTGGCCGGTGCGGCGTCCGCCTCCACGGCGCATGGCCAGTAGTAGCCGTCCTTGACGAGCTGGCGCATCTGGCTGTTGGCTCCGGCTTCGAATTCGACCTTGCCATCGACGACACTCACGCCATCGCACAGTCGTGCCATGCGCTGCGATTGAAAGTTCTCGCTTGTCACGAAGACGTGCGCTGGCTCACGGTCGTCGTCACCGTCCGTCAGGTCATCGATGGATTCGTCGAGGTCGTCATCGTCCATGACCCGCACGTCGATGCCGGGGATGTGCACCTGCGTCGAGTTCTCGTCCACGGTCACGTGGATGTTGGACCAGTCCCCGTTGCCACTGAGCACATCGAAGGGGTCGCCGTTCGTCATCGCCGAATACCGGTTGCCGTACGAGTCGACCGTGCCGTCATGCAGCGACGAATCGAATCCCCACGAACAGCCGTCCGGTATGGTGATGACCACGCGGGCGTCCTCTACGGTCATCGGGATCGTGCCGACCGGGCACGTTGTCTCCTTGGTCTTGCCGTCGCGCAGTTCGATTGTGTGCTTGCCGTTCGTCTTCGCGTAGTCGCTCAGGTTGATGTCGAGCGTGCTGCGCGTCATGCCCTGGCCGCTCACGGCGATGCCCTTGGTGATCTCGTCCATGTCTTTCGCTGTCAACGAGGTGTCGACGCTGTCGGGTCCGATGCCGATCCGGGTGTAGTCGCGGCTCACCGCGTTTTTGTATTGGTCCATGACCGACCATGCGCCGCCGACCGCCATGAAGCATGCGGCCAGGAGCATGAGGGTCCACACAAAGGGGTGCAGGCCGCCGGTGCGCCGCCCGCAGCAGCCGAGGGCCACGATGATCGCGCCCAGCACCGCCACGATGGCGCCGACGTAGATGATCAGCGGCTGCACCTCGCCGATGAACGTGGTGCGGTCGTCGAGCACGATCGCCAGGATGCCGGCGGAGGCGAGGATGAGGCCGAAGAACAGCAGCACGACCATGGGGCCTGCGCCCTTGCGGCGTGCGAGCCTCGGTTCACGTGGCGCGGCGGGCATCGGCACCGCGGCCGTCTGCGCGGTGTATGCAGGGGCCTGCGGGGCGGTCTGCGGGTATGCCTGCGCATGCGCCTGCTGCTGCGGATTGGGGGCTGCCGCCATCGACTGCGGCGGTACCGGCCGCTGCGGCGACACGGGCTGCTGTGTATATGGCTGTGTGGGTGCGCCCTGCTGCGGCATGGGGCGAACCGGTGCGCCGCCGCTCGTGTAGGCGTTCGGCTGCGGCGGGTATGGCGTGCCGGATGGCGCAGGCGGAACCACGGGTGCGCGGAACCTGCGTCGGCCGTTGTCGACGAGTAGGTAGAACACGAGCATCGCCAACAACAGCGGCATCACATTGATGCCCCAGTGCAGGCCGAAGCCGTAATCCCACTCGAAGCCGATCCCGAAGCCGAAGCCGCCGGCGATCACGACCGCCAGGATCACGCCCACGAAGGCCCAATCCCATTGCCCTGCGATGATCTCCTCGAGCAGGATGCGGTGGTCGAGCTCGTCGGGCAGCAGCAGCCAGGCGATGCCGTAGAGCAGACCGCCGAAGCCTCCGAAGAACACGGAGACGACCATGAGGACGCGCACGAGGGTGACGTTCCACCCCAGTTCGCGGGCGATGGCACCGCACACGCCGGCGATCACGCGGTCGTTGGTGCGTTCCACGCGGCTTTCACGGATCCAGCGGAAGAACGAGGCCTCCGGCTTGCCCGTGGGCTGTGCCGGCTGCTGGGGTGCCGAAGAGGAGGGGGCCTGTGTATACGCCGGACCACCTTGCCCCTGTGGTGCCGGATTGTGCTGTGGATTGCTCATGGCTCCATTACAGCAGGCGACGGGCGCGAAAAGCCTCCGGTGACACCCTGAATCATCCCTGAATCCGGCCGTAATCCCCTGACTTTCTCCCTGAAACACGGCACAATGGAACCATGACTTCCGCACCTCTGCCACCATCCGGCAATGCCGCCGAGGCCCAACCGGCCCCGCTGTTCCCCGCCAAACTGCCGCTGCTGCGCCCCAAGCATGGGCGTTGGATCGCCGGTGTGGCACGCGGGGTGAGCATGCATCTGGGCCTCCCCGTGGGCTGGGTGCGTCTTGCGTTTGTGCTCGCGTGTCTGGTCTACGGTGCGGGCGCGGTCGCCTACGTGGCGCTGTGGGTGCTGGTGCCGCCGGGAGACCCGGTTGCCGAAGCCGCACGCCGTGTGCGGCTCGCGCAATCCGCCGGCGCCGCCAACGCGCCGCTGTCCCGCGGCAATACGCCCTACGGCACGCCCCGAAGCACCGGACCGGTGCCAGATAATCCTTATGATTACACGGGTCTGAACGAAGAGGCGGATGGCCGGCCCGTCAGCATGGAGAGCATGCGCCAGGTGATCGACGAGGCCTCCAAACCCGCGCTGTTCGCGTGCGCGGGCGTCGTGCTGATCGCAATCGCCCTGCTCATCAACCAGCTGCAGACGAGCAACGGCCTGCTGCTGCCGGTGCTGCTCGCCGCGGCCGGCGTGGGCCTGCCCTGGCTGCGCTTCAATGCGCGCACGGGGCAGACCGTCACCACAATCATCGGCGTGCTGCTTGTCTTCGCCGCCTACGCGCTGCTCGTCACGCAGACCACGATCGAAGACGGCTCCGTGCCGTTCCTCTACAGCCTGTGCGCCGGGTTCGCACTGCTCGCAGGCGTATTGTGCGCGCTCGTGCCGCAGCTCGTCTCCCTGATGCGCACTTCGGGCCGCGAGCGCGCGCTCAAGGAACGCGAAGAGGAGCGCGCCGACATGGCGGCGCATCTGCACGATGGCGTGCTGCAGACGCTCGCGCTGATCCAGCTGCATGCGGCCGAGCCGCAGCAGGTGTTCGCGCTCGCCCGTTCGCAGGAGCGCGAACTGCGCAGCTGGCTGTACCAGGAGCGCACCACGAGCGACCGTTCGGTCAAGGCGGGGCTTGAGGAGATCGCCGCGCAGGTCGAAGACACGCATGGCAAGCCGATCGACGTGGTGACGGTGGGTGACGCGCGGCCGAGCGCGCAGACCGACGCTCTGCTCGACGCGGCGGCGCAGGCGATGGTCAACGCCGTGACGCATGGCGGCGAGCCGGTCGCGGTGTATTGCGAGGCGGGTGACCGGCAGGTGGAGGTGTTTGTGCGCGACCACGGCGAAGGCTTCGACGTGGATGCGATTCCCGAAGGCCGCTTGGGCATCCGCGAATCAATCATCGGGCGCATCCGCAGGCGCGGCGGCACAGTCGAGATCGTGTCGCGCCCGCACTGGGGCACCGAAGTGCGCATGCACATGCCGATCGTGGCGGACAGCGCCCACGAGGGGACGGAGCATGGCACGGCAGGCGCCGGCGCACTATGATGCTGAACATGGGGTTCCCGGAGGGCGGCCGCCTGCGCCGGGAACCGACAGACCAGGAGGATGGCATGGCAGACACCAACCGCACACCGGCACGCATCGCGATCGTGGACGACCACGAGATGTTCCGCGCCGGCGTGATCGCCACATTGCAACCGTATTTCGACATTGTGGGGCAGGCGGCGGATGTCGAGTCGTCCATCGACATGATTGTGGCCACCCAACCCGATGTGGTGTTGCTCGACGTGCATGTGCCGGGCGGCGCGGGCGGTGGCGGCGCGGAGATCCTGGCCAAATCGCACCCGCACGCCCCGCGCACCGCGTTCCTGGCGCTTTCGGTGTCCGATTCCGCGCAGGACGTGGGGTCGGTCATCCGTGCCGGCGCGCGCGGCTATGTGACGAAGACGATCACCGGGCACGACCTGATCCACTCGATCGAACAGGTGAGCGAGGGGTATGCCGTGTTCTCGCCCAAACTCGCCGGCTTCGTACTCTCCGCGTTCCAGGGCGCGCCGCCGGACGCGCCGGCCGCCGACGAACCGGTGCATGACGAGGAGCTCGACCGCCTTTCGGCGCGCGAGCAGGAGGTGATGCGCCTCATCGCGCGCGGATACACCTACAAAGAGGTGGCGTCCGAACTGTTCATCTCCATCAAGACCGTGGAGACGCACGTCAGTTCGGTCTTGCGCAAACTGCAGTTGTCGAACCGCAACGAGCTGACGCTGTGGGCCTCCGACCGGCACATCGTCTGAACACGCGCCAAGCGGTGCGGTATCGTGGACGCATGACCGCCACAACCACATCCCCCACCGCCGAAGACCCCGCCCCCGACGCCTCCACGTTTGACGTCAACGAGTTCCTGAACCGCCTCGACGCCGTGTTCGCCAGCCACAGCGCCGCCACCAAAGCCGAGCCATTGCTGCTCGACGCCATGACCGACGCCGAAAACGCCGGCGACTTCGCCGGCCTGCTCACCGTGCTCAACGAGACGATGGGATTCTACCGGTCGCAAGGCCGCCACCAAGACAACCAGTGGATCATCCAGCGTGCGATCGAACTCGCCCTGCGACTGGGCCTCGAAGGCACCGAAGCGTGGACCACCACACTCATCAACGCCGCCACGTCACAGCGCGCCGCCGGCAACATGGAACAGGCCGAAGACCTCTACGAGCAGGCGCTCACCTCCGCGCGCACCACCCTCGCGCCCACCGACCGCCGTCTCGCCGCCCTGCACAACAACTATTCGATGCTCCTGAGCGAAACCGACCGCCCCGCCAAGGCGCGCGCCGAACTCGAGGAGGCGCTGCACATCCTCGAATCGTCGAGCCCCGACCCCACGCACGACGTCGACATTGCCTCCACATGCACCAACCTCGCGCTGCTCACGCTGCAGAACGGCAGTGGCGGCGAGCAGGCGCTCAGCGAGGCGCGCACACTCGCGGACCGTGCGCTCGCGATCTACCGCGACGCGCACGCCGAACACAGCGCGCATTTCGCGTCCGCGCTCGCCGGCGCCGCGCAGGTGAGCTTCGCCGCCGGCGACGCCGTGGCCGCGGTCAGGGACTATGAGCGGGCGCTCGCGATCATCGCCGAATGCTACGGCGAGCATACCGAGTATTACGCGGTGACCGCGCAGAACCTGGCCGAGGCGCGTGCGGCGCTGGCTGCGCAGGGCACGCCGGATTCCACCAGAACACCCGAGGGGCCGCAGCCCTCGCCTGCACAGCCGTCCGCGCCGCACCGGCACGTGGAACCGGCCGCGCACACCGCGCAGACGAGCGGCCTGCAGCTCGCGCGCGACTATTGGCTCGCCTATGGCAAACCGATGCTCGCCGAACGCTACGCCGAATTCGCCCCGCGCATCGCCGTCGGCCTCGTTGGGCACGGATCGGAATGCTACGGCTTCGACGACGCCCTTTCGCACGACCACGACTTCGGGCCACGCTTCTGCATGTGGCTCACCGCAAGCGACTATGCGCGCATCGGCGAGCAACTGCAGGCCGACTACGAATCCCTACCCGCGCAGTTCCACGGCTTCGCGCGCACCAGTGCCACGCCCCGCGCGCAAGGTGCGGGGCGGCGCAGCGGTGTATTCGAGATCGGCGAGTTCTTCACGTCGATCACCGGTTACCCCACCGCGCCGGGCGAGGATGAGCCACATCTGTGGATGATGCTCGACGAGGCCACGCTCGCCGCCGCCACGAACGGCCGCGTATTCGCCGACGCGCTCGGCGCGTTCTCCAAGACACGCCAATCGTTCAAGCTCATGCCCGACGACGTGCGCCTGGCGTTGGTTTCCAAACGCCTCGGCATGACCGCGCAGGCGGGCCAATACAATCTGCCGCGCATGCTGCAGCGGGGCGACGGCGCCGCCGCATGGCTGTGCATGAGCGAATTCGCCGACGCCGTCTCGTCGCTCGTCTTCCTGATCAACAATCCCGTGACGGTGGGCTATGCGCCATACTACAAATGGCGTTTCGCGGCGCTGCGCGCGTTGAGCGCACGCGCCGGCATGCGGCTGACGGGCGTATGCGCGCAGCTCGAACAGGTGCTGCGCCTCGCCTCAGCGGCCTGTTTCGGGGGCGCGGGATTCGGCGAAGGCGGCGCGGGGGCGGCGCCAAATGTGCGCGAAGTGCAGCGGATTGTGGGCGATATCTGCGCGCAGATCGTGCAGACCTTGCAGGACCTCGGCCTGACGCCGAGCGACGAGGACTTCCTCGAATGGCAGCGCCCATACATCGAAGCGCACATCACAAGCGACGCCGCGTGTCTGCACAGTCTGTGAGGGAAGGGGAAACCATGAGTGCGACCACGAGTGAGGGCGCCACGGGCGCGCAGGAACGCCAGCGGCTTATCGCCACAATCATCGACCTGGAATGGGGCCAGTTCCAGCGCACTACGAACCAAGGCGGGCGCGCGGCATGCCAAGGCAACCGGCCGATGTTCGAACAGATGCGGTTCAGCCAGTTCGCGCCGTGGCCATCCGAACTGCTCGCCAGCTACCGTGCGGACCTCGAAGACGCGAACCGCGAGGGCCGCAATCTCGTGACCGAAAAATACGCACGCATGATGGAGTCGACCGACCCCGAGACCTACGCGCGTGAGCTCGCGCCGTACTTGCCCGAGCTCAGCGACGCGCGTACAGCACAGCAGGAGCGCATCATCGCGCAGCAGGTGGCATGGGCGCGCGCGTTCATGCAACGCTGGCCCAAGCTCGGCGCGGCGATGCGCGTGCTCACCACTGCGCAGGACACGCCGGAACAGACGTCGTTCGAGACCTATCTGCGCGGCGAACTGGGCACGTACAGCATCCGCACGCTCGCGCTGTACGGGCGTTTTGTGGACGCACTGGCGAGCGCGGGGCGCAACCTCACCGAGGAGACCGTCGGCGTGACGGTGCGTCTGGCTGGATTCGACGGCCTCGACGAGGCCGAACGCGCGCAAGCGTAACGGGGCCGCGGCCGTATCCGCACGGCGTCCACGCCCGCGGCGGAAATGCGCCAGCACAGGAACATGGTTGGCATTGCGCGCATTACAGTGGGGAAATGTGCAGCATTTCTGGAAGCAACTCGCGTGGACATTGGGTGCGTCGGTGGTATTGTGCGCCCTACTCATGGGTCTGGGCGTATGGATGACACCGCCATGGAAAGTGGAACCGCTCAACGAGCACATCTCGCTGTCCTCGTCGAACACAGCCATTGAAGCCAAGGGCATCCCCACCACGACCGAAGGCAAATACAAGGTCAAGGAAACCCACCGCACCCTCACCGTGAGCGGCGGCAGGCAAGTGGACGCGATCCTGCGCGAGCCCATCGGTGCCCCCGGCAAACTGCCGGCGGTGCAGTTCATCCACGGGGCCGGCACCGGCGACGCCACCACCAACAGCGACATCGCGCACGCGCTCGCCTCAGCGGGCATTGTGACGCTTGTGCAGAGCAAGCGTCTCGACGACTATTCGATGCTGCACCGCGATTATGAGGCGTCCGCAACCGATTACCTGACGGGCATCAACACCCTGCGGTCCCTGCCGAACGTGGACGCCAGCAAGGTGGGCATCTACGCGGAGTCGGAAGGCACGTGGATCACCACAATCATCACCAAACGAGACCCCTCGATCGCGTTCACCGTGCTCGTCTCGGCGCCTGTGTTCTCCGCACGCCAGCAGATGGCCGTCGGCGCCACCGAATACCTGCACATCATCGGCGCGCCGGAAGGCGTGGAAGGCATTGTGCCGAAGATGCTCAGCCTGAACCCGGGCATGCTTGGACTGGAATACGCGTCGTTCAATGCGGCCGATTACCGAAACACGCTCACCATGCCACTGCTCGTGGTGTATGGCACGCTCGACCGGTCGATGCCGGTCGAACAGGGCGCGCAACAATTGCTGCAGGACGCGAACAGCGTGGGCAACACCAACACGATGGTGCGCTACTACCCCACCAACCACCAGATCCGCTTGGGTTCGTCGCTGTCCAAGCCCGGCCTGCCCCTGCCCGACCAGTACACGCACGACATCGAATCATGGGTCAACGCGGTGGCCGCCGGCGCCACAGCCGGCGACTGGACGACGCCCAAAATCGCGGGGTCGCAGCCATTCCAACAGTTCGCGGTGCCCACCGACATCCGTCCGGGCCTCATCACATCGTTCAACGTGCTCGTGGCGATGTTCGTGTTCATTGTGCTGATGTGGGTCGTTACGGTCGTGCTGTGCATCGCGTCGCACCTGGGGCGCAAGAAGCGCGCACATGTGTCCACAGACGCCAACGGGCGCACGCTCATCCACCGCTTCACCAAGCAGACACAGACACTCATCATCACCAACATCGTGCTCGCGCCCATCATCACGCTCGGGTTTCTGGGCTACTTCGCGTTCGCCGGGGTCGCCGCGCTCAACCTGCGCGATTGCGCCACCGCGCTCGCCGTGGGCTGGATCTGCCTGCGCATCGGCGCGGCGGTCTCCATCGTGCTGTTGTGCTGGCTGTGGGTGCGCATGTTCTTCTTCTATGGGCCGGGACGCTTCGACTCCGACGAGCCCGGGCCGGAAGCGCGCATGGCGCGTGGGCATTGCGTGATCGTCGCATGCCTTTCGATATGCGTGCTTGTGGCGCTCGCGCTCGGCGTGTTCTTCAATCTCATCAGCTGAACGCTAGTCGAGCGTAAGTGCGCGGATCTGCGCCGCGCTCTCGAAACGCACGGCCTGCAGGCCCGCGGCGCGCGCGGCGAGCACATTGCACGCATTGTCATCCACGAACAGCGTCTGCGCGGGATTGAGATGGAAACGGCCAATCGCGATGTCGTAGATGCGCGGATCCGGCTTGGCGACGCCCTCGTGCGCTGAAATGACCGTGCCGCCGAGCAGGTTGAGCCAAGGGTATTTGCCGTGCATCTCGCGCACGCCGCGCACGGTGAAATTGGTCAGTCCCCACAGGCGCACGCCGCGCGCGTGCAAGTCGCGCATGAGCGTGGGCATGCCGTCGATCATGTCGTAGAACCCGAGCCGTTGGAACTCGAAATACAGGCGCATGATCCACGCCACGGCCGGCCCGTGTTCACGCTCGTAGTCGGCGATGATGCGCTCCTCGCTCCAGCCCAAGTCGGCGAGGTCGTCGTAGTACGCCACGCTGTGCAGATCGGCCGGGTCGAAGAACATGTCGACGACGCCCGCCGGGTACAGCCCTTCGATCGTGCGGCGGGGGCGCCAGTCGATAAGCACCCCGCAGTAGCCGAACATGACGTCGGTGACGTGCGGGGTGGCGGGCGTGGTGATTGCAGTGTGCTCCATGGCTTCATCGTACGGCTGTGTGCAAACCGCCCGCATCGTTCCTTCCGATGCAATCGGCTGCAATCCATGTACAGTCGTATGAGTCAGCTGCACCCCGCCCAGATGTCCGCCGCCCGGTCGGATGCCCTGTACAGCTGTTTGTGGTCGCATACTAGATACAACGTGCCGTTTGAGGTGAGACAGACATCCATCCATGGCTACCCACCACGCATCGACAGCCATTCAAGGGCACCAAGACAGCTGTATATGGCTGCACTCTAGACACGGGCTGCCGTTTGAAGCGCGGTGAACGGCGTCACATATCTATGGACTAGACACCGACAGCCATTGGCAACAGCTGTATGCCGGCTTACGGATGCCTCTGTTGCACACGAGCAAAAGAAAAAACCGCTGGATTACTCCAGCGGGCCTCTTATCCATGGTGGCCATGCGGCTATAGGGTGATAATCGCACTCATCGATATGCACTTCACATCATATGTTGGATATTCAGCGTTATCTACCGGCTGTCTACCTCTGTTCGGGCACGATGCCCTGCGCCTCGCCATCCGTCTCAGCCATCAGCCTGTCCAAGGCGGCAAACGTCGACTCCCATTGGTCGCGCATCGTATGGTTCCTCCTTCCACCATCTCGTCTTCGCAAAGCATCCACATATCGTAACGGCCCTCGCGAATTTGGTTCCGCTGTGAGCGATGCCCACAGGGTATGCCCATGAGTTTCTGTACCACCGGGCGTGCTAGCCCTCTGCACCTGTCTGGAATCCCTTGCAGGCAATGATTTTTTAGACATCTGGATGTGGCAACTGTCCAAAATCCCTTGGTGGCGGTGATATTTTAGACTGTTGGGCTGCCAACTGTCCGAAACCACTCGTGTCAGCCATGGTGCAGAGACCAACGGCATGAAAAAAGGGTTTTGAACCGAAGTCCAAAACCCTGTAGGCGGATAGGGCGAGATTCGAACTCGCGGATGGTTGCCCATCAACGGTTTTCAAGACCGTCTCCTTAGACCGCTCGGACACCTATCCAATATGCGTGACGCACGGTGTATCAGTGTAGCACGGCATGCGGTCCATGCCCCACCAAACACCGGGCGCCACACAAAATCCAATGAATCAGGCCTCCCACTTGGTGGGTTCGATCACCTCTTTGCCACCCATGTATGGGCGCATGGCCTGCGGAATCACAATCGAGCCGTCCTTCTGCTGGTGGTTCTCCATGATCGCCACAAGCCAGCGCGTGGTGGCCAGCGTGCCGTTGAGCGTGGCGACCGGCTCGGTGCCGTTCTCCACACGCTCGCGGATATTGAGGCGACGCGCCTGGTACTGCGTGCAGTTCGAAGTGGACGTCAGCTCGCGGTAACGGCCCTGCGTAGGCACCCATGCCTCGCAGTCGAACTTGCGCGCCGCGGACGAACCAAGGTCACCGGCGGCCGTGTCGATCACACGGTACGGCACCTCGACCTTGCCGAGCATCTCCTCTTCCATGGCCAGCAGGTGCTTGTGCTGCTCATAGGAATCCTCAGGCTTGCAGTAGACGAACATCTCCACTTTGTCGAACTGGTGCACGCGGATGATGCCGCTCGTGTCCTTGCCGGCGGCACCGGCCTCACGGCGGTAGCACGAGCTCCAGCCGCAATAGCGCAGCGGCCCGTTGCCCAGATCGAGGATCTCGTCCTCGTGCATGCCGGCAAGCGCCACTTCCGACGTGCCCACGAGATAATCCTCATCGGGTTCGCGCAGACGGTAGATCTCGTCGGCGTGCGAATTGAGGAAGCCGGTGCCACGCATCACTTCCGGGCGCACGAGCGTCGGCGTGATCGCGAGCACGAAGTCATGCTCCTGCGCCTGGTCTACGGCCATCGTGAGCATGGCGATCTGCAGGCGCGCGATGTCGCCGCGCAGGAAGTAGAAGCGCGAACCGCTCACCTTCACACCGCGCTTCATGTCGATGCCCGCGACCTCTTCGCCGAGCGTCAAGTGGTCCTTCGGTTCGAAGCCCTCGGCCGCGAAATCGCGGATTGTGCCGACCTTCTTGACCTCCACATAGTCGTCTTCGCCGCCTTCGGGGGCCTCGGGCTCCACGATGTTCGACAGCTTCCACATGGCGGTGGTGTATTCCTCGTTCGCGCTGTCCGCGTCCGCCTTATACGCCGAGACCTGCTCGGAAAGCTCCTTCGTCTTGGCGATCAGCGCGGCCTTCTCGTCGGCCGGGGCCTTGGCGACTTGCTTGCCGATCTCTTTCTGCTGGGCGCGCGCCTCCTCGAACTTCTTGAGCGAGGAGCGGCGCACTTCGTCGGAACGCAGTACCTCATCCACCAGTTCCACAGACTCGCCACGCTTGCGCTGCGATTCCTTGACGACCTCGGGATGTTCGCGAATGAATTGAATATCAAGCATGAGCACCAGAGTAATGCGCTTAGCAGACAGATCACCGCCCGTTTTCCGCGGCTTTTCCAAGCGCGCACACCGCACCGCCATGCGCATCTGACTCCGCGCGAACCACGGGTTGCTAAGATTGTGCTTTGACCGATTGCGCGGGCGCGCCGGCGCAGCGAGAGAGCGAGGACACGAAGTCATGAACCAACAGACGATCATACTGCTCACCGTCATGCTCGCGCTCATCGCCGGAATCATCGCCCTCATCGCGTTCCTGCGCATGCGCATGCACCGCCGGCGCGTGGCGTTGCTGCAGCAGCGCCGCGACGATCAGGTGCATTACGCGTTCATCATCAACCCATCCAAACCCGCCGCCGCGCAGACCCGCCGGCGGATCGAGGCATACTGCAAGGCGAAAGGGCTGACCGAAGTCGTGTTCATCGAGACGATGCTCGACAAAGACGGCCGCGTCTGCGCGCGCGAGGCGCTCGACGGCGGCGCCGACGTGGTGATCGCCGTGGGCGGCGACGGCACGGTGCGCACGGTGGCGAGCGCGCTCGCCGGCACTGAGCACGCGATGGGCATTGTGCCAATCGGCACCGGCAATCTCTTCGCGCGCAACATGGGCATTCCGCTCGACGACATTGAGGCCGCGCTGACGATCGCCGTCTCGCACGGGTCACGGCGTGTGGATCTGGGCCGTGTCAATCTGCTCGACGACCCGAACGAGGACCACGGGCATGCGTTCCTGATCATTGCGGGCATTGGGTTCGACGCGGTGATGATCGACGACACCGACCCCAACCTCAAGCGCAACTTCAGCTGGCTTGCCTACTTCCTTTCCGGGGCGAAGCACCTGTTCGCACCCAAATACCGTGCCGACGTGCGCATCGAAGCCGCCGACCACACCGTGCACACCGACCGCGGGCTCGAACTGCGCACATTCATGGCGGGCAATTGCGGTGAGATCCCCGTGTTCTCGCTCATGCCCGACGCGTCGTTCAACGATGGCCTGCTCGACTTCGAGGTGATCGACACGACCGGAGGTCTGCTCGGCTGGGCGAATCTGTTCGGCGATGTGGTGCACCAGACAATCACGAAGAAGGCGAAGCAGAGCCCGCTGTCCATGCATTCGAAACTCGAGCAGATGCAGGGCTACAGCGCCGAGGTGCGCCTCGACCGGCCCGTGCTCGCGCAGGTGGACGGCGACATGCTGCCGAGCACGCAGCATCTGCGGTTCTCTGTGGAGCCTGAGGCGTTGATTGTGCGCGTGCCGTTGCCCGACCCGGAGCAGCTGAGCGCGACCGCGCAGATGCCGGCTGTGCGTGCCTGAATCAGCCGGCCATGCTGCCCCATACATGACAAGAGCGGCCGCCACGATTGTGGCGGCCGCTCTATTGGTTGAGCTCAGTCTTGCTCAGCGCACTCAGTGCTCGATGTCGATGACGACATCGCCCGGCTGCACGTCTTGGTCCACATGGGGCATGACGCGGGTGAGGGCGGCGGTGTTGAGCACGGTCATCAGTGTGGTGGTGCTGTAGCCGGCGGCCGTGACCTTGCTGAAGTCCACGTCCACGAGCTTGTCGCCCACGTTCACACGCTGGCCCTGCTTGACGGCAACGGTGAAGCCGTCGCCGTTCATCTTGACGGTGTCGATGCCGACATGCACCAGCACCTCAACGCCGTCATCGGTCTTGATGCCGAACGCATGGCCGGTCTCGGCCACCGTGCTGAGCACACCGGCGAGCGGCGCGTACACGGTGTCACCAGTCGGCTGGATGCCCACGCCTTCGCCCAGCGCACGCGATGCGAACACCGGGTCGCCGCACTCGTCGAGCGAGATCACATGGCCGGCGAGCGGCGAATAGACGTGGTCGGTCGGCTGTACCGGGGCGTCTTCACGGGCCGCGGCGGCACCGGCGGCCGGCGTCTTGTCGGCGGGCAGCAGATTGTCGTCCTCATGCGTCTCGGCGTGCTCCACCGCAGCGCGGTTCGCCGGGGTCTCCGTGGCCTCGTCGGCCTGCACGGCCTGCACGCGGGCGAGCACCTCGGCCTTTTCCTCAGGTGTGCGGTAGTCGAACGTGACGACCATGAACATCGAGACGAAGAACGCGATCGCGATCGCGAGGCCGTAGACCCACATCTGGTTGAAGACCGGCACCGTGAGCAGCGACGTGAACGCGAACGCGGTCGTGGTCACACCGTGCACGACTTCGCCATTCTCCAAGGTGGACGGGAAGAGCCAGCCGAGCACGGCGATGGAGATGCCGCCGGCGGCGCAGCCCACAAGCATGCGGCTGTACATCTTCTTGAAACGCAGATGGATGCCGTAGAGCGAAGGCTCGGAGACGCCGCCGAGCAGACCAGCGGCGAGCGCGCCGATCGAGGTCTGGCGCATTTCGGTGTCATGGTCACGCAGCGCCAGGATCAGCACGCCGGCGGTGGCACCGAAGCAGGCGAAGTTCCACGCGCCCATCGGGCCCTGGATGAAGTCGTAGCCCATCGTGTCGATGTTGATGAGCATGAGGGCGTTGAGCGGCCAGTGCAGGCCGAGCGGCACGAGGAACGGGTAGATCATCGGGATCAGCAGCGCGAAGATGAATGGCGCATGCGAGTTGAGCCATGCGAGGCCCACGCCGAGCCAATTGCCGACCCACACGCCAAGCGGGCCGACGAGGAACGCGGTGAGTGCGCCAACGATGACCATGCACAGGAACGGCACGAACACGAGCTGCACCGAATCCGGGATGATCTTCTTGAGCCCGTGGTAGACGAGCGCGAGCACGGCGGCCATCAGCAGTGGCACGAACACGTTGCCGCTGTAGTCACTGAGCTGCATCGGCATGCCGAAGACGGTGGTGGTGCACTGCTGGGTGCCGACGACGCTCTGCGAACAGTGGGTTTCGGCCCAGTCGGTGCTCATGAGGTTCATGAACGAAGGCGTCATGAGGGCGGCCATGATCGCGCCGCCAAGCCACGGGTCGACGTTGAGCTTCTTGGCCGCGTTGTAGGCGATCATGATTGGCAGGAAGTAGAACACGCCCTTGTACAGCGCCTGCACAAAGACCCATGTCGGCGACTGCGTCTCGCTCTGGATCCAGCCGCATGCGATGCACACGTTGATGATCGCGATGATGAGCGACGCGCCGAGCAGCACGCCCAGGATCGGGCGGAACGAATCGGACAGGTATTCGAAGAACGAGTCGAGCCACGCCACCTTGCCGCGGGCCTTGGAGCGGGCGGCCGCCTTGACGTCGGCGTTCGACATGCCCTCCGTGGAACCGCCGGCGGCCTTGGCCGGGGCGCCGGATGCCACACGCTGCATCTCAGGCAGGTTCATGATCTGGTTGTAGACATTGGCGACGCCGCCGCCGATGACCACCTGATAGCGGTCGCCGCTCTGCGGGACCGCGCCCAGCACACCTTTCATGTGCTGGAGCTCGTTCTGGTTGACCTTTCCTGCATCAACCAGTTCGAAACGAAGGCGAGTGGCGCAGTGCGTCAGGCTTTTGACGTTATCTGGGCCACCGATCGCAGAGATGATCTGCGAAGGTAACGAGTCAGCCATCGTTCATCCTTTCCTCTTGTGATTGTGGTCGCCAACGAAGCCCCATTGCTGTTCGCCGAACGACCCGAGACGGCACAGTACGCCTCAGCGCCGCATCAAAATTCGGACCGGACGTCCCAGCAACCAGCCTCGTGGAATCGTTTCCAGTGTACTCGTTTCGCCCTTCACGCCCTCCGCCAAAAGCTAAGCGGCCCAGTATACCAAGGGGTCATTCTGATTATTTCGGTGTTTTGTGAGATGCGGAGCCGATGCAATCGATTTCATCTCTTCGCCATCGGCTAAACTTTGGTAGTGCTGCCTGCAGCGCATACGCACTGTAGGCTGGAGCAGTCCATCGTTACAGATTGATTGAAGGTTGTATGGTTGCACAGAACGCGGGCATGCCCGCCACTCCAGCAGATCTTATCGACGTCGATGAAGTCATCGGCAAGTACTACGACGTGGTGCCGGACCCATCCGTGCCCGAGCAGCGCGTCATCTTCGGCACCTCGGGCCACCGCGGCTCGTCGCTGAAGACCTCGTTCAACGAGGCGCACATCGTGGCGATCACGCAGGCCATCGCGGAATACCGCAAGGCCGCCGGCGTGACCGGCCCGCTCTACATCGGCCGCGACACCCACGCGCTGAGCCTGCCGGCGTGGAAGACCGCGATCGAGGTGCTCGTGGCGAACGGCGTGCGCGTGCGCGTCGACTCCCGCGACGACTACACCCCCACCCCGGTTGTCTCCCAGGCGATTCTGACGCACAACCGCGCGGCGGACGGCACCCAGCGCTTCGAAGGCGCCGACCTGGCCGACGGCATCGTCGTGACGCCTTCGCACAACCCGCCCACCGACGGCGGTTTCAAGTACGATCCGGTCACCGGCGGCCCGGCACCGTCCGAGGTGACGAACGCGATCGCAAACCGCGCGAATGAACTGCTCGGCGACTTCAAGAGCGTCAAGCGCGTGCCGTTCGAGCAGGCCATCAAGTCCGACCTCGTGGAGCGCTTCGACTTCCGCGAGCACTACGTGGACGACCTCAAGAACGTCATCGACTTCGACGTGATCCGCAACTCCGGCGTGCGTCTGGGCATCGACCCGCTCGGCGGCGCCTCGGTGAACTACTGGCCGCTCATCAACGAGAAGTACGGCCTGAACATCGGCGTCATCCGCCCCGAGGTCGACCCGACGTGGCGTTTCATGACGATCGACCACGACGGCAAGATCCGCATGGATCCCTCGTCGCAGTACGCGATGAAGGGCCTCGTGGACGAGCTCAACGCCGGCGCATGGGACAAGTACGACCTGGTGGGCGGCACCGACCCGGACGCCGACCGCCACGGCATCGTCTGCCCGAACTGGGGCGTGATGAACCCGAACCACTACCTGGCCGTGTGCGTCGAATACCTGTTCGGCGGCAACCGCCCCGACTGGCCGGCAGGCGCCGGCGTGGGCAAGACGCTCGTCTCCTCCTCGCTCATTGACCGCGTGGCCGCGGCGATCGACGCGCATGTCGTCGAGGTGCCGGTCGGCTTCAAGTGGTTCGTCGACCCGCTGTTCACCGGTGAGGTCGCGTTCGGCGGCGAAGAGAGCTCCGGCATGAGCTTCCTGCGCTTCAACGGCCGCGTGTGGACGACCGACAAGGACGGCTTGATCCCCGACCTGCTCGCCGCAGAGATCACCGGCAAGACCGGCAAGAACCCGGCGCAGCTGCACCAGGAGCAGGTGGAGCGCTTCGGCGAAAGCTGGTACAGCCGCATCGACACGCCCACCACCCTTGAGCAGAAGCAGAAGTTCGCGAATCTCAATGCGGACGATGTGACCGCCACCACGCTCGGCGGCGAGGACATCACCGCGATCCTGACCAAGGCCCCGGGCAACGATGCGCCGATCGGCGGCATCAAGGTCGTGACCGAGGACAACTGGTTCGCGGCCCGCCCGTCCGGCACCGAGAACATCTACAAGGTCTACGCCGAGTCGTTCGTCTCCCCCGAGACGCTCGACTCCGTGCTCGACGAAGCCACGCAGGTCGTGGACAACGCCCTCGGCGAGTGATCCACCGCGCACGGCACCGCCGCGCAACGCACTGAAGCAACGCCCAGACCCGGCCATCGGCGCCGCGCGTCTGGGCGTTGCCGTTGGTGCGGGCAGTGCCTGGCCGTACAGTGGAGGGCATGACAATCACTGTTTCCACTGACGGATCCGCACTCGGCAATCCCAACGGGCCGATGGGCTGGGCGTGGGCCGACCACTCAAGCCAAGGCGATCACGCGCACACCGGCGATTGCGACGCCGGCGGCGCAACGAACGGCACGAACCAGATCGGTGAACTGTGCGCGGTGTTGATGGCGTTGCGCGCACACCCGGGCAGCGAGCCGCTCGTCATCGAAACCGACTCGCAGTACGCGATCAACTGCTCCACCAAGTGGGTGCACGGATGGAAGAAGAACGGCTGGAAGAACTCGAAGAAAGAGCCTGTGAAGAACGCGGCGGTGATCAAGGCGATCGACGCGGAGCTGCGCGCGCGCGAAGGCTCGGTGCGCTTCCAGTGGGTCAAGGGGCATGCGGGCAACGCCGGCAATGAGAGGGTCGACGAGCTCGCGCGCACCTACGCCGAGGACTGCAGATCAGGCGTGCGCGACGGCTACCTGCCGCGCGAAGGCTGGCAGTCGCTGCTCGATTCGCCGTACGCGCGTGGCACCGACGTGCCGATGGACGCGCAACTGCTGCTCGACGGCGAGCTCGACCGCGCCAAGTATGTGGCCGGCCGATGCATCGGCGGCGCGGCAAGCGAGACGGAGGCGCCGAGCGAACCGCATGATGCGAACGAGCAGCCGGCCGCGCCCGTGCAATCCGCGCAGCCGCAGAGCGCTGACTCCACGCCCGTCGACCCTGTGCGCGACACCGACCCCGCACAGCCTGCCAAACCCGCACAATCTGCACAGCCAGCCGAATCTGCGCCATCCGTGCAGCCCGCCGAACCACTGCTGCGGCACAGCGGGCTGCATGTGAGCGGCGAGGTGCGCTTCACTCCCCCGCCTCAGTCGAGCCCGCATTTCGACGGCCGTCCGCGCCGTGTGCGCGGCTATATCGAGGTCGACGGACTGGTGAACGGCGACGGCACGTTGACGCTCGAAGGCGCGCCGTTCCTCGTCTACCAGTCATGATGTGCACAGGGACATCCGCCGCCCACACATGAAACCAGACGTGAAACACGGGAGCCTGCGCGTTCTGTTGGCTCGGTTAGTATGGGAGGCAGTGCGCGGGGCGATTCCGCGCCATGATTCGCATAAAGGAGCGTTATGGACAAGGCACAACAGGATGCGATGAAGAAGGAAGCCGGCATCGAAGCCGCAAAGCTCATCACCGACGGCATGATCGCGGGTCTGGGCACCGGTTCGACCGTGCGGTTCCTCGTGGACGAGCTCGGCCGCCGCGTGCAGGAGGAGGGCCTCGACTTCACCGGCGTGACCACTTCCCGCCGCACGCAGGAGCAGGCCGAAGGCTACGGCATCAAGATCGTGAACATCGACGACGTGGACCACATCGACCTCACGATCGACGGCGCCGACGAAGTGGACGCCAACTTCAACGGCATCAAGGGCGGCGGCGCGGCCCTCCTGTGGGAGAAGATCGTGGCCGTCAATTCCAACAAGATCGTGTGGATCGTGGACGAATCCAAGGTCGTGGACGTCATCGGCAAGTTCCCGCTGCCGGTCGAGGTAATCCCGTTTGGCTGGTCGCACGTGTTCAAGCGCCTCGACGAGCGCGGCTACAAGCCGGTGCTCCGCCTCGACGCCGAAGGCGAGCCGGTGCGCACCGACGAGAACAACTACGTGATCGACCTGCACCTCGAGCGCATCGACGACCCGCAGGCGCTGGCCCAGGACCTCATCAACATCGTGGGCGTTGTGGAGCACGGCCTGTTCCTCAACATGGTCAACGAAGTGATCGTGGGCAGCCCGGACGGCCCGCGCGTGCTGACCAACCCGAACAAGTGAGCCGGTCCAGGCACTGACCGACGGCGACACAGAACGCAGGAGGCCCCCAAATCATTGGGGGCCTCCTGCCATATACGCTTACATCAGCTGGTAAAGACTACTTGCGCTGGTGGCGAGTCTTACGCAGCAGTTTGCGGTGCTTCTTCTTGCTCATCCGCTTGCGGCGCTTCTTGATGACCGAGCCCATCTCAAGCCTCCGTTCCATATACTCGAAAAGTTTGCAACTTGACACACTCTACACGGCTGAGCCGACTTTGCGCTTCAGTCACGCCCGATTAGACCGGGAACAGCTTGTAGACCGCTTCCACGCTCGCCTGCGGTCCGGTAACGCGGAACACCACGGTGTCGTTGCGCCACAACGCAGTGGCTGTGCCGTCGCCACCCTTGCCGCCCACCACAACATAGCTGCCGGTGTTCTGCCCGGAGACCTTGATGTTGCCCGCGGCGAGCTGTTCGCCATCGAGCGCCTTGGCGAGTTTCTCGTACTGTGTTTCGGCCTCTTCGGCGTCGGCCCACTGGCCCATCAGCACGCGCACGTCTTTGGCTTGGTCGCCGTTGCCGTATGTGACCGCATATGCCTCGACCGGCGCGGCCGACTGCCATTCGTCGCTTGACTCGACCGCCCCGCGCACATAGTTCGACACATGCTCGGGCAGGATCTTGACGAGTTCGGACGCGTCGGATGGCAGCGGCTGCGCCGCGATCGTCGGTGTGGCCGAGGCGACCGCCGAAGGCACTTCGACCGGCGCGGGCGGCGTACGCACCGCCCAGCCGGGCCAGCCGAATGCGCTGACGAGCGCAAGCACCACAATGATCGCGGCGGCGCACACGACCGCACGCGCCCTGCGTGCGGTCCCCGACGTCTGCGGCGCCGGCTGTTGCGCGGTCCGTGCCGTGGTCTTCGCCGTGGCCCGTGCGCTCGTGCGCCGCGCAGGGGTTCCCGAAGTCTTTGCCATAGCCATCATCTTGGCACAGCCGCCTGACGCCTCTTGCGCATGACGCGGGCAGGCGCTACGTTTCGAATATGGCAAAGAGCAATGTGAGCTACGTGTGCACCGAGTGCGGCTGGACCGGGTCGAAATGGTACGGCCGCTGCCCCGAATGCGGCCAGTGGGGCACGATCGAGGAGTTCCGTGAGGCGAAGCCGAATCCGTCCACCACGCGCACGGCTGCTCCGGGCCGCACCGCGCGCACCACGGCGAGCGCGGTCGTCTCGAGCGCCGCGCAGCCGATCACGCAGATCAACACGGCGTCGGTGACGCGCATCCCCACCGGCTTCGGCGAATTCGACCGTGTGCTCGGTGGCGGCATTGTGCCCGGGTCTGTTGTACTGATCGCCGGCGAACCGGGCATCGGCAAGTCGACATTGCTGCTCGAGACCGCTGGCAACATCGCCAAAGCGAGCAGTGGCGCCGCGCAGCGCAACACCGTGCTCTATATTTCCGGCGAGGAGTCGCAGGCGCAGGTGCGGTTGCGCGCCTCGCGCATCGGCGCGGTCGAGGAGAACCTGCTGCTCGCCTCCACGACCGACTTGGCGACCGCGCTCGGCCTGATTGAGCAGCACAAGCCGGCCCTGGCGATCGTCGATTCGGCGCAGACGATCGTCTCGCAGGACGTGGATGGCATTTCGGGCGGCTCCACGCAGGTGCGCGAGGTGGCGAGCGCGCTGATCGACACGGCCAAATCGCTCGACGTGCCGGTGCTGCTGGTGGGCCATGTGACCAAGGACGGTTCGATCGCCGGCCCGCGCACGCTTGAGCATCTGGTGGATGTGGTGTGCCAGTTCGAGGGTGACTCGCAGACCGCGTTGCGCATGTTGCGCGCGGTGAAGAACCGGTTCGGCCCCACTGACGAAGTGGGCTGCTTTGACATGAGCGGCGTCGGCATCGAGGAGGTGACCGATCCGGCTGGCCTGTTCCTCTCGTCCACCGACGCGCCCGTCGAAGGCACGTGCGTCACGTTCACGCTCGACGGCCACCGTTCGCTGCCGGTGGAGGTGCAGGCGCTCGTGACGAAATCGGTGCTGCCCACGCCGCGCCGCGCCGTCAACGGCGTGGACACGAACCGCATCGCAATGCTCGTGGCGGTGCTGTACCGGCATGGTGGCCTTGCGCTGTTGACGAACGACCTGTACATCTCCACGATCGCCGGCGGCGTGGCCAAGGAGCCGGCGTGCGACCTGGCGGTCTGCGCGGCGTTGGCGAGCGCCGCGACGAATATGCCAATCGCCAAGACCACGTGCGCGATCGGCGAGATTTCGCTCACCGGTCAGGTACGCCCGGTGCCGCGACTGGAATACCGCCTGCGTGAGGCGGCCCGTTTGGGGTTCACCATGGCCATCGTGCCGCCGTTGCGCACGCCGGTGCACGTCGACGGCCTGACGATTGTGCCGGTGCAGTCACTCAAGGACGCACTGGAGGCCATGCGGCTCACGAAGCGCGCGAAGTGAGTTCCCTCGTCTCGTCCGCATTGCGCTTGAGTTCGGCCGCCAATTCGTCCGCCGAATCGAATTTGATCTGCGGGCGCAGGAATCCCACGAATTCGCAGCGCACACGGTGCCCATACAGTTCGAGCCAGTCGTCGGTGAGCGCGTAGGCTTCGAGCACGCGCTCGTCATGCCCGCTCTGCTCGTTGAACGTGGGTTTGCGGCCGATCGAGATCGCCGCCGGCCAGCGGTACGGCGAATGTTCGGCGAGCCGGTTCTCCACGCCGCCCGACGTGTACTGCTGCGAGATCGGCTCGGCGCCGGCTTCGGGCGCCTCGCTGTACGCGCGCTGCGACTCGTCGTATTCATCGGCGGGGCCCAGGTCGATGAGCCAGCCGGCGTATACGCCGTCGACAGGCAGATAGCCGTCGATTGGCGTCTCCACGTTCGCCGTGGGGAATCCGATTGTGCGCCCGCGTTCCTCGCCGTGCACCACGGTGCCTTCCACGCCGTGCGTGTGCCCGAGCACGTCATTGGCCGCCATGATGCGCCCCTGCCCCAGTAGCCACCGCACGTTCGTGGAGCTCAGCACGCGCACCTTCTTCGAGTTCAGTCGCTTCGTCAATGCGCGCTGTTCGGCTTTGTTCAGGCCCTCAAACGGGTCGTTGGGCTCGCCACGGCCTTCGGGCATGCGCGGCGCGGCCTGCTGCGGCACGAACACGTGGCCGCCGTGGTCGGGCACAACCACGAGTTCGAACACGCCGGTGCCTTCGGCGAGCCGGCCGATCGACTCCACTGTGCCTTCCAGATTGGCGCCCATGCGCGCGTCCTCACCCAGCACGAGCGTGCGCATGCCGAGCTTGCCCACGAGCTGGCCCAGGAAGAAGCGGAACGACTTCGCCGCGAACTCCAGGTCGTAGCGCACGATCAACACGTAATCCACGTGCAGCGCGTTCATCATGCGCAGGCGTTCGTCCACGCCGGTGATCTTCTGTGTGTCCTGCACGTCGGACGTCGGCTCCATGCCGCCGTTCTTCGCGGCGTACGCATGCACGAACGCCGGGCGCGGATCGAACATGATCACCACCGAGAAGCACTTCTCGCGTTTAGCGATGCGCACGGTCTCCTTGATCACCGACTGATGCCCGCGGTGCACGCCGTCGAACACGCCCACCGTGACGACCGATTTCTTCGATGCGCTCAGTGTGGGCCAAGCCACGGTGCCGGTGATGTCCGGCTGCAAACGAATGATGTTCAATTCATCTCACCTCTGGTAATGTGTGCCAATTGCTCAAGGTTGTCAGTCCCTACCGGCCGGCGCGGGGAACACGGTCAGCGGCTTCAGCTCGCGCGCATTGGCGCGTTCCGCGATCGCCACGACGTCGCGCGTTGCCGGCACGACGGCCGCGCACGGCACGCCGCCCGGCAGCTGCGCCGGGCATGCGATGCGCCGGCCGAAGCGCAGGTCGCGGGCCTCGCCTTCGTCCACCTCCACGATGGGCAGCGCGCCGCGCACCGCGTCGATCATCGGCAGCGCGCGGCTGAGCAGCGCATGGCCGGTTTCGTCGAGCACCGCGCGGTTGCGCGTCACCGTCACGCCTTCGCGGTTCGTGAACGTGCGTGATTCCACATGCGCATGCACCGCGCGCGGATCGTCGGCGCGGAATGCGCCGACCGCTTCGCGCCGCAGCCGTGTCAGATGCGCGCCGCAGCCGAACAGGTCGCCCAGATCGCGCGCCAAGGCGCGGATGTATGTGCCGGCGGAGCACTCCACCTCCACGTTCACGTCGAGCACCGGTGTGCCATCGGCCGCCGTGGCGGTGTGCGCGTCGAGCACGTCGAAACGCCTGATGGTCACCTCACGCGCCTTGAGCTCCACCTCGGCTCCTGCACGCGCCAGATCGTAGGCGCGCCGGCCGTTGACCTTGATCGCCGAATACGCGTTCGGCACCTGTTTGATGCGCCCGGTGAACGACTGTGCCACGGCCTCTCGCACGTCGCCAAGGTCCGGCAGCGGCGCGCCGGCCTCGCCGGGCATGATCTCACCGTCGGCGTCGTCGGTCGTGGTGCGCTGGCCAAAGCGCACGGTGGCGCTGTAGGTTTTGCTGTGCTCCACAATGATGTTGAGCAGGCGCGTCGCATTGCCGAAGCCGACCACGAGCACGCCGGTGGCCATCGGGTCGAGCGTGCCGGCGTGGCCCACCTTGCGCATGTGCAACGCACCGCGCACGGCCGCCACCAGGTCGTGGCTCGTCACGCCCTGCGGTTTGTCGATGATCAGCAGGCCGGATTGTCCGGCTGTCGTTGCCGCCACGCGGGTCAGTCCTGCGCGCCGTCGATCGTGGACTGCGGGTCGAGTTCGGCCGGGTCCACCGGGTCGTCGTCGCTGCCGTCCACCGCGTCCTCGTCGTCGTCGAAGTCCTCGAGCTCCTCCACGGTCACCACGTCGCCGTCGTACTCGTTGTACTCGTCCTTGTCTTCGTGCTCCAGGCTCTCGATCTTGTCCTCGGTCTCATCCTCGTCGTCGTGCTTGTATGGGTCGGCTTCGCCAGCGTACTGCGCGTTCGCGCGCATGCGCGCGAGCTCCTCGTCGCGGCGGCGTGCGGCCACGATGATGTCGTCGATCTCGTGCGCCTCGCCCGGCACCTCGTCGAAGATGAACTGCAGCTGCGGGGTCAGGCGCAGGCCGGCCTTCGCGCCGACCATCGTGCGCAGGCGCCCGCGCGCCTGGCTGAGCGCGGTCTGCGCGCGCTTGCGTTCGCCCTCGTCGTTGCCGGTGTGCGAGATCGTGGTCCAATACACTTTGGCGAGCTGCAGGTCGTTCGTCACCTTCACGTCGGTGATCGTGACGTTCTTGAGCCGCTTGTCGTGCAGCGTGGACTCCATGTTCGAAGCGATGACGCGTTGGATCAGCGCCGCGATGCGCGCGGCGCGAGGATTCGTTCCCTGCATGATGTTCCTTTTCGTATGGTCGTGTGTTCCAGTCTGGTACTGCTCACTAAGCGTAGTCGAAAACCAGCGGCGCGTGTGTCAGCCTGTTGCAAAACGTGTGCGCGCGAAAAAGGCGGGACAGATCAGGAGTGATCTGCCCCGCCCATTCGCGTTGCGCTCACCGCGCGCAGCGGTTACTTGCGCTCGATCTCGCGCATCTCGAAGGTCTCGATGATGTCGCCGATCTCGATGTCGTTGAACGTGCCCAGGTTGATGCCCGCCTCGTAGCCTTCCGAGACCGACTTGACGTCGTCCTTGAAACGGCGCAGCGAGCTGATCTCCAGGTCGTTGACCGTGGCCACGCCGTCGCGCAGGATGCGCGCCTTGGTGCCGCGCTTGACTTCGCCGTCGAGCACCATGACGCCGGCGATGTTGCCGAACTTGGACGAGCGGAAGATCTCGCGGATTTCGGAGTGCGAGGTGGTGACCTCTTCGAATTCCGGCTTGAGCATGCCCTTGAGCGAGGCCTCGATGTCTTCGATCGCCTTGTAGATGACCGAGTAGTACTTGATCTCCACGCCTTCGCGCTCCGCCAGATCGGCGACCTGACGGTTCGGACGCACGTTGAAGCCGATGATCACGGCCTTGTCCACGGAGGCGAGGTTCACGTCGTTCTGCGTGATTGCGCCGACGCCGCGGTGGATGACCTGGATGCCGACCTCGTCGGAGACCTCGATCTTCATGAGCGAATCCTCGAGCGCTTCCACAGAACCGGACGAATCGCCCTTGATCACGATGTTGAGCATGTCGATCTCGGACTTCGCGAACTGTTCCTTGAGGCTCTCGAGCGAAACGACCTTGCGGCGCTTCGCCAGCTGGGCGGCGCGCTCGGTGGCCTGCCGCTTCTCGGCGATCTGGCGTGCGGTGCGGTCGTCCGGCGCCACCAGGAACAGGTCGCCTGCGGTCGGCACCGAGGTCAGGCCAAGCACCTGCACCGGGGTCGACGGCAGCGCCGCTTCCATGTTCTTGCCGTTCTCGTCGAGCATCGCGCGCACACGGCCGTACGACGTGCCCGCCACGATCGAATCGCCGATGTGCAGGGTGCCGGACTGGACGAGCACGCTCGCCACGGCGCCGCGGCCCTTGTCGAGGCGCGCCTCGATCGTGGCGCCACGGGCGTCCATGTCGGGGTTCGCGCGCAGGTCGAGCTCCGCGTCGGCCGTCAGCAGCACCGCTTCGAGCAGCTTGTCGACGTTCGTGCCGTACTTCGCCGAGATGTCGACGAACATCGTGTTGCCGCCGTACTCCTCGGGCACAAGGCCGAATTCGGTGAGCTGGCCGCGCACCTTGTCGGGGTTCGCACCCTCGACGTCGATCTTGTTCACGGCCACCACGATCGGCACATGCGCGGATTGCGCGTGGTTGATCGCTTCCACGGTCTGTGGCATCACGCCGTCGTCGGCCGCCACGATCAGGATCGCGATGTCGGTCAGCTCGGCGCCGCGGGCACGCATGGCGGTGAACGCCTCGTGACCCGGGGTGTCGAGGAACGTGATCTTGCGCTCTTCGCCATCCAGGTCCACGGTCACCTGGTAGGCGCCGATGCGCTGCGTGATGCCGCCGGCCTCGCGTGCGATGACGTTCGTCTGGCGGATTGTGTCGAGCAGTCGGGTCTTGCCGTGGTCCACGTGGCCCATCACGGTCACGACCGGCGGACGCGGCTTGAGGTCCTCGTCCTCCTGCAGTTCCTCGGACTCGAGGTCGATGTCGAACTGCTGGAGCAGCTCCTTGTCTTCCTCTTCCGCGGACACGACCTTGATGTTCCAGCCGATCTCGTCGCCCAGGATCTGGAACGTCGCCTCATCGAGCGACTGCGTGGCCGTGGCCATCTCGCCCAAGTGGAACAGCACGGTCACGAGGGCCGCCGGATTGACGTTGATCTTCTCGGCGAGGTCCGCGAGCGACGAGCCCTGGCGCAGCTTGATTGTCTGGCCATTGCCCTTGGGGATGCGCACGCCGCCGATGACGGGTGCTTTCATCTCCTCGTATTCATGACGCTTCGCCAGGCGGTTCTTACGTGCCTTCGAGGATTTGCCGCCTTGGCGGCCGAACGCGCCGGCTGCGCCACCGCGACCACGGCCGCCGCCACGCGACGGGCCATTGTTGTTGTTCTGGAAGCCGCCGGAATTGCCGCCGCCGAAACGGTTGCCGCCCGGACGCCCGCTGTTGGCGCCGCCGCCTTGGTTCTGGCGGTGCTGGCCCCACTGGCCCGGACGTGCTCCGGTGCCCGGCCCCGGGCGGCCGTTGCGGGCGCCGCCACGTGCACCGGGGCGGCCGCCGCGGCGGCTGTCGTTCACGGTCGGGCGCGCCATCGGATGCGGGCGCGGAATGTCACCCGGCGTGGGCGTATGCATGCCCTGCTTGCGGCTGAACGGGTTGTTGCCCGGGCGTGGCGCATGCTGCTGCGGTGCGCCCGGCTTGGCGCCGCCGCCCTGCTGGCCGTTGCCTTGGGGGCCGCGGGGTGTGCGGGGGCCCGGCGTCGGCGCGTTGGGACGTGCGTTCGAACGCTCGTTGCGGTTGGTGTTCTGCGGACCGGGGCGAGGGCCGCCGTTCGCGCGAGGCGAAGCGGAGCGCTGACCGCCACGTGGCGCTTCGGACTGGGCGTTGCGGCGTGGGCCGGGACGTTGGCCGGGCTTGGCCGCCGTGGGGCGTGCCCCGGACGGCTTGGGGGCCGCCGGCTTGGCCGAAGTCTCTGATGCATGGGTTGCGGGGGCCGCAGGCTTCTTGGGCTGCGGCTTGGCTGCGGGGGCGTTGTTCTTGGCGGCGGGCGCTGCCGCGGAATCGGCGTTCGCTTTGGGGAACGCTTCCTTGAGTCGGCGGGCGACCGGGGTCTCCACTGTCGAAGACGCCGATTTGACGAATTCGCCCATGTCCTTGAGCTTTTCAAGGACGGTCTTGCTGTCTACGCCAAGTTCCTTGGCGAGTTCATATACGCGTGCTTTCGGCACTCAATTTCTCCTATTTCCCAGCCGCGCATACACACCAGCGCAGCTGCTTATCTTTTCACGGCGAGCATGCTGTATCTCATCGTGTGACCATGGTTGTTCTACCTCGCTCTGTTTTTCGGGCATTCCGAGAGCGCCCGACGTACAGATTTCGTGTTCAGCATACTCCCGCCGGTGGATACACGGCGGGAGTATTGCGGCGCGAGAAATATGCCTAGTTCCCGCTGTTTTCGCCGCTCTGCGCAGCTTCCTGCTGCGCCTTGAGCGCGGCCTGTTTCTTTGCGAACGTCTCTTCGGATTCGATGCCGATCTTCCAACCGGTCAGCTTGGCCGCCAGACGCGCGTTCTGCCCTTCCTTGCCGATGGCGAGCGAGAGCTGGTCATCGTGGATGAACGCGATCGCGGTCTGGTTCTTCTCGCTGATCACCTGCACGCCCGAGACGACAGCCGGCGAGAGCGCGGCCGCGACGAACGTGGCTGGGTCGTTCGACCAATCGACGATGTCGATCTTCTCCGGGCCCAGGTTCTCCATCACCGCGCGCACACGCGAACCACCAGGTCCGATCAGCGCGCCCTTCGGATTGACGCCCGGCGTGTTGGCGCGCACGGCGATCTTGGTGCGGGCACCGGCCTCGCGCGCGATCGCCATAATCGAAACGGCGCCCGAAACGAGTTCCGGCACCTCGCGTTCGAACAGGCGGCGCACCAGTTCCGGGTGCGAGCGCGACACGATGATCTCCGGGCCCTTGAGGCCGCGCGAGACGTTCACCACGTACACGCGGATGCGCTCACCATGGCGGTAACGCTCCCCCGGCACCTGTTCGCGCCGCGGCAGGATCGCCTCCACGTCGCCCACGGCCACGTGCACGTTCGCGGTGTCCTTCGCGTCCTGCTGCACCACGCCAGTGATCAGCTTGCCGCGCTGGCCCGAGAACGCGCCGAAGATCTTGTCGTCCTCGGCCTTGCGGAACAGCTGCTGGATCACCTGGCGCGCGGTCGCCGCGGCCAGGCGCCCGAAGTCGTTCGGGGTGTCGTCATACTCCTCGCCGAGCTTTGGCGCGGGGTGCGGATCGTCTTCAGTGGGCTCCTGCGGGATCTCGTCCTGCGCCCAGATGGTGAATGTGCCGGCACGCGGGTCCAGTTCGACGCGCGCGTGCTTCGCTGCATGAGGTGTTTTCAGATACGCGAGACGCAATGCTTCAGACAGCGCCTCGTCCACGGTTTCGGTATCGATTTCCTGCTCGCGAGCGAGCTGGTAAATGCCGTTCAGGTCCAGTTCCATGATGTAGACCTCCTATTTTGAGTTATATACACGAGCGCTCTGCCCCTGTGGTCACAGTCCATAACTACTGTAGTGATTCATGCCGACACGCCCATATCTGTTGTATGCACACCGCGCCCATCATTCGCGCCTCGCGGCCGCGCTGAGCTGTCTGTTCGCCGTGTGCATGCTCGCCGGCTGCGCCACGCCGCGGCTTGCAGGGCGCGCGGAGTCCGAGCAACGGCTCAGCCCGTGCGAATCCGCGGTCGAAGCGGCTTCGGCGGGCACCGAGCGCGCCACGAGCGCGGACTCGCCGATCACGATGCGGTATGTGGCGGCGAAGCAGGCGCAGCACGACTGGCTCGACGTGGCGGTGCAGTGCCCGCTGCGCTTCGCCGAAGGCACGATGCGCAGCGCACAGATGCAGCACCGCACGCAACAGCTCGCGCGTGTGCTGGGAGCGAACAGCAAACCACTGACCGTCACGCGGCTCGACAGTGTGGCCAGCGTGCCGGTCGGCGGCGATGCACTGGCGCAGGCCGCGCTCGCCGACGACCGCGCGGGATTCGCCACCGAAGTGCTTGCGGGGCGGTTCGTGAGCGGTGCGGCGCGCGACGCGCGGACCACACCGCTCGCCGAAGACGGCACACTGCTCGCGATGAGCGAGAACCACAAGCAAGCGGCCTCGCAGATGATGCAGTTGTCCAACGGCGCGCACGACCTGCGGCAGAAGCTGTACGGCACCGACGAGCTGCTCGCGCACAGCGCCAACGTGACCGACCCGGTGAACGGATTGCGCGCCAACACCGTGGCGGTTGTGGAGATGTCATGCGCACGCGAGGAGATGCAGGCGATTGCGCAGTCCACGCGCACGATGGAGTTGCCGGATAACGCGAATGCCGTGCAGCAGGCACAGCAGGGGCTGTTGCAGCTTTCGCTGCTCGCCGCCACGCACGCCTACACCGCGTTCGAGCTGGGGTATCCGAGCAGTGACTATGCGGTGTTCGCCGCGGATGATGATGAGTGATGAGTGGGTGGCTTGAATGTGGCTGCAACACGCGACATGCCCATGGATTTGACGTGGGTGCAGCTTGTGGCATAATGAACAAGTTGCTTGATTGCAGCAAAGGATGAGTGTCCGAGCGGTCTAAGGAGCACGCCTCGAAAGCGTGTGAGGGCAACCCCCTCCGCGAGTTCGAATCTCGCCTCATCCGCCCCTAGGGTTTTTGGTTCGCGCCAAAAACCCTTTTTTCATGCCTCTCCCAGAGGTTTGGGGTTATAGGCCAAAATGTGTGTCTGGCTAGTCGGTGTCTTTCCATGGTGTGCTGGTGTGGAATTCGTTCCAGTCGATGCCGGTTCCGTATCTGGCGGGGATGCCGAAGACTTGCTGCCTTCCTTCGTCGCTGTGCTCCCATGCCTGTCGGTAGAGGTGTTCGATCTGTTCGTCGCGCCACGCATGCGTGGCCAGCCATGCGGGGTTTTCGGGGTGTTCGGTGTGTTGGTGGCACCACCAGCACACGGCCTTGATGCGACGGAGCAGGCACAGGCCGCGGTGGTTCCCGGGCATGGCGCGGATGCGTGCGTTTTGCGATTCGATGGCGTTGTTGGTGGTCGGCACGGGTGTCGCGGTGCCCAGTTCGGGGTCCATGAAGGTGAACATGGTCCGCTCGCGTATGCGGCGGCGCATGGTGTCGCGCGCTTTGACGAGGCGTTGGTGCAGGTCGTTCTCGCTGCCGTCGGCCCACACGCTTTTCTGCTCGAGGAAGTCCTTGTGCCGCGTCTCCCACGCGGTGTAGGCGCCCAGCCAGGCGGCCATGGCGTCGCCGTCGTGCACGCGGGTGAGGTCCTTGGCCAGGCGCAGCAGCTGCCGGGACGCCTCGTGGCGCGGGTTCGTGCCGAGTATGGCGCCGATGTTGAGGCAGATGTGGAACAGGCAGCGTTGCACGCGGGCGCCGGGCCATGCGTGCCTGAGGGCCTTGCGGATGCCGCCGCCCCCGTCGCATACGACGGCCACGGGTTCGGCGATGCGGGCCATCAGGTTCATCCATGCCGCGCTGGTCTCGCGCCGGGCGACGTACCAGCCGAGCACGTGCCCGTCGCCCCAGGCGATGAGCACGACCGCGTTGCGGCCCAGGTGGATGCCGTCGAGGTGCACCACGTCGTGGACCTGCCCGTCCATCGGGCATGGCGGCCACAGGCTCCAGCCAAGCTCGTTGCGCCGGCGCAGCGTGCGGGCGCTCACATGCCGTTGCTCTTGGGTGTCCGCCGACAGGAGCCAGTCGATGAACCCGCGCACGTCGCGCGCGGCCGTGCCATAGCCGCGCGTCCTGCTCGACCCGCATCCCGGGTCCTTGCACCGCCAGCGGGTCCTGCCCGCGCTGGTCGTGCCGTTCCTTTTCATCTTCCCGCCGCACCGCGGGCACAATGGCTGTTCCATGGCACCATGGAACCGGCACTTTCGAACGGCTGTCAACCCAAGCGGCAGTAAGGGCCGACAAGGATTCCAGACACACATTCCGGCCGGGCGCGAAAGTCATGTCACCGACTTTCGAACCCATGAAACGCCATACTCCGCAAGGCCTAAGACGCGATTCCAGACACACTTTTTGGCCTATAACCCGAGGTTTGTCATGCTCGGCGCCCTCAGGCATGACATTCGTCAGAGAATCCCCGAGAGTCGTCATCCAACAACATGTATTGCATGACTTCCCTCAAACTCGGACCGAGGTTTGTCATGTTCTGAAGCATCCAGCATGACTTTCGTCAGAAAACTGGGCCAGGGGATTGCAGAGAGTCGTCGCGGAGGGTTCCATCCACACATACCATCCACATCCAGAGGTGTGGATATGTGGAATGGATTGCGCGGCCGTCCACATATCCACCGGAATTGTGCATGGGCGGCGCAGGTCAACCACCGGACTATGCGGCAGGCTGCTCAGGCATCGTGCGGCGCGCACGGATCTTCTCGGCGCGTTCTGCGAGCTCGCCATCTTCCGGATATTCGATGTGCTCGAGCGTCAGGCCCTCAGGCGCGATCGGCCCGGTCGACCCTTCGCGCAGCGGCGTGGCGATCTTCTCCGCGAACCAGTCGACGGTGCGCTTGCCCAGCCCCACCTGCACACAGCCGTTGACGAGCGAACGCACCATGTTGCGCGCGAACGCGTCGGCCACGATCGTAAAACAGAGCAGCCCGGATTCCATCGCCGGCGTACGGTAGCGCTCCCCTCGCGGGTCCGCGATGAGCGGACGCGCGGGCACGCGGCTCCAGTACGCGGTCTTGACGTCGCGGATCGTGGTGCCACCGGGATTCGCGATGGCGAACGAGCCGAAATCGTGCAGTCCGATCGCGCAGGCGGCGGCTTCGTTCATCACCGACTCGTCGAGCCGCTGGTCCGTGAGCCACACGTAACTCTGTTGGCGCGGATCCCAAGCGGCCGGGTCGTCGCAGATGCGGTAGACATACGTGCGTTCGAGCGCGGAGAAGCGCGCGTCGAAGCCTTCGGGCGCGATGGAGACACGGTGGATCGCGATGTCGCCGGGCATCATGCGCTGCAAGCGCAGTTCGAGCGCCTGCACCGGCGTGGCGTCCATGTGGCCGACGCAGCGCGCGAGCTGTGCCTCGGTCACGTCGAGATGGCACACCTGATGCGCGGCATGCACACCCGCATCGGTGCGCCCGGCCACCACGAGGTGCGGCAGCGGCGGGCGGCCGTCCGCATGCGCGGCATCGACCGGCCGCACGCCGCACAGCACGCGCTCCAACGCGGCCTCGACCTCACCCTGCACGGTACGCATGCCGGGCTGCGCGGCCCAGCCGTTGAACGAACACCCGTCATACCCCAGATCAATACGCAGACGAACCATGGGGCACGAGTCTAGCAACGGCGCGCTACTGCGGCGCCTGGCGTGCTGCGGAGAAACGAACAGGGCTGGAACCCTCGCGGATTCCAGCCCTGCGCAGTCTGTAGTCAGACTCACTCAGCCTTTTCGGCTTCGTTGGCTTCAGCCTCGACCGGAGCCTGGTCTGCGGCAACCTTGGTGGCTGCCTCTGCTTCCTTGACGACGGCCTTCTTGGGGCTCACCGGCTCGGTGACGAGCTCGATGATCGCCGCAGGCGCCGAATCGCCCTTGCGCGGAGCGATCTTGACGATGCGGGTGTAG
Source organism: Bifidobacterium pseudolongum subsp. globosum (assembly GCF_004155535.1). Classification (GTDB taxonomy): domain Bacteria; phylum Actinomycetota; class Actinomycetes; order Actinomycetales; family Bifidobacteriaceae; genus Bifidobacterium; species Bifidobacterium pseudolongum_C. Next base: position 33,404 of record NZ_RYUH01000007.1, on the reverse strand, counting down.
CCGCCTTCGCGCTGCTCCATCTGTTCTGCGATCTGCGTGAACAGCTTGTGCACCACGGACTTGTTGCGGATCACGCGCATCACGCGGCGGCGGGAGTGCAGATCACCGCGCTTGGCGAAGGTGATCAGGCGCTCGGCCAGCGGGCGAAGGCGCTTGGCCTTCGGCAGCGTGGTGGTGATGCGGCCGTGCATGAACAGGCTCGTGGCCATATTCGCGAGCATCAGGCGCTCATGTGCCGGGCTGGAAGCCAGACGTGGGCCTTTCTTAGGTGTTGGCATTGGTTTCTCCTTGATTGCCCCGCCGGCTCAGGTGGGCATGAGCCCGAACATCCGAGACCGTCGAAGCGGTTGTGTCGAAGGTGGTTTACTCGTCTTCCGGCGAGAAGAACGTGCCGCCTTCGAGATTGGTGGCGTCGAAGCCGAGCGGCGAGGCCTTGAGGGACAGTCCGAGGGACTGCAGCTTCTCTTTGACCTCATCGATGGACTTCATGCCGAAATTACGGATGTCGAGCAGATCCTGCTCCGTGTGGTTGACCAGCTCGCCGACTGTGTGGATGCCCTCGCGCTTGAGGCAGTTGTAGCTGCGCTGCGTAAGGTTGAGGTCCTCAATCGGTACAGACATCTCCGGATCGGCCTCTTCGACAACTGGTGCCGGGCCGACTTCGACGCCTTCTGCCTGGGTGTTGAGCTCACGGCACAGGCCGAAGAGCTCGACAAGCGTCGATCCTGCGGACGCCACGGCGTCGCGCGGGGAGATAGCGGGCTTGGTCTCCACGTCCAGAATGAGCCGATCGAAGTCGGTGCGCTGTTCCACGCGCGTGGCTTCGACCTTGTAGCTCACCTTGAGCACTGGGGAATAGATGGAATCAACCGGGATGCGGCCGATCTCATCGCCATCCTGCTTGTTCATCTGGGCAGGCACATAACCGCGGCCGCGTTCGACGGTGAACTCGATCTCGAGTTGGCCGTCATCGGCGAGCGTTGCGATATGCATCTGCGGGTTGGCGATGGTCACGCCGGCCGGCGGGGTGATGTCCCCCGCGGTGGCCTCACCCTTGCCGCTCTTGCGCAGATACATGACAACCGGCTCATCGTATTCGCTGGTGAGCACGATGCCCTTGATGTTCAGCAGAATCTCGGTGACGTCTTCTTCCACACCCGGCAGAGTGGTGAACTCATGCAGGGCGCCGGAGATACGCACCGAAGTCACAGCCGCTCCCGGAATCGAGCTCAGGAGGGTGCGGCGCAGCGAGTTGCCAAGCGTATAGCCGAACCCAGGTTCGAGAGGCTCGATGATGAAACGGGAACGCTGAGGGTTCAGGGATTCCTCGGTAAGTGTCGGACGCTGTGCGATAAGCACTGTGGTTATCCTTTCAGCTTCGGCCGGTGGTGCACTCACCGGTCTCAAGCGGCTTTGGATGGATGGGGTTGTCTAGTGCTCAGACGCGACGACGCTTCGGAGGACGAACGCCGTTGAACGCTTGCGGGGTCACATCGGTGATGGAACCGACTTCGAGGCCCGCGGACTGCAGGGAACGGATGGCGGTCTCACGACCGGAACCCGGGCCCTTGACGAAGACGTCGACCTTCTTGACGCCGTGTTCCATGGCCTTGCGGGCCGCGGATTCAGCTGCCATGCCAGCAGCGTACGGCGTGGACTTGCGGGAGCCCTTGAAACCGACGTCGCCACCGGAAGCCCAGGACACGACTGCGCCCGAGGGATCGGTGATCGAGATGATGGTGTTGTTAAACGTTGACTTGATGTGCGCCTGACCGACCGGGATCGACTTGCGATCGCGGCGACGAGTCTTGCGCGCGGCCTGCTTTTGAGCTGCCATTGACCCTCGTTTCCTTGTAACGAACTCTTGTTTGTTGCTGCGGCGATGGTGGTCGCCGTGGCCGCAGCTGAGGACTCACCTAATTACTTGGTGGCCTTCTTCTTTCCAGCGACCGTACGCTTCGGTCCCTTGCGGGTACGCGCGTTGGTCTTGGTGCGCTGTCCGCGCACTGGGAGTCCCTTACGGTGACGCATGCCCTGGTAGCAGTTGATCTGAATCTTACGACGAATGTCAGCGTCGATTTCACGACGCAGGTCGCCCTCGATCTTGTAGTTGGACTCGAGGTAATCACGCAGCGTGATGAGCTGCTCATCCGTCAGGTCCTTGACGCGGGTGTCCGGGTTGATGCCGGTGGCTTCAAGGGTTTCCTTCGCACGAGTGCGGCCTACACCGAAGATGTAGGTGAGCGCGATCTCGATGCGCTTGTCATTGGGGATGTCGACTCCGGCAAGACGTGCCATTGCGATTCCTTCTGTTTCACACAGGTCTTGCACCGAGTCTCCCGGTTTCCCGGCCCGGGCCTGTGTTCCCGGGGTTCAGCCCCATGCGGGGCTGTGACTTAGTGCCTGGATTGTTGTGCCGCTGGTATCTGCTCAGCCCTGACGCTGCTTGTGACGCGGGTTGGTGCAGATCACCATGACGCGGCCGTGACGACGGATCACGCGGCAGTTTTCGCAGATCCTCTTCACACTTGGGCTAACCTTCATGGTTGTTCCTTACTTTGGTTGTACCTTACTTGTATCGGTACGTAATACGACCACGGTTGAGATCGTACGGGCTCATCTCGAGCACCACGCGGTCCTGAGGCAAGATACGGATGTAGTTCTTGCGCATTTTGCCGGAAATGGTGGCAAGCACGATATGCTTGTTCTCAAGTTCGACTCGGAACATTGCGTTTGGCAATGCCTCGACTACTCGTCCTTCGACTTCAATCACACCGTCTTTTGCCATAGGTTCTGATTCCGTTCCTCGGTTGTATTACTGCTGTGTCCGAAGACACACCAAATTGCAAGAATACACGAAATCATTCCCAAATAAAACTCGGCGTGTCGCAGTACGCACTTGCCATGCATAACCTCGCCGCGCGCGTCTCTATTCCCTATGCGTCGGGCCGGCGCGCCCCGTGGGAACGCGCCGGCCCGAATTGGCAGACGATGCCTGTGCGCAGATCAGCGAGCCTGCACGTTGGCGTCGAGCTCGGCGATGATCGCATTGCTGATCTCGTCGATCTCACCCACGCCATTCACGCTGATGAGCAGTCCGCGCTGCTTGTAGATGTCGAGCAGCGGAGCGGTCTCCTTCTCGTAGGTCTCCAGACGCTTGGCGATCACTTCCGGCGTGTCGTCGGAACGGCCCTGCTCCTTGGCGCGCTTGGCCATGCGCTCCAGCAGCACGTCGCGGCTCGCCTCGAGCGCCACCACGGCGTCGAGCTTCTGGCCGAGCTCTTCGAGCATCGCGTCGAGCGCCTCGACCTGCGCGGCGTTGCGCGGGTAGCCGTCGAGGACCCAGCCGTTGGCGGCGTCGTCCTGCGCAAGGCGGTCCTTGACGATCGAGTTCGTCAGCTCGTCGGGCACGAGTTCGCCCTTGTCGGTGTACGAGAGCGCCTCAAGGCCGAGCGGGGTCTTGTTCTTGATGTTGAAGCGGAAGATGTCGCCGGTCGAGATGGCCGGAATGTCGTAGTGCGTGCTCAGCAGAGCAGCCTGCGTGCCCTTGCCCACACCCTGGGGGCCCATGATCAGCAGTCGCATGGATCGTCCTTTCATACTTTGGTTCAATACCGGCGCGGATGCCCGGTGCTGGGTGAATATGCAACCGTGGCCGGTGGTTTGCACCACCGGCCACGGTACACTCACTTGCCTTCGATATGGCTCGTGTTGTCGAACAGGAAGCCAGCATACTGGTACTGCTCGGTCTGAGCCTTCGCCTGGCGCAGCGTGTCGAGGCCGACGCCGGCGATGATTAGGATCGTGGTGCCACCGAACGGCAGGTTCGCGTTCAGGTTGAGCGCCATGATGAGCACGGTCGGCAGCAGCGCCACGAAGAGCAGGTAGACCGCGCCGACGGTGTTCAAGCGGTTGATGACGTACTTCAGGTAGCGTGCGGTGGCGTTGCCGGCGCGGATGCCCGGGATGAAGCCGCCGTACTGCTTCATGTTGTCCGCCGTCTCATCGGTGTTGAACGTGATCTCGGTGTAGAAGAACGTGAAGAACACGATCATGAGGGCGTACAGGCAGATGTACCACACGGACGTGGTGTTGGCCAGGTTCGTGTTGATCCACTGCACCCAACCGGATTCGGCGTTGCCGAACTGCGAGATCAGCGTGGGGATCGCCAGGATCGACGAGGCGAAGATCGGCGGGATGACGCCGCTCATGTTGATCTTGAGCGGCAGGTAGGTGGACGATCCGCCGTACATCTTGCGGCCGATCATGCGGCGCGTGTACTGCACCGGAATGCGGCGCTGGGAGAGTTCCACGTAGTTGACGAAGATCATGATGGCGAGCAGCACGCCGGTGACGATGCCGAACTTGGTCCAATTGCCGTCGGTGCCATTGGTGCCCCAGCCGATGTTCCATAGCTGCGGCAGGAAGCCGGAGCAGATGGAGAGGAAGATGAGGATCGACATGCCCTGGCCGATGCCCTTTTCGGTGATGAGTTCGGCCATCCACATGATCAGGCCGGTGCCGCCGGTCATGACGAGCACCATGACGATCAGGGTCCACACGTCGTCGTTCGGGATGATGCCCGAGCACTGGTAGTTGAACAGCGCGCCCGACTTGGCGGTCACCACGATCGTGGACGACTGCAGCAGCGCGAGGCCGATTGTGAGGTAACGCGTGTACTGGGTGAGCTTCGCCTCACCGGACTGGCCTTCCTTGTGCAGGGCCTCGAAGCGCGGGATCACCACGCGCAGCAGCTGGATCACAATGGATGCGGTGATGTACGGCATCACACCAAGTGCGAAGATCGACAGCTGCAGCATGGCGCCACCGGAGAACAGGTTCACCAGACCGATGAAGTTCTCGGAGTTGCCGCTCATCTGCGTCACGCAGTTGTTGACGACGGTTTCGTCGACGCCTGGCGCCGGAATGTACGAGCCGATTCGGTAAATGATGATCATGCCAAGGACGAAGAGGATTTTGTTCCTCAGTTCCTTGGTCCGAAAGGCCTGGATAAGTGTCCTCACCTTGGGTTCCCTCCCATAATTAACTGATTCGCATGCATTACACGGGTAACAAACACACTCTAGCCGTCGAGTTTAGCCCATCGTGTCTACCATGCGCACCGTTGCATGGAAAATCTATAGAATTTCCGCACATTTTCCGCGAGTCATCACGGCGGGTGTGAGTCGATCGGTGCGGAACTATGAAAAAAGACCCCCTCCACGCTGCATGGCGGGAGGGGGTCTGATTGGGCCGGCGGCGGCTTGGTGTCAAGCCGCCGGCGCTCCGGCCTTCACTGCATATCAGTCTTCGCTGATGGAGCCGCCGGCCGCTTCGATCTTCGTCTTGGCGGACGCCGAAGCCTTCACACCCTTGAGGGTGAACGCAACGGTGGTCTCGCCTTCGCCGAGGACCTTGACCGGGCGGTTGGCGCGCACAGCACCCTTGGCCACCAGATCAGCGACCGAGATCTCGCCGCCCTGCGGGAACAGCTCGGCGAGGGTTGCGATGTTGACGACCTGGTATTCCTTCTTGAAGGGGCTACGGAAGCCACGGAGCTTCGGAAGGCGCATGTACAGCGGGAGCTGACCGCCTTCGAAGCCCGGGCGGACCTGGTAGCGCTTCTTGGTGCCCTTGTCGCCACGGCCCGAGGTCTTGCCCTTGGAGCCTTCACCGCGGCCAACGCGGATGCGGTCCTTCTTGGCGCCAGGTGCCGGGCGGAGATCATGCATCTGCAGGATCGTGGTCTCTTCTTCTGCCATGATCACTCAGCCTCCTCAACCTTGACCAGGTGACGCACGACATTGATCATGCCGCGGGTCGTCGAATTGTCTTCACGCTCAACCGTCTGGCCGATCTTGCGAAGGCCAAGCGACTGTGCGGTAGCGCGCTGCTTCTGATTGGTACGGCACATGCCGTGCACGAGCGTAATCTTCAGATTAGCCATCACTCACCATCCTTTGCGGCGGCCTTGGCCTGAGCCTCTTCGCGAGCCTTGCGGGCCTCGGCGATTCCTGCGGCGCGGGCGCGTAGCAGGGCGTCCGGGGTGACTTCCTGGACGGAGAGGCCACGGCGAGCCGCGATCTCCTCAGGGTCCTCGAGCTGCTTGAGCGCATCGACGGTGGCGCGAACCACGTTGACGGCGGTCGCGGAGCCCATCGACTTGGTCAGGACGTCGGTAATGCCAGCGCACTCCATGACGGCGCGGACCGCACCGCCGGCGATAACGCCGGTGCCGGGAGCGGCCGGACGCAGCAGGACGGTGCCTGCGTGGTCGTGGCCGATGACCGGGTGGGTCACGGTGCCGCGGATGCGCGGAACGTTGAACAGGTGCTTCTTGGCGTCCAGCTGGCCCTTGGCGATTGCCGCCGGGACCTCACGGGACTTGCCATAGCCCACGCCGACGGTGCCGTTGCCGTCACCGACCACAACGAGAGCTGCGAAGCTGAACGTACGGCCGCCCTTGTGGGTCTTGGACACGCGGTTGATGGTCACCACGCGGTCGAGCATCTCGTCGCCGCGGTTTTCCTCACGACGGTTGCGACGCTCGCCACGGCGGCCTTCGCCACGCTGGCCACGACGGTTGTTCTTGCGGTCCTCGTTGTTGGACTCGGCGGTAGCCTGAGTGTTCTGAGTCTCTTCAGCCACTTGGGTTTCCTTTTCGTTGTCGCTCACAGTGCAAGACCTCCCTCGCGGGCGCCATCAGCAACAGCTGCGACGCGACCATGGTACTGGTTGCCACCACGATCGAAGACAACGGCGGTGATGCCCGCTTCCTGCGCCTTCTTGGCGATCAGGAGGCCGACCTGCTTGGCCGCTTCGGTCTTGGTGCCCTGGAAGTCGGCGAAGTCGCTCATCAGCGTGGATTCGCTCACCAGGGTCTTGCCGACGGTGTCGTCGACAATCTGGGCAACCATATGACGGTTGGAACGGGTGACCACCAGACGCGGGAGCTCGGCGGTGCCGTTGATGCGCTTACGGATACGAGCGTGGCGACGCTTCAGCGCAACCTTCTTGCCTTTACCGAAAATCTTAACGCTCATATCACTTACCAGCCTTTCCAGCCTTGCGGCGGATCTGCTCATCCGTGTACTTGATGCCCTTGCCCTTGTAGGGTTCCGGAGCGCGGAGCTTGCGGATGTTCGCGGCAGCCTGGCCAACGGCCTGCTTGTCGGTGCCCTTGACGATTACCTGATTCGGGTTCGGCAGTTCGAACTCGATGCCTTCCGGCGGTTCCACAGTGATCGTGTGGGAGTAACCGAGCGAGAACTCGATGCCCTTACCCTTCATCTGGGCGCGGTAACCGGTACCCACGATGTCGAGGCTCTTGGCATAGCCCTCGTGCACGCCCTTGACCATGGAAGCCATGATCGAACGGGCCAGGCCGTGCTTCGCGCGCGTCGGACGCAGGTCGTCGTTGGCGCTCACGATGAGCTCGTTGCCTTCGACCTTGGCGGTGATGCCCTCGGGGATGGTGTAGGAATCAGTGCCCTTCGGTCCCTTGACCGAGAACTCCTGACCATTGATTGTGACTTCGACGCCCGCCGGAATGGTGATCGGGAGCTTACCAATATGCGATGCCATGTTCAGCTCTCCTTTCTCACCAAACGTAGGCGACGATTTCGCCACCGATGCCTCGGTCGAGGCATTCCTTCTGGGTCATCAGTCCCGAGCTGGTCGAGATGATGGCGATGCCGAGGCCGCCAAGCGGCATCGGAAGCGCGTCGGACTTCGCGTAACGGCGCAGGCCGGGCTTCGAGATGCGCTTGATGCCCTGAATGGAACGCTCGCCGTTCGGGCCGTACTTGAGGGTGACCTCAAGGGTCTGGCCAACGCGGGCTTCCTTGGCGGTGTAGTCGGCGATGTAGCCTTCGCGCTTCAGGATCTCAGCGATGTTCTTCTTGAATTTGGAGTACGGCATATCCACGGTCTCGTGCTTTGCCGCGCTCGCATTACGCAGACGCGTAAGCATATCTGCGATTGGATCTGTCATTGTCATTTGGGCTAACGCCCTTTCTCGCCGTGGTTTCCGCCGCCCTGTGGAACCTGGTTCCACACGAGCCGCGGACCTTCAGCGTCGATATTTACCAACTGGACTTCGTAACGCCTGGCAGCTCGCCGCGGTGCGCCTTCTCACGAAGGCAGATGCGGCACAGACCGAACTTGCGGTACACGGAATGAGGACGGCCGCAGACCATGCAACGGGTGTATGCGCGCACCTTGAACTTCGGCTTGCGCAGCGCCTTGACCTTAAGACACGTTTTTGCCATTTCAGTTCTCCTTGAATGGGAATCCGAGGGCCTTGAGCAGAGCGTAGGCCTCATCGTCATCCTTGGTGCTGGTCACAACGGTGATGTCCATACCGCGCTGGTGATCGATCGAATCCGGATCGATCTCGTGGAACATGGACTGTTCGGTCAGACCGAAGTTGTAGTTGCCCTGACCGTCGAACTGGTGGCCGTTGATGCCGCGGAAATCGCGGATACGCGGCAGCGCCAGCGTCAGAAGACGATCGAGGAACTCCCACATGCGGTCGCCACGCAGGGTGACGTACGCGCCGATGGCCTGGCCTTCACGCAGATGGAACTGCGCGACGGACTTCTTCGCCTTGGTAATCTTCGGCTTCTGGCCGGTGATGGCGGTCAGATCGCGCACTGCGCCCTCGATGAGCTTCGAGTCGCGGGCCGCGGCGCCGACGCCCATGGAGACGACGACCTTCTCGATGCGAGGGATCTGCATCGGGTTGTCGTGCTTGAATTCCTTCTCGAGCTCAGGGATGATGACATCCTTGTACTCTTGCTTCAGGCGCGGAGTCTGAGGTGCTTCGACGACGAGCTCTTCGCTCACGATTTCTTCGCTCATGCCAGCTCCTTTCCAGACTTCTTGGCCACGCGCACGCGCACGGTCTTCACCTTGCCGTCACGGGCTTCTTCCTTGATCACAACGCCAACGCGAGTCGGCTGCTTGGTCTCCGGGTCGATCAGCATCACGTTGGAGCGATGGATCGGGGCCTCGACGGAGACGATGCCGGACTGCTGGCCCTGCTGCGTCGCACGCACATGCTTCTTGACCATCTGCACGCCCTCGACGATCAGGCGATCGTCCTTGAGCACGCGCTTGACGGTGCCTTCCTTACCGCGATCCTTGCCGCGAATGACCTTGACCAGGTCGCCGCTTTTGATCTTGGCTACCATCTCAGATCACCTCCGGGGCGAGGGACACGATACGCATGAAGCGCTTGTCGCGCAGTTCACGACCAACCGGTCCGAAGATACGAGTGCCCTTCGGTTCACGGCCGGAGCCGAGAATAACCGCAGCGTTCTCGTCGAACTTGATGTAGGAACCGTCTGCACGACGGCGTTCCTTGACTGTACGGACGACGACGGCCTTGACGACGTCGCCTTTCTTGACCGACCCGTTAGGGATTGCGTCCTTAACGGAGGCGACGATCACGTCGCCAATGCCGGCATAGCGTCGCTTCGATCCGCCGAGCACTCGGATGCAGAGGAGTTCCTTGGCACCCGTGTTGTCGGCGACATGAAGCCGCGTTTCCTGCTGAATCATTGATTCTCCTTAGCCGAGCCGGTTCTCCCTGCTCACCCGGTACGTCCCGCGAACGGGACGTACCGGGTGAGCCAGCGAGCCTTGCCGAACTTAATTACTTAGCGCGCTCGATGATGGTATCGAGACGCCAACGCTTGGTCTTGCTCAGTGGACGAGTCTCCATGATACTCACGAGGTCGCCAACGTGAGCGTCATTGTGTTCGTCATGAGCCTTGACCGTGCGGGTTGAACGAACGACCTTGCCATACAGCGGGTGGGTCGTACGAAGTTCGAGTTCCACGGAAATGGTCTTGTCCATCTTATCGGACACGACATAACCGCGACGAACCTTGCGGGAGTTACGCTCTTGCGCCATTACTTCTCCTCAGCTTTCGTTTCGGTTGCCGCCGGAGCCTGGCTGATGCCGAGCTCGCGTTCACGCAGAACAGTGTACATCCTGGCGATGTCACGCTTGACTGCCTTGAGGCGGGCCGTGTTGTCAAGCTGACCGGTCGCATGCTGGAAGCGCAGGTTGAACAGCTCTTCCTTGGACTTCTTGAGGAAACCCTCGATCTCTTCGTTGGTCTTCTCGTTGAGGTTCTGGATGGTGTATTCAGTAGATCCGACTGCCATCAGATGTCACCGCCTTCACGTGCAATAACACGGCACTTCATAGGGAGTTTGTCGATTGCGCGGCGCAGAGCCTCACGAGCGACATCCTCAGACACGCCACCGATTTCGAACATCACGCGGCCCGGATGCACATTGGCGATCCAGAATTCCGGGGTGCCCTTACCGGAACCCATTCGGGCGCCGAGGGGGTGCTTGGTCAGCGGGCGATCCGGGAAGATCGTGATCCACACCTTGCCACCACGCTTGATGTAACGCGTCATGGCGATACGGGCGGCCTCGATCTGACGGTTGGTCACATACGCCGGGGCCATGGCCTGGATGGCGAAATCACCGAAGTTGATCTCGTTGCCGCCCTTGGACATGCCGTGGCGGTCCGGACGGTGCTGCTTACGATATTTTGTCCTCTTTGGGATAAGCATCTTCAGCTCACTCCTTAGTTTCCGAAGACGGTGCAGCGGTGGCGTCGGAAGCGACCTCGGCCTCGATCGGCTGGTCGGCACCGGTCTTCACCTGGTTCTGCTGGTTGCCGCGCTGAGCACCGCGCTGGCCACGGCGCGGACGGCGATCGCCGCGGCGGCCGCCACGGTTGTTGCCCTGCTGCGCCTGAAGCTCTTCGAACTCGCGCTCGGTCATGTCGCCCTTGTAGATCCACACCTTGACACCGATGCGACCGTAGGTGGTCTTGGCCTCGAAGAAGCCGTAATCGATGAGTGCACGGAGGGTCTGCAGCGGCACGCGGCCTTCGCGGTAGAACTCGGAACGGCTCATCTCGGCGCCGCCAAGACGGCCGGAGAGCTTGATGCGGATACCCCTGGCGCCAGCGCGCATGGCATCCTGCTGAGCCTTACGCATCGCGCGGCGGAAGGTCACGCGGTTCGTAAGCTGCTCGGCGATGCCCTGGGCGACGAGCTGGGCGTCGATCGCCGGGTTCTTGACTTCGAAGATGTTGAGCTGGACCTGCTTGCCGGTGAGCTTCTCGAGCTTTGCGCGAACGCGCTCGGCTTCGGCGCCACGGCGGCCGATCACGATGCCCGGGCGGGCGGTGTGGATGTCCACACGCACGCGGTCACGGGTACGCTCAATGATGATGCGGGACACGCCTGCGCGCTCGAGGTCCTTCGTCATCTCCTTGCGGATGGCGTCGTCTTCAAGCACGAAATCGCGGTAGCGTTCGCCGGCCTTGTTGGAATCGGAGAACCACTTCGAACGATGGTCCTCAGTAATGCCCAGGCGATAGCCAAAGGGATTAATCTTCTGACCCATCTTTAGCGGGCTCCTTCCTTGGTGGCGACAACGACCGTGATGTGGCTCGTACGCTTGTTGATACGAGCGGCACGGCCCTGTGCACGAGCGCGGAAACGCTTGAGCGTCACGCCCTCATCCACATAGGTCTCCTTGATGTACAGGTCGTTCTCGCGGAACGGCTCGCCGGCCTTGTCGGCCTTGACGCGCTCGTTGGCGATGGCGCTCTCCAGGACCTTGAGCACAGGCAGTGCAGCGGCCTGAGGGGCGAACTTGAGGATGGTGATTGCATCGGTCGCCTTCTTGCCTCGGATGAGGTCGACCATGCGGCGAGCCTTGCGCGGCGTCACGCGGACGTGACGTGCGATTGCTTTAGCTTCCATGTGTCTTTACTCTCCTACTATTAACGGCGCGACTTCTTGTCGTCCTTCACGTGACCCTTGAAGGTGCGCGTGGGGGCGAACTCACCGAGCTTGTGACCGACCATGGCTTCGGTGACGAACACCGGCACATGCTTGCGGCCATCGTGGACTGCGAAGGTGTGTCCGATGAAGTCAGGGGTGATCATCGAACGGCGCGACCACGTCTTGATGACGTTGTGCGTACCCTTCTCGTTCTGCTCGTCGACTTTCTTCTGCAGGTGGGCGTCGACGAAGGGGCCCTTCTTGATGCTACGAGTCATCTACTCGACACTCCCTTACTTGCGGTTCTTGCCATTAGGACGGCGGCGAACAATCATCTTGTTCGAAGCCTTCTTCGGACGACGAGTACGAACTTCGCCCTTGCCCCACGGGGAGACCGGCGGCTTGCCACCGCGGGTACGACCGCCGTGCGGGTGGTCGACCGGGTTCATGGACTCACCACGGGTGATCGGGCGCTTGCCGAGCCAGCGTGCACGACCGGCCTTGCCGAGCGAGATGTTGGCGTGGTCGGAGTTGCCGACCTCACCGATCGTTGCGCGGCAGCGGGCGTCCACGTTGCGGATTTCGCCGGACGGCATACGCAGCTGGGCGTAGGCGCCGTCCTTCGCGACGAGCTGCACGGCCGCACCAGCGGAGCGGGCGATCTTCGCGCCGCCGAGCGGGCGGAGTTCGATCGCGTGCACCACGGTACCGGTCGGGATGTTGCGCAGCGGCAGGTTGTTGCCCGGCTTGATGTCGGCCTTCGGGCCGGTCTCGATCAGGTCGCCCTGCTTGATGCCTTCCGGGGCGATGATGTAGCGCTTCTCGCCGTCTGCATAGTTGAGCAGGGCGATGCGGGCGGAACGGTTCGGATCGTATTCGATCTCGGCGACGCGCGCCGGCACGCCGTCCTTGTCCCAACGACGGAAGTCGATGAGACGGTACTGGCGCTTATGGCCACCGCCGCGATGGCGGGAGGTCATACGGCCGTAAGAGTTGCGGCCGCCAGTCTTGCTTTTCTTGCGTACGAGCGACTTCTCAGGCGTGGAGCGCGTGAGGTCGGAGAAATCCGACACGGACGCGTTACGGCGGCCCGGAGTCGTCGGCTTATAAACGCGGATAGCCATAATCTAGTTCTTCCTTTAACTTTTCTCGGCTAACCTTCAGTTACCGAAGATGTCGATCGACTGGCCCTCGGCCACGGTCACGATTGCGCGCTTCTCGTTGGCGCGGCGGCCGTAACCGGTGCGGGTGCGCGTGCGCTTGCCTGCACGGTTGAGGGTGTTGACGTTCGTCACCTTGACCTTGAAGATCTCCTCGATTGCCTGCTTGATCTGCACCTTGTTCGCGTTCGGGGCCACCACGAAGGTATACTGGCCCATATCGGACAGGGCGTAGCTCTTCTCAGAGACAACGGGCTTGAGGATGATGTCATGAGCTGGCTTGTGAACTGCGACCATGAAAATCAGGCCTCCTTTTCTGCCGGCTTCTTCGCCTCGAGGAACGCTTCGTAGCCTTCCTTCGAGAACACCACGTACTGCGCGGTAACCACGTCGTAGGTGTTGAGCTGATCGGCGAAGATCGGGTGAACAGTCGGAATGTTGCGGACCGAGAGCCATTCGTTGATGTTGTCGCGGGACAGCACAACGGTGGTGAAGTTGTCGGCCACGATCGGGTTCAGAGCGGCAAGGGCGGCCTTGGTCGAAGGTTCGGTGATGCCGAAGTCGACCACTGCCACGCGACCGTTGTTCACGCGATCGGAGAGCACATACTTGAGTGCCGCAGCCTTCATCTTCTTGGGGGTGCGCTGGCTGTAGTCACGCGGGACCGGGCCGTGCACAACGCCGCCGTGATACCACTGCGGAGCGCGGATCGAGCCCTGACGAGCGCGACCGGTGCCCTTCTGCTTCCACGGCTTGCGGCCGCCGCCGGAGACCTTGGCGCGGTTCTTGACCGCGTGGGTGCCCTGACGGGCTGCAGCGAGCTGAGCCACAACCACCTGGTGGATCATCGGCACGTGGGCCTGCACCTCTTCGGCGGAGAAGCCGAAGAAATCAGCCGGTGCTTCGATGGAGCCAGCGGCCTGGCCCTTGTTGTCGGTGACGTTCAGAGTAACGTTTGCCATGATGTATCAGGCTCCCTTCACTGCAGAACGGACGAGCACAATACCGCCCTTGGGGCCAGGGATGGCGCCCTTGATGGCGATGACGCCGTTCTCAACGTCGGAGGAAACGACGGTGAGGTTCAGCACGGTGTTGGTGGCGTGGCCCATGCGGCCAGCCATGCGCTTGCCCTTGAGGATACGGCTCGGAGTCGCGCATGCGCCGACCGAACCGGGACGGCGTTCGTTCTTGTGAGAACCGTGGGTGCGGCGGTAGGACTTGAAGCCCCAGCGCTTGATGGTGCCAGCGAAGCCCTTGCCCTTGGTGGTGCCGGTCACGTCGACCTGGGCGCCTTCGGGGAACAGCTCAGCGGTCAGTTCCTGACCCGGCTGGAAATCCTCAACGTTCTCAGTGCGCACTTCGGCGAGATGACGGCGCGGGGTCACGCCGGCCTTGGCGAAGTGGCCCTGCATCGGCTTGGTGACCTTGCGCGGGTCGACCTGGCCGTAGCCGAGCTGCACGGCCTTGTAGCCGTCGGTTTCCTCGTTCTTCACAGCGGTGACCACGTTGGTGGACACGTCGACGAGGGTGACGGGGACGAAGAAGCCGTTTTCATCCCACACCTGCGACATGCCGAGCTTCTTGCCGAGCAAAGCGGTGCGATTCGTGTTCTGTGACATAGCGGTCTCCTCCTCCCTTACAGCTTGATCTCGATGTTGACATCTGCGGGCAGATCAATATGCATCAGGGAGTCCACAGCCTTGGGGGTGGGATCCACAATGTCGATGAGGCGCTTGTGAGTGCGCATCTCGAAATGCTCGCGAGAATCCTTGTATTTGTGAGGAGAGCGGATAACGCAGTATACGTTCTTCTCAGTCGGGAGCGGAACCGGGCCAACCACAGTTGCGCCCGCGTTCGTCACCGTTTCGACGATCTTCTTCGCCGATTGGTCGATGACCTCATGGTCATAGGACTTAAGCCTGATGCGGATTTTCTGTCCCGCCATTGCCTTCCGCCCTTTCTAGCGATTCGTTGACTTGTAACTTAACCTGCTCACGGGCACCGGCACAGAACGCCGCGAAAGGCATGGGCCTCCCGGCTTTCCACATCAGTGCGCGGCCATGCGGCGTGCCACTTGCGTGACCTGCCGTGCCGCGCTCGCTTTTTTGATTCCAATATGCGAGCCCTTTTCAGGCAACTGTTATATTTAAGCACTCCCCCGGTACAGCTGAACTTCGGGCGTGTCGCCACCGTTCTCGCTGCGCTGATCAGCATGCGGCAACAGGTGGAACACGGCGGCGCAATCGGTGTGCTGCCGGTTGCACTCCGCATACAGCTCCTGTTTTGTCAGCCCCCTGCGGATTGCGGAGTCCAATACCGCCACCGCGCCACATGGATCCATCACACACGCACAGTCTATGACGGTGCGGGCCAGCCCGGTCACCTTGATGCCCTCGACGCAGTGGGGCTGTATGCCATAGGCGTGAATCCGCTGCAGCTGATCGCAGTCGGATGCGCTCGCCGCACACGGCCCGATGACGTACACCATGTGCCGCATAGCGACCCAAGGCACCTCCAATCCATGCACGCATGCCGCGCACTCGCCGGCAAACACCCATTCCGGATGCTTGTGCGCCAGTGAGCGTACGAGGTGGCACACGCGTTCCGTGGGCGTCAGCCCATTCCAGTACTCGGGTCTCATATACATGCCCGGATATACGCGCATGAGATCACCGGCCCTGTACCGCCGCGAAAGCATCCGTGCCTGCCGTGGGCTTTCCGCTGCGATGCATCTGCGCCCTTGCTGGGCCTGACTGTGCATTCGGAGCAACTCGTGGTTCGTTCTCATACGCAGACCGTAAACATCCCCGCCCTCCCCTGGCAACCCATCCGGGCCCCTGTGGTCGGACGCCCCCGTATCCACATTTCCCCGACCGTCCGGCAGCCCCGCATACTACGTATCTCAAGGCCTTACGTCCGAAAAATCGTATCTCCACCGTGATTTCGGACAGTTACTCACCCCTCGCGACCGAAAAATCGCTGCCCCGCCGATAAAACGGACAGTTACGACCTCTAACTGTCCGAAAACACGGAGGCACAAAGATATTTCGGACGCTGCCTAGGGGTGGTGGCTGGGAGGTTGGTAAATCCGGGTGGCATGTGGGATTATGGGGGCCTGAGGCCGGATAGGTAGGGATTGCGCATATTCATATACAAGGTCTGGCGGTTCACACGAAAATTCCCTACCCTTGGGCAGCATGACCAAAGCAGACAGCATGAGACCACGCACGCAGCCTACGCCAAAACCGGTTTCCGCGCCCAAGGCGGCCACACGCACCACACCACGGTTCAAGTCACGCCGCGACTGGCTTTCCAACGAACCCGGCGCATGGGCGATCGTGCTGATGCCCACACTGTCCGCGCTGTTCGTATGCGGCCCCACACTGGCGTTGTGCTGGGTGGCCGTGGCATGGGCATGTTGTTACTGCGTGCAATTCAGCGCCGCACGCTGGTTCAAATCGCGCTTCCGCACACGCTACGCAGTCCCAACGCTCACCTACTTGGGCGCGCTCGCGGTCATCGGCGTGCCGTTCGTGGTGCTGCACCCCGGCGTACTGCGTTGGGCGCCGCTGTATATTGTGCTCACCGCCGGCTCGATGCTCGGCGCATGGATGCGTCGTGAGCATTCGCTGTGGGCCAATGCCTGCGCGGTGCTGGCGTCGAGCGCGATGCCGGTCGTCATGCAGCCGTACGGCGCACACGCCACCGCCGCCATGCAGCTCGCCGGCGATACGCTGCCGTCGGTGCACAACTGGTTCCCCGCGGGCACATTCGCACAGCCCGCACTCACTGTGAGTCTCGCATACGCCGCCATGCTTGGCGGATCCGTGCTGTTCGTCAAAACGATGATCCGCGAACGCGGCAACCGCGCGTACTTGGCTGCGTCATGGATCTGGCACATCGCGATCTGCGCAGTTGGATTTGCCGTAAGCCCATGGCTCGGTGCGGCCGGTGCGCTGTTGCTGCTGCGCGCCATCGGCCTGCCGTCGATCGCCCGCGTGCGCCGTGTGCCCGCGAAATACACCGGTATCACCGAATGCGTGGCGAGCACGCTGTGCTTTGCGCTGATCACCTGTGCCGCCATCTGCCCTATATATGAGTGAGAGCCCCGGAGATGAATCCGGGGCCCTCACTTGTTAACGCTCAGATGACACTACCTCAGACGCGCTGCGACGCCTCTTCGGTGGCGGCCAGGCCTTCGCGCTCCACGCGCATCTTGTGGCCTTCCTCCTGCGACACGCCGTAGTAGGCAGCGATGGCAATGTCCATCATGTCCTGGATCTGCGGGATGCGCGGATTCGCCGGCGCGCACTGGTCTTCGTAGGCGCGCATGCCGATCTGCTCGAGGATGGACCAGAAGTAATCCTCGTCCACACCGCAATCCTGGAAGCTCTTGTTCATGCCGAGCTTGTTGTCGCGGTAATCCTCAACAGCGGCAGCCAGGTTCTCCACGCCTTCGGCCGGAGTCTTGCCCGGGTCGAGGCCGAGGTTCTTGGCGAGCTCCTGGTAGCGCTCCGGCGCGATGTACTTGCTGTACTTCGGCCACGAGGTGGGCTCTTCCGGCACCTGGCCGTTGTAACGGATCACATACGGCAGCAGGATGGAGTTGGTGCGGCCGTGCGCGATGTGGCACAGGGCGCCGATTGTGTGCGCCATGGCGTGGCACATGCCCAGGAACGCCGATCCGAACGCCATGCCGGCCATGGTGGCGGCGTTGTGCATCTTCTCCTGCGCCTTGGTCTTGGCCGGGCCGGGCTCGCTGTTCACGGACTCCGCGAGGTTGTCCCAGATCAGCCTGGCCGCGTGCAGCGCCATGCCGTCGGTGAAGTCGTTCGCGTACACCGAAACGTACGCTTCCATCGAGTGGGTCAGGGCGTCGAAGCCGGCGTCGGACGCCAGGCGGCGCGGCTGCGTGCGGGCGAGCACCGGGTCGACGATCGCGACCGAAGGCGTGAGCGCGTAATCGGTGATCGGGTACTTGTAGCCGGTCTTGTGGTCGGTGATCACGGCGAACGGCGTGACCTCGGAGCCGGTGCCCGACGAGGTCGGGATGCACACGAGCTTGGCCTTCTTGCCGAGCGGCGGGATCTTGAACGCGCGCTTGCGGATGTCGAAGAACTTCTCACGCACGTCGGAGAACGAGATTTCAGGGTGCTCATAGAGCAGCCACATGATCTTCGCGGCATCCATCGGCGAACCGCCGCCGACGGCGATGATCGTGTCGGGCTCGAACTCGTCGCGCATCATGGCGGCGCCGCGCTCAACGGTCTCGACGCTCGGCTCCGGCTCGACGTAGTCGACGATGCGGAAGGTGACGCGGTTGGAACGCGCGCGCAGCTGGTCGATGACCTTGTCGACGATGCCGAGCTGCTCCATGACCTTGTCGCACACGATCACGGCGCGCTCGATGCCGTACATGTCGCGCAGGTACTTGATGGCGTTCGGCTCGAAGTAGGTCTTTGCCGGGATCTTGAACCACTGCATGTTGTTGTTCCTCCGAGCGATGCGCTTGATGTTGAGCAGATTGATCGCCTGAACGTTGCCAGACACCGAGTTGCCGCCGTACGATCCGCAGCCCAGGGTGAGCGACGGGGCGATCGAGTTGTAGATGTCGCCAATGCCGCCCAGCGAGCTCGGCTGGTTCCAGATGATGCGGCATGCGTGCATGCGCAGGCCGTATTCACGCACCAGGTCGTCGTTGTTGGTGTGGATGGCGGCGGTGTGGCCCGCGCCATGCTTGAGCATCTCTTCGCACATCTCGAAGCCCTGCTCCTGGTCGTTGAACTTGAGCACGGCGTGCACCGGCGCAAGCTTCTCCATGGTGAGCGGCTCGTTCTCGCCGACCTCGGCGCATTCCGCGGCCAGGATCGTGGCATCTTCGGGGATCTCGAAGCCGGCTTCGTGCGCGATGTACTGCGGGGACTTGCCCGGCACGACCGCGTTGAGCTTCGGGGTCTGGCCCGAGTACGCGGTGCAGCCGAACATGTACTGCTCGAGCTTGGCCTTCTCTTCGTCGTTGACGAAGTAGGCCTTGCGGCGCTTGAGCTCCTTGACGAGCGGCGCGTAGATGTCCTTATGCGCGATGATCGCCTGCTCGGTGGCGCAGATCATGCCGTAATCGAAGTGCTTGGAAAGAATGAGGTCGTTGGCCACGCGCTGCACGTCCACATTGGCGTCCACGTAGGCCGGCGCGTTGCCCGCACCCACACCGAGGGCCGGCTTGCCGGACGAGTAGGCCGCCTTGACCATGCCCGGGCCACCGGTCGCGAGGATCGTGGCGACGCCCGGGTGCTTCATCAGCGCGCCGGTCGCCTCGATCGACGGGTGCTCGATCCACTGGATGCAGTCCGCCGGGGCACCTGCCTCAACGGCGGCGTCACGCACGATGCGCGCCGCTTCCGCGGAGCACTTCTGCGCGAACGGGTGGAAGCCGAAGATGATGGGGCAACGGGTCTTCAGCGAGATGAGCGACTTGAAGATCGCCGTGGAGGTGGGGTTGGTGACGGGCGTGACGCCGGCCACCACACCGACCGGCTCGGCGACTTCGTCGATGCCGAGCACGTCGTCTTCGCGGATGATGCCGACGGTCTTCTGGCCGGCCATGTAGTTGGTCACGTGCTCGCACGCGAAGATGTTCTTGGTGGCCTTGTCTTCCACGAGGCCACGGCCGGTCTCGTCCACGGCCATCTTGGCGAGCACCAGATGCTTGTTCAGCGCGGCGACCGAGGCCTTGGCCACAATGCGGTCCACGGTCTCCTGGTCGAGCTTCTCGAATTCCTCCAACGCCTTGCGGGCCTTGACCACAAGGGCATCCACCTCGGCAGCCGCCGCGGCCTCTTTGTCCACAACAGGGGCTGCTTCGGGTGCGTTCTGGGCAGGGGCCTTCTTCGCCTGAGCATCGTCCTTGCGTGCTTCTGCCATGCGATCCTCCTCGAATCCATGTTCGTCGCGTATGGGTACGCAGTTGTACTTCTGGACTTCATCACGCGCGCCCCGCATGACGCGGGGTCACATATCACGTGAGCCACACCACAATGTACCGTACAATCGCACGTCTGTCAGCCTCTGCCAGTGTCGCCACACAATGTTCGACTCTGTGCGTTTCGCGAGTGCTTTGTTAGCCTTTATGGCACCTTTGCTGGCAGTAATCGTCCATTTGAAACGTTTTGTGCATTTTCACCACAACATGCACACCATCCGAGCGCAGTCACCGCGAGAACTTTTAGCAAACTCTCTTACAAAAGTTTCAAATCTCACCAAAGTTTTGAAAACCTATTTTGCAAAAGCGCGCTCGTCCGCTACGCTCAACACCATGACGAGCCCACTGCAGAGCCCAACCATGGCCTCATCGACGAAACCCACCACCACTGCGCCGGCGAGCCCCACCCAACTGCGTGTACTGCGCCAGCTCTACACACACTCGCCACTGACGAAGCAAGACATCGCCACGCAGCTTGGCCTGAGCCTGCCCACTGTGACCGCCGCCCTGCGCGCACTCGAGCACAACGGCACCGTGGTGCGCACCACCCCGCGTGCCTCGACCGGCGGCCGCCGCCCCGCCACCTACAGCTTCAATATGCGCAAGCATGTGGCGCTCGGCGTCACGATCCGCTCCACCGAGATCGTCTGCATAGCCGTCGACCTCTCCGGCGCCATCGTGGACCAACGGCACACCACAATCGCCGCACGCGCCGAAGCGATCTTCTACCAGCGCGCCGCGCACATCATCGAAGACTTCGCACATTCCCTTTCCGCCAACGGCCTGACGCCCCTCGGCACCGGCCTGACCGTGCCCGCGCACGTCAACGCCGCCAACAGCCTCGACTACGAGCGCATCGGCGCCAACATCGCCCCGCCCGTCACCTTCACCGAGCGGTACTGTGCCTACGCGCTCGCCGAACATTGGGCGCGCCCGCACCTGCACGACGCCGTCTGCCTGTTCCTCGGCAACCACATCGGCAGCGCGGTGATCGTGAACGGCACGCCGCACACCGGCGCAATCGAGCACATGCAGCTCGTGCCGGGCGGCCCGCAGTGCGAATGCGGCTCCACCGGCTGTCTGAACGTCTACTGCGCATCGAACCGCCTCGCCGAAGAGGGCGAAAGCCTGCCCGGATTCTTCGGCGTGCTCGAGCAGGGCGAGATCCACCACCGCGAGCGCATGCGCGCCTGGCTCGAATCACTCGGCCACGCCATTGCGAACGTGCACACGGTGTTCAACGCGGACGTGGTGTTGTGCGGTCCGATCGCGGGCTATCTCGACGACGCGGAGATTGCGCAGCTGCAGCAGATGAGTGCCGCACGCCCCACCGCCGCGCGTTGCATACCGGACTACAGCGGCTCGCCGCACATCATCCGCGGTCTGTGCGACAAGTACCAGGACGCGACCGGTGCGGCGCTCGCCGTGGTGAAGGCGCACCTCGCCTCGCTCGGCTGCGTCTGAACAGCAGAACGCGCCGTATTGCCGGGCAATACGGGCATTGTCTGCCCCGCCCCGCCCTCTTACAATGGTGGGCATGCAGTTACCTCAGTTACATCGTTACGCCACACGCCCGGGCCTGTTTTTCACCGAAGACGGCGGCGCCGACGTGGTGGCGCGCTCAGAGACCGCCGAACAGCTTTGGTTCTGTGTATTGGAGTCGCTCGACGTGCCGAGCGCGTTCTACAACGACGCCGTGCGGATCCACGATGACGCCGACAGCGCAGAGTTCATTCAGGCGATGCAGCAGCACAGGATCTGCACGCGCGTGGTGCGCGGATTGCGCATGCGCGAGACCCTGTTCCGTATGGACGGCCCGAATTACGGCCTGTGGTATCTCCACCTGCCCAAGGCGTGGAACGGCATGCATTACGGCTATCGTGCGCAAGGCGCGTGGGACCCGAAGCACGGACTGCGGTTCAACCCGTACAAGTTTTTGATCGACCCGTATGCGAAGGGTGTGGAGGGCCGGATGTGCCTGGACCCGGCCGCCTTCGCCTACGAATGCGAGATCGACGGCGAGGGCCATGTGAAGGGATCGGCGTGGGGTGCGATGAACCGGCTGGATTCGCTGGGCAAGGTACCGATGTCGATCGCGATCGACGACCGCGATGTGACGAAGCACGACGCCGACCCCTCGCACCCGCATGTGCCGTGGAGCAAGACGGTGATCTACGAGCTGCACGTGAAGGGGTTCACCGCGAACGCGCCGTGGCTGCCCGAGGAATTGCGCGGCACGTACGCTGGCCTTGCGCACCCGGCCACGCTTTCGTACCTGCAGGGTCTGGGCGTCACATCGATCGAACTGCTGCCGATCATGGCCAAGCAGCCCGAGGTGTTTTTGCAGGAGCACGACCGGCCGAACTACTGGGGCTACTCCACGCTCAGCTTCTTCGCGCCGGAGCCGACATACGCCACGCGCGCCGCCCAGGAGCAGGGCGCGGACGCCGTGCGCAACGAGGTGCTCATGATGGTGCGCGCGCTGCACGAAGCCGGCTTTGAGGTGATCATGGACGTGGTGTTCAACCACACGTGCGAAGGCGGCAACGCGGGCCCGAGCGTGTGCTGGCGCGGGCTCGACAACCTTTCGTTCTACCGCCGCCAGCAGCAGAATGCCGGTGAATTGGAGGACACGACCGGCTGCGGCAACACGATCGACTTCACGTACACGCACAACATCACGTTTGCGGTGGACGCGTTGAGCTACTGGGCCAAGCGCATTGGCATCGACGGCTTCCGCTTCGACCTGGCGGTGAGCCTGGCGCGCCTCAACGGTGCGTTCACGCCCTACCACCCGTTCCTGTACGCGTTGCGCTCCGACCCGATGCTCGGCAATCTGAAGCTCATCATGGAGCCTTGGGACCTGGGCAACCAGGGGTGGCGCACCGGCCAGTTCCTTTCGCCGTTCGCCGAGTGGAACGACCGGTTCCGCGACGCCGCGCGCCGCTTCTGGGTGACCGAAGTGGACCACAAAGACAACGAGGGCGTGGGCATGCAGGAGATGGCCACGCGCCTGTGCGGCTCGGCCGACCTGTTCGCCACCGACCCGGGGCGCGGCGCCACGTCTTCCGTCAACTTCATCACCGCGCACGACGGCTTCACGCTCGCCGACCTGACCCAATACGCGCACAAACACAACGAGGCGAACGGCGAACACAACAACGACGGCGCGAACATCAACTACTGCGCGAACTTCGGCGTGGAAGGCCCCACCGACGACCACGACGTGATGATGATCCGCGAACGGACGCGCATGAACATGCTGGGCACGCTGCTGCTGTCGTTGGGCACGCCGATGTTGCTTGCGGGCGACGAGTTCAACAATTCGCAATACGGCAACAACAACGCCTACTGCCAAGACAACGACATCACATGGCTCGACTGGGATTGGCTCGTTTCCGACGAGAAGACGCCGGAATTCCACCGCATGGAGGCCATCTCCAAACTCATCGCGATTCGCAAGTCACTCGACATCTACCATCATGAGGACTTCTTCACGCGGTTGAGCCAGCTTGGCCTGCTCAAGCCGTCGAGCCGCGTGCAGTGGCTGCTGCCCGACGGCACCACGCCGATGGAACGCGACTGGTTCGACACGTCGATCCGATCGTTCACCATGCGCCTGCTCGCGAGCGACGAGCTCGACGTGGTGATTGTGGTCAACGGCGACGGCGAGCCGCGCCAGTTCCATATGCCGCCCGACGCGCGCTGGCATCTGCTGTGGAGCTCGGCGGAGACGACATGCGAGCGTCCGCAGCAAGGGCCGGTGACCGAACATTTCACGCCCGAACCCGAGCTGTCGTTCTGGGCGTCGCTGCTGCCGAAGGAGCACGACCACCTGCACAGCAACATCTACGCGCAGCGCCGTGTGGACGAATCCACGCACACCCCGCGGCACGCCGCGCCGGCACCGTCCGCCGTTGAATCGGCCACAACCCAACAGATCGGCGCCGACGCCGATGTTGTGGATTCGTGGATCATGCCGCCGTTGCCGCGCATACACAACGCGATTGTGGCGCATGTGGCAAAGTCAGCCAGGCCGTTCACGCCGGTGCGTGCGCGCGACGAGATGCTGCTGCTCGAGGAACCGGCGCCGCGTGCGGCAGCCGACGCGACCGAAGTGCACATCTGGACCTTCCCCGCGCTGAGCATCAGCATCCTCATGCAGGATGCGAAAGACGGCCCGTTGCAATAGCCGGACCGGACTCGCGGATAGGCGCAACTAACGGGAAAGGCTCCCCATCGTGGTGATGGGGAGCCTTTCGTAACGCTTGTGCGTCGAAAATCAACGCTTCGAGAACTGCGGTGCGCGGCGAGCCTTGTGCAGACCGGCCTTCTTGCGCTCCACAACGCGGGCGTCGCGGGTCAGGAAGCCAGCCTTCTTCAGGGCTGCGCGGTTGGCGTCGCGGTCGATTGCGTTCAGTGCGCGGGCAACGCCCAGACGGATTGCGCCAGCCTGACCGGTGGTGCCGCCACCGTCGACGAGCACGACCACGTCGAACTTGCCTTCGAGCTTGAGCAGCACGATCGGCGAGTTGACTTCACGCTGCTGGAGCTTCGACGGGAAGTACTCCTCGAGCGTGCGGCCGTTGATCTTCCATTCGCCGGTGCCCGGGATCAGGCGCACGCGGGCGACGGCTTCCTTGCGACGGCCGGTGCCGTAGCCCGGAGCGATCGTGGAGGTGCCGGTGCCTGCACCGGAGTTGGTCTCGGTGGTGAAAGCGGCGGTGTTCTCAGCCTCGGTTTCCTGAACCGGGGAGTTGTTGGTGTTCTCAGCCATGGTATCTATCTCCTAACGGTTCACTTTGCCTGCTGCGAGACCTGTTCGATCTCGAAGACCTGCGGCTGCTGGGCGGTGTGCGGGTGCTCCGCACCTGCGAAGACGCGCAGACGGGTCAGCTGGACCTTGGCGAGCTTGTTCTTCGGCAGCATGCCCTTGACGGCGTGCATGATGATGCGCTCCGGCTTGTTCTTGAGCAGCTCGGCATAGCTGTCGCGACGCAGACCGCCGGGACGGCCGGAATGGGAGTAGAGCTCCTTGTCCATCTTGTCACCAGTCAGTGCGATCTTATCGGCATTGATGATGATCACGTAGTTGCCGGAGTCGGCGTGAGGAGCGAAGGACGGCTTGTTCTTGCCGCGCAGCAGATTGGCTGCAGCAACGGAGAGGCGGCCGAGCACAACGTCGGTGGCGTCGATGATGTACCAGTCATGAGTCAGGTCAGCTGGTTTCGGTGTGAAAGTTTTCACGATATACCTTTTCCACTATTGTGTTCCGGATCTTCACCCAGATGGCGTGGTCAGCGCACATCCGCGTTCCGATCTCATTACCGTGGGCTCCCTGAAAGTCCTTATGGCGAGTGGGAAAGCGCTTTGAAGGACCCCGTAGGGAAACACAACAATCTACTAGTATATCGACTGGCTTGACAACGGTGGCGTGCGTAACACGCCGAAGATCACGACCATGAACTGATGAAACGCGGGAACAAGACAAAATCACGATCCTGAGTGATCATGGGATCCACAAGCATATTGGGGACATCGGATCAATGGAGGTCGTGATGAACATAGTGGCAAACAGCCAAACACTCGCGAGGACCTTTGCGATGGACGGCCGGGAGTATTACCACATCCCGCCGTACCAGCGGCCATATTCATGAAAGGATCAGCAGATCGACCAGCTGTTCCAGGATATCTGCGCGGAGTCCGCCGGCTATTACATCGGTAACGTCCTGGTCGCTGAACATGATTCGGGTCCTGATCCCTCCACCAAGATCTACGCGGTCATCGACGGGCAACAACGACTCACCACTTTGTCCTTGTTCCTGCTGGCGCTGTGGGAGATCTGCACCGAGCGCAACAATGACGGCAATCTTTCCGCGGATGACAAGCGCATCATCTCGGAGATGGGCGGCGACATCAAACGTCGTCTACTCGTGAACCGCAACGTGTCGGACCCCCATCTGCAACTGCTCGAGGATGATGCGGCGATCTACAAGGAGCTCATCCGCGCCATCGACGCAAGCGCCTTCGGCACAAAGGAGGCTCCGCGGGTCAACAAGAACCGCGTGTTCATGAAACGGTACAATCACATCCTCGCCATGTTGAAGGATCCAGATGACTTCCCGAGCATGGATGCACTGTCTGGTTTCTACGAAAAACTCATGGATGTAGTCATCCTGCAGATCGCTGCCTCAAGCATCGGGGACGCCTTCAACATCTTCTCCTCGCTCAACTCGAAGGGACTGCCGCTGACGCTTGTGGATCTGCTGAAAAGCGAGTTTCTGAGCATGGACAGCAATCGAACCGATCCGCACGAATCCACTCTGGAAGAGCAATGGGAGGAATTGGCGCACATCTTCATCAGGCCCGGCACCGATGGCGACGTGGACACGACGGCGTTTACACAGTTCTTCCTCAACAACTATGACGCCTTTGAGAGCGACACGAAAAGTTCGATCACGAAAAGCAAAGCGCTGTACCGCTATCAGGATGTCATCAAGCATAAGCAGCCCACGTCCCGGCTGAATGGACGCACCTATCTTCAGGAAATGATCAGCCGAGCGCGCGCGTACGCCGCCATCATTCAGCTCTCTGATGAGCCTAATGATGGCGCTCTGTTCAACAGTCCGGACATCCAGCAACTGCTCGCGGAACTCAGACAACTGGAATCGACGCAAGCCTACCCATTGTTGCTATTCCTATTCGTGAAAGCCAGCAAATTGGAGCTGGAAGAGACACAAATGACCACGATCCTGCGTGCGTTCGTGACGTTCTACGTACGGCGCAACATCGCGGAATACCCGAAGTCGTCGAACATCCGCTCCCGACTTATCGGACTCATCCGCGCCATCGATGGCACAGATGACACGGAGGCAGACGCGTTGCGCGGCGACGACATCGTACGCGCTATCGTGCATGCGTTGAAGGATATGAGCAGGGACGATGAGGACTTCGGCAATGAGATCCTGCAGCGGCCGATCTATGAGCAGAACCGGAAGACCGCGCGCTTCGTGCTCATTGACTTGGAACATGGCTTACAGCAGAGCAACCACGTCAGCCTGTCGACGAAGGCGCGTCCTCTCGATCTCAACGATGTGTTCCCCAATGGCAAGCCACGCTGGACAATCGAACACATCCTGCCGGAAGGCAAGCTGCCCGAGCATTGGCAGCGGATGATTGTCCCAGAGCATCCGGAGGACGCCGAAGACATCAAGGACGACTACACGCACCGCTTCGGCAACCTGACACTCACTGCATACAACGAGAACATGCAACAGAAGCCATTTGCCGACCCCGAACACCCGGTGGCTGCGGAGGACACACATTACAACCGTTCGAAGCGTGACTACAAAGACAATGGCGAGTACGTGGGCATGCGTAGCCAGCTGCAAATCAATACCAGCATTCCGCGGCCCGGCGAGCGCATCGAAGACAAAACGTCATGGACGATCGACGACATCAAGCGGCGTTCCGAATGGTTCCGTGATGAGATGCTGAAGCGTTACCGGTTCCCGGACGTCGACTGATCCATAAACGTCCCACTACCATGTGCCCTTGCATTCACTGCAAGGGCACATGTGGTTGCGCTTATGGATCCCAGCACTTTCCCAGCACGATCCCGATCCAGTCACAGTGTGTTTGCCTAGGCTCATTGGGGGCATCAGCACAACACTGGAAGCGGCATGGACGGCGGACTTGATGAGCGCATGTTCGGAGCGATCATTCGCTCCATGCTGGATATCGCGCGCACCAGCGAGAACCACACATGGTTTCTCGAAAAAGAGGACTTCACATCAGGTGAGCTCACTGACGACGACTGGCGGCGCTTTCTGGGCGATGTGGCGTGGCTGGCCGCCCAGCACCCCGCATTGCACATCGAGTCGGTCATCGAGGTACCGGCGCCCGATTGGCGCGATGCAGACGATTATGTGGCCGCCTTCTATGGCAGGTTTCCGGACCTCTTCGACGAAGAGCCCGCTATCGAAGAAGTATGGCGGTCATTCGAGCACCGGCATACACAAGGTTTTCTGGGTCTGCCATTCCCTCTGACCCTGATATACATCCGCAAGCCTTGAAGTCAATCAGCTCCGATTATTGAAAGAGGGCCGCCACTCCCATGGGAGGTGACGGCCCTCTTGGTCAATCCAGCGGATCAGGCGTTCATGATCTTCGTGATGCGCTGCAGCAGGTCACTCTGGAACAGGTCTTCGAGCATCACGGCGGCGCCGTTCGCGTCGGCGAGCGGGATGCGCCAGTTCGGGTACTCGTTGTCGGTGCCCGGCTGGTTCTGCGCGCGCTTCTCGCCAACGGCGTCCACAACGGATGCGGCGAGCAGCTTGCACGGCGAGCCCTTGAGGCCGCGGTACAGTGCTTCGATGATCTCGGTCTCGTGCGCGGCTTCGTCCTCAAGCAACGAAGCGTCCAGGTAACCCTGGTCCACGAGCATCTGCAGCATGGCGTTGTGCTCGGCGCGGGCGCTCGCCTCGAACGCCTCCGAGCCCTCTTCGAGCAGGCCAAGGCGTTCGCGGATCTTCACATGCTCGTACTCGAGGTAGCCGGCCGCCGGCGGAAGGTCGTGCGTGTTGACGGACGCGAGCGCGTACGGGCGCCAATGCTTCGGCGGGGTGAACACGCCATCCATCTGCTCGAACCATTCCACGGCGCAGCCGAGGATGCCATGGTCGGAAAGCGACTTCTGCACATAATCCGGCACAACACCCAGATCCTCGCCGACCACGATGCCGCCGACGCGGCTCGCTTCGATCGCGAGGATGCCGAGCATCACGTTGTGGTCGTAGTACACGTAGGTGCCGTCGACCGCCGTATGGCCTTCCGGGATCCACCACAGGCGGAACAGGCCCAGGATGTGGTCGATGCGCACGGCGCCGGCGCAGTCGAACATGCCGCGCACCATCTCACGGTACGACAGGTAGCCGGTGTTCTTGAGCGCGAGCGGGCTGAGCGGAGGCTGGCTCCAATTCTGGCCCTGCTGGTTGAACATGTCCGGCGGCGCGCCCACGGTGGCGCCCTTGGCGAAGCGCTCTGGGTTCCACCACACTTCGGAACCGAGCGGGTGCACGCCCACGGCCATGTCGGACATGATGCCGATCTTCATGCCGACGGTGCGGGCCGCTTCCTGCGCCAAGTGCAGCTGCTGGGTGGCGGTCCATTCGAGCCAACGGTAGAACTCGAGCTCATCGGCGTGCTTCTCGCGCAGGTCGATGACCTCCGGGGATTCCTTCGTCATCGTGCGGATCCAGTTGTCCGGCTTGTCTTCCGGCGCGCCCCACAGCTCGTAGCACAGGCACCACGTGGCGTAGGCCTCGAGGTCTTCGCCGCAGCGCGCCTTGTACTCGTCGAACTCGCGCTGGCGTTCCTGGCCCAGGCCGGCATCGAAGATCGTGCGCAGCGCCGGCTTCTTCTCGAGCCACATCGCGTCACGGTCGATGAGCTGCGGGTCGTTGTTGAACGTCTCCACATTGACGTGCTCGGCCTTGATCTTGGCCTTGGCTTCGCCGTCGAGCATGTTGTATTCCGGAATGTCCTCCGGGCGGATGTACGTGAAGTTCACGAAGCGGCGCGACACCGGCAGGTACGGCGAGGGCGTCAGCGGCACCACGGGCTCGGCCGCGTGCAGCGGGTTCACGAGCAGGAAGTCGGCGTCGGTGTAGCGCTTGCCGTCGGTGAGCAGCGTGCGCAGGTCGGAGTAGTCGCCCACACCCCACGAATCAGCCGAACGGATCGAATACAGCTGGGCCATCCAGCCCCACAGCGAGCCGTCCTTCATCGGGTCGAGCATCTCGATGCGCTCCGGAGCGCTGATGAGCGTGGCGTTCTCGGTGTGGTCACCGCTCTCCACGTGCAGCGTGTGGTAGCCCACCGGCAGATCGGCCGGCAGCACCAGGTCGGATTCGGCCACGAACTTGCCGTCGATCTCACGCACCTTGGCCTCTGGCATCGGGTTGAGCTGCAGCCCGCCCTCGAAGCGCTCGCCGTTCTCCAGGATCAGCGTGATCTGCGCGGGCTCGGTGATGCCCGTGCGCAGCGTCACATGCGTCTCCTTGCCCACCGTGTGCAGCACGGTCGGGTCCACAAGACGCAGGTTCTGCTCGTGGGTGATGGTGGTGATCGCCTGCTCGATCGCCTCCGGGGTGGTTGCGTCGATTCCAAGAGCCCCGAGGACCGCAATGAGCGTCTCGTCGGAAATCTCGTGGAAGTCTCGCGACAATCCAGTGTAACTAGTTGCAACGCCCATCATGGACGCCAGACGCACGAGCGGGCGTGCGAGGCGTTCGGGGCTTTCTTCCATGTGCTCTGCCATAAGACCTTAGTGTAGGGCACTCACCCCCAACAAAACACCCATACCCCGCGTTTTCAACACACTTTTGTCACGAAATCCGCCAATCGCGTGTCATTTCCCCGCGGCAAGGCGCCGCTGTGCCGCGTGCACGACCTCGGCGCTCGCGTCTTCGCTCAGCCTGCGCACGGTCTCTTCCGAGGCGTTGGGATTGAGCGCCACCGACCGCCGCACCATCGACGACAGCACTGCCGGCGCGTCCGGTTCGATCTCGGTGCCGAGGCGCGACAGATAGTCGAGCGTTTCCACACCCACCTGCGGGTTCTGCGCGCCTTCCATGCGCATCTTCCACGAGGTCTGCTTGTTGCGCAGCGCCTCGTCGCGCACGCCGGCGTCGCTGTCCTTGGTCAGGCGCCCCACGAGCCAGTTCTTCGCGTCGGTGTTCGCCGCCACGGCGCGCCGCACGTCCACCGCTTCGTCCGCCGACAGTTTGACGAGCACGTTCGGGAACGGCATCGTCTGCGCCAGGAACACGCGGTCCTCGAACGGCGTGTGCTGATTGCCCGCCACGGCCTCGAGCAGTGCGGTGGCGCGTGAGAACGCCGCCTGGTCCGCGCGGTCCGGCAACGGCCGGCGCGCGAACTCGTGCAGCTCCGCTTCGTCTGTGGAATGCCGCAGACGCTCGTACGTCTCGGTAAGCGTGGCGTGTTCGGCCTGCGTGTTCTGCTCGCTGCTCATGCCTGACCTTTCGCTGGTTCGCGGGATTGGTGCGCGCGGATGGCGCCGTGCGTTGCTATCTTACTCTGGCTTACTCTGGCATCGGGCGCGCGACCTGCCTGAGTGGCTCGGGCACCACGCCCGCATTGAACGCCTCACGCACGCGGTGTTCGAACGCCTCGCAGTTGGACTGCGGAATCGTCGCGACGATCTCCACGCGGTCGGTGAACTGCGCCTCGGTCTGCTCGCCTTCGCACTGCGCGAGCAGCTGCTGGAACTGCCCCAGCTGCGCGTAGTCGAGCCGTACGCGCAACTGCCGGCATGGCACAATGCGCGCCAGTTGTGCGGCTTTGACGGCGATCGACGCGCCGGTGGAATACGCGCGCGTCAGTCCGCCCGATCCGAGCAGGATGCCGCCGAAATACCGCGTGACCGCCACCACGCAGTCGGTCAGGTCGTTCGCGCGCAGCACGTCCAGGATCGGTTTGCCCGCGGTGCCCGACGGCTCTCCGTCGTCGCTCATGCGCTCCATCACGCGTCCGGAATCGTCGGTCACAATCGCCGCATACGCCACATGGCGTGCCTTCGGGTGGGCCTCGCGGATCGATTCGACGAACGCGAGCGCCTCGGCGAGCGTGGCAACACGGCACGCGTCGCCGATGAACTCGGATTTCTTCTCCACGAACGAGTCATGCGCGGGGGTGTCTGCGGTGTTGAGGATTGTGCGCATGGCCTACTTCCCCGCGTTCCATGCCACGCCCGGCGTGACGGCGTTGTAGTCGCCGCCGGTGAAGTACGACGCGACCGATTCGACGCACTGCCGCGTGAGGTTGCGGTTCGCGCCGTCCGAGCGCCATGCCACGTGCGGCGTGAGCACCAGATTGGGCATGGAGCGCAGCGGGCTGTCCGCGGGCAACGGCTCGGTGTCGAAGACGTCAAGGCCGGCGGGAATGTCACCGCGGGCGAGGCGCTTCTCGAGCGCGCCGGGCGCGATCACTTCGGCGCGCGCGGTGTTGATGAAGATCGTGCCGGGGCGCATCGCGTCGAGGTGTTCGGCGGTGATCATGCCACGTGTTTCGTCGGTGAGCGGCATGTGCACGCTCACCACGTCGGCGCCGGCGAACAGCTCGGGCAGTGTGGGCACCGGCGTCACGTTGTGCGTGGCGAAGCGCGCCGGGTCACCGCGACCGGAGTCCCACGCCGTCACGTGCATGCCGAAGCCGTTCGCGATGCGCGCCACCGTGCCGCCGATGCCGCCAAGGCCGACGATCGCGAGCGTGCGCCCGTTGAGGTCGAGCCCGGGGGCGCCATCCCAACTGCCGGCGAGCAGCTGGCGGTCGAGCGCGCCCACGCGGCGTGTGATCTCAAGCATGAGCGCGAACGCGAATTCCGCCACGGCGGCGTCGCCATAGTGGCGCACATTGCATATGCGCACGCCGAGTTTGGCGGCAAGGTCCAGGTTCACATAGCTCGCCACGCCCGTGCCACCGAACGCGAGCACGCGCACATGGCTGGCGAGTTCGGTGAGCATGGCGTCGCTGATGTGCACATTGATGACGATGACCGCCTGTGCGCCGGCGCAGCGCTCCACGAATTCGTGCGTGTCGAAGGTGTGGTCGGTGTGCATGCGCACGCGCGCGATGCCGTCGAGCAGGGGGAATGCCTCACGCAGCGGCTCGATCATGTCGTCGAACACGCTGGGGATCACCACGAGCGGCAGGTCGGTGCGGTCTTGCTGGGTTTCGATGAGGGTCATGGTTCCACTGTAGCGAGCTCCTGATACGGAGCAAGTGTGGGAGATTGTGTGCAGGCGTGGCGCGTGGGGCGGTGATACGCGCGTGGTATGCGGGTGTGTTGTGTGGATATTGTCGGTATGCGACCCGCGCGGTTGCCGACATGCGGGCAGATGGGTAGACTTGGTGCCGAGGCAGCGGACAAAGGCGTACCGCGGCCTTGCATACTTATGCCTCGTGCCTATCCTTCGATTTCGGGGCGTTCGTATGTTTGTGGTTTGGTTTGGTTTGTTTGCCCTGTTTGCCCCAATCCCCCGCGGTATGGCGCGTACCCAGCTATGCGCCCACCAGGGCCAATGCGGTAGGCCACCCAAGCTATATGCCCCTTCCCACCTGTTGCATCCCTGACGAAAGTCATATTCTGGGCCGCTGAGCACGACAACCCTCTGTAATCGTCCGAAAACACGGTGCAACAACGATTTTTAAGACAGATACACCCAATAACTGTCCGAAAAAACGGTGTAGCAACGATTTTTGCGACAGATAGACCGGCTAACTGTCCGAAATCAGGGTTATACGCCAAAAGATGTGTCTCTAATCTGAGCTGAAGCCTTCTGCCGATTGGCGTGTCGGGGTGTTCATGATGTGTCCGGTCATTATGGCGCCTGGCCATTTCGTGTGTCCGAAATGATTCCC
>NZ_RYUH01000006.1 GCF_004155535.1 Bifidobacterium pseudolongum subsp. globosum | reverse complement strand
CCATGCACGACCAGACCGGCATGCCGCAGCGATACGGCACCGGCATCGAATGGAACGACTTCCACAGGAGCACGCCATGGCAAGACAGCAACTAGTCAAAAGGACACACATTTTGGCGTATAACCCCGAAATCACGGCGCGGCAACAATTTTTCGGACAAATAGGACCGGTAGACCCTGCTGAAAGGCGCGCACTCATCTCACCTCTATGAAGGGTGCATATGGGCAGCGGGCACTTATTTGTGGAAATCAGCCACACTGCTCGATTGGCCTTGCGGCAGTAAGCGTCTCGGCATGAAAAAAGGGTTTTGCGAACACGCGCAAAACCCTAGTCGCGGAGTCAGAGGGATTCGAACCCTCGAGCCGCTAACGCGACTAACACCTTAGCAGGGTGCCCCTTTCGGCCGCTCAGGCATGACTCCACGCTGCTCAAAGAGCAACAGCAATTGAGTATAGCAGCCTTCACCGACCAATACAACACGCGTGTCACACATCCATATAGCAGTACGCACCACGTGCCACATACCACTCCACCTATCACGCCTCGCACTACCCACCACACCACCACGTCACTACCTCACCGCCCCGCTACCACCTGCCTTGCCGCCACCTCCACACACCGCCACACCCCAACTTCCATTCGAACAAATGTTCAGGTACCATGGCACCTATGAGCAACGCACCACGGAACGCTGCCGCGAATCGTGACTGGGGGCACGATGAGCGCGGCTGCACGATGCTGCACATCGACATGGACGCGTTCTTCGCCTCGCTCGAAATCGCCCGTCACCCCGAGATCGCCGGCAAACCGGTCATCATCGGCACCGGCCCGCGCGCGGTCGTCTCCGCCGCGAACTACGAGGCACGTAAATACGGGATCAATTCGGCCATGGCAGCCGCCCGCGCGCATCAGCTGTGCCCAGACGGCGTGTTCCTGCCAGTGGACGGCCACTACTACCGTCAGGTCTCACGCCAGATCTTCACCGACATTTTCAGCCAGGTCACCGACGCGATCGAACAGGTCTCGGTGGACGAATGCTACATGGACGTCTCGGGCGCACTGCTGCGCTGGGACTCCCCCACGCGCATCGGCGCATGGCTGCGGGAACAAGTGTCCGCGCGATTCCACATCACCTGCTCAGTGGGCGTGGCATGCAACAAACTCGTGGCGAAAATGGCCTCCACGAACGCCAAACCGAACGGCATGCTGCTCATCCCCGCAAGCCAACACGCAGCCTTTGTGCAGATGATGCCACTGCGCGCCATCCCGGGCATCGGGCCCGCGCTCGAACGCCGCCTGCACACGTGGGGCGTCGAATCCGTGCGGCAGCTCGCCGCGCTCACGCCCGCCGACCTCGAGCGCATCACCGGCTCGCGCGCCCAGGCCGTGCATCTGTACAACACGGCGCGCGGCGTGGACGAGCGACCGGTCGTGCCGGTCACACCGGAAAAATCCATCGGGTCGGAACACACCTTTGTGCACGACGTGACGAGCGCGCGCGAAACACTCAGCCTGCTGCACCACTGCTGCGACACCGTGGCGAGCAGTCTGCGCAAACGCGGACTGATGGCGCGCACCGTGACGGTGAAACTGCGCTTCCCCGACCTGCGGTACATGACGCGCTCGCTGACGGTCGAACAGCCCACCGACGCGGCGAGCGCCCTCTACCCCGTGTGTGAGCAGCTGTTGCGCGGCATGATGGGCGTGGCTCCCGGCGCCGCGTTCACGCGCCTGACGACGCCGATCCGCTTGGCGGGCATGTCAGCGAGCCGGCTGAGCGAGCGCGAGCGCACGGTGATCCAGCCGACGCTTGACGATCTGCTCGAAGAGGAGGCATCGCCCGAGCGCACCACCGCCGCGCAGCGCATGCGTGGCGCCGAGCAGGCGCTCGACGCCGTGCGCGGCAAGTTCGGCAAGAACAGCGCGCGGCTGGGTCTATAGCGCCGCGCGCAGGCGTTCGGCCGCTTCGGTGATCTGCGCGTCGCTCGCGGTGGCGGAGAAGCGCAGGTATTGGGGCGCGCCGTAGAATTCGCCCGGACTGGGCACAATGCCCAGATCGGCGAGGCGGCCCATGTCTTGCCAGCAGTCGTCGCCGAGCGCGCGCACCCAGATATAGAGTGCGCCTTGGGGCATGCGCGCGCCGTATCCGTAGGCGCGCAATGCCTCGACGAGCGTGCTGAGGCGGCTGTAGTAGCGGTTGTGCTGTTCGCGTGCGGCTGCCATGTCGCGCAGGCCGGCCGCCATCGCCGCCTGCACGGGGCCGGGCACGATCAGGCCGATCTGTTTGCGCAGTTCGGTCATGGCGCGCACCAGGGTGTGGTCGCCGGCGATGCACGCGGTGCGGTAGCCGGCCATGTTCGACTGTTTGCTCAGCGAATACAACACGAGCACGCCGTAGGCGTCGCCGCCGCAGACATCCGCGCGCAGGGCGCACGGTGACGATTCGATTGAGGCTTCGCGGTTTTCGGGCGCGTCGTTGGTGTCGTTCCACGCCATGAGCGCGTAGCATTCGTCGGAGAGCACGACAGCGCCGATCTTGCGCGCGGCGTCGACGATGCGGTGCATGCCGGCGGCGTCGATGACCTGTCCGGTGGGGTTGCATGGGGAATTGACCCAGACTGCCTTCACGCCGTCGAGGTGCGCCCACGAATCGACGTCGGCCACGTCGTCCACTTTCTGTATGCGGGCGCCGGCGATCTGCGTGCCGATCTCGTAGGTGGGGTACGACGCCGCGGGCTGCACCACCACGTCGCCTTCGCCCACATGCAGCAACGACGCCATGAGGGCCACAGCTTCCTTGGAGCCGACGGTCGGCACCACGTCGGCGCCGATGGCCTCGAGCTCCACATCGCGGCACGTACGGAACCACTCGTGCAGGGCGGCGCGCAGGTCGGGGGTGCCGGCGGTGGCCGGATACCCGTAGGCGTTGGCGCTGTTGGCTGCATCGGTGAGCGCACTGCGCACGGATTGCGGCACGGGGTCGGCCGGAGACCCGATCGACAGGTCGACCATGCCGCCTGCGTGGGCCCGCGCCGTGTTCTTGTATTGCGCCACGCGCGACCAGTCATACGGCGAGGAGTAGCTGTGGAATCCCATTCACGCTCCTTTGTTCAAAGGCTCACGCGACGTTCTGCGGGGGCAGTTCGGCCACGCGTTCGGGGTCCTTGCCGATTGGGCCGGCCGCTTGGGCGCCGCCCAGATCACCGACTTCGGCGAAGAAGCTCACGGCGGCGTCTTTGTACCATTCCCACTCCGGGGGCAGATCGTCCTCGTAGAAGATCGCCTCGGTGGGGCAGACCGGCTCGCATGCGCCGCAGTCCACGCACTCGTTGGGGTTGATGTAGAGCGAACGGAGCCCTTCGTAGATGCAGTCGACGGGGCATTCGTCTACGCACGCCTTGTCTTTGACGTCCACGCAGGGTTGCGCAATCACATAGGCCATGGTGTCCTCCTTGCAAAATCGTCTACCAGACTACCGCCGATTGGCGTTCGGCGCCAGTGCGCCGCGGCTCAGTCGTGGCGCGTCTTCGTTTCACCCAGCTGCCTGAGGCGCTCCTCTTTGTCGAACCGTTCGAGTTCGGCGTCGAGTTCGCCGGTGCCGAGGCGTGCATGGTTGTAGCTGTATGCGAAGTACACGATGAATCCCAGCACGAGCCACACGAGGAACCGAATCCACGTGAGCACGGTCAGGTTGAGCATGAGCCACAGGTTCGCCGCGGCCACGATGAGCGGCACCCACGGGTTGCCGGGGATCTTGAACGTGCGCGGCAGATCGGGGCGCTTCTTGCGCATGATCGGGATCGCGAGCGCCACAAGCGTGAACGCCGAAAGCGTGCCGATGTTGACCATGTCGGAGAGCACGCTGATGTCGAAGCATGCGGCCACAAGCGCAACGATCACACCCACCACGATCTGCAGTTTGGCAGGCGTGCCGTGTGCGCCGGTCTTCGACATGGCGCGCGGCAGCAGGCCGTCACGGCTCATGGCGAACACGACGCGCGTGAGGCCGAGCAGCAGCACCATGACCACGGTGGCCAGGCCGAGCACGATCGCGAAGCTGATGATCTTGGCGGCCCAGTCGGCGCCCACGAGTTCGAACGCGGTGGCGAGCGAGGGGCTATCCACACTCGCGAGCTGCTTGTAGGAGACCATGCCGGTGGTCACGACGGCCACGAGCACGTACATGACGATCACGAGGAGCATGCCCACGCCAATGCCGAGCGGCACGTTGCGCTTGGGGTTCTTGGTCTCTTCCGAAGCGGTGGCCACCACGTCGAATCCGATGAACGCGAAGAAGACGAGCGCCGCGCCAGAGATGACGCCGCTCCACCCGTAGATGGTGGGCTTCATGTGCGTCATCCACTGCCACAACGGCTGCGCCATGCTGCCGCCGAGCTCACCGTGCTGCACGTGGTTCGCCGGCTCGCTCGGCGGCACGAACGGCGTGTAGTTCGCAGACTTGACGTAGAAGAACCCGACGACCACGACAAAGAGCACGATGCCGATCTTGAGGATTGTCATGGCGCCGTCCACGCGCGCGCCGACCTTGGTGCCGAACACGAGCAGCGCGGTGAAGAAACCGACGATGATGATCGGCGCGATGTCGATGTGGAAGGCACCGAAACTGAGGTTCGTGTTCCAGTTGAGGCCCATGAGCCGCATGAAGTCGTTGAGGTACACGCCCCAGTATTTCGAGATGACCGAACCGGCCATGAGCATTTCGAGGATGAGGTCCCATCCGATGATCCACGCCATGATCTCGCCGATGGCGGCATAGGTGAAGGTGTAAGCGGATCCGGCGACCGGCATGATCGACGCGAATTCCGCGTAGCACATGACGGCCGCGCCGCACACCACGCCGGCGATGATGAAGCTGACGATGACGGCCGGTCCCGCGTGGAAGGCGGCCGCTTCGGCGCCAACCGAGAAGATGCCGGCGCCCACCGCCACGGCCACGCCCATGACGGCCAGATCCCACCAGCCTAGATTGCGTTTGAGTGCATGACCCGTCTCATTGGTTTCCGCGATGGTCTGTTCGACGGACTTTGTTCTGAATATCTGCACGTTCGTGCCTTTTCCCTGCTTGACAATGCATGTTCGCTATCTTCTCCCGGCGTTGTTCAAGCTTTTGGCATACCTAGAAAAAGGCGGCGCCGGATATGTTGCATATCATACGGCGCCGCCGGATTCCTGTTCACTTTCAGCTGGAAACCACCCAGCTGCATGTGTGTGCTAGTAGAGGCAGGTCAGTCAATCACCGCGCCCACCAGCACGGGTTCGGGGATGAGCGTCACATCGTACTGTTTCTGCACACCTTCGCGAATGGCGTCGGCGAGCTTGACGATGTCGGCGCACGTGGCTCCCCCACGGTTCGTAATGCTGAGCGTGTGCAGGTCGGACAGCGCGGCCGGGGCGCCGTCGCTGACACGGTAGCCCTTGTGGAAGCCGGCGTGGTCGATGAGCCATGCGGCGGAGAGCTTGACGCCGGTGGAGCCGTCGGGCAGTGTGGCCGGGTATTTCGGCGCGTCGTCCGGCAGACGGTCGGCGATCGACTGGCTGACGATCGGGTTCATGAAGAAGCTGCCGCAGCTGTGGCGGTTCACGTCTTCGTTCTGGCCGGTCACCGCCATCATCTGCTCGTCCACCACATCCGCCGGCGCGTCATGCGTGTTGACGAACCGCTGTTGCGCCTCGATCGCCCGCTCGATCTGGTCTTCGCGCTTGCACGCCTGCATGACGGGCAGTCGGTAGCGCGTGGCGTCCTCGAGCATGCCCTTGCCGGCGCGCACGCCGAGCACGGCGCTGCGAATCTTGCCGATCGGCATGCGGTCGCCGAGATTCACCTGAAGCGCGGACGCGAGCTGCGCGTAGTTGACGGTGCCTTCCTCGGTGTGGGTGAGCGCGAACGTGACCGAGAGCACGATATAGCGCGGCGACGGGTAGAATTCGTCGTTCGGCACGCCGGGCGCCTTGTACATGCTGGTCTTGAGCAGGCTCGAGCGGTAGCCGAACTGCATCTCCACGTTGGTCAGCGTCTTCGTCTTCTTGTCTTCGCGGTCCCACACCTCCACGGATTCCACCGAAGAGGCGACCTCCTGGCCGTACGCGCCGATGTTCTGCACAACGCTCGCACCCACGGTGCCCGGAATGCCGGAAAGCCCTTCGATGCCTTCGAGCCCGCGGTCGACGCAGAAGTCCACCAGATCGTCCCAGTTGCAGCCCGCTTCGGCGGTCACGTG
Organism: Bifidobacterium pseudolongum subsp. globosum; assembly: GCF_004155535.1. GTDB lineage: Bacteria > Actinomycetota > Actinomycetes > Actinomycetales > Bifidobacteriaceae > Bifidobacterium > Bifidobacterium pseudolongum_C. The sequence continues at coordinate 92,993 of NZ_RYUH01000006.1, read as the reverse complement.
CACGGTGCGGTCATCGCTTTCCACCGGCGCCGCCTCATCGGGCACGGTGATCAGGCGGCGCGCGTCACGCAGCACGAGGCCGTGGAAATCGGCGTCGGAGGCGAGCAGATTGGACCCGCCGCCGATCACGCACACGGGAATGCCGTGGGAGTCGGCGTGTTCCACCTCTTCGATGATGCTGACGCGGGTTGTGGGTTCTACGAAATGATCAATATTGCCACCAACTGCAATAGTGGTGAGTTCAGCGAATGTTGTCATACTGCCCACAGTAACAAAAAACCCGACCGTGTGGTCGGGTTTTGAAATAAGCTTAGTGAGCTCAGCGGGTCTCGCGATGGAGGGTCTGCTTGCCGCAGCGCGGGCAGAACTTCTTCAGCTCAAGACGGTCCGGAGTGTTACGACGGTTCTTGGTCGTAATGTAATTACGCTCTTTGCACTCGGTGCATGCCAGCGTGATGCCCGGACGAATGTCGGCGCTCTTGCTTGCCATTGGATTCACCTCTTGTGTTAGTTCGTTGGCCGGTCCCCCGACCTTAGTAGCGAGAAAGAGACTCGAACTCTTGACCTTACGATTATGAGTCGTACGCTCTAGCCAGCTGAGCTATCCCGCCAGAGAGCCTCGAGTGAGAATCGGACTCACGACCTCTTCCTTACCAAGGAAGTGCTCTACCACTGAGCTATCGAGGCGTGGCGGATAGTGGATTCGAACCACTGAAGCACGAAGCGACTGATTTACAGTCAGTTCCCTTTGACCGCTTGGGAAATCCGCCATCGTTTTCGGTTGAGGCCTCAACCGGCAACTTGGCTAGTATGCCACGAACCGCTAACTTTTGGCAAGTGTCGGCGTGTCGCACCATGACAAGCACCTTGAAACCCAGTCATTGCAACGAAAAAGCGGGGCACACCGGGTCTCCCCGGCGCACCCCGCCTGACACACCATGTCGGTATGCGGCCCGATCAGGCAAGCACCGCCAGCACGTCGCGCGCAGCGACGATTAGGTAGTCCTCACCCTGGTAGTGCACCTCGGTGCCGCCGTACTTGGAGTACAGGATCTTGTCGCCGACCTGCACGTCCATCGGGATGCGCTCACCCTTCTCGTCGCGGCGACCCGGGCCGACAGCCAGGACTTCGCCCTGCTGCGGCTTCTCCTTGGCGTTGTCCGGGATATACAGACCGGATGCGGTCTGGGTCTCGGCCTCCGCCTGCTTGACGATGATCTTGTCTTCCAGTGGCTTCAGTGGGAACGACACAGCGAACCTCTTTCCATTCGGTAATCGAATCATGCCCGCTCGGGAACGGTGCTGCAGGCGGCTGACGAAACACTTGCCTCGCTGTTCCTTTGCGCTAGTTGCCTATCCTAGCGCGGTTTTTAGCACTCTGCCAACTTGAGTGCTAACGCTTTGAGAGAAAACCCAGCAACGGCAACAAAAAAACCAGCCGTTTCCAGCTGGTTTCGACGTGTTGCGGCAGGTCACCCGTTGCGGCGCGCCAAGATCGTCTCCAAACTCGACCCGAGCGAGTCGGACGTCTCGTCCGGCGCCTCCACCGTGGCCGAGGCCTCGGTCTCGTGGAACGCGACCGAATCGTTCACGGCGGCGCGGTTCGGCTGAACGGCCTTGGCGTCCGTCTGCCCGCTCTCCTCGGCCGGCTCCGCCGCATCACCCGCAGCGGGCGCGGGCTCGGCATTGGGTTCAACGGTGCGCGGCGTGGCCTTCGCCACCTGCCGTGTGGACTTGATCTCGAGGCTCAGTGCCTCGTCCTGCTCGATTTCCACACCGTTGCGCGGCGAACCGAGCGAGAACGAGATGAGGTCCTGGTTGACGGCCATGTCGAACGCGTCGACGGCGGAGGCCGGCGAGACGCGCGACAGTTCGTTCGTTTCGTCAAGCGGATACGCCGTGTCATGGTCGCGCACCACGAGCTGCGCGTGCATCCGGTGATCCTCAGACACCACCGCGGGCTGTTCAGCGGACTTCGCGGCAGCCGGCTGCGCGGACTGCGCCGCCGCCTGCTCGGCCTGCCGGCGGGCAAGCGCCTCCTGCTGCTCGATGCGGCCCTGATGCAGCGCGCGGCGAATCTCGCGCTGTTCCAGCACGTCGGTGCGCGCGTCTTCCTCGCGCGGCGCGGCGGCGGCCTGAGCCGCGGCCTGCTGCGCGCGCTGCTTGGCGGCGCGCTTGGCCGCGGCTGCGGTCTTGCGTTTGCGTTCGCGCTCCTTGGCCGCCATCTTGGCTTCCCACGCGCGCGCCTGCTTCGACGCGCGCACGCCGAGCGCGCACACCACGGCGCACAATGCGGCCGGAATCAGCGCATAGAACGGACTGAAGTGCAGTGCAATCGCCAGCACGAGCACCACGACCGCAGCGGCGAGCAGTCCCCCGGCGAGCCAGCGGCGGCGGCGCGCGGCGGCACGACGAAGCCCGCGCACCTGCGCAATATAGGCACGGTTCTTCTCGTGATCCGTTTGTGTCGCTGGCATTATCGCCCCTTTCGCCTGCGGTGTACGCACATCGGAGAATCGGGTGCCGCTCTCCTCACTCACCAAGTGCAGCGAAGAAGAATACCGGTCCGACCGATGTTTGACCACCTGTTTCATGCCGTTGACAGTCCGTTTGGGCAACCACACCGCCATGATGATGCCGATAATCACCAAAACAACTATTGTGCTCAGTGATTCGTACTCCATAATCTTCAAGAATAAATGAATTTAGGACAACTCGTGCGGCTTTTCGCTGGGCGTGTCGAACAGCAGACGGCGCACGAACCCTTGCGGTGCGTCTTCTGCGAGCAGACTGTATGATTCATGGTCGCGCCAGATGCCATTGATATACATGTACCGTTTCTTCACACCTTCGTACCGCGCGCCCACTTTGCGCACCACTGCGCGCGAGCGTTCGTTCTCGGGGACCAGGTCGATTTCCATGCGGTGCAGGCGCGGGCCGGTGGGCATCTGCAGCGCCCAATCGCACACCATGGCCACGGCGAGCGGCGTCAGGCCGCGCCCGGCATAGCGTTCGTCGATCCAGTAGCCGATGATGCCGGTGCGCATCGCGCCACGGAATATGGCGCCGAGCGAAATCTGCCCGATGATCGCACCGTCGAGCACCATGACGAACACGATCGCGTCGCCGTTGTGTTCGTCGCGCCGCTGCATGGCGATCCACTGCGGGAAGGTGACGAGCCGGTGGCGCATCGGATCATTCGACTCCCACGGTTCGAGCCAGTCGGTGTTGCGCATGCGCACGTCGTCCCACTCCTGCTCGTCGCGCACGGTCATCGTGCGCAACACGAGCGGGGTCGCCCCGGCCGGCGCATGCAGTTCGAGCGGGGTCCTCAGGCTGTTTTCGGTGGGGCGGCGCAGTGCCGCACGCAGTGATTCCAATACAGACACGGTTCCCATTCTCGCACGGAGCACCCGTACGCGCGCAGCGGCGCCCCGGATTTGCGCGCAAGGCATGTGGTAGAACGGCAGCATGGCACAGGACGGGCAGACGCGCGGCGAACCGGACGACGAAGTGGCGCGCGCGATCATGGAACACAAGCAGGCGGAACGTAAACGGGCCTATGCGCGGCGGCGCGCGCATGCGCGGTCCCGCACGCAGGCCGGCGAGCGATGCGCGGCGCTGCTCGACGGGTCGGCGCTGCTGGGCGGCGTGCGCACCGCCGCCTGCTATGTTTCGATGGGCACCGAGATCAGCACGATGCCGCTGCTCGCGCTGTTCGCGCAGCGCGGCGTGCGCACGCTCGTGCCACGGCTCGGCAGTGGCGCGCAAATCGGATGGACCGCAGTTGACGCGAGCGATCTGCGCACACTGCGGCATGCGGAGAAGCCAGCGCACGGCACGCTGCGGCCCGACGAGCCGAGCGGGCCGGCGCTCGAGGCCAGCGCGCTCGGCGCATGCGATTTGATTGTGCTGCCCGCGCTGCGCGTCGACCGGCACGGCGCACGGCTCGGCCGCGGCGGCGGGTGGTACGACCGCGCGCTCGCATGGCGGCGGCTTGGCGCGCCGCTCGTGGCCGTGTGCTGGCCATGGGAATTCGTGGATGAGCCGGTGCCAGCGCTCGCGCACGATGTGCCGGTGAACGCGGTGCTGACGCCGGAGCGGCTCGAGGTGCTGTAGTGGGCGGTGCGGTTGGTCAAGGTGTGCGGCTGCGCGCGGGGCGGAATACTGGCTAGGGCAGGCCGGTATTAGGATATGACCAGTTGCATTGCTCAACGCGAACAGCGAAACGCATAGGAAAGCAGAGGAAGCAGCATGCCTGTCTACCATTACCGTTGCAAAGAGTGCGGATATGACTTCACCGAGCACCAGTCGTTTGACGATGCCCCGATCACCACATGCCCCAAGTGCGGGCATGAGACGGTGCACAAGGTGTATTCGGCCGTGCCGATCACGTTCAAGGGCAGCGGGTTCTACCGCACCGACAAGGGGTCGTCGAAGTAAGGCTGCGGCGGCCCGTTCGTGAGGCCCCGTCCACAGACGTGTGGATACCCGCGTCCGCATCCACAATCGCGGGTGTTACCGGTCTGGTTATCCACATGCGACACGCCAACCGGGCCGTCCGACCACACCACCCGCACGCGCATGGCGCCCATGCGCGCACAAGGTCATCATGGAGCACATGGTGACCTTGTTTCATATGCACGCGCGGACCCAGCGCGAACAGAACGGTGCACGGTCGTGGTTCGCGCGCACGCCGCACGGGCGGCTTATGCAGCGGCGCACTCGCCGGCTGCTTGCCGCGGTGTGCGCGGCGCTCGGCGTGATTTGCGCGCTCGAATGTGTGCTGTCCGCCGTCGCCACGCAGCCGGTCGTTGTGGCGGAGCGCGGCATCGCGCGCGGCACGATCATCACCGCGGCGGATGTGCGGTTGGAACAAGTGCCGGACCATGCGGCGTTGCGCGGCGCCTTGCACGCCACGAGCGACGCCGTGGATGCCCTCGCCCAAGTGGATGTGGGCGCGGGCGAGGTGCTGCTGCCGTCGATGGTGGGCACGCGCCCAACGGTGCCCGAAGGCCATACGGTGATCGACGTGCGCCTCGGCGACCAGCAGGAGCCCTTCCCCACCGGCACGAGCATCCAGCTGGCGTCCGTGGTGGGGTGCGACGAACCTGAGACCACATTGTGCACGCTGAGCGCACAGGCGGTGGTAATGGCGGCGGCTCATCTCGACGATGCGACCGGCATGCACGTCACGCCGGTCGCGATGCCGGCGGATGATGCGGTGCGCGTGCTCGCCGCCCAGAACGAGGGGCCGATCATCGCCGTGCAGGGAAGGCCGCAGCCATGACCGCGCTCACGTATGCCTGTGCAGTGGCGCGGGGGCTCAGGCGCGTGTTGGCACTGGCTACGCGCGCTCTTGGAACACACCCCAGTGCGGTGGCAGCTCACCGAGGATGCGGCGGTCGTCGTCGGCCGCCTGCTGTTCGCGTGTGCGCACATCGCTTGGCTCGAGCTTCACACCGTCTGCGTCAAAGCGTTCGGTGCCCCGCACCACCACGCGCTTGTGGCGGCGTGGCGTGCGGCGCTCGGCGCTGTAGGGGCGCGCGGCCCCTTCTTGCGGCTCTTCGCTTGTCATTTGCTCTCCTGGTAGAGTTCGCCCAAGCGTGCCACCACGCGGTCAACCTCTTTCTCCGGGTTGACGAACGCGGCCACGCTCCAGATGGTCATGACCGACCAGCCGAGGGCGCCCATCTCCTGCTGCAGGATGCGGTGGCGTTCGCGCGTGGACTGGATGCCCATGAACTGCGCGTCGTCGGTGAACACGGCCAGCGTGTACGGCTTGTCTTTCGCGCCCACGACCATCGGCAGGCGCATGCCGTGGTCAAGACCGTAGTCCACGGCCACGTTGAGCCCGCGTTCGCGGATGCGGTTGGCCAGATCGTCGATCAGCACGTTGGACGCATCCGGGTGGGACTGCGGCTCAATCGGCTGCTCGTTGCCCAGGCGCTGCGCCCACTGCAGCACGGTCTTGAGCATCTTGGAGCCCGCGTGGTGCAGTCGGTCGTCTTCCAGATCGTCGGCGCCGAACGCGCTCACAATGTCGATGTGGTGGTCGGCGAGCGCGAGTGCATCGAGCAGCATGCCGCGGCCGCCGTCGCTTTCCAAGGCGCCGAACTGCTGGAGCAGGCGCCCGTGCGACGTCTTCGCGTAGCTCATCGAAAGGATCACATCGGTGGCGTGGGCGCCGGTCACGTCGGTGATGTCCACAATGCGCACATGGCGCAGGAACCGGCCCATGAACTCGTTCTTGGTGGCGAGCGACTTGAGTTCGGCGCCAAGGCGCGTGCGGAACGTCTCGGTCATGCACACGACGGTCAGGATGTAGCTGCCGGGCACGATGGTGAAGGTCTGGGCGCGGCGGGTGATCATCGCCACGATCTCGTCGATCTCTTGCTGGCTGCTTTCCACGAGTCCGCTCGCCATGACCGGCACGCCGGTGGCTTCAATCTGGTGGTAGAGCACATGGCCCTGCACGTTTTCGCGCACGACGTCGTTCGTCACCTCGCCGTAGCCCTGTTCGACGAGGAACATGTTCACGCGCGGGTCGCGGCGGGTGGGGTGCGGTTGCACGGTGATGTCGGGCAGCAGTTGCACCAGGTCGCTGATGCTGCCGCTCGTGATCGTCTGGCGGTGTGCGAGCACGACCACTTGGCGCGCGCGGCACAGGATGCTCAACAGCAGCACGGGCGGCAGGTGCGCGGCGGCGTCGATGATCACCACGTCGGCGATCGGCGTGGGCTTCGTCACCGAGGCGAGCGTGGCCGGCGTGGCCATGAGCACGGGCTTCGCCGCGGCCAGGATCTCAGGGTGGTCGTGGTGGATGCGGCTGAGCGAGGCGGCGTTGGGGCCTGCGAGCACGGTGTGCAACATGTTCGCCTCTTGCGTGCGGGCGAACAGCAGGTCACACAGGCGGCGCATCGATTCCTGCATGATCATGGGGCCCACCGATCGCACATGCTCGGTGTCCACTTGGATGAAGCGGTCGGAGGCGCTTTGCAGCGCCGAACCGTCTTGGTTCGAGATGATCGCCGAGGAGTGCACGATGTCGTCGAACACGGTGGTCCACCATGTGAGCCGCAGTTCGTCGCGCACAGCATTCACCGGCACATGGCGGTCATGCAGGTCGGCGATGAGCTCGCCGAAGCCGGCGGCGTCAAGTTCGCGCTCCAGGCTGCAACGCTCGGGCAGTGTGTCGAGCGCCTTGCGATCGTCGAACAGCGCCTTGAGGCGCTCCTCGACCACGTTGAAGTCGGCGGTCTGCAGATCACCACCTTCGGGCGTGGTGGCGAGCACGGTGTCGAGCGCCGTCATGTTGCTCAGCAGCGCCTCTTGCGTGGCCACAATGTCGTCGAGCTTCGGCGGCAGCACGGGCCAGCCGCCATGCGGCACGAACAGGCGCCACTGCTGGGCCTGCTTCTCCACGACTACGAGCGCGTCGTGCAGGTCTTCGACATGCGCGCCGACGCGCAACATGCTCTTCGCCTCTTTGATCTGGCGGCGGCGGTCCCAGAAACCCATGGACTGGCCTTCGGATTTGCGCTCGGCCTTGGGCGTGGTGGCTTCGATCATCGCGTCGATGTCGCGTTCGAAGATCTCGGGCTGGAACACGTCGAGCACACGGCGCAGGTTCTTGAGCACCGTGACCTGCTTGGTCCACTCCTGCGCGGTTGTGGGAATCGAGAAGCCGCACGTCTTCACGGTCGACTCCACCTGCTCGCGCGTGGCCGGCAGCAGGTTGCGCAGTATGTCCACAACACGCTGGTAGGCGTCGATCGCCTCGTCTTCCGTATACAACGAGGCCTTGTACCATGCGGTGTCGTCGGGGCCGATCGTGTATTCACCCAGTTCGCCGGCGCGTTCGAGCTTGCTCGCCCAGTCGTCGAGCGACGAGCCGATGGAGCGCGCCACCTCTTTGCCCAGACGCACATGGGTGGCAGGGTGTGTGGGCAGTTCGGAGATGTTGGCCAGGTTCTGGATGGTCTGATAGGCAGACACGTTCCACGTCTTGTTCACCCCGTGCAGGTCGCCGAGATAGCGGGTGAGACGCGAGCGCACGCCCACGAGCTCATCGGCCAGCTGATCGAAGCGCGAGGTGGCCACGCCCTGCTGGTAGCCCACCGCGCTGATCAGCTGGTGGTCGATCGCTGCGTTGGCGTTCTGGTCGGCCACGTCGAGCAACTGGCCGCCCAGCTCGTTCGCGCGCATCACGTTGATGAACCGGCGCTTCTGGTCGGGCACGCAGGGCACATACAGCACCGAGCGGCCGGCCATGATGCACCGCGAGGCGATCGCCGCGGCCTGTTCCGCCGTGTCGGTGTCTTGCGTGCCGTCCACGAACACGCTGTGGCCCGCGGCGGCCATGTTGGCGGCATAGCGCACGGTGTTGTCCACATCGCCCACTTCGAATTCCGAATGCGGGTCGCCGTCGAATGGGCTGTATGGGGGCATCTGCTGGTTCGACAGGTGGTCGCGCGCCTCCGGGAATCCGGCGAGCGCGTCGAGCATCGCGTTGCCGCTGGGGCCCTTGGCCAAATGGTCGATGATCATCTGGCTTTCCACAAGGATCTGCGTGGAGGGATCCATGAAGCAGCCCAGGATGATCTGCCGTTCGATCGAGAAATCGGGGAACACATGCTGCGCCATCTGCGTGATCGCGGCGAACACCGCGGCCGTCTCCGGCGTGCCGCTCCTGTAGTTCGAGCCATCGAAGAGCTGGCGTTCGTCCAGATGCACGCCGTGTTCGCGCATCACGGCCAGGAACTGCGCGTTGAGGCGCACATGGCCGGTGAAGCTGATGGTGGTATGGTGCTCCACCGGCGTGCCGTCACGCACCACTTCCACCGGGTAGAGCAGCACGGGCATGCTGTTGCCCTTCCACGTGGCCACACCCACGACGAGCGAGAGTTCGGCCACGCCGCTGAAGCGTTTCTTGGCGCTCTGGTCGTCGAGCACACGTTCGGCACGGCGCGCGGCGGCACGCAGCATGCCGCTGTCACGGAACAGCGAATGCAGCGGTGCGCTGCCGTTGCCGAAGAGCTGCGCGATCCCGGAGGGGTGCGCGTGTGTCAGATCGAGTTTGGCGGAAAGCTGGCTCACATCCTCAAGCGGGGATGGCACCAGGTTCGCCTTGAATTCCTCGCGCCACGTGCGCAAGGTGTTAAGGGCCTGCGGCGTTTGCGCCGTGTTATCTGTCATCGGGTTGACTCACTTCCCCATCGCTTTGCGGTAGTCTTCGTAACCGGGATTGGTGCTGAGCGCCTTGTCCACGTCGGCGTTGCCCTGCGCGGCGAGCCATGCGTACAAGTCGTCGTACAGCGCCGGGTTCATGGCGAGGAACGGCAGCAGTTCGGCATGGCGCGCCATTTCGAATTGTTCGGCGAAGTCGTCGCTGCGGCGTGCCTGGTCGGAGTTGTAGCCGCCGGCTTCCACGAGCTCCTCGCGCTGGTTGAACTCGCCCTTGGCCACGCGCTCGAACACCGAACCGGGTTCGAAGGCCGGGGTGAAGGCCTGCGTCTGCTCAAGCTGGTCCACTTCGCTCACCTGTGCGGTGGGCTTGAAGCGCGCGACGTCGTCATCGGTCGTGACAGACGCGGTCTGGGCCTGCACCGGCTGCACGGCTTGGGCGGATTGTGTAGGCTGCTGGGTCTGCGCGGGCTGCTGCGCTGCTGTCTGCGCGGGCTGCGTCGTGGCAGCCGTGCTAGGCGCGTTGTCCCGTTGCTCGCTGGACGTCTGAGTGGCAGGTGCGGCCGACTGCACATCCACCGCGACCGGTTCCTCACGGTGCTCGGCGTGCAACGACGTGGTAAGCACTTCGAAGTCAAGGGCCGTGCTCTGCTCGGCGAAGCGGCGCTGCTCCTGCCCCTGCTGCTCTTGGGTGCGCTGCACCATCGGCTGCGTGTCATGTTCCACGACCGGCGTGGGCTGGGAGGCCGGCTGCGGTTCCTGCACGGGGGCGGCCTGAGTAGGTGTAGGCTGCGCGGAGGTCTGCTGGATGGCAGGCGTCTGCTGAACGGCAGGATGCTGGGTGGCGGCTTGCGGTGCGGCAGTCTGTTGGACTGCGGGCTGCTGCGGCGTCATCTGCAGCGGCATGATGTCGGGCAGGCGTGGCTTGCCCAATTCGTCGACGGAGATCAGACGGTCGGCCGGGCGCCCACCGGCGTGGCGCGGGCCATCATGCATGCGCGGCACGAACTCCTCTTTCTTCACCGCAGGCTCGTCAATCTTGCCTGCGGCCACATCGTGCGCATCCGCGAACAGGTCGCGGGGAGCCGCATCGGGCACGTCCTCTTCGACCGCATCGTTCGTGGTCACCGGGTTGATCGGCTGTGCGAACGGCACGAAGGTCTGCCGTTCCGCTTCGCGCAACTCGTGCGCGCGCGTGCGCACGCTGTTGGAATCAAAGATGTTGGTGGGCTCGCCGGCGCGCAGATTGAGGATATCGTCCACCGAAAGCTCCGATGCCTCCGGTTCGGACGCTACGTTGTCGAGCGCGTAGTCGAACAGGTTCGCCACAGCCGGGTCGTCGCGGTGCGTGGTGCTGTCGTCGATGAAGCGCACAAAATCCACCGGCACGTCGCCGAACTGCAGGCGCACGGTGTCGTCGGTCAGTGCGAAGTCGGAGCCGGAAGGCAGGCGTACCAAGTCGTTGCCCGGGCGCACCAGATACGTGCCGTTCGTGGAGTTCATGTCGCGCAGAATCGCGTTGCCGTCGCTTTTCACGGAGAATTCGGCGTGGCGCTTCGACATCGAGCGGGTGTCGTCGAGAATCTCGACGCGGGTGGTGCCGTCATCGCTCAAAGGGCGCAACGGTTTACGACCTATCTCCACGGTCTGCCCGGCCTCGACGCTGGTCAAATCCGACCCATCCACGCGGATCATCCATTTCGTCGTTGCTTGTTGATCACCGCTCACCGTGGGACCTTCCTTTCATCGAGTGGGCACGCGCTGCACCATTGTACGCAGCACGCCCAATCAAGCACTGCGGCAGCCAATCGCTCTTACTCCCGCCAGTCTATCGCAATACACGGTGTTTCACCGGGGTACGCGGCGGGTGTTCACGCCCGACTGACCGGAAAGAAAAACCCCGCAGGGCTTGTGCCCTACGGGGTCAGACGTCATGTCTTAAGCGATATGCGGCTTATGCCGCGCAAATCACTTGAGCTCGACGGTGGCGCCAGCTTCTTCGAGCTGAGCCTTGGCCTTCTCGGCGTCTTCCTTCTTGGCGTGCTCGAGGACCGGCTTCGGAGCGCCGTCCACGAGGGCCTTGGCCTCGGCGAGGCCGAGGTTGGTGATGCCACGCACAGCCTTGATGACCTGGATCTTCTTGTCGCCAACGGCGGAGAGGATGACGTCGAACTCATCCTTCTCTTCCTCAGCCGGAGCAGCGCCCGGAGCGGCGGCAGCGGCGACGGCGACCGGAGCGGAGGCCTCAACGTCGAACTTCTCTTCGAAGGCCTTGACGAACTCGGAGAGCTCGACGAGGGTCATTTCACCGAAAGCTTCGAGCAGCTCATCCTGGGTGAACTTAGCCATTATGGCTTCCTTTCAATCGTGGCGCGCGGCGGGTTGTTTCGGTTCCGCACACCTGAAATTTTTCTTTGTTTTCCGGTTTATTCCGACCGATTGCACTGCGGTGAACCGCAGGGCGATCAGGCAGCCTTCTCCTGCTTTTCGCGCAGGGCGTCGACCGTGCGAACGGCCTTCGTCGGCAGCGCGTTGAACAGGCGTGCGGCCTTGGCCATGGTGCCCTTGAGGGCGCCGGCCAGTTCGGCAAGCAGTTCCGGACGAGACTTGAGGTCTGCGAGCTGCTTGGCACCCTCGGCGTCGTACACGGTTCCGTCTGCGAAACCGCCCTTGACGATGAGGGCCTTGTTGGTCTTGGCGAAGTCACGCAGAATCTTCGCAGCGTCGATGAAGTCACCCTTCACGAAGACGACGGCGGAAGGACCGGTGAGCATCTCGTCGAGACCCTCAATGCCGGCTTCCTTAGCGGCGATGCGGAACAGCGTGTTCTTAGCCACAGTGTAGGAAGTATCGCGGCCTAGCTTTTCGCGCAGATCGGAGATCTGCGGAACGGTAAGCCCGCGGTACTCGGTCAGGTAGACCGCGTCAGCGTTACGGAATGCTTCCGTAAGCTCGGCGACCACCACTTCCTTTTCGGGCCTCTTCATGGCGTTCCTTCCTAAGTCGGCCGTTGACTGTGAGGCGGGGCGCCAAAACCGGGTAACAAAAAAGCCCTGCGCACAGGCAGAGCGGCAAACGTCCTTGAACCATCAAGGATCCTTGTTTCTCAACCTGCGCTGGCTTGGCGAACCAAACTTCGTAGGGTCACGGGTGACCCTCAACCAACGGTCTGTGGTTTACAAGAGTTTGAATCTACCGTGCCCCACCGACGTACGGCACTCCGGGCGTGTCGCGCATGTAAGCCCTGAAGTCAATCCGCCCATTTCCCCAGCTGGGGCAAACCCGTGCGCCCTACAATCGAAGGTATTGCGCGAGCTCCGTGCATATTGAGAATCATTCTCAGTAGTGTGCTATGCTCGAATATCAGAGCCCCGCTATGCGCTCATATATATGTATGTATATGTATGCGCGCGGGCGGGCCGTACAGACGTAGACACGCAACCGAACACCAGCACCGAACAGTGAAGGAAGCACTTATGAACACATGGATTCGCCGGGCGTTCGCCGCACTCACCGCCATCGTATTGGCGGCCAGCGTGGCGGCGTGCTCCGGCCAAAGCGAAGCTTCGCCATCCGCGTCGAGCACGGCAGACAAAGACGGCGTGATCACCGTGATCGCCGCCTCGAACCAGTGGGGTTCGCTCGCGAAGGAACTGGGCGGGTCGTACGTGGACGTCACGTCGATCCTCAACAACACGAGCACCGACGCGCATGATTACGAGCCGACGTCCAACGACATCTCGAAATTCCAGCACGCACAGGTCGCGATCGTCAACGGCGCCGGCTATGACGAATGGGCGGTCAAAGCGGCCGAGCAGTCCAAGGCGATCGTGATCGACGCCGCGGACGAAGGCGGCAAGAAGACCGGGGACAACCCGCACGTGTGGTTCTCATCCGACGTGCGCGTGAAGACGGCCGACGCGATCACCGCCGCGTACGAAAAGATCATGCCCGAGCACAAGGCGCAGTTCCAGGCGCTCAATGAGAAGTGGCAGGCCGCCGAAGACAAGCTCGAGGAACAGCTCGCCACCGTGGCGCAGGCCGACGACGCCATGCCGTACGCCGCCACGGAGTCGGTGGGCGAATACCTGGCCGACGACATGGGGCTCAAGGATGTGACGCCGAAGGGCTACAAGCAGGCCGCCGCGAACGAGAGCGAGCCAACGCCGTCCGACATCAAGCAGTTCACCGACCTGCTCAAGAAGGGCGACGCGAAGATGCTGATCATCAACTCGCAGGAGCCGAGCGACATGACCGACCAGCTCATCTCCGCCGCGGACTCCGGCAATGTGCCCGTGGTCGATATGACCGAGCAGATGCCTTCCAACTACAAGGGCCTGCACGAGTGGATCACCGAGATCATCGACCAGATGCAAGCCACGCAGAAGAAGTGAGCACTGCCGCTAGCTCACTCCCTCCAGACTGCCCGTAGCCAAATACGGGCAGTCTTTATATGTTGCAAGCCTCTCCTCCCCTCCCTGCTACGGGTAGTGCTTTCTTCGCTACGGGTAGTGTTTTTCCGGGTAAGCACTACTCAAAAAACCGCTATTTCTCAACGATTTTGGAGCGAAAGCACGGGTAGAAGCACTACCCGTAGCCACAGAAGCACTACCCGTAACAATAAGGAAGATGCATCACAAAGATGGTACACCAAAAGAGGTGTGGGGCGGTACACCAAAAAGGCGGCACACCACAAGGGGGCACAGCAGGGGGCACAGCAGGGGGCACAGCACAAGGGGGCACAGCACAAGGGGGCACAGCACAAGGGGGCACAGCACAAGGGTGGTGTACATGGACATTCCATGTACACCACCCTTGCGGTTGGGGGCAGACCTGGCTACTGCAGGATGGCCATGCACACGAAGTCGAGGATGAAGAGGGCGGAGACGATCCAGACGATCGGATGCACTTCGCTCGCCTTCTTGCGGCACACCTTGACGATGCAGTACGTAATGAAGCCAGCGGCGATGCCGTAGCTGATCGAGTACGCGAACGCCATGAACACCGAGGCGAAGAACGCCGGGATCGCCTCGCTGATGTCGTCCCAACGAACTTCCTTGAGCGAGGCCGCCATCATGCAGCCGACGATGACGAGCACGCCGGCCGTGGCCGCGCTCGGCACGGCGGAGACGACCGGGGCGAAGAAGATCGACAGCGCGAAGAACAGCGAGACGAAGACCGAGGTGAGGCCGGTGCGGCCGCCCGCGGCGATGCCGGCGGACGATTCGACGTACGTAGTGGTGTTCGACGTGCCGAAGATCGCGCCGATCGACGTGGCCACGGAGTCGGCGAAGAGCGCCTTGTCCATCTTGGTCTTGAAGCCGGAGCCGTTCTCAGCCGATTCCTCGTCGGCCTTCGAGAAGATGCCGGTGCGGCGGCCGGTGCCGATGAACGTGCCCAGCGTGTCGAACACGTCGGACATCGAGAACGCGAAGATCGTGACGAGCACGAGCGGCAGACGCCCTGGGTTCGAGAAGAGCGAACCGAAGCCCTCGCCGGTGAACAGCGCGCCGAATGTCTGCGGCAGCTGGCCGAACGCGTCGCCGATCGAGATCGAGTTGTTCATCGTGGTCAGGCCCATCGGGATGCCGATGACCGTGGTGATGACGATGGCGAGCAGCATGCCGCCCTTGATCTTGAGGATCGTGAAGACGATGACGAGCAGCAGACCGATGAGGAACAGCCACAGCGTGGGGCTGTTGAGCGTGGCGAGGCCCGGCGTGGCGCCGGTGGACAGGCCCTTGCCGGCCGACTCGGCGTCTTTCGTGGAGAACGTGATGAGGTCCACGTTGAGCAGGCCCACGTATGCCACGAACAGGCCGATGCCGCCGCCGATCGCGTGCTGCAGTGCATCGGGGATGGCGCGGATGATCATCTGGCGCACCTTGGTGACCGTGATGAGGATGTTGATCAGACCGCACAGGAATACCATGCACAGCGTCTCCTGCCACGTGAAGCCGAGGCCGAAGCAGACGGTGTAGGTGAAGAACGCGTTGAGGCCCATGCCCGGAGCGAGCGCATACGGCACGTTCGCGAACAGGCCCATGACGAGCGTGCCGACGATGGACGCGATGATGGTGGCGAGGAAGACGCCGCCCCACGGCATGCCGGTCTGCGAAAGGATCTGCGGGTTGACGATGATGATGTAGGACATCGCAAAGAACGTGGTGAGGCCGGCCATGAACTCGGTCGACACGGACGTGCCGTTCTCTTTCAAATGGAAAAACTTCTCCATGGAAACCTGTTTTTTCTTCTCGTGAAACCTTCGTTGTTGATGCCCGCCCGAGGGCGGAACAGCACGAAGCTACCACGCGAATGTGTTCGGGATGTTGCCGACCCGCGGCGACGCACATCGAACACTACGACCGAAGCGAACAAACAGGCACTCTGACGGGCTGACACACAGGCCCGGCGTATCAACCCCGATCAGCCGAAGTGGCCGGAGACGTAGCGTTCCGCCTCTTCGTTCTGCGGGTTGTTGAACATCGTGGCGGTGTCGGCGAAGTACTCGAGGTGACCGGGTTGCCCCACCGCCTTGAGGTTGAAGAACGCCGTGTAATCGGCGATGCGTGCCGCCTGCTGCATGTTGTGCGTCACAATCACAATCGTGTAGTCCTGCTTGAGTTCCTCGATCAGGTCTTCCACCGCGAGCGTCGAAATCGGGTCAAGCGCCGAACACGGCTCGTCCATGAGCAGCACGGTGGGGTGCACGGCCACGGCGCGCGCGATGCACAGGCGCTGCTGCTGGCCACCCGACAACCCCACGCCGGGATGGCCCAAACGGTCCTTGACCTCGTTCCACAGGTTCGCGCCGCGCAACGCCCACTCCACAAGGTCATCGGCGTCCGACTTCGTGATCTTCCGGTTGTTGAGGCGCACGCCCGCGAGCACATTCTCGCGGATTGACATGGTGGGGAACGGGTTGGGCCGCTGGAAGACCATGCCGATGTCACGGCGCACGGCCACCGGATCCACGTCTTTCGCATACAGGTCGCGCCCTTCGAGCAGCACCTCGCCCGTGCAGTGCGCGCCCGGCGTGATCTCATGCATGCGGTCGAGCGTGCACAACACGGTCGACTTGCCGCAACCGGACGGCCCGATGAACGCGGTGACCTTGTTGGCGGCGATGTTGATGTTGACGTCCTCTACCGCGAGGAAGTCACCGTAGTAGATGTTGAGATGGTTGACATCAATCTGTTGTCCCATGGCGGGGAGTTCCTTTCAGCGTTCGGTGCTGACCGAACAGATCTTCGCGACGAGTCTGCCGATGAGGTTGAGGACGAGCACGATGACGATGAGCACGAGCGCGGCGGACCACGCGCGCTCCATCGGGATCGTCGTCACACATGACGCGCCGGCGTTCGGCGGGCAGTTCGCGGTGAGTTTCGAATATTCCTGGTACACGTACACCGGCAAAGTCGTCATCTGCCCGCTGAATAGGTTCACGTTCGTCGAGACGATGTAGCCTGCCGTCATGAGCAGTGGCGCGGTCTCGCCGATCACGCGCGCGACGGCGAGGATCGAACCGGAGACGATGCCGGGCAGCGCGGTGCGCAACACGACCTTGGTGATGGTGCGCTGCTTGGTCACGCCCAATGCGAGGGACGCCTCGCGCAGCTCGTTCGGCACGATCCTGAGCATCTCCTCCGAGGATTTGCACACCGTGGGCAGCATGAGCAGCGCGAGCGCGACTGACCCTTCGACCCCGTTGAACGTGCCGGGACCGCACACGATCGCGAAGAGCGAGAGTGCGAAGAGGCCCGCGACGATCGACGGGATGCCGCTCATGACGTCCACGAGCAGGCGGATCGTCTTGGCGAGCCGGCCGTCTTTCGCGTATTCGATGAGGTACACGGCGCACATGACGCCGATGGGGATGGAGATGGCCATCGCGCCGAGCGTGATCTCCAACGTGCCGATGATCGCGTGCAGCACGCCGCCATAGCCGCCGACGACCGTGGGGTTGCCGCCGATGACGCCGGTCATGTTGTGGGTGAGGAACCCGACGTTGAGACGTTTCGCGCCATTGGCCACCGTGGTCCACAGCAGTGAGACGAGCGGGATCGTGGCGACCACGAACGTGGCCGTGAACAGGACCCGCATGATCTGGTCCTTGCGTGCGCGCGCCTTGGCCGTGGAGCGCGACGTCTTGAATGCGTCGATGTCGGGGATCATGTGCTGCGTGTCGAGCAGTGCGCCGTGATCGATTGTCGTCATAAGGTTGCCTTCCGTGTCAGTCTGCGCGCCGCGTAATTCACGCCGAACGTGATCGCGAAGAGCACCAGTCCAGTCGCGATGAGCACGCTGACGCCCAGATTGTTCGCCTCCGCGTATTGCGCGGCGATGTTCGCGGCGATGGTCTGGTCTTTGGACGCTTCGAGCAGGTTGAACGAATAGCCGAATCCCGGGGACAGGATCATGAGCACGGCCATCGTCTCGCCGAGCGCACGACCCAGGCCGAGCATCGAAGCGGATATGATGCCGGATCTGCCGAACGGCAGCACCGCGAGCTTGATCGTCTCCCACTTCGTCGCGCCGAGCGCGAGCGCCGCCTCCTGGTGCAGCCACGGCGCCTGCATGAACACGTCGCGCGTCATCGAAGTGATGATCGGCAGGATCATGACGGCCAGCACGAGCGCGACGGTGGCGACGGTGCGCGGCGGATTGGCGGCGGGGCCGGCGAACAATGGGATCCAGCCCAGATGCTGCGCCGTCCAATCCCAGAACGGGTAAGTGGCCGGCACAAGCACGAGCGCGCCCCACAGGCCGTAGACGACCGAGGGAATCGCGGCGAGCAGATCGACGACGGTGTTGAGGCCGGCGGCGAGGCGCCGTGGCGCGTACTGCGAGATGAAGATCGCGATGCCGATGGAGACGAAGAACGCGATGGCAAGCGCGAGCGCGGCGACGAGGACCGAACCGAAGAGGAGCGGCCCGACGTAGTGCACGAACGAGTCGAACCGGCCGCCAGTGAAACTCGCGATGACCTCCTGGGTCGCGCTGCGCGGACCGGCCACGGCGGGCCATGCGCGCATGAGCAGGAAGACGGCGACCGCGGCGAGCAGGCCGAGGATCAACAGCCCGCTGCCGTAGGCCGCCCCTTTGAACAGACGGTCGGCCATGGCCCCGTTGGCGCGCCGGAGCGCGTCATTGTGCCGTTCGCTGGTACGGGTCGTACTGGTCATGGTGCGTCAGCCGACCTTGATCTGATCGATCGACGCCGTGATCTTGCCCGCCAGGTTGCTTGGCAATGGTGCGGTGCCGGCGGCGTCCTGCGCGGCCTTCTGCCCTTCGGCGCTGGTGACGTAGGTGAGCCACGCCTTGGCGAATGTCGCGTCCTTGGACTCCTTGTACGCGGGGCACACGATGTCGTACGAGACGAGCACGATCGGGTACGCGCCGGTGGCCGCGGTCTTGTGGTTGATGTCGACGACGATACGGTTGTCACCGTCGACGCTGGTGTCGACCGGCGAATCCGCGATGACCTTCGACGCGGCACTGGCCGATATGGGCGTGTAGTCGCCGCCCACCTTGACGGCGACCGTCCCCAGGTCGCCCACCTGCGAGAAGTCGGCGTAGCCGATGGTGCCGTTGGCCTGCTTGATCGTGGAGACGACGCCGGATGTGCCCTTGGCGCCCTGCCCCACTTCGTTCGGCCAGTTCTCGGAAAGGTCGTGGGGCCACGCGCTTGGGGCCACGTCTTTGAGGTAGCTGACGAAGTTGAGCGTCGTGCCCGACTTGTCAGAACGATGGACCACGGTGATGGTGAGGTTGGGCAGGTCGAGCCCCGGGTTCTGTTCGGTTATCGCCGGGTCGTTCCATCGGGTGATTTCGCCGTTGAAGACCTTCGCGATGGTCGCGGCGTCCATGTTGACGTGCTTGCCCGCGGTGGAGATGCCGTCGAGGTTGAATGCCACGGCGATCGGGGAGACATAGACGGGCACATCGAACGCGGTGCCCGACGCGCATACGCTCTTCGACCGTTCGACCTCCTCGGCGCTCAATGCCTTGTCGGAGCCCGCCCAGACGGTCGAGCCGGTCAGGAATGTGCTCACGCCCGCACCCGAACCGGACGGGTTGTAGGCGACGGTGGCGTTGGGCGCCTGGGAACGGAACCCTTCGATCCATGCTTCGACGGCCGTCTGTTGGGATGACGCGCCGGCGCCGGCGTATTCACCGGTGAGCGATGCGACGCCATCCTTCGTGGCCGATGTGCTTTCCGAGGCGGCGGTGTTGTCTCCGCAGGCCGCGAGGGAAGCGAGCAGACCTACGCCGCATACCGCGGCGAGCGAACGGGTCACCATGTGGTTGTTCATGAGCTGTGTGTTCTCTTTTCAAGACGTCGACGAAACCACCTGATTTCGTCTGGTTGTGCATTACACTCCCAGCGTAAAACCGCGTGGTGGTGCCGAAAACCAGTTCAGGTGAACACACGGTGAACAGTCGGACAACGTTGTGGGGCACGCCCGCGTATGCGCCGTCCCGATACAAAAAATCGGGGCCCTCCCTTGGAAGACCCCGATGCATGGACTTGCGTGCGGATCAGCCGAAGCGGCCCGACACGTAGCGTTCCGCCTCTTCGTTCTGCGGGTTGTTGAACATCGTGGACGTGTCCGCGAAGTACTCCAGGTGCCCGGGCTGGCCCACCGCCTTGAGGTTGAAGAACGCGGTATAGTCGGCCACACGCGCCGCCTGCTGCATGTTGTGCGTCACAATCACAATCGTGTAGTCCTGCTTGAGTTCCTCGATCAGATCCTCCACCGCGAGCGTCGAAATCGGGTCAAGCGCCGAACACGGCTCGTCCATGAGCAGCACCTGCGGGTGCACGGCCACGGCGCGCGCGATGCACAGGCGCTGCTGCTGGCCACCCGACAGGCCGATGCCCGGATTGTCCAAACGATCCTTGACCTCGTTCCACAGGTTCGCGCCGCGCAACGCCCACTCCACAAGGTCATCGGCGTCCGACTTGGAGATCTTCCGGTTGTTGAGCGCGACGCCGGCGAGCACGTTCTGCCTGATCGACATGGTGGGGAACGGGTTGGGCCGCTGGAAGACCATGCCGATGTCACGGCGCACAGCCACCGGGTCGACATCCGGGGCGTACAGGTTCTGCCCTTCGAGCAGCACCTCGCCCGTGCAGTGCGCGCCCGGCGTGATCTCATGCATGCGGTCGAGCGTGCGCAACACGGTCGATTTGCCGCAACCGGACGGCCCGATGAACGCCGTCACCTTGTTCGCGGCGATGTGCAGATTGACATCCTCCACCGCGAGAAAACTACCGTAGTAGATGTTGAGATGATTGACATCAATTTGCTGTCCCATACATTCTTTCCTTGCTGTTCAGACGATTGTGAAGGGCTTGCCGTCTATTTCTTCTTCGGCGCGAACACTTTCGCGACGATCCTGCCGATGAGGTTGAGGACGAGCACGATGACGATGAGCACGAGCGCGGCGGACCACGCGCGCTCCATCGGGATCGTCGTCACACATCCGCTTGCGGCGTCCGCCGGGCAGTTCGCGCGGTACTTCGAATACTCCTGGTACACGTACACCGGCAGCGTCGTCATCTCGCCGCCGAACAGGTTCGCGTTCGTCGAGACGATGTACCCGGCCGTGATGAGCAGCGGCGCCGTTTCGCCGATGACGCGAGCGATCGCGAGGATCGACCCGGAGACGATGCCCGAAAGCGCGGTGCGCAACACGACCTTGGTGATGGTGCGCTGCTTGGTCACACCGAGAGCGAGCGACGCCTCACGCAGGTCGTTCGGCACGATCTTGAGCATCTCCTCGGTGGTCTTCACCACGGTCGGGATCATGAGCAGCGACAGCGCGACCGACCCCTCGAACCCGTTGAGCGTGCCCGGCCCCACGAGGATCGCGAACATCGAATAGGCGAAGAGGCCAGCCACGATCGACGGGATGCCGCTCATGACGTCCACGAGCAGGTGAATGGTGCGCGCGAGTTTCGACCCGCCGGCGTATTCGATGAGGTACACGGCGCACATGACGCCGATCGGGATCGAGATGAGCATCGCGCCGAGCGTGATCTCCAACGTGCCGATGATCGCATGCAGGATGCCGCCATAGCCGCCCGACGGCGTTGGGTTGCCACCGATGACGTTCGTCATGTTGTGGCCCAGGAAATCCCAGTTGAGACGGCGGAAGCCCCGCACAAGCGTCGTCCACAGCACCGAGATGAGCGGGATGAGCGCGACGATGAACGCGAGGATGATAAGCGCGCGCATCGCGATGTCTTTGCGTTTGCGCGCGGCCGTGTACGACCGCGTCGGCTTGAACTTGTCGAAATCGATGACGGGCGCCGCATCCGCCGTCGGCGTGTGTGCGGTGCCGGTGGGGTTCGTCTGGGTCATCACTTCCCCGCTTTCTCGGTGATGCGGCGCGCGAGCAGATTCACCAGGAACGTGATGACGAACAGCACAAGGCCCGTGCCGATGAGCACCGAGACGCCGATGCCGTCAGCTTCCGGGTATTGTGCGGCGATGTTCGCGGCGATGGTCTGGTTCTGCGACGCCTGCAGCAGCTTGAACGAGTATTTGAGGCCGGGAGACAGGATCATGAGCACGGCCATCGTCTCGCCGAGGGCACGTCCCAAGCCGAGCATCGACGCCGAGATGACGCCGGATTTGCCGAACGGCAGCACCGACAGTTTGATCATCTCCCATTTGGTGGCGCCCAGGCCAAGGGCCGCCTCTTCGAGGAGCTTCGGCGTCTGCAGGAAGATGTCGCGGGCGATCGACGTGATGATCGGCAGGATCATGATCGCGAGCACGAGCGCCACGGTCGCCACGGTGCGCGGCGGGTTCGCGGCCGGCCCGGCGAACAGCGGGATCCAGCCGAGGTATTCGGCGATCCAGTTCCAGAACGGGTAGATCGCCGGCACGAGCACGAGGCCTCCCCATAGGCCGTAGATGACCGAGGGGATCGCAGCGAGGATGTCGACGATGTAGCTGAGCACCGCTGCGAGGCGCTTGGGTGCGTAATGCGAGATGAACAGCGCGATGCCGATCGAGACGAAGAACGCGAGCACAAGCGCGAGCGCCGCCACGAGCACGGTGCCGAACAGCAGCGGGCCCACATACCCCCAGAAGCTCTTGGCTTTGCCGCCGGTGAAGTTCTCGATGACCGCGCTGTTCGCCTGCTGGTCGCCGCCGATGAGCGGCCATGCACGGAACAGCAGGAACAGGGCGACCGCCGCGAGGGTGACGAGGATGAGGATGCCGCATGCATAGGCGACGCCGCGGAACACGCGGTCCGCCTTCTGCCCGTTGACCGGTTGCGTCAGCGACGACGCAGCGGGCGATGCTGATGGTTTCGATGCCGTGGACATGGGCCTCACTTCACTTCAATGGCGTCTATCGATGCGCGCACGTATTGGGCGATGTTCTCGGGGAGCGGGGCGGAACCGGTCGCGTTCTTCGCCTGGTCCTGCCCTGCCTTGCCGGTGATGTACCCAAGCCATGACTTTGCGAAACGCGCCGTGTTCTCATCGCGGTAGATGGGGCATGCGATGTCGTACGAGACGAGCACGATCGGGTACGCGCCTGGCTCCGTCGTGGCATGGTTGATGTCCAGAACGACGCGGTTGGCGCCCGGAACGGATTCGTCGAGCTTGGAATCGGCCACGGCCTTCGACGCGGCGTCGGCCGAGATCTCGGTGTACTCGTCGCCGACTTTGACGGCGACGGTGCCCATGTCACCCACCTGCGAAAGGTCGGCGTAGCCGATGGTGCCGTTCGCCTGGTCGATCGTGCTGATGACACCGGAGGTGCCCTTGGCGCCCTGCCCCACATCGTTCGGCCAGTTTTCGGAAAGCTGGTATGGCCAGTCCTTGCCGGCCGTCGCCTTGAGGTATTCGAGCAGGTTGAGCGTCGTGCCGGATTTGTCGGAACGGTGCACCACGGTGATCGGCAGGTCCGGCAGGTCGAGGTCCGGGTTCTGCTTGGCCAGCGTCGGGTCGTTCCAACGCGTGATCTTGCCGTTGAACACCTTCGCGATCGTGGCGGCGTCCATGTTGATGTGCTTGCCCGCGTCGGACACGCCCCGCAGATTGAAGACGATCGCGATCGGCGAGATGTAGACGGGCACATCGAACGCGGTGCTGCCGCTGCACACCTGCTTGGATTCCTCGACCTGCGCGCTGTCGAGCGGTTTGTCGGACCCGGCCCAGACGGTCGCACCCGTCAGGAACGTGACGACGCCCGCCCCGGAACCGGACGGATTGTACGAGATCTTCGCGTCCGGGTTGGTCTTCTGGTAGCCCGCGATCCATGCTTCGACGGCCGTCTGCTGGGATGACGCGCCGGCGCCGGCGAAACTGCCCGAGATCGACGAGGCGTTGGAGACCGGCCGGTCCGACGGATCCGTGTTGTCTCCGCATGCCGCTGCGGCAACGGCGAGCGCCACGCCACACAATGCCGCGAACGCGCGCCGCGCAAGATTGGTATGCATGTGGTTTCCTTTGGTCACGATGCCATTCTATCCGACCACACCAGTGTACGGGAGGACGGCGATGCCGATGGCCGGTGAACATGAACTCAGTGTGAAGGTTCGCCGCTGATCCGGTAGCCGAGCCCGCGCACGGTCGTAAGCATCGACGGGTTCGAGGGATCGTGCTCGATCTTCGCGCGGATGCGTTTGATGTGCACGTCGAGGGTCTTCGTGTCGCCCACATAATTACTGCCCCACACCCGGCCGATGAGCTGCTGCCGGGTCAGCACACGCCCTTTGTTGCGCATCAGGTATTCGAGCACCTCGAATTCCTTGAGTGGGAACGCCGTGAGGACGCCGTTGATGCGCACTTCGTGCGAGGCCACGTCCATGGACACCGGCCCGCAGACGAGTGTCTCATCGGCCACCGGCGCGCTGTTGGACTGCGGCTCGAGGCTGCGGCGTAGCACCGCATGGATGCGCGCGAGCAGCTCACGGAACGAATATGGTTTGGTCACATAGTCGTCGGCCCCGATTTCAAGGCCCACGATCACGTCGTTCTCCGTCGATTTCGCGGTCACCATGATGATGGGCACCGGATGTGTCTCACGGATGCGCCGGCAGAGCGTCATGCCCGATATGCCGGGGAGCATGAGGTCGAGGATGACCAGGTCGAAGGGCATCTCCTCGTAGAGCGCCCACCCTTCCTCACCACTTGCGGCGCCATGCGCCTCGTAGCCTTCGCGCGCCAGTTGGAAGAGCAGCGGCTCAAGGTAGGACGGCTCGTCTTCGACGACGAGTATGCGTGTCATCGTTCATGCTCCTTGTCCATGTTGCCGGCGGTGCCGGCGAGCGGCAGCGCCACGGTGAAGGTCGAGCCTTCGCCGGGCTTCGACCACACGTCTATCGTGCCACCGTTGGCGCGGATATGGTGGTTCGCGATCGACAATCCGAGACCGGTGCCTCCCGTGAGGCGCGAGCGTGCCGGGTCGACGCGGTAGAACCGTTCGAAGATGCGCCCCTGCAGCGGCTGCGGGATGCCGACGCCATGGTCGATGACGCGGATGCGCACATGGCCATCCGCCTGTGTGATGTCGACGGTCACGTCGCTGCGCTCTGGCGAATAGTTGATCGCGTTCTCCACGAGGTTCTTGAGAGCGATGTGCACAGCGGTGGCATCCACGCACACGGCGAGCGGCCGGCCCCCGGCACCGTCGCGCATGCGCACATCCGTATGCCGTGCGGCGGCGGTCACCTCGGTGTCGGCGATGGCGCCGTGCACCAGGTCGCGCGCGTCGACCGCCTGTTTCGGCCGGTCGCCGGTGCCCTGCATGCGCCCCAGTTCGATGAGCCTGCGCACCAGCCCGTCGAGCCGTTGCGCCTCCATGCCGATGCGGCCTGCGAAATGCCGGATCATCTCCACGTCATCGCCCGCGTCGGCGATCGTCTCGCTGAGCAGCATGATCGCGCCGACCGGCGTCTTCAGTTCGTGGGACACGTTCGTCACGAAGTCGCGGCGCATGCGGTCCACGCTCCGCCGGTAGCCGGTGTCGGTGCACACCACGGCCACGCGGCATGCGGATATCGGCTGCGCGGTCACGGCGATATGCCGCGCCTGTGGTCCCCCGTCGAGTTCGATGTCCGCATGCACCGGCTCGCGGCCTTCCACGGCGCTGGCGATGAGCCCGCGGACGCCATCGTCGGTCAGACGGCCGTCGAACACGAGGCCATGCTCCGCGGCCGCGGTGTTCGACACGATGACGTTGCCATGCACGTCGGTGATGATGACGGACTCCCCGAGCATCGCGAGCATGCGGCGCTCGCCATCGACGGCGTCCGGGTCGGCGACGCCATCGAACAGGGCGGCCACGCTTGGTGACCGGTCTCGTTCACGCGCGCGCCCCGCCTGATAGGCGATGAGGGACGCGACGAGCACCACGAGCAGGGCCGCACCGAGCACGGCCACGATTCCTACCGCCGGCATATCGCGCTCCCCCTTCTCGTTCGCATTGCGCGCGACGCCTGGCTACATGCGCCGCAGCATCGTGACGGCGATGTGCGCGGCGGTGTCGGCGTATTCGGAGATGTCGAAGTCGCGGAACTCCTCGTAATCAGTGTCCGCGTTGTCGCTCATCGCGCGGATCACGAGCGCCGGCACGTCGTTGCGCGCGGCCACATGCACGACTGCCGCGCCTTCCATCTCCACCGCGTCGGCGTGCGTGAGGCTGATCACGCGTTCGATCTGCTCGGGCGAATCCACGAAGTAATTGCCCGAGGCGATGACGCCGGTGATGTGGTTGATGCCCATCTCGCTCAGTACATTCTCGGCGAGCGCGATCAGCTGCGGGTCGGAGTGGAACTCCGGGGTGCCGGGCTTCCACTGGCCCACGAGGCGCATGTCGGTGTCGAGGTAGCGCAGCGTGCCGCCGAGCACGATGTCGTTGACGTGCAGTTCGGGGTTGAGGTTGCCGGCGATGCCGGAGAAGATCACGGCGTCCGGTTCGGCGCAGTCGATGAGGTATTGCGTGGTGGCCGCGGCGTTCACCAGGCCCATGCCGCCCACCGCGATGACCACGCGCAGCGGCTCGCCGGCGTCCGTGGTGAGTTCGCCGTGCAGCACGGCGAGGCTCGCGCGGTGCTCCTCGCGCACGTTGGTGCACGCGTCGGCGATGTGCGCGGCCTCTTCTTCCAGGGCGCTGATGATGGCGACGGTACGGGTCATGGTTCCTCGATTCGTTGATGGTGCGGTCAGTTCCAGCGGCGGGTGCGCACGGCTTCGGCGAGCTCGTGCAGCAGTTGTTCGGTGACGGGCCAGCTGAGGCATTTGTCGGTGATCGACTTGCCGTAGACGAGCTGGTTGAGCGGCGCGGCCGGCTGGTTGCCTCCTTCGAGGAAGCTTTCCATCATGATGCCGGTGATACCGGGTTCTCCTTGGGCCACGCGCGCGGCGATCTCACGGACCACATGCGCCTGACGCACGTCGTCCTTGCCGGAGTTGCCGTGCGAGCAGTCGATGATCAGACCATGTGCGGCGGCCGAATCGGCGGGCATCTGCGCGCGCACCGCCTCCATGGCCTGCGCGACCGAATCGGCGTCGTAGTTCGGCCCCGAGCTCGACCCGCGCAGCACGACATGGCAGTCGGGGTTGCCGATCGTCTCGACGGCGCAGGCGCGGCCCATGTGGTCGATGCCGAAGAACGTGTGTTGTTGGGCGGCGGCGAAGCAGCCGTTGACCGCGGCCTTGACGGAGCCGTCGGTGGCGTTCTTGAAGCCGATCGGCATCGACAGCCCGCTCGCGAGCTGCCGGTGCACCTGGCTTTCGGTGTTGCGCGCGCCGATCGCACCCCAGCTCACCGCGTCGGAGATGTACTGCGGGCTTGTGGGCTCCAGGAACTCGGTGGCCGCCGCAAGACCGGCGCCGAGCACGTCGAGCAATGTCTTGCGCGCGAGCAGCAGGCCCTTTTGGATGTTGTGGCTGCCGTCGATGTCCGGGTCGTTGATCAGGCCCTTCCACCCCACCGTCGAGCGCGGTTTTTCGAAATAGACGCGCATCACGATGAGCAGTTCGTTCTCGAGTTCGCGGCGCACATGCTCGAGCCGGCGCGCGTAATCGAGCGCGGCGGCCGGGTCGTGCACGGAGCACGGTCCCACAAGCACGAGCAGACGGTCGTCCTGCCCATACAGGCATGCGCGGATCTCGTCACGCGAGGAGGCGACCAGATGGCGTGCACTGGCGTCCAACGGCAGTTCGGAGAGCACCTGCGCGGGCGTGGGCAGCGGATCCAGCTCCATCACACGGCGGTTGATGATGCGGTCGATGCCCACTTCGTCCTCCCACCGCGGCAGATCATGCATGTCGGTGAGGGGATTGCCGCCTTCGGCCACGATCTGGTGCACGGCGTGCAGCTGCTCGGGCGTATACGTGAGCGGCCTGCCTTGCGCGATGGCGCGCGTGTGGTCCTCGAACTGCGGCGTATGCGGGTCGTGTGCCATGCCGTGCTCCTCCTTCGCTGATTGCTGCCTCTACGATAACACCGTGCGCGCGCCGCATCAGTCGTGCGGGCACAGCGCGTTGTACAGCTGCTGCTCGTACGCCTGCGTGCCCAGCTCGTTGGGGTGCGTGCCGTCGTCGTACAGGTATTCGGGGTGGGCGGTGGCGAGCGCGGACCAGTCGATGATCCCCACGTTGGGGTGCGCGGCGGCCACTTGCTGGAACGTGGCGTTCGACGCGGCGGTCCAATCCACCGGCGCGAGCGCCGTGACGAAATACAGCGGCCGGCCCGCGGCGAGCTGCACCACATGCTCGGCCTGTTCGGGCGTGGCGGCGCCGTTCGTGCCGAGCGCGAAGACGATGACCTGCGGGTCCTCGCCACTGCCCAGGAACTGGGCGAGCAGGTCCTCGCCCGTGGCGAACTGCCGGCTCACCGCGCCGTCGATGTGCGCCTGCGGGAAGTGCTGTTGCAGCGTCTGCGCCACGCCCGCCGTGACCGAATCGCCGATCATGAGCATGCGCACGCTGCACTGCTGCGCGGCGGCGTCGCACTGCCAGCGCGAGGGGTCGAGGTTGTTGGGTACCTTGAGCGCGCTCACCTGCGGTTGCGCGGTTTGCGTGGGCGAGGCGGATGACGGCTGCTGCGGCTGCGGGGTCTGTGTGGCGAGTTGTTTGCGCGCCTGTTCGGCCGTGAGCGCGAGTTCGGGGCGCAGCTGCACGGCGCGCGCGTGGGCGATCGCCTGCCAGTTGAGCGGCAGCATGAGCACCAGCACGGCCAGCACGCCGGCGACGATGCCCACCACGGCGCCCGGGCGCAGGCGTGCGGTGAGCGTGGCGAAACGCCCGCCCGCTATGCCGATCGCACGCACGGCGGCATTGCCGGAGGCGGCGAAACGGCGGCCAAGGCGCTCGCCGGCCGTCCCCTGCACGGAGCCATCCGCCGATTGTGCGCGGGTGAGCCACGGCAGCCACGGCGTGCCGCGCATCGCCTCGATGAGCTGGAAGAAGACCTCGCCCACCGCCAGGATGAGCGCGAACTGACCGAGATAGCCCCACCATGGCAGCGGCGTGGTGCGCGTGGCCGGATTGAGCACCACGAGCAGCGGATAATGCACCAGATACAGCGAGAACGAACGCGAGCCGATGTAGCTGCACACCTTGGCGCCCATCGCGCGCATGAACACGCCCGAGTGCATGCCTGCCCAGATCATGGCGGCGGCGAGCAGCGCGAACAGCAGATAGCCGCCGCAGTAGAGCCACGCCGACTGCGGGTCGACGACGGCGAAGCAGACGCAGAACACCACGAGCAGCGCGAAACCGAGCGCGTTGACGAGCTGCTGGCCGGTGACGCGCAGTTCGCGCCCGCGCACATGCACCGTGCGGCTGAAGAACTGCCAGCGCGGCGGGTCGTGTGCGAACTCGTCGTCCTGGCGGCCCGCGCGCCGGTGCATCAGCACGGCGAGCGCGGCGCCGACGAGCAGTTCGGCGGCGCGCGTGTCGAGCCCGTAGTAGATGCGCGAGGTGTCTTGCCCGGGCGTGTACAGCAGCAGCATCTCGAGCGACGACGCCAATGCGAGCGCGCCGATGACGGCCGCACGCGCGACGCGCGAACGACAGAGTTGGAAGATCAGCACGAACAGCAACGGCCACAGCACATAGAACTGCATGATGAGGCTCGTGAACCACAGGTGCGTCAGTGGCGAAGGCAGGCCGGCCGCTTGGAAATACGAGAGTTTGCGGAAGATGAACGACCAGTTGCTGTAGAACAGCGCGCTTGGCAGCGCGTCGCCACGCACCTTGGGCAGCAGCGACGGCGCCATGCAGTACACGAGGATCGCCGTGCCCGCGATGGTGGCGAGCACGCTCGGCCAGAGGCGGCGCACACGGCCGCGCAGAAAGTGGGGGTACGAGAAGCGCAGGCGTTCGAACAGGTTGACCATGCTGCGCGTGAGCAGGAACCCGCTGACCACGAAGAACAGCGTGACGCCCAGGAATCCGCCCGGCAGCAGTGAGGGGCGCGTGTGGTAGCCGATCACCCCGATGATCGCGAGCGCGCGCATGCCGTCAAGGACGGCGATATGGCGGCTCGCGGTTGTCGGCACACCGCTCACGACGATTCGCGGCATGATGCCCCCTCAATAGTGGTGTGGATGGTGGTGGTGCGTTCACTCGGCGGTGGCGCGGCGGGTGGCCACGGCGTCGGCGAGCTCGCGCAGCACCTGTTCGGTGCGGTCCCACGGCACGCAGGCGTCGGTCACCGACTGCCCGTAGACGAGCTGGTCGAGCGGGGCCGGGTCCTGATGGCCGCCCACGAGGAAGCTTTCCATCATGATGCCCAGGATGCCGCGTTCGCCGGCGGCCACACGCGAGGCGATGTCTTCGATCACCTGCGCTTCGACCACTTCGTCCTTGCCGCAGTTGCCGTGCGCGGCGTCGATGATGAGGCCGTGGTCGCTCGGGCCGGCCGCCTTCGAGGCCTTGAGGTCGTCGAGGGCGCGGGCCACCGAAACGGGATCGTAGTTGGGGCCACAGCTCGAGCCGCGCAGCACGAGATGGCAGTCCGGGTTGCCCTTCGTTTCGGCCGAGATCACCTGGCCGTCCAAGTTGATGGAGAGGAAGTGGTGTTCGTTGGCGGCGGAGAAGCAGGAGTCGGCGGCCGGCTTGATCGAGCCGTCGGTGGCGTTCTTGAAGCCGATCGGCATGCTCATGCCGCTCGCGAGCTCGCGGTGCACCTGGCTTTCGGTGTTGCGCGCGCCGATCGCGCCCCAGCTGACCAGGTCGCACAGGTACTGCGGGGTGATCGGGTCGAGCCATTCGGTGGCGGCGGGCAGGCCGAGCGAAAGCACGTCGGTGAGCACCTTGCGCGCGAGCCACATGCCTTTGCGGATGTCGAAGCGGCCGTTGAGGTCGGGGTCGTTGATCAGGCCCTTCCACCCGATCGTGGTGCGCGGTTTTTCGAAATAGACGCGCATCACGATCAGCAGGCGGTCGCCCAGTTCGCGGTTGAGCGCGGCAAGGCGCGTCGCGTACTCGTGCGCGGCCTTCGGGTCGTGGATCGAGCAGGGGCCGACGATCGCGAGCAGGCGGTCGTCGCGGCCGTGCAGCACGTCGCGGATCTGGCTGCGCGAGTCGAGCACGAGGTCGCGCATCGCGTCGGTCAACGGCAGTTCCTTGATGAAATAGCGTGGCGCCGGAATCGGGTCGAGCTGGCGTATGTTGACGTCCACGGTCTCGGGGACCACCGCATGCTCGTCGAGCAGTGCGTCCTGCGAACTGTCAGGTCCGCGCAGTGCTGTCATCTGTCTGTCTCCTCTTGTCTGTGCGCCGCGGCGCGCCAGCCGCGCGCGGTCGAAACCGGATACCCAGTGTAAAACAACCCAGTTGACTTGACTACCGGCGTTCCAGAATCTCCACGCGCGCGGGGCGCGGCCGCGTGAAACACGGGGTGAAACCCCATGGGGTGGGCTCAGGCGAGAGCACCCATCGGGTCCCATGCCGGCAGCATCGTGGCCGGCTCGCCGAGCGCCTTGCGGTACTCCTCGGGCAGCATGGCCTTCGGCACCGCCACCTCGAACACGTACTGGTCGAACCAGTCGTCGGCCATCGTGAAGTAGCCCTTGTCGGCGATCTTCGTGCCCCACGAGTTCTCCACACGCCAACGTCGGGTCGTCGTGCCGTCGTCGTCCACGTCCACGCCCACGAACGCCATCGCGTGGTTCATCGCGGAGTCGGCGAAGCGCACGCGCTGCTCCTTGTCCATGTCGAAGTCCACGCCGTAGACCTCGCCGTATTCGAACAGGTCGGCGGCCCACGCGCCGTCCTGGCGGTCCATCATCGGGTGGCAGTCGGCGCCGAACCACACCGGGATGCCCTGTTCCACGAGGATCGTGCGCACGCAGTCCTTCATGAACTCGATCGGCACGTTGAGGTATTCGGTCGGGTCGCCGCCCGCCACGTTGCCCAAGTGCTCGATGCCGATCTTCGTGCCCTTCGCGTGCTCCTTGCGCGGGTCGTCGACGAGGCACACATAGCTGTCCAGGTCGGCGCTGCCCACGTACTTGTCCCAGAACTCGACCGGCGTGATCTCGCCGTCGCGGTGGAACACGCCGTCGGCGTCGGTCCACTCCCAGTGGAACGACTTCGGCGGCTCGCCCAAATGGATGGTGAGCATGCGGTGGCCGTCCTCCACCGTGCGTGCGATGATCTCGTCGATCTCGTTCGGGGTGTCCTGCATGTGCGCGACGGCGGTGTGCAGCAGGCGGCGCAGCTGCGTGTTCATCTCCGAGGTGTTCTTCGACGATTCGGTCTCCGGGAAGAGGCTCTTCGGCACGGCGCCGTACTTCTTGTAGATGTTCATGGCCATCGTCCACTGGCCGCCGTCGCCCATCACGTCGTGCAGCATGTGCTGGAACAGGCGCGAGTCGACCGGCTCGCCCGCGCGGATCAGGCCGGCCATGTCCTGCATGAAGTAGTTGATGCGCTCAAGCTTGTCGAAGTACATCGCATAGTTCTGCGAGAATTCGAATTCCTTGAGGTTCATGTTCTTCTTGGCCACGAAGCGCGCCACGTTGAGCGAGCTGAACAGCCAGCAGCGGCCCGAATGGTCCTGGTGCGTGGCCTCGCCGTTGTCCACCACGGTCGAGAACCGGCGCTGCAGCAGGCGTGCGCGGTCGTAGTTGCGCGCCACGTTGTTGATGCCTGCGGTCGTGACCGCGTTCATGGCCATGCGGTTGAACTTGTTGGCGTCGAAGTCGTGGCGCAGGGTGTCGAGTCGGTTGACGGACAGGGGTTCGAGCTGAGGCAAAACGGGTTCCTTTCCATGCATATGGGTGGTGGATCAATACCAATGCACAAGGGTACTCCCATATGTGCGGCTGCGCCCGTGGCTCAGCCGGTGCCCCATGCATGCGCATCACCCCCTTTTTTGCTACGGGTAGTCCCTTCCGCGCTACGGGTAGTGCTTTGCCGGCTCCCATCCCCTTCCAACCCGCCATTTTCCAACGATCATACAAGGAACTTGCCCAAGGAAGCACTACCCGTAGCACAGGAAGCACTACCCGTAGCGTGGAAGGACTACCCGTAGCAAAAAGGTCCGGCCCACGGCGGTGCGTGGGGCCGGACCTTTTGGTACGGGGAATGCGGTCACTGGTCGCTGGACAGCTGGGTGTCGTCGTTGATCGCGCCGTCCTCGTCGTCCACCACCTGGTTGTCGCGCTGGTCGAACACGGGGGCGCCTTCGGAGACCATCGAACGGTCGTTCTCCTGGGCCACGGCGATCACTTCGGTTTCGGCGGCCTGGTCATGGTCGGCGTCCTGCTCGGCGTCAGCGGCCGGCGCATCGAGCGGCGGCACGGTCGGCGCGGCCGCGGGCTGGGCCGGCTCCTCCGCGTTGTCGATCAGCACGTCGTCGTCCTGGTCGCCGTCTGCGGTGTTGTCGCTTTCCACAAACGCGTTGACGACCGACATCGAATCGGTGGAATGCTGGTTGTCCATGCCGAATCCGAAGCCGGCGAACGCGTTGGCGAACATCGAGCGCAGTTCGGAGACGCGCTGCGTGATGTCGGCCTCGCGGCTCTGCAGTTCGCCGATGCGCTTGTGCAGGCCGTCGAGCTCGGTCTGCGCGGCCTTGCGGCGCTCCTCGATCTGCGCGGCGGCCTCGCGGCTCGCCTTGTCGACGATTTCGGCGGCCGTCTTGTCGGCCTCTTTGCGCTTGTCCGCGGCGTACGTGTCGGCGTCTTCGCGGATCTGCTTGGCTTCGGCGATCTGCGCCTCGGCCTCTTCCTTGGCCTGTGCGCGGCGCTCCTCCAAGTGGCCGAGCAGTTCGGAGACCTTCTGCGTGGCCTCGTCCTGCTGGGCGGCGATGTCGGCGCGGATCTGCTCCACTTCCGCGTTCACCTGGCTCATCGTCTTCGTGCGGTTCACTTCGGCGGAATCGGTGATCTCCTGCGCCTGCGACTTCGCGGCGTCGGTGATCTCGCCGGCCTTGCGCTGCGCTTCGGTCATGAGCTTCGACACCTGCTCGCGCACGTCGGCGAGCTTCTTGTTGGCGTCCGCGAGCGCCGATTCGATCTGGTCGTTCGTCTCGCTCTTGAGGCGCGTGATCTCCTCGTTCGCGCTCTTGCGCTGCTGCGCGATCGCGGCCGCCGCCTCGGCCTGCTGTTCGGAGAGCTCACGCTCCTGCGTGGCGCGCTCCGAAGCGAGGCGCTTGTTGTGCTCCTCGCGCGAGTTGGTGAGCTCCAGATCGAGTGCCTGACGCTGCTCCTTGACGGTCTTCGCAGTGGACGCGCGCAACTGCGCGGCCTCCTGCTGGGCGCTTGTGATGATCGTCTGCGCCTCGTTCTGCGCGTTCTTGAGCAGCGTGTCCGCCTTGGCCTGCGCGTCGTCGACCAAGTGCTGGGCGTCGAGCTTGGCGTTGTTGATCAGGGTCTGCGACTGGGACTGCGCTTCGACGCGCGCGGATGCGGCGTCTTTCTTGGCGCGCTCGAGCAGCTCCGTGCTCGTCTGCTCGGCCGAGGCGAGCATCTGCTGCGCGTTGGCGCCGAGCGAGGCGAAGGTGTTGTCTGTGCTCGCCTTGCGGTTCTTCTCTTCCTGCAGTTGGGCCTGCAGCTGCAGCACGTTGTCGTCGCCGGCCTTGACCTGCTCACGCAGGCGGTCGATCGTGGTCTGCGCCGCAAGCATCGCTTCGTCCACGCGTTCTTTGTCGTACCCTCGCAGCACGACCGGGAACCGCTCCACCATAGTCGTTTCCTTTCGTTGGCAATTCCCCCACGCACGACTGGTGCATGAGTGCGTCTTCTCTGCACTTTAGCGTACGCCACGCCGCACCACGCGCGGAACTCACATTGAGCGCAACCGCGCGGGCGCCGGCGCGCGCTACGGAATCAGAATGTCGGGGCCCATGGGCCGCTTGTAGTAGCGCGCCGCCTCGCGCACCACGTCACGCCCGGCGGTGATCTGCTGGGCCAGCGGCAGGCCGTGCTGCGGGTGTGGTTGTTCGTTGACGAGCGGCAGGTTGACGAACCCGCACATCGTCGGCCTCGGCTGGCGCGCGGCCCACGCCTGCAGGTGGTAGAACAGCGCGTTGCACACGAACGTGCCGGCGTCCGAGCTGAGGGACGCGGGGATGTCGTCGGCGGCGAACGCGTTGAGGATCGCGCGCAGCGGCAGGCCGGTCCAGTAGGCCGCCGGGCCGTCTGCGTCGATCACGCGGTGCCCGGGGATCACGTTGTCGGCGTCGGGGCGCGTGGTGTCCTTGAGGTTGATCGCGCAGCGTTCGAGCAGGATGCCGCGCGCGGCCTGCTTGAGTCCGGTGGCGATCACGATGTGCGGGTGCACGCGGTCGAGCGTCTCCTTGAGCATGGGCCATGCCTTGCCGAAGCTGACCGGCATGTGCACGGCGTGGATCCGCACATCCACGCCGTGCAGCGGGTCCTCGAAATCGTTGGGATCGACGGCGATGCCCTCTTTGGCGAGCGTGTCGGGCACGATCAGCGCGGGATTGACCGCGATGCCCTCGTACGGGTCGAACCCCGAGATGACAACAGATAGTTTCTCCATGATTCCCCAGTGTAGACGTGCACCTGCCACCAATCATCGGCATGGGGCCACCGGCAGTGGACACATCGGGAGAAAGCGCATGGGCAACCCTTCACCATATGCTCTGTATTATTTTCTTTTCTTCATATTCATTATCATTTTGACACCAATTATTCCTGTATTGATAGAATATATTGACAAAAAAAGAAAAGAAGACAAGCAGAAGCGCTATCGCGAAGAGTTTTACAAGCACTACAAAATACATGTGCCACCAACCATGCTCGTCTACCCCACAACCACGACTCAAGACATTGGCATATTCAGAATGCGCTATCCGGCTTGGGAGAGACGGAACAAAGACGGCACCCACGCCGGGCGATCAAACAATATGCGAATCCATCAGCACTCAAGTGAGTTGTTCATCGGCCAATGGCAATTGGCAGGGAGCAATCCTTTTGTTGTATATAACCTGATACTGCAACTTCGCGCCGCGGGAGTCGCGATCGCATACTGCGCCGAAGAACAGCGAAAACGAGAGGCCATCCTACGCCGAATGAATACACGATACAACACCGGCAGCATCGATGCCATTGTTGAGCAATTCAGCGATGACCCCGTGAAATTTGAACCCTTCTGTGCTGATATGTTCCGGCACCTCGGCTGGCAGGCATCGGTGACACCGCCAAGTCGCGATGGAGGGTTTGACCTTACACTCTGCGATACGAATGGGAACACTTTTATCGCTGAATGCAAATGCTACAACCGCAAGCACCGCATTGGGCGCCACGTTCTCCAGAAACTCCAAGGCGCCAACGCGACACAGCTCGCACAAGGCACCATCTTCATCACGACAAGTGATTTCACAGCCGACGCTATTGCGTATGCACGACAGGTTAATATGCGGCTCATCGACGGCGCAACGCTCATCCGTCAGGACATCATGAGACATATTCCCATCGATATGCAATACCGCTACGGGTAGTGCTTCTTGTGCTACGGGTAGTGCTTTTTGCGGTACCTCTCTGTATGAACCGCCATTTTCCAATGGTTCTACTTGGACGTGGGCGGTAGAAGCACTACCCGTAGCACAAGAAGCACTACCCGTAGCAGAAAAGTGACAAGAATGAATGACTACCGCTTTGCCACGGCAGTCATTCTGCATGGCACCAGTCTAGAGCGCGGGGTCAGCCAGACGACCGGCGATCAGCTGCGCGAACGGCATGTCGTCCTGCGTCGTCACCTTCATGTTGAGCGGAGAACCGCCCACAACCGCCACGGGCTCGTTGGGCAGGTAGTCCACCACCACGCGGGTGTCGTCGGTCGGGCGGAAATCCGGGTCGTCGGCGGCCAGGTCGTAGGCGGTGCGGATCGTCTCGAAACGGAACGCCTGCGGGGTCTGCGCGCGGAACGAATGGCGGCGCTCCGGCACCTGCACCACGGTTTCGCGGTCGCCCAGGTCCTGCGTGAGCAGGATCGTGTCGGTCGACGGGCAGGCCACGGTGGCGGCCTTGAACTCGTCGAGCGCGTCGATGCAGCCGTCGATCTGGGCCTGTGAGACGAAGGGACGCACCGAATCGTGGATGAGCACCTTCGCGTTGGCGGGCACGCCATGGTCGGCGAGCATGCGCAGCGCGGCCTCGGTGCTGTCGGAGCGTTCGGCGCCGCCGCCGATCACAGCCTGCACCTTGGTGTAGCCGGCGGCGGCGATGAGCTGTTCCACCGCCTGGCGCACCTGCGCGTTGACGACGACGAGGATGTCGGTCACACGCGGGTTGCGTTCGAACGCGGCGATGCTCCAGCCGACGATTGGCGTGCCGGCGAGCGAGACGAGTTGTTTGGGATTGGCCGGGTCGAACCGCAGGCCCGAGCCTGCGGCGAGCACCACGGCCACGACCGGGGTGGTCTGTGCGGTGGTCATTGTGATTCCTTACTTAATTCAATAAATATATGGGTCAGTGGCGCACAATCAGCGCGAGCATGCGGCCTTCGTGGGCCTTGTGCGCGAGCTGGGCGCGGCGGTGCGAGAACCACAGCGGGTTTTCGAGCGTGCACATGCTGTGGCGGATGTGCTTGATGCGCTCGTCGAGCTGCGGATCGCCCTCGTTGTCCTCGCGGCACAGCTGCTCGAGTTCGGCGTCCTGCGCGAGGTACTGTGTGGCGGCGTTGACGCGCGGCTGCGACGAATAGATGTGGTCGGCGCCCACCCCGGCCTGCTCGAGTGCCATGAGTGCGGCCTTGTTGATGTCGATGCCCGGGCCGCCGAAGCGCGTGAGCGTGAACGTGCCGGGGAACTTCGCGTCGAACGCGTCGGCGATCGCGTCGCCGGTCTCATAGCAGTCGCCGCAGATCGCGGGGCCGAGCGTGGCCAGGATGTGCGCGGGGTCGGCGCCCTTGGTCTTCATCATCTCCACTGTGGAGCCGATGACGCCTTCCATGAGGCCTTTGCGCCCGCAATGCGCGGCCGCGATCACGCCGGCCACCGGGTCGGCGAGCAGCACGGGCAGGCAGTCCGCGGCGAACACGCCGAGCGCGATGCCGGTCTGCGTGCTGACCTGCGCGTCGCCTTCGATGATCTGCACGGCGCCGTCCACCGATTCCACGTCGTCCACGGGCGCGGCTTCCTGCGTGCCCGAGGCATCGAAGCCGAACGAACGGTTGGACTCGAAGCGTTCGTCTATGTCGATGGCGTTGCCCGAATGCACTTGGTTGATGAGCGAGAGCTTGGCGTGCAGTTCGTTCGCGAGCGCGTCGCGGTTCGCGCGCACATGGTCCGGCACGTCGCCGGATTTGCCGCCCAGATTGAAATGCGCCCATTCGTCGGTGCTGGCGCCGCCCAAGCGCGTGGTGTAGACCACGGTGATGTTCGGCGCGAGCACAATCGGGATCGTCACCGGGATCGGATTGCCTTCGCTGTCGGTCGGTTCGATCGCGGAGCTGTCGAGGATCGCCTCGTCGTACTGCGAGGCCTTCGCCGCGGCTTCGTCCTGCTGCTGCACGGTCTTCTTGCCGAGCGACTGCACCGCCTCGAGCAGGTCCTGCATGTTGATCTGCACTGGCTTGTGTTCGCCCGCGCCGGCGGGCTGGTTGTTCTGCTGTGGTTCGGCGGGCTGCGCCGATGGTTCTTGTGCATTCATACCGCCCACTGTAGCCGCTCCACCGGCGCGCGTGCATGTTCGCTGACCGTAGATGCGCGCGGGCGGGCGTCATTCGGCCTTGAGCGTAGGACGCTTGGTGCGCGAGCGCAGCGCCGCGTTGACGGGCACTTCGACCGGCATCGGTAGCGAGAATACGTGCGCCGGATGGTTGATCAGCGCGACTGGCTCGCCGTCGGCGTCGCGCAGGCCTTCGGCCGGCACGATATATTGCAGTGGCGCCTCGCCCGGCAGCAGGATCTCGACGAGCTGGCCCGGTTCGATCTTGTTGCGGCTCATGATTGTGAGCCTGCCGCCGTCTTCGGGCGTCCATTCGAGCGCCTCGCCCACCACGAGCCAATCGCGGAAATACGCGCTGCGGTCGGTGTTCTGCGTGACCTTCTGCTGGGGGTAGTAGAAGCCGGTGCTGTAGTCGCGGTGCGCCACCTTGCCCGGCTCCTCACGCAGCCAATCGGGCAGCTCCACGGGCGGGGCCGGGTGCACACCCGCGTGCTTCCAACCGGCGTCTTCGGCGTATTCGGCTTGGCGTTCCAGACCGGTGCGGCGCGCCTGACGGTTCGACAGCTCGCCTTCGTCGACCGCGCTGTCCCAGTTCGGCATGCCGGCGAACGCCTCGTCGGCGTGCAGCGTGATCGAGTCAGGCCGGGCGGCATCTTCCATGGCCTGTTCGCCCACACGGATGACGCGGTCGAGGAACGGCTTGAGCTCGTTGCCCTCGGCGTCTTCGAAGCCGCGCTGCACCATGTATTCGTTGACGGCGCTCTTGTAGGCGTTCGTCATGGCCGCCACATAATACGCGCTCTTGGAGCGGCCTTCGATCTTGAGGCTCGTGGCGCCCGAGTCGATCAGGTCGTCGAGGTGCTCCATCATGTTCATGTCCTGCGAATTGAACAGATAGGTGCCTTGCGCGGTCTCCTCGATCGGGAACACCTGCCCGGGCCGCTTCTCTTCGACGAGCGAATACTTCCAGCGGCACGGCTGCGCGCATTCGCCATGGTTGCCGTCGCGTCCGGTCAGGTAATTGGAGATGAGGCAGCGGCCGGAGAACGCCATGCACATCGAGCCATGCACAAAGGTCTCGATGTCCAGGTCGTCGGGAATGTTGGCGCGGATGTCGCGCACGGCCTGCAGGTCCATCTCGCGCGCGAGCACGACGCGGCGCGCGCCGAGTTCATAAAGCGCATTGGCGGCGGCGTAGTTCGTGACGCCGGCCTGCGTGGAGACATGCAGTTCGAGTTCGGGCGCGATGCGGCGCGCCATCATGAGCACGCCGATGTCAGTGACGATCAGTGCGTCGACGCCGGTGCCGCGCAACTGCTCGATGTAGCGTTCGATCGCGGTGACCTCGTTGTTGCGCGGCAGGATGTTGAGTGTCACGTAGACGCGCGCGCCGCGCTCATGCGCATAGCGCGCGCCTTGCGTGAAGTCGTCGATGCTCAGGTTGCGCGGCGCCGAGCGCATGCCAAAGGCTTTGCCGCCGCAGTAGACGGCGTCGGCGCCGTAGTCCACGGCGGTCATGAGGCCGCGCAGATTGCCGGCCGGTGCCAGTACTTCGGGTTTGGAACGACGTTTGATCACAGGCGTATTCACGAGGGACCAGTGTACAGGCAGGGGCGGCTGACCCCACCTCCGGCAGTGGGGATCAGCCCAGCGTGGCGAGCTCTTCGGGGGTGAGCTCCAGGTCGCCCGCCTTGAGGCTGTCGAGGATCGTGGCCGGGCGGTGCGCACCAGGGATTACGAAGACATGGTCGCCCTTGGCGAGCTCCCAGGCGAGCACGACCTGCTGGTAGCTCACGCCGCGCTTGTCAGCGATCGCACGGAACGGGTCGAACTTCGACTCGTCCTTCGGCTTGCGGAAGCCGCCGAGCGGGCTCCAGCACACGAAGCTGATGCCGATGCGCGCCGCGTGCTCAAGCGTGTCCGCGGTCTCGGTGTAGATCGGCGAGAACTGGTTCTGCACGGCGATCAGCTTGTTGCCGAGGATCTCCTGGGCGATGTCCATCTGCTCAATGGAGGCGTTGGAGACGCCGGCCTCGCGGGCCACGCCTTCGTCGACGAGCTGCTTGATCGCCTCGATCGACTCGCCGTACGGGATGCGCGGATCGGGGCGGTGGAAGTACAGCAGGTCGATCGTGTCCACGCCGAGTGCGAAGGCGCTTTCCTTGGCGCGGCGGATCAGGTTCTCGGGGCTGCCATCGACGGCCCATGTGGGCTTGCCGTCGGTGAAGTTGCGGTAGTGGCCAACCTTGGTGGCGATGAGCACCTCGTCCTTGGGGCCGCTCCAGCTGGCCATGGCCTCGCGCACGAGTTTTTCGCCGGTCTGCTCCTCGCCGCCCGAGCAGTAGTAGGCCCAAGCCGTGTCGATCTGCCGGCAGCCGGCGTCGAGGGCCGCGTGGATCGTCTCCACGCCCATGTTGGGGCCAAGGTTGTTCTCGATCGTCAGTGGCATTTCGCCCAGGCCGATCGCCGTGGTGTCGAATGGGCCCATTGTGCGGTGCAGTACCATCGTGTTCTCCTTATGGTGGCCATTGTGATGCTGACCCCACGGTAGCAGCCTCCCCACATTTTTGGGTTGCCCCGCAATAGTGCGCGCTCCAGCGCGCACTATTGCGTCAAGCCCCGGTGTGTCCCGCGCACTTTTTTCCGGGACGGAAAAAAGTGCGCGGCGGGTCCTGTGACAAATCCCACATAGGCACATCCGGGCCAATGGCCGACACACCGGCCACCACACCGATTTGCAGCACACTGTGGCATTGCTCACAACCACAACCACTGCATCTAGTGGCGTAATTAGATAACAGCCACAAGATATGGTGGTCGCATGACAACATTCACCATGGAAACCACTGAAACCACACGCACGCTGCACGTGACCGTCTACACCAAGGACAACTGCCAGCAGTGCGCCGCCACCGAGCGCGCGCTCAACCGCATGGGCCTAGACTACCGGGAAATCAAAATCACTGAGGCCAACATCCCTTTGCTGCAGGAGGCCGGCTTCACGCAGGCGCCGGTGGTGATGGTGAGCATGGGCTCCGAACTGCAGGACTTCTGGAGCGGCTACCGCCCCGACAAAATCCAGGGGCTGCTTCAGTAAATGGCCGCCGTCGTCTATTTCTCGTCGGCGTCGAACAGCACGGCGCGCTTCGTGGAGCACTGCGCGTTTGAAGACGCCGGCATCCACACCGCGCGCATCCCGCTGCGCCCCGCCGACAAGCCACTCCATATCGATGAGCCATTTGTGTTGATCTGCCCCACATACGGCGGCGGCGAGGCCACCAAAGCCGTGCCGGTGCAGGTCAAGCGGTTCCTCAACGACCCCGCCAACCGCCAATGGATCCGCGGGGTCATCGCCGCCGGCAACACGAACTTCGGCACGGCCTACGCCGCCGCCGGCCCCATCATCGCACGCAAATGCCATGTGCCGCTCATGTACCGCTTCGAGCTCATGGGCACAAGCGCCGACGTGCGCGCCGTCAGAAAAGGACTCATTGAGTTCTTCCGTACCCAGTCACAGGACCAGCCATGACCCAGAACCCACAGCAGGACTACCACGCGCTCAACGCCATGCTCAATCTGTACGGCAGTGACGGGCGCATCCAGTTCGACAAAGACCGCGACGCCGTGCGCGCGTTCATCACCACGCACGTGGAGCCCAACACCAAAAGATTTGACAGCACGGCCGAACGCCTGCAATACCTGATCGACCACGACTATTACGAGCGTGCCGTGTTCGAGCAATACTCCCCCGAGTTCCTCGACGCGTTCTACGCGCGCGCCGCCGGCCTGGGCCACGAGTTCGCCACGTTCGTGGGCGCGTTCAAGTTCTACCGGTCGTACGCGCTGCGCTCATTCGACGGCGCGACCTACCTCGAGGACTTCACGCAGCGCGCCGCGGCCGTGGCGCTCGCGCTCGCCGCAGGCAATGAAAAAGAAGCCGAGCGGTTCCTCGACGAGATCGTGCTCGGACGCTTCCAGCCCGCCACCCCCACCTTCCTCAATCTGGGCAAAGCGCAGCGCGGCGAGGCCGTCAGCTGCTTCCTTGTGCGCATCGAAGACAACATGGAGTCTATTGCGCGCGGCATCAACGCGGCGCTGCAGTTGAGCAAACGCGGCGGCGGCGTGGCACTGCTGCTGAGCAATCTGCGCGAAGAGGGCGCGCCGATCAAGCACATCGAGCACCAGTCGAGCGGCGTGGTGCCGGTCATGAAACTGCTCGAGGACTCGTTCAGCTACGCGAACCAGCTCGGCGCGCGCCAAGGCGCCGGCGCCGTGTATCTGAGCGCGCACCACCCCGACATCCTCAAGTTCCTCGACACCAAACGCGAAAACGCCGACGAGAAGATCCGCATCAAATCGCTCGCGCTGGGCGTGGTGGTCCCCGACATCACGTTCCAGCTGGCCAAGGAACGCAAGCCGATGGCGCTGTTCAGCCCCTACGACGTGGAGCGCGTGATGGGCATGCCGTTCGCCGACGTCGACATCACCGCACACTACAGCGAGATGCTCGCCGACGAGCGCATCCGCCGCACGATGATCGACGCGCGCACGTTGTTCACCACGATCGCCGAGGTGCAGTTCGAATCCGGCTACCCGTACCTGCTGTTCGCCGACAACGCGAACCGCGCGAACCCGATCGACGGGCGCATCACGATGAGCAACCTGTGCTCCGAGATCCTGCAGGTGCAGGAGCCGAGCACCTACAACACCGATCTGAGCTATGCGCACGTGGGGCGCGACATCTCGTGCAACCTGGGCTCGCTCAACATCGCGAAGGCGATGGACGGCGATCTGGCGGCGAGCGTGCGCACGGCGATCCGCGCGCTCACCGCCGTGGCCGAAGCCACGCAAATCGACTCCGTGCCGCCGATCCGCCGCGCGAACGACGAGGGCCATGCGATCGGCCTGGGACAGATGAACCTGCACGGGTTCCTGGCGCGCGAGGGCATCATGTACGGCTCGCCCGAGGCGCTCGACTTCACGAACTGCTATTTCATGGCGGTCGCCTACCACGCCTACCGCGCGTCGAACGAGCTCGCACGCGAGCGCGGCCGCGCGTTCGGCGGCTTCGAGCGCTCCACCTACGCGAAGCCGGTCGGGGCGGGCAATTACTTCGACCGGTATGTGGACGGCCGTGAAACGCTCGAGCCGCGCACACCGGCGGTGCGCGAGCTGTTCGCGCGCTTCGGCGTGGCGCTGCCCACGGCCGCCGACTGGGCGGACCTGCAGCGCGCGGTGCTGCAAAGCGGACTGTACAACCAGAACCTGCAGGCCGTGCCGCCGACCGGCTCGATCTCGTACATCAACCACGCCACGAGTTCGATCCACCCGATCGCCTCGAAGATCGAGATCCGCAAAGAGGGCAAGATCGGGCGCATGTACTACCCCGCGCCATACATGACGAACGAGAACCTGGGCCTGTACCAAGACGCCTATGCAATCGGCTGGAAGGCGATCATCGACACCTACGCCGAAGCGAGCCGGCATGTGGACCAAGGGCTTTCGCTGACCTTGTTCTTCCCCGACACGGCCACCACGCGCGACATCAACAAGGCGCAGATCTACGCGTGGCGCAAGGGCATCAAGACGCTCTACTACATCCGCATCCGCCAGCAGGCGCTCGAAGGCACTGAAGTGGCCGGCTGCGTCTCGTGCATGCTCTGAACAGTTTCATTCATTTTTAAGACAGGACCATCATCATGACCGCATTGATCGACCGCGTGACCGCGATCAACTGGAACCGACTCGACGACGAGAAAGACCTCGAGGTGTGGGACCGCCTGACCGGCAACTTCTGGCTGCCAGAGAAAGTGCCCGTCTCGAACGACATCCCCGATTGGCGCGCGATGAGCGAGGCCGAGCACACACTCACGATGCGCGTGTTCACCGGCCTGACGCTGCTTGACACGATCCAGGGCACGGTAGGCGCGGTGAGCCTGATCCCCGACGCGCTGACCCCGCACGAGGAGGCCGTGTACACGAACATCGCGTTCATGGAGTCGGTGCACGCGAAAAGCTATTCGTCGATCTTCTCCACGCTGTGTTCGAGCGAGCAGATCGACGAGGCGTTCAGCTGGAGCGAACGCAACGAGCACCTGCAGCGCAAGGCGCAGATCGTGCTCGACTATTACGAGGGCGATGACCCGCTCAAACGCAAGGTCGCGTCCACGCTGCTCGAATCGTTCCTGTTCTACTCGGGCTTCTACCTGCCGATGTATTTCGCCTCGCACGCCAAGCTCACCAACACCGCCGACGTGATCCGCCTGATCATCCGCGACGAGGCCGTGCACGGCTACTACATCGGCTACAAATACCAGCGCGGCCTCGCCTTGGCCAC
Source organism: Bifidobacterium pseudolongum subsp. globosum (assembly GCF_004155535.1). Classification (GTDB taxonomy): domain Bacteria; phylum Actinomycetota; class Actinomycetes; order Actinomycetales; family Bifidobacteriaceae; genus Bifidobacterium; species Bifidobacterium pseudolongum_C. The sequence goes on along the minus strand of NZ_RYUH01000006.1, from coordinate 48,343 downwards.
TGACCAGAAGCGCGCTGAGATGGAGGACTACACGTACGCGCTGCTCGACGAGCTCTACGCGAACGAGGTGCTGTACACGCATTCGCTCTATGACCCGGTGGGATTGAGCGGTGACGTGGAGAAGTTCCTGCGCTACAACGCCAACAAGGCTCTGATGAACCTGGGCTACCCCGCGCTGTTCCCGTCCGAGGCGTGCGACGTGAATCCTGCGATTCTGGCTGCGCTCTCACCGAACGCCGATGAGAACCACGACTTCTTCTCGGGCTCCGGCAGCTCATATGTGATGGGCAAGGCCGAAGAAACCGACGATGACGACTGGGACTTCTGACACTTTTTTGCGCCGCGGCAAAAAGTGGAAGGTGTTCGAGGGGATATAGGCAAAAAGTGGGAGCTGCAGCTCCCACTTTTTCATGGCCATGCAAAAAAGTGCGCGGGCACCTACCGCGCGCCGCCGCGCCCGCCGCCGGATCCGCCCGAATGGCCCTTGAATCCGCCGCTGCGGAACGAGCCGCCACCGCCCGAGCTACGGCTGCCGCTGCGGGAGCCGCTTGAACTTGACTGCGGCATCGCGTCGCGGATCGTGGACCCCACCGACGAGAAGCTGCTGGAGACCATCGAGCTGAACGACCCACCTGCATGCATGCCATGCATGCCAAAGGCGCCGCCGCGCGCCCGCATGGCGCGGCGGCGCGCGGACCAATACACCAGGCTGTCGTTGGACGTATGCACATTGACCCACTCCGGGTCGGCGAGCTGCGGGTAGGCGCGTTCCATCTGCTCCATGAGCTTGTCGCTGATGCCGAAGGCCGCCGCATAGACCATGTACCGGCCCCACAGCACGGTGTCGAACACACCACGGTCGGAGAACTCGCTGAAATCCTCCATGTACCGCATGAGGCCGCCCACTTGGTCGGCGTAGACCTCGCCCTGCGCCGTGAACGCGCTGCGGGGGCTCACCTGTGCGGCGAACGTGGCGGCGAACAGCAACGGCAGCGAGATGACGAGCGCGAGCGCGACCTGCCCCACCGCCGCCGTGTAGATGAACGCGGTGAGCCACGAGACGATCATCGCCGCGCCACCGAGCATGCGCGCGCCCACACCGACCGGCACGGTGGCGCGCAACGCCTGGTATTCCGCATTGCAGGCATCCTCAAAACCACGCAGCCATGCGTAGCCTTGGCGCCAATCCTTCAACGCGGCCTGCATCTGCCCGAAGTCAAACACGGGCAGGCCAATGCGTTCGGACGCGCGCAGCAGCACGTCGAGCAGCGCGCTCTCCGACCGGCACAACCGCAGCCCCGCGCGGTCGGTGTAGACGCGCGGCATGATCACGAGCGTGCACATGCCCGCGGCGTCCGCTTCACGGCGCGGGTCGCTCGCGATGAGCTGGCCGACCGACACACAATCCGCCTGGCTCAGGTCGATGCCGCGGTAGCCGGCGGCGGAACCGGGATAGATGGCCACGGCCCCCTTGGTCACGAGTGAGAGCAGGGTGGAGGTCATCTGCCGGTCGTCCACGGCCCCCTGGACGCCCGGCATCACGTCGGTGATGAGCGCGGCCGCCGCGGCGGGGCTCATATCCGGGGGTTCCCGCCAATAGGCAAGCCCTTCCGTGGTCCTACGCCCCTGTGTGCACGCGCGTTTGGCGCCGATGAGCGCGGCCACCGTCAGTATGAGCGCGAATGCGGCGGGAATGCTCCACATGACGATTCGCCCGCCCGCCTTGCGGCGCCGGTCGTTCTCCGCGATCTGCGCCTCCTGCCGCTCCTGGCTGAGGATGCGCTGCTTCATCTTGCTCGCTTGGGTGCGGGTGACGGCGGAACCGGGGCGCTTGTCCGTCATGACCACCACATTGATGTATTCACCGCCGGGCAGGTCGGTCACGGTGAACTGGAGCGAGCCGTCGGCGGTGCGCGTCGTCTCGCTTGCCGCGCCCGTGTGCAGCCATGCCCAGGAATTCGACTCGCCAATGCCGTCAGGGAAGGTGAACGTGCCGCTCACCCGCGCGGCGGGCGTGGTGTGGAGCGCACCGAACGGCTCCCATTCGAGTGCCACCACGTCGTCGTACGCCGTGGACACGCCATGCCATGTCATCGACAGCTCGAAGCGCATACTGTCCGCGGAAGCCGTGGACGGGATGTTCCACCCGATCTCCACGTCCTTGGTCTGCGCCGGCTCGCCCATGGCGGTGGATGTGAGCGCGTCCAGCTCGGTGTCGTATGGTTCGGGGTTCGCCGCCGATTGGGTGATGTCGGCGATGTACCAACGGCCGGCGCATTCGCTGTTCCAACCGTGATCGCCGTAGCCGCCCGGCGACCTCACCGTGTCGTCCTGCGTGTAGGTGCGGCCGGTCGTCAGGTCCTTGACGCTGATGTCGCTGATGTTGGTCAGGCGGTCGGAACTGAGCGTGTACTGCTGGAACATCTGGCGCCACGGCGTGCCGCGCGATTCCAGCCGGTAGTCGAAGACCTGCGTGATGCGCAGGTCGCCGTTGTCGAGCATCTGCGCGCGCATGTCCACGGCATTGTAGGAGACCTGCGCGCGGTCGCCGCCCGAGCCATGCCAGGCGAACCCCATGATCAGCACGGCGGCCGCGGTGATCGCCGTGACGACCGCCGCGGCGATGACCGCGCGCGCAGTGCGATGAGTGCCCATTCCCGTCACCGTCCGCCGAACGAACCACCGCCCGAACCGCCGCCCGAACCGCCGAAGCCGCCGCCGCCGAACGAGCCGCCCGAGCTGCTCGACGGCGCCGCGGCCGTGATCGTGGAGCTGACGGCGGCGAAGCCGGAGCTCAGCTGTGTGCCGAGGTCACCGAAGCCGCCTGAGAATCCGCCGATTGCGCCGCCGACGAACCCGGTGCCCGAGGCGCCGATGATCGTGGATGGGCGTGTGGACCAGTACAGCAGCGACGAGGAGCCCGAGGCATGGTCGTCGAGCCACGCGGCGTCGGCAATCTGCGGGTAGGCGGCGTGCAGCTGCTCCATCGCCTTCTTGGAGATGCCGAACGCCGTGGTATACACCAGATACCGGCCCCACAGCGTCACGTCAAGCACACCGCGGTCGGAGAACTCGCTGAAGTCCTCCAAGTAGCGCGTCAAGCCTTGCACTTGACCCGCGTATTCCTGCCCCTCGTCGGTGATGCCGTTCGTGCGGCTCATCACGAGCGCGGCGCTGCCGATGATCGTCATCGGCGCGCTGATGCACAGCGCGAGTGCCAAGTTGTTATTGGCAATCAAGAAATACAGTGCGCTGAACACGCCCAGCAGCATCGCGAAGACACCGCATGTGCGCGCGACCACACCCACCGAGCGTGTGGCGTGCAGTTCGTCGAGTTCGCGATCGCACGCGGTGGTGAACTTGTCGACCTCTTTGTGGCCGTCGGTCCACTTCCTGAACGCGTCGCTCATCTGCTTGAGGTCGAACACAGGCGAATGCAGGCGTGTGTAGGCCTCGGTGAGCAGGCGCAGCATGCGCTCCTCCGACTCGCACAGGTTGAGGTCCTCATGGTGCGGGGCGAGCGCGCGTGGTTTGATCACCACGGTGCTCGTTTTGCCGATCTTCTTGCCTTCGGCCGCCTGCTGCGCGAGCATGCCGGCGAGCACGGCCGAATCGACGCGGCTCATGTCGATGCCGCGGTAGGTTTCGGCTTTGCCCGGGTAGATGGCGATCGCGCCTTTGGTGACGAGCGACATGACGGTGGCGGCCATGCGCCGGTTGAGCAGGTTGCCGCCATTGCCGCTCACCACGTCGTACAGTTTCGCCGCGGCGCCCGGGCTCATGTCCGGCGGGTCGCGCCAGTACTCGATCGGCCCGGTGTACTTGGCGGCCTTGATGCTGCGCACGGCGCTGATGACCGCGGCCACGCACAGCGCCGCGCCGCACACCGCGATGGCGATCCAGATGACGAGCCGGATGATGGCACGGCGGTGCTGCAGGTCGTGCCATTCACGTTCCTGCCGCGCCTCGTCGTCAAGGGTGAGTTGTTTGGCGTCGCCGTTGCCGCGGCGTTCCACGCCCACCGTGTGTGAGGAGTCGACCATCACCACGAGGTCCAGGAATTCGCCGGCGGGCACATTGTAGGCGGTGAATTCGAGGCCGTCGTCGATGCGCTTGGTCGTGGAATTGCCGGTGTAGTGCAACCACGCCCATGATTCGTCTTCGGGTGTGCCCGCCGGGAAGCGCACGGTGGCGTGCACCACGCCGATCGGCGTCTGGTTCTTCTCGCCGAACGGCTCCCATTGGAACTTCGTCACGTCGTCATAGGCGGTGCTCACTCCATGCCAGGTCATGCCGATCTCGAAGCGCATGCTCGAGGCCTTCTCGGTGGACGGGATGTTCCAGCCGATCTCCACCGTGCGCTCATCGTCGCCGTCGGCGTCGAGCCCATCGGTCTCGGGCACATAGGGGTCCGGGTCCGTGGTGCCGTACGTCACGTCGGCGATGTACCAGTGGTTCGCGTAACGCGCGTTCCACTCGTTCACGGGGATTTCGCTCGGGTTCTGCGGCGCGGTCTCCGTGTACTCGCGGCCCGTGCTCAGGTTCTTGACGCTGATGTCCGAGATGTTCGTCAAATTCGAGCTTTTCAGCTGGTACGTCTGGTACAGCTGCCGCCATGGCTTCACGTTGTCGTCGGAATCCTCGCGCTTGTCGAGTTTGATGTCCACGGTCTCGGTGATGCGCAGGTCGCCGTTGTCTTCGACCTGCACATCGTAGTCGAGCGAACGGTAGGTCAGGTCCGCCGAATTGCCTTCCGCGGCGATCAGGTAACCCAGACCCATGGCGAACACCGTGACGATGACGCCTATGACGAGTGACAGTGCGGCGGATTTGGTGTAGGTCCTCATGTGACGCTCCTAGTGGCGCGGCGCAGGGGCGGTTCAGAAACGCACTTGCGGCACGGTGGGGTTCGTGAAGTTGACCTGCGGCACTTGGCGCGACTGTTCGTCGGCGGCGAAGTACTGCGCGGGCACGAAGTGGAACATGCCGGCGATGATGTTGGTGGGCACCTGCATGATGCGGTTGTTGTACTTGAGCACCACATCGTTGTAGAACTGGCGCGCGTAGGCGATCTTGTCCTCGATCTGGCGCAGCTGGTCCTGCAGGTTCATGAAGTTCTGGTTCGCCTTGAGGTCCGGGTACGCCTCGGCCGTGGCGCGCAGGTTGACCATCGCGTTGCTCAGCTGCTGTTCGGCGGCGGCGCGCTGTTCGAGCGTCGCGTTCGGGTCGCTCGCCGCGGCCATCGCGCCGGCGCGCGCCTGCGTGACCTGCGTGAAGACGGCCGATTCGTGCCCCGCGTAGCCCTTGACGGTCTCCACGAGGTTCGGGATCAGGTCGGCGCGCTGCTTGAGCAATACGTCGATCTGCGACCAGCCGTTGCCCACGCGGTTGCGCATGCCGACGAGGCTGTTGTAGATGCCGATGATCCACACACCGATCACCACGATGATCGCGATGATGAGGGCGATGATCCAACCACTCATGATTCTTGGGTCTCCTTGCCAACTGATTGCCGGCCACGGCAGCGCCGTGCCGATACTGGGGCTTCATTGTCTCATGACGCCACCGGGGTATTGACAACGTTGTCCAGCTCGTGGGCAACGCCTCTCCCGCATGCGGCGCCGGATTGCTTTGCGCAAGATATGCAAAGGGCCCTGCGCCAAAATCATGGCACAGGGCCCCAAGCATGGGCGCTCATGGTAGCCCATGCCCTGTCAGCAGGCAGACGCATGGGCTATGCGTGGGGATCAGTCCTCGAACGGGTCGAAGTCGCGGCGCACACGGCGGCGCGGACGCTCGTGGCGCTCCTCACGGCCGGCGCGGTACTCGTCGTAGTTCTCGTCGGCGGCGTAGCGCGGGTTGCGGTCGTCGTTGCGGCGGCGGCGCGGACGGTCATCGCGGTCCTCATGGTGGCGGCGCGGGCGATCGTCGTAGTCACGGTCGTCATCGCGGCGCGAACGACGGCGCGGACGGTCATCGTAGTCGTCGTCGTAATCGTGACGGCGGCGCGGGCGATCGTCGTAGTCGCGGTCGCGGTCATCGCGGTCGCGGCGCGGGCGGCGCTCGGAACGGCGGTCGTCGCGGCGCGGGCGGTCGTCACGGTCGCGGCGCGGCGCCGGGGACTCCTGGTTCTCAAAGCCCGGGATCGCGAGCGAGATCTTGCCGCGGTCGTCCACACCCTGCACCACGACCTCGACGGTGTCGCCTTCCTTGAGCACGTCCTCGACGGCGTCGATGCGCTCGCCGTCGGCGAGGTTGCGGATCTGCGAGATGTGCAGCAGGCCGTCGGTGCCCGGGGTCAGGTTGACGAACGCGCCGAAGCTCGTGGTCTTCACGACCTTGCCCGTGTATGTCTCGCCGGCTTCCGGCACATGCGGGTTGGCGATCTGGTCGATGATCTCCTTCGCCTTCGCGGCGGCCTCGCCACCTTCGGAGGCGATGTAGACCGTGCCGTCGTCCTCGATCGTGATCTCGGCGCCGGTGTCTTCCTGGATCTGGTTGATCATCTTGCCCTTCGGGCCGATGACCTCGCCGATCTTGTCCACCGGGATCGTGATTGTGACGATGCGCGGCGCGGTCGGGCTCATCTCGGCCGGGCCGTCGATGCACTCGTTGATCACTTCGAGGATCGTGGTGCGCGCCTCATGCGCCTGCTTGAGCGCGCCGGCGAGCACGTCGGCCGGAATGCCGTCGAGCTTCGTGTCGAGCTGCAGTGCGGTGATGAAGTCGGCGGTGCCGGCGACCTTGAAGTCCATGTCACCGAACGCGTCTTCGGCGCCCAGGATGTCGGTGAGCGTCTTGTAGACGTGCTCGCCGTCCACATCACCGGAGACGAGACCCATCGCGATGCCCGCGACCGGCGCCTTGAGCGGCACGCCGGCGGCCAGCAGCGACAGCGTGGAGGCGCACACGGAGCCCATCGACGTGGAGCCGTTCGAACCGATGGCCTCGGAGACCTGGCGGATCGCGTACGGGAACTCCTCGCGGCTCGGCAGCACCGGCACGATCGCCTTCTCGGCGAGCGCGCCATGGCCGATTTCGCGGCGCTTCGGCGTGCCGATGCGGCCGGTCTCACCGGTCGAATACGGCGGCATCTCGTAATTGTGCATGTAGCGCTTGGTCTGCGGGCCGCTCAGCGCGTCGATCTGCTGCTCCATCTTGAGCATGTTGAGCGTCGTGACGCCCAGGATCTGCGTTTCGCCACGCTGGAACAGCGCGGAGCCGTGCACGCGCGGCACGATGTCCACTTCGGCGGACAGCGTGCGGATGTCGCGCAGGCCACGGCCGTCGATGCGGTAGTCCTGGGTCAGGATGCGGCGGCGCACGATCTGGCGCTGCAGTTCCTTGAACGCGTTGCCCAGCTCCTTGTCCTTCTCCGCCTCGTCCATGTCGGTGAACTCGACGGACAGCGTCTCGCGCACGCGCTCCTTGATCTCGTGGATGCGCTCCTGACGCGGCAGCTTCTCGGCGATCGACAGCGCCTCGTCGAGGTCGGCGTGCGCGATCTCGTCGATGCGGTTGTACAGGTCGTCGGTGTATTCGGGGAACAGCGGGAAGTCGCGCGTCTCCTTGGCGGCGATCTCCTTGAGCTCGTTCTGCGCGTCGCACAGCACCTTGATGAACGGCTTGGCCGCCTCAAGGCCACCGGCCACGACCTCTTCGTCCGGCTTGGCCTGGCCCTCGTCATAGATGAGCGACCATGCGTTCTTGCCGGCGCCGGCCTCGATCATCGCGATCGCGACGTCGCCGTTCTCGATCACGCGGCCCGCGACCACGATCTCGAAGACGGCGCGCTCGCGCTCGCTCCAGCGCGGGAACGCGACCCACTGGCCGTCGATGAGGGCCAGGCGCACGCCGCCGACCGGGCCGGAGAACGGCAGGCCGGAGATCAGCGTCGACGCGGACGCCGCGTTCAGCGCGATCATGTCGTACGAATCGTCGGGATTGACGGCGAGCACCGTCTCCACAACCTGCACCTCATTGCGCAGGGTGTGCGGGAAGAGCGGGCGCAGCGGGCGGTCGATGATGCGGCACGCCAGAATCGCCTCGGTGCTCGGGCGGCCTTCGCGGCGGAAGAACGAGCCCGGGATCTTGCCCGCGGCGTACATCTTCTCTTCCACGTCGACGGTCAGCGGGAAGAAATCGTAATTCTCCTTCGGGCTGCTGCCGGCGGTCGTGGTCGACAGCACCATGGAGTCGTCGTCGAGATAGGCGGCCACCGCACCATCAGCCTGCTGTGCGAGGCGGCCCGTCTCAAAGCGCAGCGTGCGCTTGCCATATGAACCATTGTCGATGACTGCTTCCACAGCCTTGATTTCGGGACCCTCCATAGGGTTCCTCCTTTTGTTTTGTTCTGTTTCCTACAAACATCCTCGTCAGGCCCGCGGCTCGTGCGCCGCAAGGCCGTGATTATGCCGCGCGCAGTCCGCGCGCTGTGGCAGGCGGTCAGCCCGACCGCATGCCGCGTGATTCCACCAGTGCCTCATTGTAATACCAGCCATGGCGCGAAGGGCGGGCTCACGCCCCGCTTCGCTCACGGCGGCAGCAAAAAGCCCGAGCCGGCTGTGCCGAACTCGGGCGGAAGAATGTCTTATCGACGCAGACCCAGGCGCTCGATCAGGTCACGGTAACGGTTGATGTCAACGCCCTTGAGGTAATCAAGCAGACGACGACGGTCACCGACCATGAGCAGCAGACCACGACGCGAATGGTGGTCATGCTTGTGCTCCTTGAGGTGCTCGGTCAGGTCCGCGATGCGCTTGGTGAGCAGCGCGACCTGAACCTCCGGGGAGCCGGTGTCGCCCTCATGGGTAGCGTACTTAGCGATGATGTCCTGCTTTTCTTCAGCCGTCAATGCCACGGCATCCTCCTTATTGCACTGCGCGGTGCCGCCGGCACTGTGCCGGAGCGCTCTCTATCCGCGGGCGAAAACACGCCAAAGAAACAGTGTACCCACTCCCCGCGACCGTCCACCATGTGGCCTTTTTGTTCACCGAGCGGCGAGCCGCCCATGCGCTCCGCATGGCCGCAACAGGAGCGCCCATACAATGTGCGCAACCATCCAACCGAACCACCAAGGAGGAACAACCATGGGCACTGTTACGAAAATCGGCATCGTCGGCATGGGGCATGTGGGGGCGCACGTGGCGAACAGCCTCGTGCTGCAGGGCATCGGCGACGAACTGTATATGACGGAGCAGTGCTCGGGAGACGAGGACCACAGCGCCAAGCTCGCCGCCGAAGTGCAGGACCTGGGCGATTCGCTCGCCTTCTGCCCGCACAACGTGGCGCTCGCCAACTGCGGCGACGACTATGCGCGGCTCGCCGAATGCGACGTCATCGTCAACGCCGCCGGCAAGGTCAGCCTCGCAAGCCAGGACCGCGACGGCGAGCTGTTCTACACCACCGAGACAGCGAAGACGTTCATCAAGCCGATCGCCGACGCGGGGTTCGACGGCGTGTGGATCACCCTCTCGAACCCGTGCGACGTCGTCGCCACCGAGATCTGGAAACTCTCCGGCATGGACCCAAGCCGCGTCATCGGCACCGGCACCGCGCTCGATTCCAGCCGTCTCAAATATGCGCTCTCGCGCGCCACCGGCTACGACCAGCATTCGATCTGCGCCTACATGCTCGGCGAGCACGGCAGCAGCATGTTCGCCGCGTGGAGCGCCGTCAACTTCGGCGGCAAGCCACTCGCGCAGCTCAGAGGGGAACAGCCGGAGCGATTCGGATTCGACGAGGCGCAGGTCGAGCAGGAGGCGCGGCACGGCGGATATGTGACATACGCCGGCAAACAGTGCACCGAGTTCGCGGTGGCCGACGCCGCCGTGCGCCTTGTGCGCGCCGTCGTGTCGAACGAACATTACATCACGCCGTGTTCGACGCTCATGACCGGCGATTACGGCGAGAGCGGCTTCTTCACGTCGCTGCCGTGCGTCATCGGCGCCAACGGCGTCGAAGAAGTGCTGCACTTCGACCTCAGCGACGCCGAACTGCGCGAATTCCAGGCGAGCTGCGCGCATGTGAAGGAGAATCTGCGCCGCATCGGGCTGTTGTGAGCGGCACGCCTATACGACCGTGAGCAAACCGCCGAACATCACAATGAGCAGCGCGATCGTCTCGAAGACGAGCAGCAGGATCAGCGACGTCCACACATGCGTGAGCACGTTGAGCGGCGAGTCTTTTTTGATCGCGACGAGCAGGCCCACCCACACCACGGCGAACACGGCGAGCGCCAAGCCGGCGGCGATGATGCCCAAGTCGGCGGCGTTCGCCACGCGCGCGGCGTCGCCGTAGATCACGTAGGTGGAATGCCAGAAGTCGAAGCGGAGCATCGCCACGCCGCCGATGAACTGCTCGACGCACAGCAGCACCACGAACAGCGTGAACCACAGCGCCTTGACCCGGTCGATGATGAGCATGACGACCGACAGCACGGCGAACACCGTGACCGACCAGGAGACGAGCGCAATCGCGCGCGGGTCGATGGCGCCGAAGCGTTCGACGACCCACGCGGTGTGCTGCGAGCCGACCGTGCGGCCGGCCCAGTACGGCAGGATCAACGCGACGAGCACGAGCACGATGTAGCACAGCGTGCGCAACGGGTGCGCGCGTTTGCGCTCGATGTCGGCGAGCGAGATGTCCGATTCGGGAATCGTGGCGTCGGGGTGCTTCGACACCACGTTGAGCTCCACAGCCGCGCCGGTGGTGGGGTGCGCGGCGGCGGGGCGCGGCTCGTTGCGCACCGTCGTCTCCTCGTCGAGCATGCGTAGGGGGGCTGCGGTCTGGTCGTCGCCTGTGTGCTGCGAGTGGTGCGCGTCTGTGGTGTGCGGGTCCGTGCGCATTCGTCAACCGCCTTCCTGTGGCTCGCCGTGTGCTGTGCGTGTATGTCTGTGTACGACTGTGTGCGTGGGGCGGCGCGCCATGCCCCAGGTGGCGGCGTGCCGGCCCATGTTCTAGCCGCAACTCTAGCGCAACCCTGGTGCACAGGCGCCGATTCAGCTGCCGGAGGCTGTGTGCGGGTTCGAGTGGCGTGGTCGCAGGTGCGAGACGTATGCGGCTCCCTCCGTGGCCCGCGACGCCAACCCACCTCGCTCTGTAGTGCCCTTCACAAGCGCCCTTCACACTCCATGGCTACCTTCTTCATGCGATCCGCGCTGTCGGACGACGAACCTCAGAGCACCCCTTGACGAAAGTCATATCCGGGGCCGCTGAGCATGACAACCGTCTGTATCTGTCCGAAAACACGGAACGGCACCGATTTTTCAGACAGATACGCCCCGCAACTGTCCGAAAAAACGGAGGGACATTGATATTTGCGACAGATACGCCTAATAACCGTCCGAAACACCTCGGGCACACATGCAAAAACGGCTGAAATCGTTGGAAATCAGCCGTTTCTAGTGGAGCGGATGACGGGAATCGAACCCTCGTATAGAAGCGCTTAGAAACGTTGGAATACCAACGATTCCTTATGGCTGATATGGTGCAATGGCTCATATTCGGCTCACGAAGGCACACGGAAAGAGTGATTTACTCTTTTTACTCTTTCCGTTACTCTTTCCATCTCAGAACCCTTGATATTACTTACTCTTCTTACTCTTTCTACTCTTTTCGCATACTCTCTCTAGAGGGGGCCGGGGTGGGTGGCGTGGTCATGGCGGCGTTCATCCGGTCCGCGACTTCATCCAGATCGCGCTCGAACAATGAAGCGTACGTGTTGAGCGTTTCTTTCGCGTCCTTGTGGCCTAAGAGCTTCTGGACGGCTTTCACGTTCGCACCAGCAGATATGGCTATAGAGGCCGTCGTGTGGCGGAGGTCGTGTATGCGCAGCGAAGGTACGCCGCTGTCCACGATCGCGCGCCCGAACCATTGGAACGCACCTTCCTTCTTTGCGACGTGCGCGCGCTTTTGTTGGGGCATCATCTCACCGTTTGGTTGGCGGAAAACGAAGTCGTCCGGTGCTTTGTCGGCGCAGAGTTCGCGTAGCGCGTCGATCGTGACGGCCGGTACGGCGACGTCCCGACGCTCCCATGTCTTGGGCGGGTTCTCTATCCATCCTTCGGTGTTGGTGCGTTCAAACGTGGATTCGACGGCGATGCGACGCTTGTCGAAGTCGATGTTGCGTACGCGCAGGGCACGGGCTTCACCGTCACGTAACCCGCACGTGCCCAGCGTGAGGATATATGGCTTGTAGTAGCCTGAGGCGTCCGCGAGTCTGCCGAGTTCTTCCGGCGTGAGGCACACCATCTCACGCGGCGGTATCTTGGGGAGCTTGATACCGTCGCATGGGTTCACGGTGATGAGCCGGTCGCGCAGCGCGTATCGGATGAGCGCGGCGAAGTCCGCGTAGACGTTGTGGACTGTCTTCGGTGCGAGTCCTTCCCCTGTGAGTTCCGCTACCCATGCTTGGATGGCGCTGAAGCGGATTGAGCCGATGGTCGTGTCACCCCAATACGGGACAATATGTACGCGGTGGTGCGACTCTTCGGATTCCCATGTGCGTGTCTTTACGACTGACTTGCGCATGTCGAGCCATTCTTCGGATAGTTGGCTGATGGTGATGCGGCTGGCCGCTGGGTCGATGCCGACGCCACGATCGTTCGCTTCTTCCATCTTGCGCTTGTATGCGGCGGCGTCGCGTATCGTTGCGAATCCACGCTTCTTGCAGTGCTTCTTGTAGCCGTTGGCGAGCGGCTGCACCCACTGCGCCATGTACAGGCGTCCAGACCGCGCCGTGTCGTACCCAGTCACCCCGGGGACGGAGGTCGTATAACTGGCAGAACTCTTAGCCATGGCTCACTCACCGCCTTTCATTGGCTGCTTGTAGGCGATGTCAACGAACCAGTCCGTCGCCGCTCGCGTTGCGTCATCATCCATGCTGGAGTGCTTGTCTCCGTTGGGGTAGGGCGTCAGCGATTTCTCGCCGCCGCGTAGCTCAGGCCCAAACTTCGCCTTCGCTTTTTTGACCCAGTATGACGCCGTGCGCAGAGGCACGCCAAATGTTTCGGCAACAGTTTTCGTTGGCGGATCACCTGATATGGACGCCACTGCGTAAACGCGCAGCGCCCATTTAAGCACTTCATCGAACCCCGCCGTTTCTCGCAGTTCCTTGAGCGGTACCGTCTCCATCACCTGACGCCAATTCAACAAACCGGACACATGGTCATCCACATAGGCATGTAGCAGCGGAAGATTCGCGTGAACAACGACATCCATGGGTACTTTATTCAACGTAGCCATTGGCACAGGCTCGAAGCCCGCGCCACTGAAAACACACTTCAAAACATCATATTTTGGCGTTGTACGGATATTGAGGTTCAGTTCAACACTGACGTCTATACCCCATTGCGGGATAGAGCACCCCGTTACGACACTATTAGGGGCGAGAAGATTCGGCGCAATGGCATATGCCATATCGCCGGAGTTGTTCCACCACTCGGCTATGTCCGATTCTCTATATACAGCAACGCGCGTATTGGTGAAGAATGCGGTGCCCTTGTATACGAGTTTCCCGTCAACTGTGCAGCCAGTTGTCTCAATCCCATTGCCCATACAGCCATGATACGCAACACTCCGGCACGTTCGGGTTGCGTATGTCCCGAAAGTACGCAATAATATGGTTCAACACGATAGGTTGCGTATATATCATTACTACGCAACATTGGGGAAAGGATCACCATGAGCAGGACAAAGACAACGACGAAGGCGAGGGAGGACTTCTACAACCCGGACTTCCCGGCGTATCTGACAGTCACTGACGCGCTTCGGGCTGCACCATTCCTAACGGAGGGAGTGCTAAAAAACATGCGCTACCGCAGGACTGGCCCAACGTTCGTGAAGCCGTCCAGAAAAACTGTTGGCTATCCGAACGCAGCATTCTTCGAGTGGCTGGCGTCCAAGACGGTGGACACGTCGCCCACTACTCGCCCGCGCGACACCCGCCCGGCATCGAAGGGCGGTGCCCGATGATCGCGATGCTCAAGATGCTGCTGGACGTGATGGCGATGCAGCTCGCCGGTACCGTCGAAGAGATAGACGAACGAGGCTATATCGCGGTCAACAAGGTTCAGATGCTTTTGCAGCTCATGGCCGAGGTGACGAACGCGATCATCGAGGCGAAGAAGTCGAAGGACACTCCGGCCGAGAACCGCCAGCTGTTGCACAAGCTGGACGCGCAGTTCGAGGCGTTGGAACGCAGCACCCGCGCCATGGCGTCTCGTGCGGTACGCGGCGCGGACGTGAAGAACGCGATCGTCGCCGGCGCACTAGCCCAACTCAGGGCCGTGGAATGGGCAGTCACTGACGAGAAGAGCGAGGCGGCATGAGCAATATTTCACAATCGTTGGCAGCATCGAAGCCGGCCAAGTTCTCACCAGACGACACCCATTACTTTGGTGATGGGAACGCGCGCACGGCTGGAGGCGACATCTACGCGAGCATGGACGAAGAACAAGCCCTTAACCCCGAAGAGGAGCACCCTTGCTGGAGCCGTTTGGGAACGTCCATAGCCGACGACAACCAGCAGGATCGACTTGTGTTGAACATGCCCAACGTCGAACTGTTGCGCGCACCTGATTATGTCATGCGGCCGTTGCTACCGCGCAAGAGCGTGGTCGTGTTGGGTGCTGATTCGGGTACTGGCAAGAGCACTCTCGCGGCCCATATAGAGGCGTTGGCGAGCCGTGGTGAACTGGACGAAGGACGCCCGTTGAAGTGCTTGGTCATCACGACTGAGGACAGCGCGGACGACCTCGCCGCCCAATACGCCGCCGAAGGCGCCGACGTGCAGAACTACATCAGAACCGTTTCCATAGAATCGGACACGATCGTAGCCAGTGATGGCTCACCCGCGTTGAAAACAATCGGCGCGAAAGACCTACCAAGAATCATTTCCGCCGCGTACAAGATTCGTCCCGACATCATCAGATTCGACCCGCTGCACCGCTTCGCCACTGGCGACTGGAATAGTGGCAAGAGCGCTGAGTTCATGGACGAACTTACCGTCATGGCCCAGTCGTTGAACTGTTGTGTGGTGGGCATCATGCACACGAAAAAGGGCGCCATGAACGCTAAAGAGGCGATCACCGGCACCGGGCAGTGGGTGGCAAAATCACGGTCTGCTGCGGTCATGGCTGCACCTGACGACGACAAAAACCACGTGGTGCTGCAACAGATCAAGTCGAACCGTTCCGCGACGCAGAACTTCGAGATCGAGTTCGCTACGAAGCCGTTGACGTTCAGTGACGGAAGCGTGTTCGATGTTCGCTATGTTGCTTCGATGACACCGACAACCCGGACGGCCGATGACGTGTTCGCGCAGAACCTGAACGATCGTATGGCGTTCGTGGATCGCGACGAACTCAGCGAGCTGGCCCGGTGGGTATACGACACGATCGAAGCGAACGGCGGTCATATGTTTGCTAACGACGTGTTCAAGCGAGCTGAGAACCGCCCGGAAAAGTGGAGCCGTGGCCAAGTCCGTAAAGCGCGCAAGGAAGCTGGCGTGCAGCTCACCCGCCAAGCCTCTCGTGGTGCGCAGTCGATTTGGTTTTTGCCAACATGCTGCACCGAAGCGGAAGCAAAGTCTTGGGGAACAGTCCCCGCCGAAAAGGAACGAACGAAGGAGTAGACGATGAATAACGAGGTGTATAGGAAGGCAACTACGCGCGCTGTACAGCGGATACGCCATTTGTGGTGGCAGGACGGCCCCGACGCCGGAAAGGCGTTGTGTGGTACAAGGCCGCATGAGTATGAGCCGGCGCCTAGCCGGTTCCTAGCTGGGGACTTCAAGCCCGAAGTGGTGGAAGTCCCGTGCCCGATCTGCCGCGCCATGGCAATCGTCTACGAAGCAGAAAAACAGATATCCCAAAACAACAATACAGATAAAAAGGAAGGTGCCCGATGAACAACAGCAATTATTTTGAGGCTATGCGCGAGCTGTGGCTCACCTATGGTGGCGAACCGGACGAGGAACTCCACCCGGAGGATTATGGGCGTTATATGTCGGCTCGTATGGCAGAGGCACGCCGACCGGATTCCAAGTTGAGCGAGTTTGACGAATGGGCTCGCAGGGAACGTCGGGAACAGGAGGAGGCCGATGATCTGCACGGTGTGCGTGTCGCACTGGAACGGATTGCGGCGGTGCTCGAACACGGCGACGATACCCCGCAGCCCGAGGCGACAAGGCTTATGAATGGTGTTGGCCTCGACCCCGAACCGACCATCGAAGGCGCATACGTACGAAAGCCTTCAATCGAGCTGCACAGGGGTTTGGATGGCTTCGGGGGTGTCTACCGTGACGACGCCGGTGGTTCATGGTTCGCGCTCGATCTAGATCAAGAGCTTAGAGCTGATTCACCGGAAGACCTACGCGACATTGCTGAACTGTTCCGCGACGAGTTCGCGGACGCCCTCGAATGGGCTGCGGACGAGTGGCAGGAACAGCTCGACGCCGACACAGTGAGCCTACTGCCACCGGAGAGCATGAACGACGATATTGCAGACGAAGACAACGAAGAGGAGGACTGACCCATGAACGAAAACAACACGGCCCGGATTGCCGATGCATTGGAACAGCTCGTCAGCATTGCTGAGGCGTGCCGCCTGAACCATGTGGAAAGCCTGACGTGTGGCGAGCTGATGGAGGGCGTCACGTTCAGCTCGGAGGCATTCCACGAAGACGATGGCACCGGCGAGACACTGCACAGCTTCGTGCGGCTCGGGCTGACTGATATGGGCCTCGGGTTCGATGTGCGTTCCATAAACGATGAACCGGCCGAATGCTACGGCGATGCCACGGCAGAATGGCATTTCCAGTCCCCGGACGAGTTGCACGAGCTGGCTACCGCATTCCGCACCCGGTACGCATTCATGATTGACATGGTGGCGTCCGAGTGGGCGCAGCGGATCGCGGACGGCACCATTCCTGCACCGGAGGCGTGACCGTGTGGGACAAGGTGGACGGTATGAGCGCACACCACGGGCGGGCAGGTTGGAGGTTCACCATCAATGGCGAGCCGGTCAGCGAAGGCGCCTACAAGCGGAAGTACATCGCGGCGCTTGAGCATGAGCTGGACGAGGCCCACGCCAAACTCGCGGCAATCTATGACGTTCTGTGAAGGGAGATGAAATGCACATGGAAGACGATGGTCTGACGAACACGGCACCGCAGGCGGCTGACGCCGGCCAAGACGATCGCGAGGCCGCGAAGAAACTGCGGGACGAAGCCGCACGGCATCGTATCGCGGCAAGGGAGGCCCGTGAGGCGACAGAACAGGCGAAAGCCGAACTGAACGAAGCGCAGCTGACTTTGGCAAGATTGCGGATTCAGGCCGAGGACGCCCGCATGAGTGATGAAGTGATCGCCCGGTTGTGCCATGCGAACACCCCTGAAGGGGTGGCCGAATGGGCGTCCGCGTTCGGTGAAGTGATCGAACAAGCCGTTACCGAACGGCTGGAGGCGATGCCGAAAGCACCCGCAGGCAACTACGTGATACGCGACATGATCCGCGCGAACCAGAGGGGCGGCGGACAAATGAAGCCAACAAACACGGGCCTTGAGGGCGTGGCGGCGAAACTCAAAAGATAAAAAATAGGAGGACCACATGGATGAAGAAATGAACGCAGAGGTCGAAGGGCGGGACGATGGCACGCGGCAGAAGCTGAGCGACGAGGCCGCGAAACGTCGCATCGAGGCCAGCGACGCGAAAAACGAGCTGGCCGCTGCGCAAGCCGAACTGAACGCCACCCGCCTGACATTGGCCCGTCTGACAGCGCAGCGTGAGCACCCGCAGATCACTGATGAGATGTTCGACAAACTGTGCGCAGCCACTACACCCGAAGGGGTGGAGGCATGGGCTGAAGCGTGGGAAGAGCTCGTCGCCCCGATCATCGACACAGACCCCCGTATCCAAGCAGAGAAGAAGCGGTACGAGGAGTATGTCGCGTACGAGGAGCGCAACGCGGCGGCGTTCCGCGAACGGATGAAAAAGTTCCGTGCGAGTGGTGAATGCCTGATTAAATAACAGGCAAGTGGTATAATTGAAGCATCTTGCCCGGCTGTGCCGGGCGGTTTGCGCCGGGGGCGCGACCCACGAGATACACAAGTATTTACGTCGGTCGCGTCCCCCTTTGCATATGTGGGGTGCGGCCATGAAATTGAAGGAGAATTGAAATGGCTGATACCATTACACCGAACCCCGCGATCGCGGCGCAAATGTTCAAGACGACCCCGACGAAGGCGGCGTTCGCTGACACCAACTTGCTGCCGCCAGAAGAGGTGATCCGGGACGCGATCGCGCTCAACCAGTACTGTGCGACACCGACGGTGACGATTCATGGTGATGCGCCGCGCGTGCGTATCCCGTATGTGGAGACTGACCCTACGGCGGGGATCGTGGCCGAGGGTGCCGAGATCACCCAGACCTCGGCCGCGCTCAACGAGATTGAAATCGCGACTCACAAGGTTGCGTTGACGATACCCATTACAAATGAGGCTCTGACGTACACTGATGCGACGAAGTTGGTGAGCACGAGCGCGGCGAACGCGGTGACGAACCGGGTTGATGCGATGTTCCTGTCGGCTGCGGCTGATGCGACGGCGGGCACCCCGGCTGGCTTGGCACAGTTGGATGGATTGACCACGGAGACGGTCACCGACCTCAAAGACCTGTCACCGATCCTGACCGTGCTGAGTAAGATCACCGACCATGGTGGAGAACCTTCCGCGCTTGTCATGCGCTACAGCGTATGGGCGCGTCTCATGGCGTTGACGGCGAAGGACGGTCGCCCGCTGATCGCCCCAGACGTGACATCCAGCGCGGAACCGAGGCTCTTCAACGTTCCCGTTTTCTTCAACTCGTATGCTGCGGCTGACACCGTGTTGGCCCTGAGCGCCAAGGATATTTTCGTTTCCGCGTCGCAGGTGGAAGCGGCCGTCAGCAAAGATGCGCTGTTTACATTCGATTCGTCCGTGATGCGCCTCGTTATGCGTTTCGGCTACGGGTTGGCCCACCCGGAGCGTATCGGCAAGGTCGTGTTGCCCGCAGCCTGATATGAGAAAGGCCCCCGTTTTTGGCGGGGGCCTTTTGGTATCCAGACATCGAAAGGATAGCTATTCAAGTGTATCACGTTCGCCCGGTTTTTGGGAGATGAAATATTCCGCGACACGCCTCGAATTGCAACGATTCCGGCAGGGTGTCACGGCTTGTTCAAATAGTCCCCGGACGCATTCAGCCCGAGAACCAGAACCAGCAGCGGCCAAATCAATAGTATACCGGGTACCCTCCCCCGCCCCCATGCGTTCTTCTACCGCGGTTCTAACGTGCGTACGTAGGTGCGTGCGTAGGGTTTATCGTGTTGGCAGTGTGCGTGCGTTAAAACAGCGTTTAGGGGCTTCTATGCTGCTGGTGGTCGGTGGACGTCCCAAAACTGCCGGATTGACATTGTTGCGCCTGATGCTCGTGGATCGCAGCACCCTTTGCCGCCGTCATGACATGCGCGTGTGTTGCGTGTAACCCGATAACGCGGCGTTATCCAGTTGGGGCCCGTGGGGTGGTGGGGCGCCATGGCATCTCATGGCGTGAAGCGTGACGTGGGTCACAATGCGGAGGTGTAAAGTCTACATGTGCGTGCGGGGGTGTGAAGTCTAGAAAGTATGTAAAGTCTTAGTGTTTCCAAGGGGTGCGGAGTGTAAAGTCTCAGTGAAAGTCTAAGCATGGGCATGAAAGTCTACATGTGCGTGCGGGGGTGTGTGTGATGTGTAGAAAGAGTAGCAAGAGTAAGTGTTTCCAAGGGGTGCGGGGTGCAATGAGTAAAAGAAAGAGTAAACGTGTAAATGCCGCTGCGGAATGAGTAAGCCGGGCATGTGTGGTGTGGTGATCTGTTGGCGGTGAGTGTGGTGGATCGCGTGTGTGGTGGTTGTGGCTCACACTTGGCTCACACTTAATGTGACTCATGCGTGTTCATGGGATTCTTGAGATTCTAGAATCGGCTATTTTCCAAGGGTTTCGGGCGGGATCGTTGGTATATATGAGAGCGGATGACGGGAATCGAACCCGCGTAATCAGTTTGGAAGACTGAGGCTCTACCATTGAGCTACATCCGCGTGCCGTCTCTCGCGAAACAACGTGTGCCATTATACACAAGGGGTGCCGAAGCGTCCAGCCAGCGGGAAACCCGCGCGCCGACGGCCACCGCCGCTCCCCTCCATGAATCTTACGGGGTGGAGCGTCACACCGTACCACGCGCATCCGGCCCACCGTCGCGCGTCTCACTCCGCACGTTCCAGAACGGCCACTGCGGAGGCGATCGGACCGTCGTGCGAAATCGACAGATGCCACCGCAATCCCCCATCAGTGCACGCCGCTGCGCCGGCGGGCATGGCATCCGCCGCGCACACGCCCTGTGCCCGAAGGGGATGCACCGGGCATGCCAGCGAGCGCACAAGCTCGGCGTGCACACCCGCCTGCAGAAGCACATGCGGCACACCACGCGCGTCGCCAAGGATCTCGATGCCACTCCATGGCGTGTTGTCGAGCGTGTACGGCGCCGACCCACCGCCGAGCGCCGCGCACCACGCTTTGACGACCGACTCCTTGGCCGCCCATTTGCCGGCGAGGTGCACGGACTCCCCGTCGTGCTTCAGCTCGGCGCGCATCCGCGCCTGCCGCAATTCGCGGGCGGAGAAGAGCGCGCGCATCCGCGAGCCCGGCTCTGCGAGCTGCTCGCCGAACGCGCGCACATCCACCACGTCGTGCCCGATGCCGAGTATTCCCAATGCGACCGCCTCCTCACACTGCATCATGCGTTGCCACCGCCAGTCTAGAAACCAGCCATGCCAGACAGACAATCACCACAACCAAGGGGGCGTGGTTCATCAAGCATGAACCACGCCCCCTCAGCATACGCAGGCCCTTACGGCACAACCGCCCCCGCTACGCGAAGGTGCCGTCGGCGCCCAGGCGCGCGGACGGGTCGAGCAGCATCGCCTTTTCGACCTCGTGCGCGTCGTAGCCGCGGCCGTCCTCGCGGAAGCGGCGGTTGTCGATCGGTTCGTAGAGCGCGGCGCGCCCCATCATGCCCTCTTCGAAGTGGCGCCGGCCCGCGGCCAGTCGCCCCTTCGCACGCTCACGCCACCGCTCGAGCGCCTCCGCGCCGGCCGTGCGCGCCACGGCCGCCTCGAACGCGCCGGGGTGCACGAGCCCCACGAACCCGCTCACATGCCCGAATCCGAGCGACGTGGCGAGCGCGGCCTTCACCGTGCCGCGCGCGCCCAGGTTGAGCGGTTCGCGCAGCCACACCATGTGGTCGTCGCGCGCGAGCTTCGGGTCGACGCATTCGAGCGCCGCGTTCGCCGGCACCACGCCCGACGTGAACAGCTGCGTGATGCCGTTCACCTGGAAGATGCACGCACCGCCCTTGGCATGGCCCGTGAGCGACTTCTGCGAGATCACGAACAGCGGGTTGCCTTCGGCGCGCCCGATCGCGTGGGCGAGCGTGTTGTGCAGTTCGGATTCGTTCGGGTCGTTCGCGTTGGTGGACGTGTCGTGTTTGGAGACCACGGCGATGTCGTCGGGCGTTACACCGAGCGCCGCCAGGTCGCGCACGAGCTTGGACTCGCGCCCGCCCATGCCGGCGGCGAGCGCGCCCAGTCCCGGCGCGGGGATCGATGTGTGTGCGCCGTCGGCGTACGAGTGCACGAACCCGACCACGCCGGCCACGGGCAGGCCGAGTTCGAGCGCGATGCTGCCGCGCGTCAGCAGCACGGTGCCGCCGCCCTGCGATTCGATGAACCCGCCGCGCCTGCGGTCGTTGGCGCGCGAGAAGAACCGCGGTTCGATGCCCTTGGCGAGCATGTCGCCCGAGTTGGCGGTGGCGTTCATGTTGCCGAACCCGATGACCGACTCCACGCCGATGTCGTCGATCGCGCCGGTGACCACGAAGTCGGCTTTGCCGAGCGCGATCTTGTCGGCGCCCTCTTCGAGCGAGACGGCGGCCGTGGCGCACGCCGAGACCGGCTGCACCATGTTGCCGTAGCCGCCGATGTAGCTTTGCATCACATGCGCGGCCACGACGTTCGGCAGTGCCTCCTGCAGGATGTCAGTGGGGATCTCGTGCCCGAGGAAGCGGTTCAAATACAGCTTGCGCATCGACGCCATGCCGCCGAACCCGGTGCCCTGCGTGCTCGCGACCATCGACGGGTGCACGGCCTGCAGGATCTCGCTCGGCGAGAAGCCGGCCGAAAGATAGGCGTCGACGGTCGTCACGATGTTCCACAGTGCGATCGGGTCCACATCGCCCACCATCGAGGCGGGGATGCCCCACTTCGTCGGGTCGAATCCGTCGGGGAACTGCCCGCCCACCGTGCGCGTCATGGTGGCGCGGCGTGGCACGCGGATCATCGACCCGGCGTGGCGTGTCACGGTCCACTCGCCGCTTTCGGCGTCGGCCGCGATGGACGTGTACGCCTCGTCCATCTTCACGTATTCCTCGGCGATCGCGCGCGTGGGCACGCTGAAGCTCACGTCGCGGTCCAGATAGACCTCGGCCTCCTCTTCGTCGGTGCCGTCGCGGTAGTCGGCGCCCATGCCCTCGGCGAACGGGCGCACGCCCGACTTCGCCACGACCTCGTCGTGGTACCGCTGCGCGATGTCTTCCTCCGGCACGAGATTGCCGTCCGCGTCGTACCAGCCGGGCGTCGGTGAATCGGCCCAACTGAGCAGGCCCATGCCCCACGCCAGTTCGAGCACGGCGCCGGCGGAGAGCTCCACCTGGCCGTCCGCGCGGATGCCGAGTTCGGCCTCGGCGCGCGTGCGGCCCGAGCCCCACGGGCCGAGCTCGCCCACCGACACGATCACGATCTGGTCTTCGGGCCGCGCGGTCACGCCCTGCCATTCGGCGAGGTCGACGCGCGCCTGCCGCGGCACGTGCGGGCTCGGCAGCGCCTTGATCGACGCGCGCGCCTCGGCTGCGGCGTCTTCGGCGGCCGCCTCGTTGAGCGCGGCGTCGGCCATCGCCTCGGCGCGCAGTGCGCGGATGTCGATCGGCGCGCCGCCCAGACCGCCGGTCAGGTCCACGTCGAGCGGCGCCGTGCGCGCCTGGTCGCGCGCGTCGGCGGAGACGAGCTTGAGCAGCTCCGCCGCGATCTCTTCGGTGGAATACGTGGTCAGGCCGTGGCGTTCCACCACCTCGACGAGCGGGTCGTTGCCGCCCATGAGGCCGGTGCCGCGCACCCAGCCGATCTTCGGGTGGGCGAAGGTGACGCGGCCGGACCAGTCGTGCTCGGCGCGCGCACGGTTCACAATCGCATCGAACGCGCTCTTGACCTCGCCATACGCGCCGTCGCCGCCGAACACACCGCGGTTCGGCGAACCAGGCAGCACCACATGCAGGCGGTGCTGCACATCGGTGTCGGCGCCGATCGCGGCGAATCCGGCGATCGCGCGCTCCACGCCCCACAGCATCAGGCGCGCCTGCGATTCGAACAGCGCGCCCGAATCGGCGAGCGAACCGTGCACGGGCGGCGCGGCGAAGGGGAAGAACAGGCTCGGCTCGTACACCGGCTTGAGCACCGTGGTGGTGGCGCCGTTCGTCTTCTTCTGCACATGGCCCGCCCAGTCCACGAGTGCGTCCACATCGCGGTAGCTCGACAAGTTGGCGGGGACGAGCCACAGTTGCGCACCGGCACGGGCGTGCGTGCGGTAGGTCTCGCGCGCCCACGCCTTGACGGACGGGCGGAAGCTGTGCGATGTGGCGATCACGGTGGCGCCGCCCGCGAGCAGGCCGTTGACCACCTGCGCGGCGATCGAATTCGGCGCCACGCCGGTCACCACGGCCACGTCGCCCGCGTACGGCGCGGGATCGGCGATTGCGGACGCGGCCGCCGCATCAGCGATCTGCGCGTAGCGGTCGGCCAGATCGGCGCGGCCGTCTTCGCGCGCCCGCTCGGCGAACCAGCGCGCTTCGGCGGCCACGGCCTCGCCGAGCGCGCTGAAGTCGCCGGCGATTGCAGCCGCATCGTTGTTGTAGAACGCGCGGGCCAGATCTTCGCGCGCGCTCGCCCATCGGTCGTCGAAGAGGATCGCCTTGCGTGCGTCGAAGCGCGGCGCCACCTGCTCGGGCCAGTCGGCGCCGAGTTCGGCTTCCACCGCCGCCACGACCGCCGCATTGGCGTCGTCTTCCGGTGCGGGCGCCGGCTCGTCGAGGCCGAGTTTGCCGAGCACGAAGCGCGCGGTCTGCGCGAGCACGCCGTCGGATCCGGTCACCTGCGCGGCGAACGCGTCGAGCGCGGCGGAATCGACGACCGCGCCACCCGCGGACCCGCCGGCGGACGGCTTGGCCACGGCGATGCCCTGCTGCGAGGCGACGAGCTGCACGGCGGCGTCGATCAGCGCGTTCGCCTGCGCCGCGTTGGTTGCGGTGTCGGTGCCGAGCTCGGCCAGATCGCCGCCGCGCGCACTGGTGCCTTCGCGCGTGCCGAGCACGAGCGCGGCGACGACGCGGCTCGCCCAGCCTTCGCCCAGACCCCACACGTCGCGCACACGCGCCTCGACCTGCGCGGTCTTGATGCCGGCGGCGCCGAAGAGGCCGCGCATGCGGTCACGCACGATGTCGGCGAGCACGGGGCCGAACGCCTTGTAGTTGGGGGCGACCTTGTCGACGAGCGCGCTGAGCGCGTCGATGCTCGCCTCTGCCGCGCCGTCCACGCTCGCCACGCCCAGCTCGGAGCTGATGTCCATGAGCAGCTGGTTGCGGCGCGACGAGACGCCGTTCGTCAGTGTGTCGGTCGTGTCCTGGCCGCCGATCTGCTCGGGGCGGATCTTCGCGGCGTACGCCAGCAGCGTGGCGATCGCGTCATGCGCCTTGAACGGAACATCCGCCACGTCGCTCCCCGACACGCCCTGTGCGCCACCCTGTGCACCAGCACCGTCTGTAGCCGCCGCCTGCGCGCTACGGGTAGTGCCTTCTTCGCTACGGGTAGTGCTTTCTGCGGCAACACGCCCGAATTCTACGGGGTTTTGGGCACCCTGACCACTACCCGTAGCGGTGGAAGCACTACCCGTAGCGGTGGAAGCACTGCCCGTAGCAGAGGTTGGGGTTGCAGAAGCGGAGGCGACGGCAGACGACGCGGCGGCGGACGACGCCTCGGCACCTGCGGACTCCGGCTCGGGGGCCAGGGAATCCGTGTCGGTCATGTAGATGCGGGCCTCGTCACGGCCCACGTTGAGCACCGTCACCTTGCGGCGCGAGAACTCGGGCAGCTTGAGCGTCTTGGCGCCCAGGTTCGCGAGCGTCGGCGCATTGCCCAGGCCGACCTCCACGTATTCCTCCACGCCGAGGCCACCCTGTTCGGCCGAGCCGAACAGCAGCGCCTGCGTTTCGATCCAGCGCACCGGCGAGGCGAACTGCCAGCTGAGCAGTTCGGTGAGCAGCAGGCGGCCGAGCTTCTGGTCGTCTGCCGCATACGCCTCCCACACATCGCTGTCGGCGAGCGCCTCGGCGATCCGCTCGGACGGCACCACTTCGAGGATCGCCGCCGCGAACTCGCGCGTCATCTCGAACGGCACGGCCACAAGGTTCGGGATGTACCGGCCTTCGAGCGCCCCGCGGTAGTCGATGTGCGCGGGCAGCAGCGCGTCGAGCTTGTCGCGGAACTCGGGCACACCCTTGCGCAGCAGCGTGGAGTGGAACGGCACGTCGATGCCCGGCACGAACATGAACGCCTTCTTGCCGCCGAACTCCGCCACGCGCCGCGCGGAATCCTCGGCGAGCGCCTTGAGTCCGGCGATCGTGCCCGCCACCGCGTACTGCTGGCCCGCCAGATTGTAGTTGACGATCTCCAGGAACTCGCCGCTCGCCTGCGCGACCGACTCCACATACTCGCGCACATGCGCGTCGTCGACGCCGAACTGGTTCGGCCGCAGCGCGCCCATGCGGTAGTTGGAACGGCCCTGCGCGTCGCGGTCGATGAGATGGTGCATCGTCGAACCGCGGTGGAACACGAGCTCGAGCACGGTCTCGAGCGGGATCACGCCCGCGAACGAGCTGAGCGCGTTGTATTCGCCGAGCGAATGGCCGGCGAAATACGCGGGGCTGATGTCCGCGCCCGCCTCGCGCAGCCGCGCGGTCTGCGCGAACGCGACCGTGGCGAGCGCGACCTGCGTGAACTGCGTCAGGTTGAGCAGGCCTTCGGGGTGGCGGTACGTCACGCCGTTCGCGGTGAGCTCCTTGGGGTTGTCGCGCACCACGGCGAGGATCGAGAATCCGAGCCGCTCGCGCG
Source organism: Bifidobacterium pseudolongum subsp. globosum (assembly GCF_004155535.1). GTDB lineage: Bacteria > Actinomycetota > Actinomycetes > Actinomycetales > Bifidobacteriaceae > Bifidobacterium > Bifidobacterium pseudolongum_C. Next base: position 22,059 of record NZ_RYUH01000006.1, on the reverse strand, counting down.
TGAGCCTGTCGGCGCGCTCCCACACGTCGCGCGCGGCCGCGGACTTGGCGCGCTCGCCGAGCACCATGCCCTGCTGCTGGATGCCCTGGCCCGGGTAGACGAACGCGCTCGCCGCGGGCCGCGTGATGGCGGTGCCGCGCGAGACGATCTGCCCGCTGATGCGGCACGTCGCCTCGAGCACGAGGCCCGCGTGCGCCACGCGGCCGATGCGCTCCACCGTGATCTCCACGTCGTCATCGAGCTGCACCATGCCGTACATGTTGTAGGTCCAGCCGGCGATCTCGTAATGCGCTCCGGCGTTGTCGAGTGCCTGCACCGCGTGCTGTGCCGTAGCGGAAAGCCACATGCCGTGCACGAGCGGTTGCTTGAGCCCGCTGATCGCGGCGCCGCGGTGCGACGTGTGGATGGGGTTGAAGTCGCCCGACGTGCGTGCGAACGCCGTCATCTCGTGCGGCGCGCGCACGGTGACGCGGCGCAGCACGCGGCGCGGCGTCTTACGGATGTCCTCGAGCAGGCCGCCGTAGTTCGGCGCGGGCGTGGGCAGGTCGTCGCTGTACGCGCGGCCACGGATCGCGAACCGCTCGGTTTCGCGCGCCACGAGCGTGCCGTCGGCGAGGTGATGCTCCACATGGATCGTCACGACGCGCCCCGACGCGGATTCCGCATACTGTTCCGCCCAGCCATACAGTGTGATCCGCTCGCCGGTGTGCTCGAGCAGTTCCGCCTCGGGCATTTCGAGTTCGATGAGGTGGTCGAGGTGCACGGCGTTGAGCAGGCCCTCGATGACCGGATAGCCATCCACCATGACCGAACCGAGCGCCGCGTAGATCGTGGGCCATGCGGGGCCGACGAGCGCGTCGGGCGCGATGCGCGACGGCGCCAGGTCGAGCGGCAGCGCGCCGCCGGTGGCGGCCTCGTGGTCGGCGCCGAGGTTGGCGGAGAGCGTATAGACGGACTGCGCCACGCCGAACGGGAACTCCTGCGCGTCGCCGGCTGGACGCACGTCGGGCATCGCGGTCAGCGCGTCGCCGGTGATCGCGGTGTTGCCGATGCCGGCGGTGGCCGCGAGCATGCGGTAGACGTGTTCGGGCAGGCGCTCGCGGTCCACCACGGGGATCGTGCCGGTCGCGTCGAGCGCCACGTTGAGCGGGATGACGATGTCGCGCACGGCGTGCTTGCTCAGGCCGCCGTCCGGGTCGTTGTCCCAGAACGTGTCGAGATGGATGTCAAGGTCGAACCGCTCGACTCCCGCAGCCTCGTCACGGCCCACATGGCGCAGCTCGTACTGCGCGCTGCCGCGCTCGGTGCCGTAGGCCGGGTTGGCCGTCACGTGGCCGATCCACGAGATGTTGGCGCTTGCGCGGATGAAGTCCTCGGCGCTGCGCACGTCGCTGAGCGCCGCGAACACGGGTTCCGCCGCGGGCTGAGCGCCTCCGGCCACGCGCGCGGTCATCGCGTCACGGAAGCGGCCGAGGATGTCCGCCACGGGCTCGTCCACGGTCGTGATGCCGGCCACCGAGATCGGGCCGGGGATGATGCGCACGGAATCGGCCGAATAGCGCGGGTCCTCGGACTGCCACAGTTGGTCCTGGCCCCACCAGCGCAGCAGGTCGCCGTCGATCGCGGGCACGAACGGCATGGGCTTGGGGTATTCGCGCACGAGTGTCGTGAACCACGCCTCGTCCATCGGCGACACCACCAGTTCGGCGATCTGCGGGTAGGCGGCGAGCAATGCGTCGACCGCGCCGAACGGATCGGCCTCCACATCGCCGCGCGCGGCGAACATCGGCGTGAACTCGCCTTGTTCAAGGTCGATCACGCGCGCCTCGATGCGCTGCAGCAGGTGCAGGAACCGGTCGGCGTACGTGCCGTCGGCCCACGGGAACGCGAGTTCGGCGAATCGGCGCGCCCAGTCGAGGTACGTCATGGTGCCCAGATCACCGAAATACGGCTTGGCGGTGGCGTTGAGCGCGTCGATGATCTCCGCGCGGCGGCTCACCAGCTCCTCGGGGTGCTTCATCACGCGCACCAGCAGGCGCCCACAGCGCGCCGAGGCGTTCTCCAGCTCGTAGATGTCGGCGTGCAGATGGCTCAGGCCGGATGTGACGCCGCCCACGGCCTGCCCGCTCGGCACCCACTGCTCGCCCAGCGGCGCGAACACGTCGCCGTTCCTCGCGCCGGCATCGATGCCCGGCGTATCGACGAGCATGCGCTTGACCTCCGGGCTCGTGTGCGCCTCTTTCGCCGTCATGACGGCCGTGCCCACGAGCACGCCGTCCACCGGCATGTTCGGGCGGTCGTAGCGCGCCGCCCATTCGCCGCTGATGTAGTCGGCGGCGCGTTCGGGCGTGCCGATGCCGCCGCCCGCCACGAGCACGAGGTTCTCATGCTCGCGGATCTGCGCGTACGTGGAGAACAGCAGGTCGTCGAGCGATTCCCAGCTATGGTGGCCGCCCGCCGAACCGCCTTCGACCTGCATGAGGATCTTCGCCGGCGCCACCGCGCGCGCGATCGCCGCGACCTGGCGGATCTGCTCGACCGTGCCGGGTTTGAACGCGACGAAGGGGAAGCCGTCCGCGTTGAGAGCGCGCACGAGTTCCACCGCCTCGTCCAGCTCGGGGATGCCGGCGGAGATGACGACGCCGTCGATCGGCGCGCCGCTCGCGCGCTTCTTCGGCACGATGCGCTGGGTGCCGAACTGCAGGTTCCACAGGTAGCGGTCCATGAACATCGCGTTGAATTCGACCGTGCGGCCTTCGTCCAACTCCTCTTCGAGCTTGGCGATGTTGCGGTCGAACACCTCGGCCGTCACCTGACCGCCGCCCGCGAGTTCCGCCCAATAGCCGGCGTTCGCGGCGGCCGCCACGATCTCGGGCTCCACGGTCGTGGGCGTCATGCCGGCGAGCAGCACCGGCGGCTTGCCGGTCAGGCGCGTGAACGCGGTCGAAATCGTGTCGCCGTGCGCGGTGCGCACCACGCGCGGGGCGAACCGCGACCAGTCCTGCGTGCGCGCCGGGGTGAACCCGGGTTCGGTGAGAGCGGTGCGCGCGGCCGTGCCGGAGGCCTCCACAATGCCCACACCCGTGCCCTGCGCGTTGTTCGCGAAGAGCTTGGTGAGCGTGGTGCCCGGGCCCAGGTCCACGACCCACAGATCGCGCGGGTCGTTTGCGGTGAGCAGCACATGCACCTGCGTGGACCAATCCACTTGGTTGAGCAGCACTTCGGCCGCGAGTTCGCGCGCGTGCGCGGCGTCGATGCCGCACGCGGCCGCCCACTGCCCCACGAGTTCCACCGCGCGCTCCATGAGCGGGCTGTGGAACGGCAGCGTCACATCAAGGTATTCGAGCGTGGGGTCGAACACGCGGCCGCCGCGCACCTTGTCGGCGCGCAGCTGCGCCTGGTGCGCGTGCTCCTTGTCCACTTCCACAGCGAACGACGCGAGGTCCTGCGGGTGGCCGGAGAGCACCACATGGTCCATCGCGTTGATCACGGCCACGGCGATCGGGCCACGCGCGTCGTTCACACGGGCGATGAGCTCGTCCGCCTGCCGCGGCATGATGCCCTTCACCGAAAGCATCGGCGTGGCGTCGCCGTAGCGCGGCACCATGCCGTGCGCGCGGGCCTCGCGCGTGCCGGCGGCGCCGATCAGTGCGGCGATCGCGAGGATCTCGCTGATGGCATCACGCGCGGCTTCGATGGAGCCGGCGTCGATGATCGCACGGGCCATGTGCACGCCGAGGATGCCCTGCGAGTGGCCGAGCAGCGCGCGCGGGGCGGCATGGACCACGTCGTAGCCGAGCTGGGCGGCGTCGAGCAGCGCGCCAAGCTGCGCGAGCGCGATGCCTTCGACGCTCGCGGTCGCGTCGGCCGCGGCGCCCAGATGCACGGGATTCGGCGTGAAGCCGAACAAATCGATTTCGCGGCCGGTCGTGGCCAGCAGCTCGGCGCCCACCGGCGCGAGCAGGTCGTGCGCAAGGCGCGCGTAGTTGTGCAACGCCTCGTCGAGCTGTGGGCCGGCGGCCAGCTCGGCGAGCGCGGACGTCCACGGCGTGGACTGGCCCGCGAACATGAGGGCGTGCGGCTCGCTGGCAAGGCGGCTGAGGAACGGTGTGGTGGTCATCGGTGTTCTTTCTGTGTTGTGGTTGGTGTGAGTTGTGGTTGGTGTGATGAGTATGTGTGGGCGCATGGCCGCCATGTGCCCTCTGGCATCGCGTTTTATCGCGTTTGCACCTCTTTTCGCTACGGGTAGTGCCTTCTTTGCTACGGGTAGTGCTTTTCCCACCACCCTGCGAGTAGAATCCGCGGAAAATGGCGGTTTTTACGCGCAGGCAGCGAGGTTGAGCACTACCCGTAGCGGAAGAAGCACTACCCGTAGCGAATAGAGCGAGTGCCGGATGGCTAGCGAGGTTGTTATCGGATGGCCAGTGGGGTTGTTAGAGGGGTTGGTTGCCATGGTGGCGGGGGGTGGCGCGCACGCGGCGCTTGCCGGCCAGCAGCTTGAGCCCCTCCACGAGCGCGCCGCGCGTCTGCTCGGGGTCGATCATCGCGTCGATCTGCCCGGTTTCCATGGAAAGGTTCGCGTTGACCGTGGTGCGCTCGTATTCCGCGGCGTACCGCGCGCGCACCTGCTCCACGTCCTGCCCCGCGTCGCGCGCTTTCTGCAGGTCCTTGCGGTGGATGATGTTGACCGCGCCGGTCGCTCCCAGCACTGCGATCTGGCTGCTCGGCCACGCGTAGTTGAGGTCGGCGCCGATCGCCTTCGACCCCATCACGATGTACGCGCCGCCGAACGCCTTGCGCAGGATCACGGTGATGAGCGGCACCTGCGCGCTCGCATACGCGTAGATGACCTTCGCGCCGCGCCGGATGATGCCCGCATGCTCCTGCTCGGCGCCGGGCTTGTACCCGGGGGTGTCCACGAGCGTGACCACGGGCAGGTTGAACGCGTCGCACAGCCGCACGAACCGCGCGATCTTCTCGGACGCATCCACGTCAAGGCCACCTGCGAGCACATTCGGCTGGTTCGCCACAATGCCCACCGGACGCCCGTCGATGCACGCGAACCCGACCACGGCCGAGCACGCGAACAGCTCGTGCACCTGCACGAATTCTCCGTAATCCACAATGCAACGGATCACGTCGAGCACGTCGTACGGCTGGCGGTCGTTCTCGGGCACGATCTCGCGCAGGCGCGCGGCGACCTCCCGGTCCGCGCGCGTGGCCATGTACGCGTAGGTCGGCGGCTGCGCGGTGGAGTTCGCCGGCAGGTACGCGAGCACCGTGCGCGCGTAGTCGATCGCGTCGGCCTCGTCGGCGCCCAGATAGTGCGCCACGCCCGATGTGGTGCTGTGCACGGCGCCGCCGCCCAGGTCGTTCATGCTGATCGATTCGCCCGTGGCGGCCTTGATCACGTCGGGGCCGGTCACGAACATGTTCGAGTTCTCGCGCGTCATGATGATCAGGTCGGTGAGCGCCGGGCAATACACCGCGCCGCCCGCGCACGGCCCCAGGATCAGGGAGATCTGCGGGATGAACCCGCTCGCGTCGCACGTCTTGCGGAAAATGCGCCCGTATTGCGTCAGCGCCGCCACGCCTTCCTGGATGCGCGCGCCGCCCGAGTCGATGAGCGCCACGACCGGCACCTGCAGCGCGAGCGCCTGGTCCATGAGACGGCAGATCTTGCGCCCCTCGGCCACGCCAAGCGTGCCTCCGCGCACGGAGAAATCCTGCGCGTAGACGGCGACCTTGCGCCCGTATACCTCGCCGAAGCCGGTGATGACGGCGGCGCCGGCGTTGCCCGCCGCGATGTCGCCGCCGCTGAACCGCCCTATCTCCTCGAACGTGCCGGTGTCGAGCAGCAGGTCGAGCCGTTCGCGCGCGGTGAGCTTGCCTTTCACATGCTGGCGGTCGCGCGCGCGTTCCTCGGCGTCGCGCGCCAGCTGTGCCGCGCGCAGCACCGCGGGGCGGATCGGCTGGCGTTCACCGTCCGGTGTTTCGGCCGCCGCCTGCGCCGCCGCGTTGAGCCCGCCGTGCGCTTCGGCGAGCGCGAGCAGGGTCGGTGAATTCGTGATGTCGCTCATGCGCGCTCCTCCTCGGATTCTGTGGCATGGCGCGTGTCGCCGGCGTGCCGCCCGCCCTCCACGTCCATCGTGAGCAGCGTCTCGCCGGCCTCCACGCCTGTGGCGGGCGAGGCGAAGATCTCGGTGACGGTGCCGCCCGCAGGCGCATAGACGTAGTTCTCCATCTTCATGGATTCGAGCACCACCAGCAGGTCGCCCTTCGCCACCGCCTGCCCGGGCGCCACCGTGATGCGCGTCACGATCGCCTGCATCGGCGCCGAGATGACGCCGGGGCGTTCGTCGCGGGTCTCCTTGCGCTCCGCATGGTGCATACCCTGCCCCCGCAACGGCTGCGTGGGCATCTGCGCGGCGCGTGCATGGCTGCCGCCGGTCAGGTTCGCCACCACGTCGAGCGGCACGGTCAGCTCCACGCGCCGGTTGTTCACTTCGATCACGAACCGCTCGCTCGCCGGCCGCGCCGCGTCGGCGCCGCCCGGGGCGCCGGTCACGGACGCCGGCTGGCCCGCGCGCGCCGCCTCGGGCTCGCGGTTGAGGTATTTGCGTTCGAGCCATTTGGTGCTCACATCGAACGGGGCGCCATGCTCGCAGGTGAACTCGTCGTCGGCGAAAATCCGCGCATAGAGATCAACGGGCGTGGGCACGCCGTCGATGTCAAACTCGGCGAGCGCGCGCCTCACGCGGGCGATGGCCGCGGGGCGGCTGTGCGCGGTCACGATGAGCTTGCCCATCATGGAATCGAATTTCGGGGAGATCGTGTCGCCTTCCGCAACGCCCGAATCCACGCGGATGCCCGGGCCGGACGGCCAGCGCACCGTCTCGAGCGTGCCCGAACTGGGCGTGAGGTTCGATTTGGGGTCTTCGCTCGTGATGCGCAGTTCGAAGCTGTGGCCGCGCGGCGCGGGCGCGGGCGTGATGTGCCCGCCCGCGGCGATGGTGAGCTGTTCGCGCACCAAATCAAGCCCGCAGACCTCTTCGCTCACCGTGTGCTCCACCTGCAGGCGCGGATTGACCTCCAGGAAATACGCCTTGCCCGTATCGGTCACCATGAACTCGCATGTGCCGAGCCCCACGTATTGCACCGCTTCGAACAGACGGCGCGAGTAGGCGTGCAACTGCCCCTCCACCTCACTGGTCAGGAACGGGGCGGGCGCCTCTTCGATGAGCTTCTGGTTGCGCCGCTGCACCGAGCAGTCGCGCGTGGAGTAGACGGTGAACTCGCCGTGCGCGTCACGCCCGCACTGCGTCTCCACATGCCGGCCGTGGTCGATGAACCGCTCCACGAAATGCTCGGCTAGGTCGCCGCCCTGCACCGCGTTGTGGTTGAGGTAGAACCCGCGCAGCTCGTCATCGTCGCGCACGAGCGTGATGCCGCGCCCACCGCCGCCGTCAGCGCGTTTCATCATGAGCGGATAGCCATGCGTGTGCGCGAAGTCGAGCAGCACGCGCATGTCGCTCACCGCGTGCGAGATGCCTGGCACCGGCGGCACCTTCGCTTTCGTGGCCACGTTGCGCGCGCTGATCTTGTCGCCGAGCGCCTTGAGCGCGCGCGGCGACGGGCCGACCCACACGGCGCCGGCGTCCATCACGCGCGCGGCGAACGACGCGACCTCCGAAAGGAAACCGTAGCCGGGGTGCACGGCGTCTGCGCCGCTGCGCTCCATGATGGAAAGCAGCAGGTCCTCGTTGAGATACGTGTCGGCGTATGTGTCCCCCGAGAGCAGATACGCTTCGTCCGCCATCTGCACGTACTGGCAGTGGCGGTCCTGCTCCGCGTATACCACCACGGTGGGGATGCCCATTTCGCGCGCGGTGCGCACCACGCGCAGGGCGATCTCACCGCGGTTGGCGACGAGCAGTTTGCTGATGTGTTGAGGCATGCCTATCAGATTGCCGTGATGCACCGTGCGCGCGCTTTTTGTTTTTCGCAAAGATCGCGCCCCGGTTTTGTTCACGGTTACAAACCGCGCGCCGCACACACGTACATAAGCTTGGGGCGACTGGCCCGGGGCGGTAGCGGGCAACGCATGGGCCCGGTACGGACGATGAAAGGAATAGATATGCAAAACACTGAAATCACCACGTCCTCGCGTCTCACTATGCGGACATTCATGCTGCAGTGGGCGCCGTCGGTTGTGGCGGCGGGACTGCTGTGGGCGGCCACGGCGGCGGGGCGCATTCCGATTCCCGGAACACCGGTGCCGATCACGTTGCAGACGCTCGTGGTGATGATGGCGGCCATGGTGCTCAGCCGGCGGCAGGCGGTGGCTGCGGTCGTCATGTATGTGGCGATGGGCGCGTGTGGCTTGCCGGTGTTCGCGGGCGGCATGTCCACGCTTGCGCTTGTGGGGCCGAGCGCGGGGTTCATCTTCGGTTTCGTGCCCGCGGTGGCCGTGACCGCCACCCTCGCGGCCGCCGTGCAACGTGTGAGTGCGCGGTGGGCACATTTGTGCAGCGATCATGCCGGCAGCGGCGTGCCTACCGTGGAGGATGGTGCCGGCGTGCGCGTGATGCACCGCCCCGCCATGGACGGTACCAATGAGGCCGCGCCCTACACCCGTGCATGGCGGGCAACGATGCATTGGGCGCTGCGTTTCGCGGCGTATTGGATGGCGGCGGTGATTGGTTGCATCGTATTGCATTATGCGTGTGGCCTGCTTGTGCAGACGGCGGTCACGGGTGTGCCGCTTCGTCTGATCGCGAGCGCCTCCGCCGGCTTCCTGCCCGGCGACCTGTGCAAAGCCGCTCTGGCCGCCACGGTAGCCGCCACCTTCCGCCGCTAGTCGCTGCTCGAATTCATCAGCGATGCGCCAATCGGCATGATCGGTGCGCGACAAAACGCGGGACTCAGTGGCAAATGGTCATGGAAAAGGTTGGTGTTGGGCGTATCTCGCTTACGAGAGTGCCGTAACTTTGACGCATGCAAGTATTGTCCCTGTAAATCGCTGAAATCCCAGTGATCAGTAACGCCAATACTTCGAGGCCGCCCGATTAAGGCACTCTCGTAAGCGAGATACCCCCGCGAATCCGCCTATCCCCAGACAAACGTCATCCCAACGGCCTCCAAACATGACCTTCGTCTCTCCCCTCTCGACGAAGGTCATTCCTATGGCCTCGAATCATGACGCTCCTCTGCACGGCACCCGCAAGATATCGGAGTCCAGTCATGTCGGCTGCCATCAAACACGGCTGTAGACATGGCCAAACATATATGTATGCGGGTGAACCCGGGATCAGTGCACGAATCGTACGCAGAATTCGTGGCGTGCGTACAATTCGCACGCAATCGAAGGCACCGCACTCCCCCCGCAACCCATGGGATAATCGACTGTATGTGTAGCAACGTGCAACCGGACGAACTGAACGCCGGCAATCTGAACAATGACGACCTGCCCCAGACACGGGCGGTGGCGCACGTGTGGTCGCTCAAGACCACGCGCTCCACGAACGCCACGGCCGAGCGGCTCATCACGAGTGGCCAGTGGCCGCGCGACGGCATGACGATCGTGGCGGCCCGCGAACAGACGGCCGGCCGCGGGCGCCTCGACCATACGTGGTTCAGCGCGCCGGGCGAGTCGTTCACGGCGACGTTTGTCTCGGCGGTGGGTGCGGGCGTGGCGCACGACCCCACGCTCAATGGCTGGCTGCAGATGATCGCCGGGGTCTCCGTGCTCGACGCGCTGCGTGAAACACTGCAGGAAACCAATCTGCGATGGGTCGCCGACCCGGTGAACGCCGACGGTTCCACCGACGACGTCAAGCTCAAATGGCCGAACGACATCGTGTTCCACGGGCGCAAACTCGGCGGGATCCTCGCGCAGACCGTCACCTTGCCGGATGACCCGGCCACGGTCGCGGTGATTTTCGGCGTGGGGCTGAACATCGCCGTGCCGCAGGACGACCTGCCGATTGACGCGGCCACATCGTGGCACCTGATCACCGAGCCCGTGGACGAAGGCGGCCGGCCGGACGCCGCGCGCGTGGCCGATCTGCTCGCCGCACGCATTGTGCGCGACCTCGAGGGGCGGCTGTGGCAGTTCGGGCTCAATCCACACGGCTACGCGCGGAATCTGCGCAAACGCGTGACCGAGGAATGCTGGACGCTCGGCCGGCCGATTCTCGTCCACTATATGGATGGCAGCACGCGCAACGGCATCGCGCGCGCAATCGATGCCGACGCCTCGCTCGCCATGACCGACGACAACGGCGCCGAACGCCTTGTGCGCACCGGCGACGTGGGGGTGCTGCCCGTCGGCGATTGACAAAATAGCGGCAGGGGAAGGCATTCCGGGCGAAATGTACAATCGCTGACTATGGATCGCGATCATCTGGGCCACTCCACCACGCCCGTCCGCACACGCAACGCCACTGCACCAGCCGTCCCGCATACCACCGGCACCCCCGGCGCGCCGGCTGGCCCAACCGCCGCCGCAGTGGCCGGCACCGCCCACGCGCCCGCACGCGTGGGGGCAGCGCTGTGCTGGGGCATCGCGGCACTGGCGTGCGCGTGGATCGCCTGGTGCACCGCGATCGGCCCGCTGATGCGCGCCGACGCCGGGCTCGCCGCCTTCCGTTGGACCAACGGCGCGGCGTTCGTGGCCATGTTCGCGGTGTGTCTCGGCATCGTGTGGCTGCTGGTGCGTTCCGCCCACCGCACAACAGGCTCCACCCCACACACAGCGTTCTCCACGCGCATGCCCACGCTGCCGCCGCGCGCCGCGCGATTCTTCGCCGCCGCCGGGCGCTTCATCATGCGCGCGACCGGCACCTGGCGCCGCATCTGGCTTGTGCTCGCGATCGGCTGGCTGTGGGTCCCCACGACGTTGCTCGTGGCGTACGGCGCCGACATCCTTTCGCAGACGCGCGAATTCGCCTGGGCGTGGAACCAGTGGACCGGCCTTGAGCAGCCATACATCGGCTTCTTCTCGTTTGTGCCGATGGACATCTACCCCACCGCGCATTACATGTGGTCCGCCGACCCGACATACCTGACCGACCAGCACAACATCGTGCTCACCGTGGTCTACGGCGCCACCGCAGCGCTGTCCCGCTACCTGACCGGCTCGAACGATGCCGGGTTTGTGGCGCTCGCCGCCCTGCAGTGGGTCTTCGCCGGCTTCTGCTGCGCCTCCGCCGCCAACCGTTTCTTCAATCTGCCGTGGCTTGCGCACACGGCACCGGGCCGGCGCACGCACCCGGATTACGCGCACCCCGAACGCCTGCGCACCGCGGATCCAATCGATTTCACCCACCCCGAACATGGCTTGCGCGCGTTCACCCAGCCCGCAGCGCACACCATGGGCGCCCCCGCCGGCCCGGCCTCCCGCACGCTTGTGCTGCTGCTGTTCCTGTGCTGCCCGCTCGTCACGTTCTCCACAATCTCACTGACCAAGTCACCCCTGTTCGCGTTCGCGTTCACCTGGTGGTTCGGCCTGATGTACGAGCTGTACATGACCCACCGCTCCGGCCGCCCGCACCCCACGCGCCCCGTTACGATCGCCGCACTGATCGTCTCGTGCGTCGTCATGCTCGTGAGCGCGAAATACGCGTGGTACATCATCATGGCCCAAGTGGTGCTGTCGCTGCTCGCCGACCGCCGCCGCTGGCGCCTGTACCTGCTCACCCTGCTGCTGCCGACGGTGCTCATGCACGGCGCGATCGCCATGCTGATCGGCTCGGGCGCGATCATCGGCGGCGACCCGATCGAAAGCCGCGGCGCGCAACTGCAGATGATCGCGCGCGTGGCGCAGCGCAACCCGGGCGCGATTCCCGAAAGCGCTGCGAAAAAACTCGCGCCGATCTTCAACATCGACCAGATGGCGCAGGCGTACCGCAGCGAGGACGCCGACCCGGTCAAATCGTCGGGCATCCAGTCGAAGAAAGTGAGCTACCGCTGGCGTTCGGTCACGGCGGAAGACATGAAGCAGTTCAACGCCGCATGGCTCGAGATCGTGCGCGCGGACCCGCAGACCGCGTTCGACGCGCTGTTCGCAAAATCATACGGGTATTTCGACGTGTTCGACCCGCCGTACGTGCCGATGAGCTATTACGTGGACAATGATTACGTGCAGCGGTCCAACACGTGGATCAAATACTACAATCACGATTGGCGCGGCGGCGTGGCGCATGTGGCGCGGCAGTGGAGCCGGATCCCGGTGCTCGGTTGGGTCACGCACGGCAATTTCTATGTCACCCTGACGCTGCTCATCGGCGCCGCCGAGCTCGCGTTGCGCCGATGGCGCGCACTGAGCTGGCATATGCCGCTCCTGCTGTTGATGGGCGTGATGATCACCGCGCCGGCGAACAATTTCGAGCGCCACATGCTGCCGATCGCGTTCGTCTTCGGGTTCCTGTGCATCATGTTCGCACGCGACAACCGCGGCGGCGACTGGGTGCGCGGCACGCCCCGGGGGCAGCGCTAGGCGTCGTGCATGCGGCCGATCGCGATCGCCGTGTTCAGCACGAACGCGTCACGCGGGTCGGTCGCGTCCCAGCCGGTCGTCTCGGCGGCGCGTTTGAGCCGGTAACGCACGGTGTTGGGGTGGATGTTGAGCTCTTTCGCCGTCAGTTCCAACGATCCTCCATAGCTCAAAAACGTGGAGACGGTCAGGAACGTCGGATCGTCGGCGTGGTCGCCATACAGCACACGGTACACGTTGCAATACAGCTCCTCGCGGGCGATCTCGTCACCGAGAAGCGCGCGCTCGGGCAGCAGGTCGTCCGCACGCAGCGGGCGGGGCGCATGCTGCAGCGAAGGCGCCGCCTGCAGCGAAAACAGCGTTTCGTGCAGGGCGTGGCTCGCCCCCCGCGCACCGGTGCGCACGGGGCTCAGGTAGAGCGGCGCCGCAGAGAACGCTCCGGCAACCGCCGTGCACGCCACTTCCGGCGAGACGGCCGCCTGCACGCGCATGCAGACGAGCACATACCGCCCATACGTGCCAATCAGCGGGGCTTCGCCGCCCAGGTCGGCGACGGCTTTGCTCACTGCGGAAGCGGTGGCGCCAAGCGATTCCGCCGGTTCGCCGCCGATGGCGAAACAGCTGAAGTCGCCGCGCCAACCGATGATGTTGAGCAGCGAGACCACACGGTCGTCGTCGAGCCCTGCAAGCAGGCATTCGAACGTGAGCCGCATGATCGTCGTATCGTCCGTATGCCCCGCCAAAAGATCCAGAATATCCGCCTGCTCACGTTCCACCATGCTGCCCAGTGTAGCGGCGGGGCGTTATTTTCGGCCGCCGGCTCGCAACCCGCAGGGCACCCCGCGCATATACGAACAGCGCCCCGCACGCAAACGTGCGGGGCGCTGTGTCAGCTACCGAAGAGCCTGTGCGAACAGGCTTCAGCTCAACACTTCGCTCAGAGCGAGGCCGGATCCACCGGGATGCCCGGGTTCATCGTGGAGCTGATCGTGGCCTTGGTGATGTAACGGCCCTTCACGGTGGACGGCTTGAGACGCTTGATCTCGTCGGCCACAGCGCGGAAGTTCTCATCGAGGGCTTCGGCGGTGAAGCTCAGCTTGCCGAAGAGGAAGCTGAGGTTGCCGTTCTTGTCGACGCGGAAGTCGACCTTGCCGCCCTTGATGTCCTTGATCGCCTTGGTGACGTCCATGGTCACGGTGCCGGTCTTCGGGTTCGGCATGAGGCCACGCGGACCGAGCACACGGCCCAGGCGGCCGACCTTGCCCATCATGTCCGGGGTGGCGACCACGGAGTCGAAGTCGAGGAAGCCGTTGGCGACCTGCTCGACCAGATCGTCGTCACCGACGATGTCGGCGCCGGCCTCGAGGGCCTCGGTGGCCTTCGGGCCACGGGCGAACACGAGCACCTTGGCGGTCTTGCCGGTGCCGTTCGGCAGGTTCACGGAGCCGCGGACAAGCTGGTCGGCCTTGCGCGGATCCACATTCAGACGGAGCACAGCTTCGACGGTCTGGTCGAAGTTGTAGGCCGGCATGCTCTTGAGCAGAGCGATGGCCTCTTCCGGGGTGTACAGGTTGTTACGGTCGATGCGCTCGGCCGCTTCACGATACTTCTTGGAGTGCTTAGCCATGATGGTTACCTATCCTCTCAGCTCAGTCGTTCACGGTGATGCCCATCGAGCGCGCAGTGCCCTCGATGATCTTCATGGCAGCGTCGATGTCACGAGCGGAAAGGTCAGCCATCTTGGTTTCGGCGATCTCGCGGACCTGATCCTTGGTGACCGAACCGACCTTGGTGGTCAGCGGGTTGTCGGTGCCCTTGGTGATGCCTGCGGCCTTCTTGAGCAGCGCAGCCGCCGGCGGGGTCTTCAGGATGAAGTCGAAGGAACGGTCTTCGTAGACGGTGATCTCGACAGGGATGATCTGGCCCATCTTGTCCTGCGTCTTGGCGTTGTACGCCTTGCAGAAATCCATGATGTTCACGCCGTGCGAACCCAGAGCCGGGCCCAGCGGCGGGGCCGGGTTGGCCTTGCCAGCCTCAATCTGGAGCTTGATCAGCGCCGAGACTTTCTTCTTAGGAGCCATAATATGGTTCTTCTTTCTCTGAAGCGGTACAAACGGCACGGGACCTCCCCGTACCTTCCGCAACTGATGATTTGTCGCGCGCGTACGCACACAACTTTTCCAGTATGCCATGCGCGCGGGACTTGTGGGCCCCGCGCGCAACACAAAACCGGCCGTAGTGCACGGCCGGTTTTCACGTAAAGAATCAGGCGAGCTTTTCGACCTGGTCGAAGCCGAGCTCGACCGGCGTGTCGCGGCCGAAGATCGAGACGAGCACGGTGAGCTTCTGCGTCGTCGGCTCCACGTCGGAGACGACGGCGGACATCGTGGCGAACGGGCCGTCGGTCACCGTGACCTGATCGCCCACGGCGTACGAGACCTCCATGACGCGCTTCTTGGCGGCGGCCGGCTTGTCACCGGCCTTCTTGAGCGCTTCGGACGCGATCATCGGGGCCATCATGGCCACAACCTCTTTGCGGCTCAGCGGCGCAGGCTCGCGGGTCGGGCCGACGAAGCCGGTCACGCCCTCGGTCTCGCGCACAATGCGGCGCGCGTCCTCGTCCGGCCACATGCGAATCAGCACATAGCCCGGCACACGCACACGCGTGATGACCTTCTTGCCCTTTTCGGTGTGCTTCTCCACCTCTTCCATCGGCACTTCCACCTGGAAGATGGTGTCTTCGAGGCCGAAGCTGGCCACACGGGATTCGATGTTGCTCTTCACGCGCTTCTCATAACCGGAATACGTGTGCAGCACGTACCACTTGCCTTCGAGTGTGCGCAGGCTCTTGGAGAATTCCTTGACGGCGAGTGCGCCGGCGTCGGCGGCTTCCTCTTCGGCCTCGTCGGCTTCGGCGGCCGGCCCGTCGTTGTTGGCGTCCGCGTTGGCGGTGCCTTCGGACTTCGCGGACACATCGCCTTCCGGCGAATCGTCGATGGAATCCTGCAGGCTGTCGTGCGCGGCTTCGCCCGCATCGTCCGCGGAGGCGGAGTCGGCGGCTTCCACGGAGTCGTAGGCCATGCCTTCGGCAATGTCTTCGCTCGGCGAGGCGGCGGCGACGGCGTCAATCTCTCCCTGTGCGTCGGCCAGCGCGGCATCGGCGGGCTCCTGCGCACTGAACGTCATAGCCTGTACGTCTACCTGCGACTGGTCGTCAGCTGCGTCGGGCAGCTGGTCGAGGTTCTCGAGATTCACTTCGTCACTCATGCACGTTCACCTTTGCTTGATTGTATGTATTCAGAACGAATATTACCTTCAGCCAGAGTATAGCGGGTGGAGCGAACGGCGCGGATCAGCCGAAGATCAGCAGTGCGAGCTTGCCCAGACCAAAGTCCATTGCG
Organism: Bifidobacterium pseudolongum subsp. globosum; assembly: GCF_004155535.1. Lineage (GTDB taxonomy): Bacteria > Actinomycetota > Actinomycetes > Actinomycetales > Bifidobacteriaceae > Bifidobacterium > Bifidobacterium pseudolongum_C. The sequence goes on along the minus strand of NZ_RYUH01000006.1, from coordinate 6,162 downwards.
GTAACGAACACCATGAGCAGCAGCACGAAGATGAACGACGCGAGCGACCACCAGAACAGCTGCTTGCGGGTGGGGGTCACGACCTTGCGCAGTTCGTCGATGATCTGCTTGAAGAACAAGCCGATGCGCATGAAGATGTTCGGATTGACGACTTCTTCGCCATGATCTGTCTTAGCAGCCATGATCCCTCCAGAAATAGCTTGGTAAGCTCACTCGATCTTACTCGATGGTCTTTGCAGGGAAGGCGGGACTCGAACCCACAACCTACGGTTTTGGAGACCGTTGCGCTACCAATTGCGCCACTTCCCTAGGAAGATCATGCTCAGCCCGCCGCCGGGCGCCTTTCGGACCCTGCCGGTGGCTTCGCAAAACCGCCAAGTGAATATAGTAGCGGCTCATGGCGACTTCGCCAAATCCCCGCGTGTATCTTCACGTGTCGCACACGTTTCACCACGTGCCGTGTGCCATCCCTCTCCCCACCGCATCCACCGACCCTCCCCTCATCTACGCCAAAAGTCATCCTCCACCACCCAAACCATGACAATCCCCTGCCCACTTACGCCAAAAGTCATGCATACCCACCCAAACCATGACAACCGTCTCCCCACCTACGACGAAAGTCATCCTCCACCACCCAAACCATGACAATCCTCTGCCCACTTACGCCAAAAGTCATGCATATCCACCCAAATCACGACAACCCTCTGTCTTACTTGACGAACGTCATCCCCAAACCCCCACAACACGCCAAACCTCTCCCCACCTACGACGAAAGTCATGCGTGCAGGCGCACAGCATGACTTTCGTCTAGTACAGGTACAGGCAGAGGCTGCTCACACAGCTACCGACTCACGCAGCGGGCGAAGCGGCGACCCACTCCTGGAAGCGGCGCATGCCCTCGGCGAGCTGGTCGTCGGCGAGCGCATACGAGAAGCGCAAGTACCCGGGCGCGCCGAACGCCTCGCCGGGCACGGCCGCGACGTGCGCCTCGTCGAGCAGCGCGGCGGCGAGCGCCGACGTGTCTGCGAACACCTGCCCGTTGAGGCCCATCGGGCGGTTCAGTAGCCCGCGCACGTCGGGGAACGCGTAGAACGCGCCCTTCGGCGTGGGGCAGTGCACGCCGTCGATCTGGTTGAGCGCCGCGACGATCGCCTGCCGGCGCGCGTCGAACGCCTCGCGCATGCGGTCCACCGCGTCGAGCGGACCAGACACCGCCGCGAGCGCCGCGCGCTGTGCGATGTTGTTCACGTTGGACGTCATGTGCCCCTGCAGCTTGGCGTCGGCCTTGGCCACGCGCGCGGGCGCGACCATCCAGCCGACGCGCCAGCCCGGCATGGCGTAGGTCTTCGCCACGCCGTTGAGCACGATCAGCTGTTCGCGCACTTCGGGCACGGCGGCGCCGATGTACGTGGTGTGCACGCCGTCGTACGTGAGATGCTCGTAGATCTCGTCGCTGATGACCCAGATGCCGTGCTCGATCGCCCATTCGCCGATCGCGCGGATCGTCTCTTCACTCCAGACCGCGCCGGTCGGATTGTTCGGCGAGGTGACGATGACCGCCTTCGTGCGCTCGGTGCGCGCGGCCTCGAGGTCGGCGACGTTCGGCTCGAAGTTCACTTCGGCGCCGGCGAACACTTCGACCGGCTTGCCGCCTGCGAGCTTGACCGCCTCGGGGTAGCTCGTCCAGTACGGGGTGGGGATGATGACCTCGTCGTCATCGTTGAGCAGCAGTTGGAATGTCTCGTAGACGGCCTGCTTGCCGCCGTTCGTCACCACGACCTGCGCCGGCTCCACTTCGTAACCGGAGTCGCGCAGCGTCTTCGCGGCGATCGCCTCGCGCAGTTCGGGCAGGCCGGCGGTGGGCGTGTAGCGGTAGTTGCGCGGGTCGACCACGGCTTCGGCGGCCACGGCCACAATCGCCTCGGGCGTAGCGAAATTCGGTTCGCCGGCGCCGAAACCGATGACGTCTATGCCTTCGGCCTTCATGGCTTTCGCCTTGGAATCCACGGCGAGTGTGGCGCTCGGCGCCACATGGTTGATGCGGTCAGACAGGGGGAGGGAATCTGTGTTGGTCATGGCTCTCATGCTACTGCCGGACCGCAACAACATGCCTAGATCAACACCAGGTTGTCTCGATGGACGAGCGGATGCGCATATTCCTCCCCAAGCAGACGCCGCAGCTGCGCGCTCGTGCGGCCGAGCATGTGCGGAATCTCCTCAGCGTCGAACCCGGCGAGCCCGCGTGCGAGGTGATTGCCGGCCTCGTCGTCGATCCACACGGCATCGCCCGCGGCGAACTGCCCGCGCACCTCCACTACGCCGGCGGCGAGCAGACTCGCGCGCCCTCCGCGCACGGCGGAGGCGGCGCCGGCATCCGCCACGAGTGTGCCCTGCGGGTGCGAGGCGAATTTGATCCACAGGCGGCGCGCCGACCCGCGCTGGCGCACCGGCGCGAACGCGGTGCCCACAGTGTCTCCCATGAGCGCGGGGCCCGCGTTGGCCGCGCTCGTCATGACCGCGGGGATGCCCGAGACCGCAGCCATGCGCGCCGCCTCGAGTTTCGTGACCATGCCGCCGGTGCCCACGCCCGAGCCGGAGCCGCCCACGCGGATCTCGTCGATCAGCTTGGTCACGTTCGGCACGAACGGCACGCGGCGCGACCCGGGCTCGCTCGGCGGCGCCGTGTACAGCGCGTCGACGTCGGTCAGCAGCACGAGCGCGTCAGCGCGCACCATGTTCGCGATGAGCGCGGAGAGGCGGTCGTTGTCCCCGAAACGGATTTCGTTGCTGGCGAGCGCGTCGTTCTCGTTGACGATCGGCACGACGCCCAGCTCGAGCATCGTGGCCATCGTGCGGCGCGCATTGCGGTATTGGCGCGGCTGCATCGTGTCTTCCGCGGTGATCAGTAGCTGCCCCACGCGAATGCCGTACCGGCCGAACGCGGCCTCGTATTGCGCCATGAGCAGACCCTGCCCCACCGACGCGGCGGCCTGTTGGGTCGCCACGTCCGTCGGCCGCGAGCTGAACCCGAGCGGGCCGAAGCCGGCGGCGATCGCACCCGACGAAACGAGCACGATGTTGCCGCCGAGCATGTGCACTTGGGCGATCGCGCCGACGAGCGCGGTGAGTTTATCTACGTCCAGGTGCCCCGACGGCTGAGTGAGCGAGCTCGACCCGACCTTCACCACCACGGTGTGCGCCGCGGCGACCGCCCGGCGCACGTCTTCCTGCGTCATCGGCGTGGATTGTTCCATCCGTTCAGCTCCTTTGTTCTCACGCACATCATACCGGGGCAGCTTCCTTGCGCCTTCCCTGCAATATTTCCGTTACGGGCAGTGCCTCTTCCGCTACGGGTAGTGCCCACCCCGGCAGCCTTCTTGCTACGGGTAGTGCTTCTCGCGCTACGGGTAGTGGATTTTCCCATAAAATCCGGGCGTGTTGCGCGCGATGACACTACCCGTAGCAAGAGGACTACTGGGGTGAGCACTACCCGTAGCAGGAGAAGCACCACCCGTAGCGAAGAAAGCACTGCACTACGCGTAGCGGGAGTCACTCGGCGCGATCACCGGGCTCCTCGTACTCCTCGGGGTCGCCGCGGCCGAAGAGCGACGTCTCGTCGTGCCTGTCGTCGTCCACCGCGGGGTCGGCCCAGTGGCCGGCCTCGCGCTCCGCCTGCATGGCGGCGCGCACGGCGGCGCGGGCGTCCATCATCTCGTGGTACTGGCGGCGGCGCTCGGTGTTGGTGCGCCGGCGTCCGCGCGAATCCTCCGCCTCGAGGCGCAGGTCGCGGCCGCGCGAGCCGAGCTGCGTGCCGTCGAGATTCTCCGCGCCGGCGGCGATCGTCGGGTCCCAATCGAACGCGACCGCACGCGCGCCACGCCCGATGCGTACTTCGTCGCCGGGGCGCGCGCCGTTCTTGCGCAGCGCGTCTTCCACGCCCAGCTTGGCCAGGCGGTCGGCCAGATAGCCCACGGCTTCGTCGTTGTCGAAGTTCGTCTGCACGACCCAACGCTCGGGCTTCGTGCCCGTCACTGTGAACCAGTAGTTGCCGTTGCGATCCTCTTCGCGCTCGATCTCGAACTCCTGCACGCCGGCATTGCGGCCGTTGCGGCGGCGCTGGCCCGGCTCGCTGAGTGGATTGATGACCACGCGCTCCTCTTCCACGGTCTCTTCGCGCGCGGCGATGTCCGCACGCATCTGCGTGACGAGGTTCGCGAGCGCGAAATTGAGCTCCTTGAGCCCTTCGTGTGACGCGGTGGAGACGATGTACACCGGCAGATCGAGCTTTTCGAACTCCGGCTTGACGAACTCGGCAAGCTCCTTCGCCTCGGGCATATCGACTTTGTTGAGGATGATGATGCGCGGGCGTTCGGGGATCGGGATCGCGCCGAGTGGAAGCTCTAGGTCGTTCGCGTATTCGCCGAGCTCCTGTTCGAGCGCGTAATAGTCGCTCAGCGGGTCGCGGCCCGGTTCGAGCGTGGCGCAATCGATCACGTGCGCGATGATCTCGGTGCGCTCGATGTGGCGCAGGAACTGCAGGCCAAGGCCTTTGCCCTGCGAGGCGCCCGGGATCAGGCCCGGCACGTCGGCGATTGTGTAGCGCATGTCGCCGGCCTGCACCACGCCCAGGTTCGGCACGAGCGTGGTGAACGGGTAGTCGGCGATCTTCGGCTTGGCGGCGCTCATCGCGGCGATCAGGCTCGATTTGCCCGCCGAGGGGAAGCCGACGAGCGCCACGTCGGCGATCGACTTCAGTTCGAGAATCACATCGCGTTCCTCGCCCGGTTCGCCCAGCAGCGCAAAGCCGGGGGCGCGGCGCGTGCGATTCGCAAGCGCGGCGTTGCCCAGACCGCCGGCGCCACCTGCCGCGGCGACGAATTCGTCACCGGCGTGGCGCAGGTCGGCGAGCACCTCGCCGGGGCGCTTCGGCTGGCCTTCGGCTCCGCGCGCGGTGAACACCACGGTGCCGATTGGCACGGGCAAGCGCAGGTCGTCGCCTTGCGAGCCGTCTTTCGTGTCGCCGAGGCCCATGGTGCCGTTGCCGGCGGAACGGTGCGGCATAAAGCGGTAATCCAGCAGCGAATTCGCATTCGGATCGGCCACGAAGATCACCGATCCGCCTTTGCCGCCATTGCCGCCGTTCGGCCCGGCGAGCGGCTTGTATTTCTCGCGGCGGATGCCGGCGGAGCCATTGCCGCCGTCGCCGCCCTTCACATGCACAGTTACTCGATCCACAAAATCACTCATGGTTGCCCATTCTATCTGTGCGCCACTATTTCGGTAGTGCCTTCGCTGTATTGCCGCTGTGCGCCGTGTGGTTCCGCTGGGCCGTGGCCCGTACGCCGTATGCCCACGCACTACCCGTAGCGAAAAAGATGGATTGCAACCGCAGAGAGATTGACCGCACCAGCAGAAAGGTCGGCCCACTGCAGTAGAAAGGCTGGCTGCTCCAGAGAAGGGTCAGTATGTCTCAGACGAAAGTCATGAATTTGACTGCCGAGCATGACGTTCCTCAGAAGTTGTACGACGAAAGTAATGCTGATGGCTACCGAAAATGAGAAGCCTCAAAGAGCATAAGACGAAAGTCATGCTGGAAGCCGCCGAGGATGAGAAACCTCAGAAAGGTACAGAGATTCGTCATGAATCAGGGCATACAACATGACGATCCTCAGACAGACTTCGCCGAAAGTCATCCCGGAGACCGCCGAGCATGAGAAACCTCAAGAAGCTAAGACGAAAGTAATGCTGATGATCGCCGAGAATGAGAAACCTCTGCTAGGCAGCTGCTGCGATGCCCCAAGAACAGTTGCTAGGTCAGCCTTCCTTGCTACGGGTAGCGCTTCCTTGCTACGGGTAGCGCTTCCTCTGCTACGGGTAGTGCTTCCTCACCGTACCCCCTGATAAAACCCGCCGTTTTTCAACGATTCTACTCGGGTCTCCAAGGCACATTCACTACCCGTAGCGCAAGAAGCACTACCCGTAGCAGGAAAGCAGCCCGCCACAGCAGAAGATTGACAGCAACAGTGCAAGAATCAAGGGTTATACGCCAAAAGATGTGTCTCTAATCTGAGCTGAAGCCTTCTGCCGATTGGCGTGTCGGGGTGTTCATGATGTGTCCGGTCATTATGGCGCCTGGCCATTTCGTGTGTCCGAAATGATTCC
>NZ_RYUH01000005.1 GCF_004155535.1 Bifidobacterium pseudolongum subsp. globosum | reverse complement strand
CATGCACGACCAGACCGGCATGCCGCAGCGATACGGCACCGGCATCGAATGGAACGACTTCCACAGGAGCACGCCATGGCAAGACAGCAACTAGTCAAAAGGACACACATTTTGGCGTATAACCCAGAATCAACCGCTGCAGCGTGCGAATTGTACGCCGTCCTCAGGCGCTGCATACAATTCATACGCAAACCGGCCTTGTTGCGCAAGGGTTTTACGCACGCCTCTCAGAACTGCGTACAATTCGCACGCTAACCAACTCTATTGCGCAAGGATTTTACGCAGGCACTCCCAAACCGCGTACAATCCGCACGCAACCTCCCCGCCCCGATCCCCTCAGGCGGACGAAAGGCGCACAGATATAGAAAAACGCACGCCGCAAAACGACGTGCGTTACACAAAAATCAGTGATGGCTTGTCACTCGGAGATGACGTCCACGACCTTGCGATCGCGGCGCACAGCGAACTTGACCTGGCCGTCCGCGAGTGCGAACAGCGTGTGGTCCTTGCCGATGCCCACGTTCTGGCCCGGGTGGAAGTTGGTACCACGCTGGCGAACCAGAATGTTGCCAGCCACGACGGCTTCGCCGCCGAACTTCTTCACACCGAGGTACTGGGGGTTCGAATCGCGACCGTTGCGCGAGCTGGAAGCGCCCTTCTTATGTGCCATTTCTCGTTCCTTTCGGTTAGCTGAAGTCTGCCGTCAATAATAACTGAAATCAGGCGATCTCAGTGATCTTGACGATGCTCAGCTTCTGGCGATGGCCCTTGCGACGAGCAACGCCGGTCTTGTTCTTGAACTTCTGGATGCGGATCTTCGGGCCCTTGGCCTCGTCGTCCACAACTTCGCCCTTGACGGAGATCTTTGCCAGATCAGCCGCGGCAATGGTGACCTTGGAGCCATCGACAACGAGCGCGACCGGGAATTCCACGGTCTCACCCTTCTTGGCTGCAAGACGATTCACGAGGATGGTATCGCCGACCTCGACCTTTTCCTGATGGCCGCCGGCCTTGACAATCGCGTACATATCAGTTCCTTTATTCACTTGGAAAGCTTACTGCCCGGCACGTTCGAGCCTCGCGGCCAGACACCAGCAATCAAATATACACAGCACCATGTACTTTCGCAACACGCCGAAGACACGCCGGGACCACACCCCGGCCGACCACCCCAGCCGGTTATATGTCCGAAATTCTGGATCGCAAAACAGTCAGGCCCCAACCTGATCAGGTTGGGGCCTGCCGAAAAATAACCCGGCCAATCCCGGAACTTCTTTCAGTGTACCTTAGCGGCGATACAAATGCAATCTCGACAAGTTCTCAAACCCGACAGTTTAAAACGCACCATCCAATATGAGCCATATAATCCTTAATGGAGAGATTATAGAAATGAGGGCCATATGCGCAACAACATCGAGTTGTTTCCTAATCACCTTAGTCAAGCGCGTTTACAGCCCTATATAACTGAAGCCGCATATTACACTTCACGCGGTAATACACTTGAGCAAGCCATCGAACTTTACCGCTGGAACCTCTCATTTTCAGCGGAACTCTATAAAGCAATCGCATGCATAGAAATTCCTCTACGTAATGCCCTTGATAAGACGCTTCATCAATTTGCCAACAGGCAGGAACTTGCGACTGGATCAATTGGTTCGGCAATGGCATTGACGACAATGCTTCCTCTGTTCAGCACTTTGTCGACACATTGATAGGCAGCGACTTGAGAAGAGCAAATCAGTGGGCAGCGAAAGCTGCGAAATCAAGGTTCTCCGAACGAAGTAGTGCTCGCATAGACCGCGAATGCACACATGATGACATTGTTTCCCAACTCACGTTTGGCGTATGGACGAAACTCATTGGCCAAGCGGTTACCAATAGGAATACCCAAACAACCCAAAGACTTTGGGAAACAATCCTGTCATCGGCTTTTCCCAGAGCCCATCAAAATGAGACTGGACGTGTATATATTGCTCAGCAGTTATACAGGATTCATGATGTCCGTAATCGAATTGCACACTACGAGAACATCCTCTATCTCAATGCCAATGAATTCATCAATAGTGCTCTGACATTGCTGCATTGCATTGATCCAACCCTTACTCATGGCTGGTTGAATGTCAGCGATATCAGGCATATTGCAGCAAGAGATCCAAGAAGAAATCAGCGAATCCGAAAGATTGCCTTCAAGCTGACTCCACAAAAGATGGGCGGAAAGTTGTATTCCGCTGAGGAGATTCTTGACGAGCTCGTTACCACCTCGAATCGCAATAATGATCGGGTGCTCTTTTGTAATAACATCTCAGTAAAGCACGCCCATTTCGGGAAAATCAAGATGGTATATCTAGGGTTATACGCCAAAAGATGTGTCTCTAATCTGAGCTGAAGCCTTCTGCCGATTGGCGTGTCGGGGTGTTCATGATGTGTCCGGTCATTATGGCGCCTGGCCATTTCGTGTGTCCGAAATGATTCC
>NZ_RYUH01000004.1 GCF_004155535.1 Bifidobacterium pseudolongum subsp. globosum | reverse complement strand
ACCATGCACGACCAGACCGGCATGCCGCAGCGATACGGCACCGGCATCGAATGGAACGACTTCCACAGGAGCACGCCATGGCAAGACAGCAACTAGTCAAAAGGACACACATTTTGGCGTATAACCCTATATCTATACGCCAATGGGCGTGTTGCTTGTGGAAGAGTTGCAGAGCAGGGTCTTTGCACCGACACGTATAGCCCGCTAAACGGAATTGACGGATATGGTCGCCCAGAAAGTTGGGGCAGTCATGACAACCATGATAGATATTGGTATGCAATCAATGGGCTGCAGATTATTTCTCCAAATGCAGTTGACTCGCTGCGTATGCTGACGCAAGACAAGACCTTGCGAGTGGCATTCATGCAACCTCGAACTAATCGTGTGTATCTGCGATAGCTACGGCAGTCACATTCAGCTCTAGTGATGGGCTAAGCGGTCTGTTTCGGGTTGACGCATAAAAGAAAGACGGGGCGCACTCTCTACTCAAAGTGCGCCCCGCTGAGGGGAAGAATTCAAACCATCATGGAATTTATGATGTTGTTTGATATGCAATATAATGACCGAACGTTTTTATTCTATCTGACCATACCGCAATTCATGCAGCATTGCGCACATCTCCACACTATCTACGCAACTGCAAAACACGGCACAAATACACTGCACAAACATGGCAGCAAAAGGGAGGCCACCCGTAAGGTGGCCTCCCCGGCGCGCGCCGAACACTCAGCGCGCTACACAGCTCACGCTTCCTTCTTGCGCGTCTTGATGATCAGCAGCAAGCCCAGCATGAAGGCCGCACCGGCCACAACAACCACGAGCGCGATGTCCGCACCGGTCTGCGCCGGCGGCTTCTGCGGCGTGACCGGCGGCGCCGGCTTCGTGTTGGTGATCGTGACGCTGGCTTCGTCTTCCGCCGTCATGTCGTACTCGGAGATGGTGGTGTAGCCTGCCGGCACGTTCTTCTCCACGACCTTCCAGTCGTTGCCGGATTCCAGCTCCGCCCACGAGTGCTGCCAGTTGTTGGCGTCAGAGAGTTCGACGGTTTCCTGCGATTCGCCGTTCTTCAGCAGCTCCACGGTGATCGACTTCGGGCGGTCGGTGTTGCCGGCGTCTTTCCAGACCTTCTTCACGTTGAGTGTCTCGGTCTTGACTTCGGGCACCACGCAGTCGCTCTTCGGCTCGATGTTGACCACGCGCTGGTTCGCGCCGCCTTCGACGTGCACGTTCGGCAGTGCCACGAGCATCGCCGAGCTCTTGCATTCGAGCGTCTTCTCGATGAAGCGGTCCGCGGTCACGAGGAACATGCCGTCGCCCACGCTCGTAAACGAAACCTTGCCGCTCGCGTCGGTCATCGCGCTGGCCGCAGGCTCGGTGCCGTTGACCTCGATGTAACCCGCGAGCGTATTCGCCATGTCGCGGAACGTCTGCGGGTCGGCGTTGAGCACATCCCAGTTCACCGGGTATTTCTCGGCGTCGGCGAAGTCGCCGATCGGTTCGTACCCGCCTTCGTTCGCCCACTTGGCCACGTTGTACACGTGGAAGACCACGCCTTCGAGCGCCGTCTCGTCGTGCGCGTACGTGACGTTGATGGTGCCCTCACCGCTGCCGGCGACAACGCTTGACGCGAGGTCGGTGCGGCCTTCCTCCGTATTGGTGTCTTCTGCGTAGACGCTCGGCACTCCTACGGCAAGGCTCGCAAGCATTGCCCCCGCGCACAGTATCGCCGGCGCAATCCGCTTCGCGACTGTAAGCCGTCCCATGTTGTCCCCCCTTGGTTTGGTGAGGTGTTCTTCTTCTCGGTTGTTATTATAAGCGTTTTCGGTGCGGGTGACTATCAGCGCCCCGCATGTTTGACCCGTGTCCCGCCCATGGACTCTCGCCCGCGTTTGCGGCTGCGGCGCACGATGAGCCAGATGATCCACAGGATGAACAGCACGATCGCGAGGGCTATGCCCGCGATGACGAGCGTTCGGTTCGTGTCCGCCTTGTCGTACTGCGTCTCGTCCGCCTCGACTGGGGTCGGGATGCGATGCCCGCGCACGAGCAGTCGATGCGAGTTGACGCCGTAGGGCGTGCACGTGATCAGTGTCGCGTAGTCCTGGCCCGGGTCGAAGTCCAGGTCGCGCATTTCGGTGGGCAGCACGGTGCGTATCTGATCCACTTGGTACGTGTACGTGTCGTCAAGTACATGGAACGCAAACGTGTCGCCTTCTTTGAGGCTGTCGAGGCCGGTGAACAGTTTCGCCGACGGCAGTCCGGTATGCCCGGAGACCGCGGTGTGCGTGCCTGCGCCACCGACCGGCAGTGATGACCCGGCCAGGTGACCGCCGGCTATCTGCAGCACGGTGTCTTCGGTGCCATGGTAGACGGGCAAGCGCACTTCCATCTTGGGAATCGTGATGTAACCCATGATTCCGGTGCCGGTGATGTCGAGCGTCTTGTTGTATTCGTCCATCTGCTCGTCGGTCAAATGCCAACGGTCTGGCAACGTGTTGAGTTGTTGGTTGTAGGCATGCGCCTGGTCCAGAAGTTCCTTCTTCTGTTCCCCGCTCATGTCTTTCACCTGCTCCACATACCCGGCGACTGCGCGCGAGGCGTGCATGCTGTTCCACCAGTTGGCGAACGTCGGGTAGGCGATCAGGCCGATGCCTCCAAGGAGCACAATCGCGAAGAGCACAATCATGATGTTGAGCCCCGCGCCACCCTTTTTCTTCTGTTTTGTTGTGGTTGCTGCTGCCTGTTCCTCCATAAGGCTGCCGCCCGTCGATTCCGTAGCGGAGCCGGCGGGCGGCGTAAGGGATAAGGAATCGGCACTGCGGTCAGTCTGAGGAGTCAGATTGGCTGAGTTGCGATTCCTCATATCACCTTTCCTTAGGGGTTAGGCTCAGGCCTGACGGCGGCGGAGCGTGACAGCGAGGCCGATGCCCGCGATCAGGACGATCGCAGCGCCAGCGGCGTACAGGATCGTGGTGCCCATGCCACCGGTCGACGGGAGCTCGTTGCCCGACTTGTTCACGACGTTTGCGGTGATGAGACCAGCGCTGCTGTCAAGCGTGCCGCTAATCGTAGTCTCGGTCTTGAAGGTGTTATCTGTATAGTAGGTGACAGTGAGCGTGCTCGAAGGCTTAGTAGCCGTCTCACCGGTTGTACCGTTGTTGTGCGTGGCGCTCACACGGAAGTAGATGTTCTGAGCCTTGGTGAAGCCCTGAGGAACACGCGTTTCTTCGATGTAGTAGTCGCCATCGTCGATGCCAACGAAGTTGAACTTATTGCCAGCGGTCATCTTCTGCGTAGAGATCGTAGACCAGTCGCCTTCAATCTTCTTGTACAGCGTGAACTCCGGTTCGTCGCCTTTGGCCGGGGTGCCACCTTCGAAGGTCTTGTTGACATCATACTGATAGGTGAACACGACAACGGTGACGGTCGGCGTCGTGTTGGTGCCCTCGGAACCGTTATTCGGATTGTTGGAGAACTCAAGGTTGACCTCGTTCGGGTTGCCCGGGTTACCAATCACAGCGCCTTCATTCAGCGTAGCGGTATAACGGACATAGAACTTGTAGCCGTAAGCAGCGGTCTGAGCCGGATTCAGAGCCGCGAGTGCGGTCTTAAGGTCATCATTCTTGGCAGCAATGGTAATTTCCGTGGCCGTCGATGCGTCTTCACCTTCGCCAATCGTAACAGTCTTATTGGAGATGTCGAATGCGTTAGTGACGTCAACCTCCACTGCGCCTTCACCGGTTGGCAGCATGTACACGTGAGCGTTGCTGTTGTAGGTCAGACCCTTGGAAAGCGTATCGTTGAAGATGTACTTGAAGGTGTCATAACGATCGTAGCTTTCCGGCAGGGTACCGGTAAGCTGGAACGGAATCTCATCGTTGATGTCGTGATCAGCGGAGGAACCCCACTTATTATCATTCGCGGTAATCTTAGTGGGATCAACAACCGGAGCAGTCTTATTGTCGGTGTCGTTCCAATCCATGACCTGCTTGTCAACGGTGACGGTACCCTTCTTCAGGGTTACTTCGGTCGTTTCGTTGGCCACAACAGTGTCGAGCAGATAAGCCGACTTGGTGATTGTCTGCGGCTTAGTGGTGCTCTGCGCGGTCTGAACCATCAAGTAATAGCCAGGATCCACGTTTTCAATGGTGTAGTTGGCGCTAGTCGCCGTAACGGACGTAGTCGGATTGACCTTACCGTCAAGCTGCTCCATAAGGTTGTTCGCAAAAGTCTTGGCGGTCGGCGCAGTCAGCGTCGTGACATCATCACCATCCACGTCTCCGTCCAGACCGGCAAGAGCATCAGCCAACTTCTGCTGGAATGCGCTCAGCGCGTCAGCACTGGCTCCATCAGCAGGAGCGGTAAGCTGTTCAATTGGCTTGTCATTTTTTTTGAGGCCGGCAACCGTGGCGTTATATGCAGCCACGATAGCAGCGGTCTCAGAAGTCGCGACATACGGGGTCACATCCTGACCAATAAGCTTATAGGAGTACTGGGTTTTGTTGTCCTTCTTGCTCGTGGTCAGATCAAGAACCTTATATAGATCGAACTGATCGCCATTTACAGAATTCGTGATCTTGATGTCACCCTGAGTAGCGCTAAGCGCATTAGCAGAGGTGGCGCCAATGAAACCGGTGGCGGCGATCGCAGCGGCGGAAACCGCAGCGGCGAAGCCCTTCCAAACCTTCTTCATGTTATCTCCTTCGATTGTTTTGCAAATTTTATAAACCTTGCGATTCATAAAACCCTTTTACTTCCCCCCAGCAATGAATCGTGTGATTCGCGCAAGGGAAGGGCCGCCGCTGGCGATAGCCGATGTCGACGGCCCCAAATCTTTATTTGTTCATCATTGACTGTTTTGTTTAGATGCGCTTTCGCATCGCTACGCCACAGCCTAGCATTGATATCGCTATGAGCGCAACCCCGAAGAGTGCGACCAGCGTGTTGCCTTCACCACCCGTGGATGGCAGAACCACACCAGGTTCATTGACGATTACCTGGTTCGGATAGCCGGGCAGAGGCTTGCCGTCTCCACCCGTGGGATTCGACGGTGTCGTAATAGGATCGCCCGGTTTTCCATCTGCGTTCTTCACATAGATCTGAACATTCTGGAATTCAGGTGTCTTCGGCCCAACGGTAAAGATGTAGGTCACATCCGGATCGGCATAGTAGCCGTCTGGCGCCTTGGTCTCGACCATCTCGTACGTGCCCCACGGCAAATCAGTAAGGCTGACGTGTCCAGCAGCCTTATTGCTGTCCTTTGCCCAGTCAGGACTACCCGATACCGCCGTGCAAGTGCCTGTTTCCGTCGACCCAGACTTCACGCAGTCAGTGATCTCTACAGGGTCCTGGAAGTCATTTGCACCATGCGGCTTGAACTTGATAGACCAAGCTGAACCTGCAAGATACACATGCTTTCCATTCTCTAGTTCCGAGCTCACCTTGCCCCAATACACATTACCTTTCTTTCGGTTATTGCCAATGGGCTTAGGGAAAACACGCACAGTTTCTTCACTATCGGTGACCGTGAACTCGTAATACTCTTGCGTGGGTGTATAGCCGTTCGGAATGGTGGTCTCCTTGAGACGATACGTACCAACCGGCAGCTTCTTGACAAGGAACTTGCCCGGTTCTGGATCCTCATCCTTATACTTATACGCCCCAGCATTCTCCACAGCAGCATATACGTTAGCAAACACGCCACCGGTCACTTCAGCCTTCGCAATCAGGTTACCCTGCTTGTCATCTGTCACAGTAACGGTCACTGTCGCCCTGTTCTTCGCATAGGCAACACCCGGCATGTCACCAGCAACCTCAGTCACCGTGTACTTGTACTCGCCCTCGGTCGTGTACTGAATCGCACCGAAATCAAACACCGCGACATTACCCTCAACAGGCTTACCAACCGAAACCCTCGCCTCAGCCGGCATCGGAGCATTATCCTTGCCCTCAAGCGTGAACTCGAAACCACGATCTTCCGGCCACGTGATACCAATCAACTGCTTAATGAACGTCATACCCGCAGGCACACCACCAGACGGCGTGGTGTCGTAGACGTTCACAAACGCGCCACCGGTTACGGTCGCCGCCGCGTCGAGCTGACCCTTACCGTTATCGGTAACAGTCACCGTCACCTCCACAGCATGCTCGTCATAAGAAACACCAGGCATATCACCCTTTGTCTCCCTGACTGTGTACTTATACGTGCCCGGCTTGTCGTAGTGAATCGCACCAAAATCAAAAGCAGCGGTATTACCCGTAGCAGGCTTATTGACGGAGATCTTCGCGTTCTTCGGCATCGGAGCATCATCCTTGCCCTCAAGCGTGAACTCGAAACTACGATCCTCCGGCCACTCAATACCAATCAACTGCTTCGAGAACACCATACCCGCAGGCGCACCGTTATACTTCCCAGCAGTGCAAGGAGCCGAAGTGCAGTCCTGAACGACGGCGAATGGTTCATTGCTGAATGACCCATTGCTGTCTCCCTGGTAGATAGTCCAGCCGGTGCCAGCCAACAGCGTATTGTTATCACTGTCGACCTTGTCCCAAGCAACCTGCGTGGGCTTATCGGAAATCCAAGCGATACCACCGGAGACAACATTAGGATCCCAATTGACCGACCCGTTTGAGATGGTAATCGTGTACACCTGTGAATTCAACGTAAAGCCTTCTGGAGCAGTATGCTCCTTGAGCTTATACGTGCCATCAGGCAAGTTCTCGAGCTTGAAGCGGCCCGCGGCCGGATCCGCATCCCGCAGGGAAGACGATGCCGCGTCCTGTGCAGCAGCCTCGTCCATGGAAAGCGGTGAAGCGATTCCATCATCGGCAGCCTCCTCGTTACCCGCGAGCTTGGGCCGAACATTGGGGCGCCTGGTGGCGCATCCCGAGGGTACACCTGCCTCAACCGGCTCATACCATCCACCGATGTAGTAGCTAGGCTGCGTTCCCGCAATCGGAATGTCAGTGACATTCTGTCCGTTAATCTTAGCAGTGTACCTATCTTTATCATTCCCATTACCAGTGATAATGACTGTGAAATCACCGGTCATCGGAACGTTAAATTTATACCAACGGTCTCCGTTGCAGGTAATCTGAGTCATCGGCTCGCCCGGCCATCCATTATTAGTGCTGTCCTTGTAATAGTACAAATTGGCACTATTCTTGTCAGTCCACTTCACGTAGATGTCGGTACTGGTAGATACGACCGCAGTAGTGACCGTCACCGTGACCTGCGCCGTCTTGTTGCCCGCTGTTGCCGTCACGACCGCAGTGCCTGCGCTCACGCCTTTGACCGTCACCTTGCCGTCGCTGCCGGTAGTGAGTGCGACATGAGAGTTGTCCGCAAACCATGTTGGAGTGACCTGCGGATGAACAACCGCCTCGAGCTTCACACTATCGCCGCTGTTCAGAGTGATGTTCGAGACCGGTTGGGTTTCGCCGTCTTTGTAGATCTCTATGCTGCTGACGTCCGGCGCAAGCGGCGTAAAGCTCACAGTGGCCGTAATACTCGGGTCTGAAGTCGAAGCCGCAGTCAGTGTGACAACGGTTTGCCCGTCACCATCGCGCACATCGACCGTACCGTCAGACTCAACGACGGCCATCGCCGGATTGCTGGATGTCCAGGTGATACCGTTCGGCGCGCCTTCAGGAGTAACGGATGCAGTGAACTTCAACGCCACTCCCGGTTTCACGTCTCCGATATACGTACCGTTCACTGTGGCGCCGTTCGCGTCCTTGATCACGATTCCCGTAACCGCGGCAGTGGTATCTTCGATAGTCGACCATGTGGTGCCGCCATCCGAGGAAATCGACCACTTCGACCCCGGAAGCGGTGTATGCGTGGTATCTCCATCCGCATACTTGCCCCATGCGATGCCGGTTCCAAGGTTCTCAGGAGGATTGATGATCGCACCCGAAGAGGTCAGGCCCTTATCCTCGTTGGTACCCTTGATTTCCTGACCATTCTCATTCCAGACTTTGGAGATTGTCTGATTCAACGTATCACCGGTATTGACGGTCTGGATGAGGTAGATGTTGGTATTGCCTTCATGCCCTTGGACATGGCCATTCTCGCGAAGGTAATAGTTTTTGTTCGGCACCAGACCCGTCACCGAGATGATGCCCTCGGTCGTGTTCCAATCGCCGGTACCGTTATCGGTCACCGTGGTGATCGGGTCCTTCTGCGCCTTGGCGTCGTTCAAGGTACGGTACAGCTTCCAGCTACTGCCGCCAAGTGCGTTTGTGCCATCGGACTTGCTCCATTGAATCATGGATGCTTCTGCCGAAACGGAACCGGTCCAAGGCAGGTTATGCCGTTCCTGGTCCATATCGAGAACAGAAGAAGACACGCCTTCAATCTTGTTGAAATAAGCGGCTGGACGCGGGTTGTTCATCATGAAGTCTTTGCCGACCCATACACGGCCGTTCGTCGTGACATGGCTGTCGAAGCTGCCGTTGGGCACCATGATGCTACCAAGCATGGCCGCCGCTGGGTCATCGCCCGCGCAACCCGTGTTGAAGTTGGATTCCTGACCTGTACCACACGCAAGGTATCCCCAGTCCTGTGGCTTTTTGCCATCATCCTTGCCGGCGCCGCCACCTGTACCTGCATAGTACTGACCACCGTTGATGGTCACCAGATTGGCGTCCGCGAAGTTCCACATAATCGAACGGGCAGCCTGAACATAGGCTTTCTGGATTTTCTCCTCGCCCTTCAGATAATATCCATTGCCGATCTGCAACGTTTCTTTGTTACCGTTCTCATCGATATAGTCCCACCAGAAACGCCAGCCGGTGTTGAACTGCACATTACCACCGGTCACGTTGATGACGATGGAGGCGTCCTTGGGGATATTGGTGAATTTGAAATCGATACCGCCCTGAGAACCATTGGTCAGAACGGTTTTATTGATGTTGAACACCTGCAGATTGGAGGTGCCATCGCCCGTAAACGTAATCAGCTTCTCGCTTTTTAGCCCGTTATTCTCCCAATTGAATGAGTAGCTGATGCCATTGTTGTCGTAGCTGTATCGGTAGTACGTGGCCGATCCCGCATCTGCAGTGCCCACAGTCACTGTGCCAGTAGGATCAAGATTCTTGAACGTGTTCGAATCGGACTGAATCTTCTCCGTATACTTGGAACGATCGGTGCCGTTCACGCTCGTCAATGGGCTCTGTGCGTTCCAAGTGACAAGACCGTCGCCAGCCCATGCACCCTGATTGCCGCCAATCGAGTCACGATTGCCTTGCTTATATGTTCCCTTGAATGTTCCGATATAAGGCTGATATCCGTCGACGTACCCCTGCGAGAATGTCTTATTGCCACTGAGCTGAGCCTTGTAACTGGCCTCACCGGTGACCGGAGTCCATGTATCTTTACCATCCCACTTTGCAGTCACACCAATCCAGCCGTTGTGGTTCCACGCACCGACATTGCCGACCTGGCCTCCGGTCGTCATGGAGGAGATATTGGATCCCTCGCCGGCGACGACAAGCGCGGTGCTGCCGGAAGCCGGTCGGAACTGAGCACCGAAACCGGCGATGCCGAATCGGAAACCCTGGCCACCCGAGAACAGCGTACGATTCCCTTGCTGGTTCCAAAGGCTTGTCGACCAACTATCCTTGATCTGGTTGATGGCAAGCTTGCCCTTGACAATCGTCAGGCCCTCGGCCTCGGCCGCAAAGGAGGCCGTGGGCGCATTCGTATAGGTGTAGAAGCCTCGACCATCAGGACCGCCGGTTTTATTGCCATTCAGGATGAGATTGCTACCATCAGGACGCCCGCCTACATACATGTCACGGCCAACCCACGTCGCAACACCGGTATCCACTTTCAGATCGTCCATATCATCACCAAGATGGATATCGCCCGGCTTATAGAATCCCGAATCAGTCGGCCCCAGATCCGTAGGATCATCCGCCTGCGCCACCTTCGGCAGCATCGCGGGAACGGCGGTGGCGAACATCATCGCCACCGCCGTGAACGCAGCGAGCAGACGGGGCTTCACCGATATGGTCGGCCCGCGGTCGCTCCCGTGTTTCATCCTCATAGGTTCTTCCCCTTTTTGCTCGTTCTCCCGATCGTGGTGGACCGAGAGGCTTCTCAAGTTCTCATGGCGTTGCATTCGTCTGGATGCCGCGGTGACTGTGGCTGCAATCCTTCGCAGTCGCATCCCTCCTCTACCCGATTAGCAACACCGTCGTTTTTGCATATGTACTGCATTCTACCCTAGGCTGAATGAAATGCACACATCACGCAGGCGCTGAATCGCTTAAGACGCACTGCTCAAACGTTTGCATCGGCGTTTCGTAGGAGACTTCAGAATGCCGCCAAAACATTCCGAAGCGCAACAACCAATTACAGCATATCGTTCCACGGGGCATCAACCATCCCCCTGCTTCCTCACGAAGATTTCACAATCATCTCCAGACTGACACCTCTCCCATCTTAGACGCTTGTATCCATATACCAAACATTCACAAGTGTTTTGTCGCAATTATCAGAAACAACGGTTCAGCTCCGCATTGGCTCTTCTTCGAGCAGTCATAACTGGCAAGCTATAGATGAATACGTATTCATACAACTTTCCCGCGGAAAACGTATTGCCTGTTACTATGAACACGCGCGGAGCCGAGCTCATCTATGAACCAACACCCGGCACACCATTTGCCCCAAGCGTCGTTCCGAGCCATTCGGATTTGTGCGGGCGGCGCATAATCCTTTGCCTCTATGAGATAGAGAGTATCGTCTTGGTAGATTGTCAGAAAGTCACAGCATTTTGCCGGAAACACCTGCGCGATGTACCAGTGCCATTGTCGCCGAACCACATTGATTACCGGCGCAAAAAGATCGTAGGAGCCGCCAAAGGACCCAAATCTGAAGATATGTTTTTTCAATCGCACTGGTACATATATTCATAATGTAACTTGCGAGCCAGTCACGCGGTTTCATATGCGCAACAACGGTTTTATGGTAATTGTTCGACGCGGGAAGGTGGGGCGGTAGCCCAGAACATTCTTTATCTGGGAATATCCGAGAGTCGTCATCTGAGGCGGTGCAGGAAAATCGGACTCTTTGAGGGGAAAAGAGTCCAACTTTTCTTCACCCCCCACATTGAACATAAACACTTGGTATTTATTGGCAAGCGCAGCTGCCTAAATACAAGGACGCTACTAACGCAGAATAGTGCCCGCTGCGCCACCCCACAGTTTCATCTATAACTGCGAGGCTCGTTCTTTCCGCAAATAACCCATTGCGTGGATCGTTACAACGCGCTATCATCGTGGTTAACAAGACTTCGGTGTAATAATCCGAACTTTTGTCCTAGACTTCGCCCCCGCCGTTCAAGGTCGGGGGCGAAGCCCGTTTGCACCCTTTTTCAGTAATACGGATATACACTCTTACCAGCCGTAATCTGCGAGGCTGCTTCAAGCAACTTCCTCATCATCTTCTCATACCATTCCTTTGTCTCCTCCCGGTCAAACCTGTTGGTGACGGGATTCCACCGACGTGAATAGAGATAGGTAACCATATCAGAAGCCTGAATAAGTCTGCTACTCATCGAATCGCCAAAAAATACAGTGTCAAGATAATGATCTAAGGGATCACGACAATAGGCTTTAGAGGAGTAGTGCCGAAGGGACTCAATCTGCAATCGGCTATTTTTTTCGTATAATGATCGTCCGCTAATGCTATGAGGTTTCCCTCCTCCTCTTTCTGCACGGCGCCGAGAAGATGCGCCAAAGCTAGATCACGCGGAGGATAGGGATCCTGATATAGACGCTCCAAGAATGGAATGTTGATTCCATTCACATAGTATTCAGCCTCCTCACCCAGTAGCCGAGCATCGCAGACTTATCGCTCTACCGATTGCTTGAGGGCTCTGAGATTTGTCATCCTCAGTAGTCGCCAGCATGACTTTCATCGAGATCGGACAGAGGATTGTCATACACAGTAGCCCAGAACATTACCTTTGGCCCGGGAATCTCTGAGAGTCGTCATTCTTGGCGATCTGCATCATGGCTTTCGTCTGGGAGCGGCTTGAGCGGGGTTGTGGATACGCGGTGTGTCGTCCACTTATCCACATTTTTCACTATGCCCGTGGAGGCCACTGCCTTAGTCCTCTATAGTCACGGGCATGAATACAGCATCAACACCGCCAATCCTCATACGGAACCGCGATCATCGCCGGATATCTCCATATCCATCTATTACTAACGCTTGACGTTAGTAACGAGAAAGGTTAGTATTATGCGTGTTAGAGACAAGGAACTCAATGACTACTTATATGGCGGAAGATATCCAACCGGCTACCCTGCCGGCTTGGAAAAAGCTTTGAAACGCAAACTTCAAATGCTGAAAGCAGCCGCTACAATCAACGATCTGCGTATTCCGCCGTCCAACCACCTCGAGTTATTGAAAGGCAAACTCGCGGGATACTACAGCATTCGCGTCAATGCACAATACCGACTTATATTCCATTGGAGCCAGCAACAACAGGAGGCCTACGATGTCCACTTCGACGATTACCACCACTGATCAGTATCTCAGTACACCAGGGGAAATACTCAAAGAGGAGTTCATGGAACCTTATGGCATCAGCAACTATCGCCTCGCCAAGGCTTTGGGCATCAGCGAAACCGCTGTGGGACAGATCGTGAACGGCAAACGCGCCATCACCGTGCGTACGGCGTTTCTGCTGTCTCGGGCCTTCGGCACGTCGCCGGAGTTTTGGCTGAATCTGCAACGTGATTACGATGTGTTGCGATTCGATGCACACAGCGTTCAACATGTCCCCAACCTTGTTGGGGCCCGGCCGCCCATGAACCATGAAGAACGAATCCATATCGCTGGATGAGCTGAGCAACCGTGCAAGCGCCCGCATACAGTGTTGCCAAGAAGCCGAGGGCCTCTGCCAGCGGCAATGCGCGTGCGTGTTCACCCTCACCACAGCATTGTTGTTGCAAGGCATCGAGGTGCCGTTCATCGATGTGCGCAAGCATCCACGCCTGCGGGAAGATGTGCTGCAGGTGGTTGTGGCTCCAGACGAATACAAGCCGAGGAATCACGTACGGGGCAACCGGCGCAAGCGCGCCAAGCCAAAGGGTCTCCCCTACGCGTTCTTTGCGAGTGGTGCGCCATTGGATACAGTGGAGGTGGCACCGGGCGTCACCTGCACCACACCCCTATTCACGTGGTTCCTCTTCGCCACACGGCTCAGTTTGGAGGAATTGGTGGTGTTGGGCGACAGCCTGCTGCGACGCAATGTGCTTCATGAACGCTACACGCTGCAAGATTTCGAAGACATGCTGGTGCGCATTGAACACTATGCCCACAATCCCCGCAACGGCCGGGCACGAGCGCCACGAGGCATGACGGCATGCCGCAAAGCATTGGTACTGATGCAGGAGTACACGGACTCTTCCACCGAAACACGATTGAGGTTGATGCTTGAGCGCCACGGCCTGCCACGCCCCACAGTGAACCACATGGTGCGGCTGCCGGATGGTGGCGTGGTCTTCATGGACATCGCCTTCGTGAAGGCCCAAGTGGATGTGGAGTATGACGGAAAACACCATGAACAGCAATGGGAGGCAGATGCGCAGCGGCGGTTACGCATCGAATCGGCCGGATGGGATTACGTACAGGTGGTGAACTGCAGCATGCGCTCCGAAGAGGGGCAACGCATGGTGGCGGAAGTGGTGGCGCGGCATATCGAGGATCGAACCGGCGTCAACTATCTGCTGCCAACGCCTTTCACCCTTGAACAACTGGCCGATCGGCGCCGCACGATATGGAAAACGGCGGCCTAAGGCCCCTTCCCAGAACCTATCTCGCTTACGAGAGTGCCTTAATCTGCCCACCCCCAAGTATGGGCCCCTCGAATTGGTGTAATTATGGCATTTCACAGAGGTCGTACTCGAGGGTAGCCCGATTAGGGCACTCTCGTAAGCGAGATACGCAACACAAGGGGCTCCGAACGCGGCGGTTACAGCGTTCAGAGCCCCTTGATGAGGTGGCTAAGCCGGTTACTCGGCTTGGTCGGCCTCGGACTCCGCATCGGGTTGCGGTTCCGCTTCTTCGGCGACAACGTCAGCGGCCGGTTCAGCGGTTTCCGCACCCTCGGTGCCGGCGTCAGAAGCGTCCACAGCCGTTTCGGTTGCGGCTTCCGGCTCCACCGTGGCCTCGACGGCCTCGGACTCCGCTGACTCCTCGGCAGCCTTGGCAACCCTGGCATCGCCTTCGGCATCCACAGCGGCCTCAGTGGCCTTGATCTGCTCGGCTTCGGTGGTTTCCTCGATGTGTTCGATCTGCACCTCGAGTTCCTCAGCCTGCTTGGCGGCGGCCTCCGCCTCCTCCTCGGCATTGTTCGCCGCCACAGCAGCGGCAGCGATCTGCGCGAGCTTGGCACGCACCGCGGCGGACGACCCCTTCGGCGCATGCACCGCATGCGTTTCGGTACCGTGGCCATGCTTGTTGGTCTTCACAAACGGATCGCCGCCCTTGAGCGCGTACGGGTCGTCGTATTCCTTGGAGATTGTGGGTTCGTCGTGCACAATGAACCCACGGCCCTTGCACGCCGGGCATTCTTCGGAGAACGCCTCCACAAGGCCCTGGCCAATGCGCTTGCGCGTCATCTGCACCAAGCCCAGCGACGTGACTTCGGCCACCTGGTGCTTGGTGCGGTCGCGCGCCAGGCATTCCAGCAGGCGGCGCAGCACCAGATCGCGGTTGGAGGGCATGACCATATCCACGTAATCGATCATGATCATGCCGCCGATGTCGCGCAGGCGCAGCTGGCGTGCGATCTCTTCGCTCGCCTCGAGGTTGCAGCGGGTCACGGTTTCTTCAAGCGACTTGCCCTTGCCGATGAAGCGGCCGGTGTTCACGTCGATTGTGGTCATGGCCTCGGTGCGGTCGATCACAATGGAGCCGCCGCTCGGCAGGTACACCTGGCGTTCCATGCCCTTGCGCAGCTGCGAGTCGATCTGCCACTTGTCGAACACGTCTTTGCCCTCGTGCTCGGCCGGGTCCCACTTCTCCAGCTTCTCGCGCAGGTCGGGCGCCATGGTCTCCAGGTATTCCTCGATGCGCGTGTACACGCCATCGCCTTCCACGATCATCTTGCGGAAGTCGTCGTTGAAGATGTCGCGCACCACGCGGATCGCCATGTCCGGCTCGCCCTGCAGGAGCTTGGGGCGCTTGCCGTGCTTGAACTCCTCGCGCTTGGCCTGGATGTGCTCCCACTGGTGCAGCAGCATCTCCAGGTCCTTGGTGATCGCCTCCTCCGTGGCGCCCTCGGCCGCTGTGCGGATGATCACACCCATGTCCTTCGGCGCGATCTTGGAGACAATGGACTTAAGACGGCTGCGCTCACGGCTGCTGAGCTTGCGGCTCACACCCGTCATGCCGCCGGATGGCACAAGCACCAGGAAGCGGCCCGCAAGCGTCACCTGGCTCGTCAGGCGTGCGCCCTTGTGCCCGATCGGGTCTTTGGTGACCTGCACCAGCACCGGGTCGCCGGAGCGGAACGCGAGCTCGATGCGGCGCGGCTGGCCGTCAAGGCGCGTGGAATCCCAGTTCACCTCGCCCGCATACAGCACGCCGTTGCGCGCCTGGCCGATGTCCACGAATGCGGCCTCCATGCTCGGCAGCACGTTCTGCACGCGGCCCAGGTAGATGTTGCCCACCGTGGCGACTTCCTGGATGTCGGAGACGTAATGCTCCACAAGCACGTTGTCTTCAAGCACGGAGATCTGCGTATGGCGGTCGCGCTGGCGCACCACCATCAGGCGGTCCACGTTTTCGCGGCGCGCCAGGAAGTCCTGCTCGAGCAGCTGGTTCTGACGGCTGCGCTCGCGGCGGTTGTCGCGGCGGCGCTGCTTCTTCGCCTCGAGGCGCGTGGAGCCCTCCACATCGGCGATTTCGTCGATGTACTGCTGCTTGCGCGAGCGGCGGGTTGTGGTCTCCTCCTCCGCGTTCTTGCCGTTGCGGCGGCGGCGACGGCGGCGCGTGACCGTGGTCTCCTCGTCGTCTTCGGAGCTGGACTCGGTGGTCTCCTCGTTCTGCTGCTCCTCGGCGGCCTCGTGGTCGGCGCGGCGCCGACGGCGGCGACGGCGCACGGTCGGCTCGCCGTCCTCGCCCTCCTCGCTGCCGCTGTTGAGGTCCGCTTCCACGATGGCCTCGGCCTCTTCGTCGTTCTCATGCTTGCGTTTGCGCTTGGCGTTGCGGGCGATCGCCTCGTCGATCGGCGCATACGTGATGTCGTCGAGCACCAGATCCTCTTCGATCTGCTCCACTTCGGCGGCGGCGCGGCGCTCCTGCGCGTTCATGCGGCGGTTGGAGCGTCGGCGCGACGTGGACTCGTTGATGTCTTCCACGTCGTCGAAATCGGCGTCATAATCGACCGGCGTACGGCGGCGGCCACGGCGCGATTCGCCGGCTGCCGGCTTGGTGGCCTCGGCCGACTCGTCGCCCTTGCGGCCGCGAGTGCGCCGGCGACGGCGCGTGGTGTGCTCGTCGGATGATTCGTTGGATTCGTCGGTTTCGTCCGTCTCGTCATCGGCGTGCTTGGGGCGCTGCGGGATGACGGGCTCCTGGAACAGCAGCGACGTCATGGGGCGCGACGCCGCATGGTGGCGGCGTGATTGATGCTCCTCATGTTCCTCGGACTCGGCCTGCGCGTCACCGTCAAGCGCATCGAGCGCCTCGGTTGCGCGGTTCGCCTCGCTCGGTTCCGGCGCAGTGGCCGCGCGGCGACGGCGTCGCGTGGTGCGCGTGGGTTCCTCGGCCGGCTCGCTCGCGTTTTCAGCGGCCTCGGCGCCCTCATCGGCAGCCGCGGCCTTGGTGCTGCGGCGGCGCGTGCGGCGCGGGGTCTCGTCGGTTTCGCTGGCAGTGGAACGGCGGCGCGAACGCGTCGTCTTGCGCGTGGGCTCGGCCTGCTCGGCGGCGGCTTCGTCCGGCGACGACTCGCCCTCAGCCGAAGACTCGGCAGCGGGCGCCGCGGTCAGCGCGTGCACCGGCTTCGACGCGGGCAGCGCGGTGGGGGGTTCCTTGAACAGCGGGCCGTGCTCCTCCACCTTGAGCTCCACCGTAGCGCCGGCGGCACCGGCCCCGCGTACCACGCGGCGGCCAGTACGGCGGCGGCGCGGCGCGGCCGGCTGCTCGTTGGTTGATGGGGAATCGATATTCGATGCGGTTTCGAGTGGCTCGAAACCCTGTTCTGTCTGTTCGGGCACAATGCTCCTACTGGTGCGCCATGCTGCAATCCCGGCGCACTCGTCCTGGCCCCATGCGGCCTCACACCATACTCTCACCATGGCCGCGCCATACAGGCGCCCGCTGGAAGCAATCCAAAAGTCAAATCATGCGGCAACGGACACTGGCGCTCGCGAAACTGATCACGCAGTTCGTCGCGAGGGGATCAACGCTGTCGGATGGAGGGCGATGTTGCAGGTATCGCCCTCTCTAGTATTGCACAACTCATGGTCGGGGCCACGCCACCACGGAAAATCATCACGGGGCGTAGCGGCGCGGGCGCGCACAGGAGGTCAGTTCAGCCAGTCGATGAGGATTCCGGCCATGAGCGCCAGATCGGAGTTCGGCACCTGCTCGTTGCTTTTGTGGGCGAGCAGAGGGCTGCCGGCGCCCAGATTCACCGCCGGCACGCCGAGCTGCGAGAAGCGCGCCACGTCGGTCCAGCCGAGCTTGGCGAGCGGCTGGCGGCCGGTGCGCTCCTCGACGAGCTTGACGAGCGACTGCACAAGCGGATCGCTCATGCCCGGGCGCGCCGACGGCGATTCGTCGCGCATCTCGATGTCGAAGCCATGGAAGAAGCCGCCGGTGGCGGGGTGTTCGCCGTTGCCGAGCTCGGATTCGGCGCCTTCGCCGATCATCAGTGCCTTCGCTTCGGCGAGCGTCTTGTCTGGCGCAAACCGGTAGTTCACGTGCACACGGCATTCGGACGGGATGACGTTGGTGCCGTTGCCGCCCGAGATCAGTGTGGCGTTGAGGCCCTCCTGGTAGATGAGGCCGTCCACGTCCACCGCCTCGTCTTTGTGGGCGACGAGGCGGTTGAGGATTTCAGCGGCCTTGTGGATCGCGTTATCACCCATCCATGCGCGCGCCGAGTGGGCGGCCACGCCGTTGGCGATCACGTCGAAGCGCATCGTGCCGTTGCAGCCGGCCTCGATGCCGCACGACGTGGGTTCGCCGATGATCGCGAAATCGCCCTGGACCCAATCCGGGTGGTCTTCCACGACGCGGCCCAGACCGTTGTATTCGGCGGCCACCTCTTCGTGGTCGTAGAAGACGAACGTCAGGTCCACCTTCGGCTCGGTCAGCGTGGCCGCAAGGTACAGCAGCACCGCGTCGGAGGCCTTCATGTCGGTGGCGCCGCGCCCCCACATCACCGGCGTGCCCGGGTACAGTTCGGCAACGTCCTTGTCGATGAGCGGGTCGCCGGGGGCAAGCCACTTCGGCGGGAAGTTGTCAAGCACCGGCACCGTGTCGAGATGCCCGGCCAGAATCACGCGGCGGTCGCGCCCCAGATTGGTGGACGCCACCACCGTGTCGCCGTCGCGGTGCACCTGCAGGTGCGGGTAGCGCTTGAGGAAGCGCTCCACGCGGTCGGTGAGCGGGCCCTCGGCGTCGCTCACCGAATAGACGGCCATGATCTGGCCGAGCAGTGAGTCAAGGCCGTCCTGCATGGAGGCGGCCGGGTCGAGCACGATTTCACGTGGCTCCACGTCGAGCGATGTGGACTGTGCGGAAGGCAGGTATTTCTTGGGATCGGTTTGGTTCATTCGCGTGGCCATATGGCATCTCCCCGTCTGTAATCGAATCTGCGCAATATGGTAGTCACAGGTGGTCACAGAACACTACAGGTTGTCACAGCACATAGGAGCAACAAACGGATATGGGAGTGGTATGGCTGGATTGTTGAACGCGATGCAGGGATTCGCCATCATCGGCATCGTGATCGCGGCCGGCTACGTGGCCGCGCGCATGCGTGTGGGCGGTTCGCAGGCGCAGATGGTGCTCAACCGCATGAGCTTCTTCGTGGCCACGCCATGCCTGATCTTCAGCATCCTTTCGCGCGAGCGGCTCACCACGCTCCTGCACCCCTCGATCGTGGTGGCGTTTGTGGCCGCGCTCAGCGTGGGCGCGCTGTTCCTGCTATGCAACCGGCTGTGGTTCCACCTACGCGCGCCCGACGCGGCGATCGGCGCGCTCGGCGCGCTGTACCTCAACTCGAACAACATCGGGCTGCCGGTCGCCACGTACATCCTAGGCAATCCCACGCTCGTGGTGCCGATCGTGATGATGCAGTGGCTCATCTTCATGCCCGCCGGGCTGGCGGCGCTCGACGCCACCACGCACGGCACGGTCTCGGTGCGCACGCTCGTGCTGCAGCCGCTCAGGCAGCCGATTCTGATCGGCAGTGTGCTCGGCGTGGTCATTTCGGCGATCAACGCGCGCGTGGGGTTCGACGTGGTGCCGGCATTCGTGCGCAGCCCGATCGGCATGATCGGCGACGCGGCCGTGCCGATGATCCTGATGGCGTTCGGCATGTCGCTGCGCGGCGCGCGCCCGCTCGGCAGCAGGGAAAGTCGCGTGGCCGCACTCACCGTGGTGGCGCTCAAGAACCTGGTGATGCCGGCCGTGGCCTTCGCCATGGCCTACTGGGTCATGGGATTCCGCGGGCCCGTGCTGTACGCGTGCGTTGTGCTCGCCGCGCTGCCGACCGGGCAGAACGTCTACAATTACGCCGCCAGTTACAACGCCGGCGTCGCGTTTTCGCGCGACTGCATCCTCGTCAGCACCATCGTCAGTCCGTTCGTCATCGCCGCGATCGCGCTCGCCCTCGGGTAAGCGGGGCGGGCGCGGGCCGCGCGGCTAGTCGTCGGCGCGCGTTGTGGTGCGGGCCACGCGCGCGGCCGTGCGGTTCGCGGCGAGCGCGCCAACGAGCACGAGCGCGTAGCACAGCGCCACTCCCCCGACGAAGCTGATGAGCGGCGCGGGCTGCGTGAACGCGTTGCCCACGAGCGGCGCGAGCAGCAGCGCCGAGCAGACGGCCGCGAGCGCGACCACGGTGTTGAGCGGCGTGAGCACCTCAGTGAACCGCGCACGGCGCAGCGTGGCCTCGCTCGTGCCTTCGAGCATGAGCATGCGGTATTCGTTGGCTTGGTCGATCACGCTGGCCGACTGCATGACGCCCGAGCTGACCGCCGCGAGCACGCCGGCGAACGCGAGCGTGAGCAGGCCGCCGGTGCCGATGTCGTGCATCATGATCGTCGCGGCGGAGTCGACGTCACCGCCGGCGCTCGAACCGAACAGCGCGCACACCGAGGTGATGCCGGCGATGAATACGGCCAGCCCGATGCCCGAGACGTTGCGCCACGCGCGCTTCGGGTTGTCGAGGATGCGCCGCATGGCGATCATCGTGGCCGCGTTCTTGGGGCGGCGGGCGCGCGCACGGGCGCGCAGTGTGACGGCGAACGAACCGACGAGGTTGATCAGCGTGAAGCAGCCGACGATCAGGACGAAGACGATGGCGAGCATGACGCCTGTGCCGGCGTTGATCAGCTGCATGTTCGATAGCACGGCGAGCGCGCCGACGAGCGCCACCAGGAAGATGACGAACCGTGCCGAGCTGGGCAGCGGCTGGCCTTGGCGGGCGCTCACGCCGAGCGGGGTGATGGCCACGCGGCGCAGCGTGAGCAGCGCGGAGACGAGTGCAAGCAGTGTGACGCCGAGCACGGTGGCCACAAGCGCGACGGGCCCCACCCACAGTTGCGCGAACGTGAAATGCTGGTTTTGGAATGTGAGCAGCATGATCAGTGGCATGAGCGCGAAGTAGCCGGCGATGCCGATGACGGCGCCGGCGAGCGCCTGCAATGCGGAGTCGAATGCGGTCAGGCGCACCACTTGGCCTGTTGTGGCGCCGGCGAGGCGCAGGGCGGCGAGGCGCGCGTCGCGGCGTGACGCGGCCAGGCGCGCGGCCGAGCCGGCGAGCGCGGCGAACGGCACGAGCAGCAGCAGGCAGGCGAATACCGCGAGCACGATGTAGGTGGATGAAAGGCTGGCTTGCTCGGCGGCCACCTTGCTTGCAGCGACCGCGTGCTTGTGCGCGGCGAGCGCGGCGGCGTCGCAGCGACTTTCGCTCAGCAGGCATGGGATGGTGTGGTCGGGCGAGGCGCGCCAGATGAAGCCATGCAGGCCGCCGAGCACGGTCAGGAAAATCGCGGTGGCTGCGGCGAACGCCACCACGGCGAGCAGTGTGGTGGAGTCGGCGGCGCGCGTGCCGGTGCGGTGCGCGGCTGGAGCGGGGCGGTGGAACAGGCGCCAGAGTGCGAATGTGCTCATCGTGCGCCTCCCTGCACCGGCACGGACTGGGGCTGTACGGCGACAGCGCGCGGGGCCGCGGTGATCATGCCGTCGCGCATGTGCACGGTGTGCGAGCAGTAGGCGGCCACGTTCGGGTCGTGCGTCACGAGCACCACGGAGGCGTTGTTGGCGCGCGCGGCGTCCATGAGCAGGCGCATCACCTCGTGGCCGGTCGTCTGGTCGAGCGCGCCGGTCGGTTCGTCGGCGAAGATGACGGCCGGGCCCACGCTCAGCGCGCGTGCGATGGCGACGCGCTGCATCTGGCCGCCGCTCATCTCGCCGGGGCGTTGGGCCATCAGCGCGCGCAGGCCGAAGCGTTCGAGCCATAGCACGGCCTGCGATGTGGCCTGTGCGTAAGGCATGCCACCGAGCATGAGCGGCAGTGCGATGTTTTCCACCGCCGGCAGTTCGGGCAGCAGTTGGCCGGACTGGAACACGAAGCCGAACGCGTTGCGGCGCAGTGCGGTGCGCTCGGCGTCGGGCATGGCGGCAAGGTCGGCGCCACGGAATTGCACGGTGCCGGCGGTGGGTGTGATGATGCCGGCGAGCGCGTGCAGCAGCGTGGATTTGCCGGAGCCGGAGGGGCCCATCACGGCCACGGTCTCGCCGGGTTGGAGTGTGAAGTTGACGCGGTTGAGCGCGAGCGGGTGCGGGGCGAACGCTCCGGGAACGCCCGGGGCTCCCGGGGCTCCCGGAGCTCCCGGGGCGGGTTGTTGCGCGGTGCGCGGTTTGGCGGCCTGCGCGGCGTAGTCCATCGTGAGGCCGGTGGCGGTGAGGATCGGTTGTGCTGTGTTGTTCATGCCTCCGACTGTATGGCGGCGGGAACGGCACAGGTATCGTGCGCGGGAATGAATCGGGGCGCGGAGCGCGCGCGGTCTCATCCTTGGGAATGAGGCGGCATGATGCCGGTTGCCGCAAACGCGGACGGTGTGCGCATGGGGTGGAGGCGCGCGCCGCTAAAGCAGCTTCCAGCTGGTGCGGTGTTCGTCGCAGGGGCCGTATTGCGCGATCGCGGCCCGGTGCGCCTGCGAACCGTAGCCCTTGTTGTGCGCCCATCCGTAGCGCGCGTAATCGGGATCGGATTCGGCGAGGCGGGTCATCAGGCGGTCGCGCGTGACCTTCGCGAGCACGGCCGCGCACGCCACGGAACCGCAGTGCTGGTCGCCCTTGACCTGCGTGACGACGTGCGCGGGCACGGGCACCGCGGGCGCCTCGAATGTGCCGAGCGCCTTGGTGATGTAGTCGTTCGGGCCGTCCAGGATCGCACCGACGCGCGGCATGCGGGCGGTGGGATCGAGCGCGTCCCAGTCCGCGGCGAGCGTGGCCTGCTGGGAGCCAGACGTCGGTATGCTTCCCTGCGCGCGGAATCCACCCCCGGATTGCGCGGCAGGCATGGCATCGGTGGTGTCGCCGGCGGCGTCGGCGAACGCGCCGAACAGTGTGCGCTCCACCGCGTCGAGCGCGCGCAGGGCGGCGATGCCGAGCGCGTGCGAGATGCCCCATTCGTCGATCTCCGCGCTCGAGGCCGCGCCGACCGCCCACGCGTCGGCCCACTGCTGCAGTGGTTCGTAGAGCGCTTCGCGGCGGCGTTCGGTGAGTATCTTCGAATCGGCCAGATACTGCGGCATCTCGCGCGCGGCCTGCGGCAGGCGCCGTGCGAGAAACGCCGCCGCGCCCACCATGACCGGGCCGGCGAGGCTGCCACGGCCGACTTCGTCGAACCCGACGATCACGCTGTGGCCTTCGCGCGCGAGCGACTCCTCAAGATCGAATGTGGGGATTGTGGAAATGCTCATCAGTTCTCTTTTCGGGCGGGGTTGCGGCGTATGCTTTCCCGGCGGCATGCGGGTGGTTCATGCGGACACTCATACGGTTCCGCGAGTGCGGCTGGGCGGTCAGCCAGTGGGGGCGCGCGTGGGCACGTCGCGGAAGACGTTGTGGTGCGCGCTGAGCCAGCCCATGCGGTTGAACGGCCAGTAGCGCATGAACGCCACGCCCTCCACGTCGCCGACCGGCACCAGGCCCTGCGCGCCGTCGTTCGTGTGCGCGCGCGAATCGGCGGAATTGGCGCGGTTGTCTCCCAACACAAACAGGCGGCCGGCCGGCACGGTCACCGAGAACGCGCTGTGGCTGGGCTCCACGCCCGGTTTGAGATACGCCGATTCATCGATCGGCACGCCGTTGATCACAATCGGTGCGCCGCCGCCCGCGCACTCCACCGTGTCGCCGGGCAGGCCGATCAGCCGTTTGATCAAACGGTCGCTGTTGTGCGCGGCGCCCTCGTTCGCAAGCCAGTTGGCGGGGTCCTTGAACACGACGATGTCGCCGCGGCGCAGGGCGATCGGGCGCGGCGAGAGGCGTGTGGTGATCACGCGGTCACCGGGCATGATCGTGTTTTCCATCGAGCCGGACGGAATCGCGTACATGCCGAACACGGCCAGACGCAGGCCGAGCACCAGCACGACCGGCAGCACGCACCACAGCAATATGTCGCGCAATGTGAACGGTGTGCGCGCGTGCGCGGCGCGGGCTGTGTGGGCACGGAGGGGGAAGTGCGCCGTCGGTGTGGGGTGCTCGGCCGGGGCGGATCGAGGCGACGGCGCCGGAGCGGCCGCGGCGGCCGGCATATGCGGATTGGGCGCGCGGCGAGATGGTGCGGGCGCGACGCCGGGAACCGTGCGCGGCGGCGCGGCATGTCGCGGGGTGTGAGGGTTGAGCCGCGCGTCGATGCGCAGCTGGATGAGACGCGGGTTGGCTCGGCGCGCGTCGGGCAGATGGAACGGGGCGCGGCGCGTCTCCCCGTGGCGCGGGCCGGTGCGGTGCGGCATAGAGGGGGTGGGCGCGGCATTGGCGGGGGTGCGTGCGGCATCAACGGCACGGTCTGCGGCAGTGCGGGCGGAGGCGAAAAGTGCGCTTGCGGCTGGTGGAACGTGGGGATTCGTGGAGTGCGAACTGACGCGGCGCGGCGCGGGCCCGGTTTCGGCATGCGGGGCCCGGTGCGGGTTCCCTGCGTGGTGATTGCTCATGCCGACTCCTTATATATGGGCTGCAGTCGTAGGCCATTGTAAGCCACAGCCGGCATATGCCAGATCAGGCCTAACCACGACCTCCGTTAATCATTCCCCGACGAAAGTCATGCTCAGCAACCCCAGACACGACCTCCGTCAAGCACTCCCCGACAAAAGTCATGCCAAGCAACCCAAAACATGACTTTTGTCGAAAGGGGGACGAGGAAAGTCATGCGGGTACATGCAACCAGACCAGTAGATTAAGTGGGCTAAGCAGGCTAAGTGGACTTGGCTTGCGCGCAGGCCAGCACACACAGGCGGCAGAAACGCAAAGACCCCGGGCGAACCGGGGTCTTTCTTACAAATTACCGCGTGAATATCACTTGGCGGAATTGTCGCGGCGCTCGGCGATGCGGGCGGCCTTACCGCGCAGGTTGCGCAGGTAGTAGAGCTTGGCGCGGCGCACCTTGCCACGACGGACGACCTTGATGGAGTCGATCGTGGGGGCATGCAGCGGGAAGCGGCGCTCGACACCGGTGCCGAAGCTAATCTTGCGCACGATGAAGGTCTCACGCACACCAGCACCCTGACGGGCGATGACCACGCCGGTGAACGTCTGGATACGGGAGTTGTTGCCTTCCTGGATCTTCACGTTCACGTCCACGGTGTCGCCGGGGCGGAAGTCCGGGATTTCCTCGGAGGCCTTCAGATGCTTCGCATCAAATGCTTCAATAGCGTTAACCATTGTTCCCTCGCTCGCTGCCGCATATCAGCGCAGTGGTTGGGGCGCCTTGGGCAGGCGCCTGAATCGTCGCGGACCACTTCGGCCCGCGGGCTGCCAATCCGCCGAAAGTCAGGGTTCGGCTGGACCTTGAGATGGGCGGATCTATGCGGCGACCAACCCATCGGCACAACGAGGCATCAGTATATATGGCCATACAGACCGCGCACTTTTTTTGAAGTCTCAGAAAAAGTGCGCGTTGTATTGAGGCATATGCCGTATTTAGAGGGGTTTGACCGCGCACTTTTTCCGTAACCCCGAAAAAAGTGCGCGGTCGACCTGTCAGAACTCACGCACCTTGCGGTAGAAGTTGATCAGGCTGCGCGTGGAGGCATCCTGCGCGGCGAGCGCCTCGTCGCTTTCGGAGATCGCCGGGGTGATCTCCTTGGCCAGCTGCTTGCCCAGCTCAACGCCCCACTGGTCGTAGGAATCGAGGCCCCACACGGTGCCCTCAACGAACGTGATGTGCTCATAGAGCGCGATCAGCTCGCCGAGCGCGAACGGGTCGAGGCGCACGCCGAAGATCGACGTGGTCGGACGGTTGCCGGTGAACACGCGGGCCGGGACGATCTCTTCCGGCGTGCCCTCGGCGCGCACTTCTTCGGCGGTCTTGCCGAACGCGAGCGCCTTGGTCTGCGCGAAGTAGTTGCCCAGCAGCAGTTCGTGCATGTCCTGGTCGCCGTCCTTGAGCGGGTTCGGCGTGTTGGCGAACGCGATGAAGTCGGCCGGGATCAGCTGCGTGCCCTGGTGGATCAGCTGGTAGAACGCGTGCTGGCCGTTGGTGCCGGGCTCGCCCCAGAAAATCTCGCCGGTCTCGGTGGTGACGGGCGTGCCGTCCCAACGCACGGACTTGCCGTTCGATTCCATGGTGAGCTGCTGCAGGTACGCCGGGAAGCGGTGCAGGTACTGGTCGTACGGGAGCACAGCGTGCGAGGCGACCTTGAAGAAGTTGCGGTACCAGACGTTGAGCATGCCCATGAGCACGACGACGTTCTTTTCGAACGGGGTGTTGGCGAAATACTCGTCGATCTGGTGGAAGCCGTTGAGGAACTCCTCGAAGCGGGCCGGGCCGAAGACGATGGCGAGCGTGAGGCCGACGGCGGAATCGACGGAGTAACGGCCGCCGACCCAATCCCAGAAGCCGAACGCGTTGGTCGGGTCGATGCCGAACTCCTTGACGCGTTCCAGGTTGGTGGAGACGGCCACGAAGTGCTTCTCGATGGCTTCCGCGTTCTTCTCGGCGGTGCCGTCGATCGCGTTGCTGGCGGCGAGCTCCTCGAGGAGCCATGCGCGCGCCTCACGGGCGTTGGTCAGGGTTTCGAGGGTGCCGAAGGTCTTGGAGACGACCACGAACAGCGTGGTCTCCGGATCGAGGTCCTTCGTCTTCTCGGCGATGTCGTTGGGGTCGATGTTGGAAACGTAGCGGGCCTTGATGCCGGCGTCGGCGAACGGCTTGAGCGCCTCGTACGCCATGACGGGACCCAGGTCGGAGCCACCGATGCCGATGTTGACGACGGTTTCGATCTCCTTGCCGGTCACGCCCTTCCATTCGCCAGAACGCACCTTCTCAGCGAACGCGTACATGCGCTCGAGGGTCTCGCGCACATCCTTGACGGTGTCCTGGCCGTCCACGATGTACTTGCCTTCGTCTTCGGCCGGGCGGCGCAGCGCGGTGTGCAGCACGGCGCGGTCCTCGGTGTTGTTGATGTGCACGCCCGTGTACATCTGCTTGGTGCGCTCGGCGAGGTTGACCTCGTTGGCGAGTTCGGCGAAGAGCTCCAGCGTCTCCGGCTTGATCAGGTTCTTGGAAAGATCGAAGTGCAGCGTGCCCGCTTCGAACGTGAGGTCGTCCACGCGGTTCTCGTCGTCCGCGAACCACTTCTTGAGGTCGATGCCCTCGGACTGCATCTCGTCGTAGTGACGCTGCAGCTTGGCCCATGCCTCGGTCTGAGTGGCGTCAACTGGCGGATTGATAGCCATATTTGGTCCTTTCATCATCATCAGGTGGAAAGCGTGGCCGCGCCCGCGGCGAATCCGCCCGGCGGCCGCTGTCTCAACGCATGTTCCGCACACGTTCGCAACGCTTCACCGAAAGTCCACACTACTCATGAAATGCGACAGTGCCCGCGCACGCCGCACACCCGTGCAGCGCGCGCCGTGCGCGGCGGAAAACCGCGGCGCGCGCTGCGGCGGCTACAGCAGATCCTCGCGCCCGGAGTCGGCGAGATGCTTGACCATCGCCTTGACTTCCTGACTGCGCGCGCGTGGTGCGATGAGCAGCGCGTCGGGCGTATCGACGACGACCATGTCGTTCACGCCGAGCAATGCGATGGTGCGCCCGGAATTCGGCACCACCACGTCACCCGCCGAATCGAGGTACGCCACGTCGTCCACACTGCCGAGCACCTTGATGTTGCGCTCGTTCACGCTCGGCAGCAGCGCGGCGACCGAGTTGAAATCACCCACGTCGTCCCAACCGAAGTCGCCCGGGATCATCGCCACACCACCCTCCACGGACAGCGGTTCGGCCACCGCATAATCGAACGCGATCTTCTCAATCGACGGCCAGTGCGCGTGCATCGCCTCGTCGCGGTGCTCGTGGAAATCCGCGCGCGCGACCGTCTCCAGCTGGTTCTCGCCGCGTTCGTGCGCCTCGGTGCAGGCGCGCTCGAACGCGCGGTCATCCTCGATGATCGCGTCGGCGATTGTGTCGATCGCGCGCGCGAGCTGCGGTTTGTGCGCGTGCAGGTGGTCGAGCAGCACGTCTGCGCGCATGACGAACATGCCCGCATTCCAGCGGTATTCGCCCGTGGAGAGATACGCCTGCGCGGTCGCGGCGTTCGGCTTTTCGACGAACCGCTCCACAATGCATGCGCTCGGCGCGTTCGGAATCCGCTCGGCGAGCGACGCGCCCTCGTGAATGTAGCCGAACGCGGTCGACGGGCGCGAGGCGGCGATGCCGATCGTGGTGACGTAGCCGGCGCGCGCGGTCTCCACCGCCTGCCGCACCGCTTCGATGAACGCGATCTTGCCGCGGATCACATGGTCGGCGGCGAACGAACCGACAACGATGTCACCGCCGTTGCGCCGCGCCAGCACGGCGGTGGCGAGCGCGATCGCCGCGGTCGAGTCGCGCGGCGCCGGCTCGGCGAAGATCTGGTCCGCGCCGATTTCGGGCAGCTGTTCGCGCACGGTGGCCACGTGGCAGTCGCCGGTGCTCACGCACACATGGTCCATGCCGCAGATCTGCGCGAGGCGGTCGTAGGTGGATTGGATGAGCGTGCGGCCCTGGCCCAGCAGATCGTAGAAGAACTTGGGCCGGCGCTCACGGCTGAGCGGCCACAGGCGCGTGCCGGTGCCGCCGGCGGGGATGATGGCGTAGAAATCGTCGAATCCGTTGGTCATGGGGATTATCTTAGCGGCGGCGGTGGCAGCGTACGAATTGTACGCGCTTTTGCCGTCTCTGCGTACAATTCGCGCGCAATAGCTCCCCTTTGCGTACGATTTGTACGCAGCCCGCTCTCGCCTGCGTACAATTCGAGCGCAACCGGCCTCCCCCGCGCAAGAATTGTACGCACGCTTTTGAAAACTGCGTACAATTCGAGCGCAAGCTCTGCCGCCATGTCCGTGTGTGACTGAGTGTCACCACCAACAGCCACCCGATGCCCCCGCAGCGACCACCCATGACTAAGCATCGCCACCAACAACCACCCGACACCTCCGCAGCGACCACCCATGACTAAGCACCGCCACCAACAACCACTTTTCGTGCCTGCCTTTCTGCGGCTGCATCCTTCCTGTTGCTACGGGTAGTGCTTCCACGCCTGAGGGCTAGACGGAATCGTTGGAATATAGCGGATCATATAGAAGATGGGCGCGAAAAAGCACTACCCGTAGCGAAGAAGGTACTACCCGTAGCGAAAGGTGCGCGAGATGGGACTCGAACCCACACGACCGAAGTCACAGGAACCTAAATCCTGCGCGGCTACCAATTACGCCACTCGCGCGCATAGTACAAAACCCTAGGCGGCGAACACCACCTAGGGCCTTATGGAGCCACTTGACAGAATCGAACTGTCGACCTGCTCATTACGAGTGAGCCGCTCTACCGACTGAGCTAAAGTGGCGTGCCACATGATTTGCATCTGTGCACAGAAAGAATATCTTACCCAACATCGCGGATTTGTCCAATCCTGACGGCGCAGCATGCCCCACACGGCGTGTCGC
This sequence comes from Bifidobacterium pseudolongum subsp. globosum, assembly GCF_004155535.1. Lineage (GTDB taxonomy): Bacteria > Actinomycetota > Actinomycetes > Actinomycetales > Bifidobacteriaceae > Bifidobacterium > Bifidobacterium pseudolongum_C. The sequence continues at coordinate 222,271 of NZ_RYUH01000004.1, read as the reverse complement.
AAGACACGACACGCGGCATTCATCCGGCCGATATACCATAATCGCGCATATCGGAACACAATCACACAATCCAACCACTACCAGTAGCAGAAGAACCACTACCCGTAGCAGGATAAGAAGTAGCAAAATATATGCAGTACCAGGATAGAAGTAGAAGCAACACAACAGAATAGAAGCAACACAACAAGCGGCACAACCCCATCATCCGCATACGACCCACCGCGCACAACCCCACACAGAAGAACCGACACCATGCTCGCTATGCTCCAACCCATCTCGCTCCTGCTCATCATTGTGGCGGGCTATCTGTTCAAGCGCAACAGACTGTTCGGCCCGCGCGACTACCGCATTGTGCAGGTGGCGCTCTTCGACCTGGTGTTGCCGGGCGCGATCGTCTATTCCTTTGCCAAGAACTCGCACGACATCTCGCTGCTGTGGCTTTCCGCATACGGCTTCATTGTGGCGCTCGTACCGGTGATCATCATCTACCTCGCCACATCACACCGCCCGATCGCCCAACGCGCGTTCCTCATGTTCAACGGCACGGGCCTGAACATCGGCTGCTTCTGCTTTCCCGTGGTGCAGGCGTTCCTCGGCAACGCGGCCGTAGTGCCCGCCGCGATGTTCGACATCGGCAACTGCGTGATGGTGGCCGCCGGCACGAACGTGATGACGCAGACGCTGCTGCACATCCAACCCGGCCGCACGCTCACCGAGCAGCACGCCGGCGACGCCCCGACGCTCCCCTACTCGCCGCCCACCGACCGCGACGCCAAGCGCCTCGCCCGCCGCGCGCTCGCGAAGACGATCGCGCGCGGCTTCGTCGGTTCGGTGCCGTTCGACGTCTACATGCTCATGATCGTGCTGACGGTGGCGGGCTGGTCGGTGCCCACGTGGCTCGCCGACATGTTCGCACCGTTCGCCAACGCGAACGCGTGCGTGGCGATGCTCATGGTCGGCATGCTCATGGACCTGCCCGCGAACAAACACGACATGCTGTCCGTGCTGCAGGTGATCGCCTGGCGGCTGCCGTTCGGCATCGCGTTCGGCCTCGCCGCATGGTACCTGCTGCCGTTCAGCCCGATGATCCGCGAGGCCACGCTGATGTGCTGCCTGGCGCCGATCGCCGTCTTCTCCACGCTGTTCACCGACGAAGTGCTGGGCAATGCGAAACTCGCCGGCTTCTCGCTCACCGTGACCGCCGTGATCAGCCTGCTCACGATGACCGGCGCGCACGCGCTGATCGCCGCGGGAATCCTGTAGAGGCCGCTCAGCCGCCGATCACTTTCTGTGCGATCCGCTTGACCGCGCATCGCACGCGGCTCACCGGCAGCGTGAACTCGCCGGGCAGTTCCTCCACGTACCCGTTGAATCCCTGCTTGAACTCGAGCACGCCGTGCCCTTCGCTGTGCGGGTCGTCGAACACGCCGTCGATGCCGTAGAAATTGTACCGGTCGATGCTGTGCTCCACGCACAGCCGCAGCATCGCCTCGTGCTGGATCAGCGCGGAGGCATAGAACGGCTTGAATTCCTCGAGCGAGCCGGAGAATAGGTAGACGACTTCGTTCGGATGCTCGACGAACAGCGAGCACGCGGCCGGCAGCATGTCGCCGCGCGCCGCGAGTTCGCGCGCCGCCTGCAACCGCTTGTTCGCGGCAGCCAGATTGCTCGACTCCTCGTTGTACCGCCGGCGCAGTTTGGTCGTCTCGCGCGCCTGCATCTTCGCGCTGATCGAATCGACGAGCGCCTGCAGATCATTGGCTTTGCGCTGCATGGATTCGAGGTAGCGTGCGGTGTCGATATACGCGACCATGAAATGCGCGCGCTCACCGAACGCCCGCGCGAAATCATGGAAGTACTGCTCGCCGCGGAACGCGAACCGGCGCCGCTCTGCGGTCTGCTGTTCAATCCGCGCGAACACGCCGAACTGGTCTTCGCCCACTTCGCGCACCACCACACCCATGCTGCGCGCGCGTTTGACGCTCCACTGCGTGCGCTTGGAGTATGACCCGAGCAACGCGCGCTCGCTGGAGATCCCTGTGAGGTCCTTGACGTAGACCCAGCGGTTCATCACCGAGTCGTAGCCGGTGCCGAACCCTTGGTGCCGCCAGTGCGCACTCGTGTAGTCGCGCATAAGCGCGCCGTCCGCCGCGCCGTCCGCGCTGCCGTCGGAATGGTGCCTGCGGTAGACGTCGTTGGGCCAGCACGAGATGCTCAGCGCGTGGTGGCGCCGGCCGTCCGCGAGGATCGCCTCGCTCACCGCGCTCACCATGTCCGGGTCGTCCGGGTCGCACAGCGGCCCCGCCCACACTGACCCGACCGGGCCGAAGCGCGAGGGCGTGTACGCGATCATCGCGCCAGCGACCGGCTCGTCATGCTCATCGACGACACCGACGAGCGACGTGCGCGCGCCGTGCGACTGCGCCATGTCGCGCATGCCCAGCGACTGTTGGAAGCTGCCTTCGGCCATGCGCTGCGAGAGCTGCTCGAATTCGCCGTCGCGCAACGGGCGCACGTTCCAGTGGCGTGCGGTTGCCTGTGCCATCGTCCTGCCTTCCGTGAGCGGTCGACCTTACGGATACCATGAAAATATACCGTAACGATATTGCGCTCAAAGCAGAGATTTATCACACAGAAAAAGAAGCAATGATTATCGCCTTGAGCGAACGGTGTGCACGAACTGTTCAAGCCGGTAGATCGCGGGGCGCAGCACACGCATGAACTCGCCGGGCAGTTCCTCGACGTACCCGTTGAACCCCTGCTTGAACTCGAGCACGCCGCGCCCCTCGCTGTGCGGGTCATCGAACACGCCGTCGATGCCGTAGAAGTTGTAGCGCGCGATGCCCTGCTCGACGCACAGCCGCAGCATCGCCTCGTACTGGATGAGCGCCGACGCATAGAACGGCTTGTATTCCTCGAGCGAACCGGAGAACAGATAGACAACTTCCTGCGGCATGTCCACAAACAGCGACGCCGCGACCGGGAGGCGCTCCCCGCGCTCCACAAGCACGCGCGCCTCGTCGAGCCGCTTGCGCGCGGCGGCGAGATTGCTCGACTCCTCGTTGTGGCGCCGGCGCAGTTTGGTCGTCTCATGTACGGCGATCTTCGCGTCCAGGTCGTCCACGAGCCGCTGCAGATCATCGGCCTTCTGCTGCATCGCGCTCGCGTAGGCGTGTGTGTCGATCTCGGCGATCAGAAAATGCGCGTGCTCGCCGTACGCCTGCGCGAACTCGCGGAAATACTCCTCGCCGCGGTAGGCGAAATGCCGGCGTTCGGCGGTGTCCTGCTCGATCGACGAGAAGATGTGCAGCTCGTCCATACCGATCTGCCGGATGCGCACGCCCATGCTGCACGCGCGTTTGACGCTCCACTGCGTGCGCTTCGAGAACGACGCGAGCAGCTGCTCCGCGCTGGCGATGCCGGTGAGGTCCTTGACGAACCGCCAGCGCGGCACGGCCGTGTAGCCGCGCGTGAACCCGCCGTGGGCCATGTGCGCGGCGGTGATGTTCGCAATCATCGCGTTGTCCGGGTCGCTTGCCGCGTCGCCGGCGATCGGTTCGCCCTGCGCGTCGAGCACACGGTACGGCTGTTCGGGGGTGATGTCGAGGTGCACGGCATGCAGACGCTTGGCGCAGGCCGCCAGATGCTCCAGGAAGAACACGGTCAGCTCGCGGTCGTCGTAGTCGCACAGCGGCCCGTCGTGCACCGCGCAGAACGTGGTGGGGCCCGACCCGTGCGTCTCCAACAGCGCGGCCGCCACGACCTCGCCGCCTTCGCGCACGCCCACGAATCGCGTGGCCACGCCGTTGCGGTTGCGCAACGCGGCCGCCATCACGGTCTGCTGGAAGTTGCCGTGCGCGGCGCGCGCGGAGAACGCCTCGAAATCGTCTTGGGAAAGTTCAGTGAACGTCAAAGCACGCATGAATACCTCCCCAGCCTAGTCGGCGAGCAGCGCCTTGACGGCGGGCACAAGCGCGCGCAGCGCCTTGCCGCGGTGCGAGATCGCGTTCTTCTGCTCGGGCGTCATCTGCGCGCTCGTGAGCAGTTCACCGCTGTCCTGCGCGCTCTGCGGCTGCTCGTCGGGCATGAAGATCGGGTCATAGCCGAAGCCGTTCATGCCGTGCGGGTGGCGCACAATCGTACCGGGCATCTCGCCGAGCGCCACGGTCTCGTGGAACTCGCCGAGGCCGTCGCCATCGCTCTCCACCGGCACCACGAGCGCGGCGGCGCAGCGGAAGCGCGCCGTGCGGTCGTCGTCGGGGATGTCTTCGATCTGCGCAAGCAGCAGGCGGTTGTTCGCGGCGTCGTCGCCGTGCGTGCCGGACCAGCGCGCCGAAAGGATGCCGGGCGCGTTGCCCATCACGTCCACGATCAAGCCGGAGTCGTCGGCGATCGCAGGCAGTCCGGTGGCGCCGGCCACGAACCGCGCCTTGAGCAGCGCGTTCTCTTCGAACGTCACGCCGGTCTCCGCGGGGTCGGCGAGGTCCAGGCTGCCGGCCGAGACGAGTTCGATGCCCTGCGCGGCGGCGCTGAGTTGCTCGGTGAGGATGTTGCGGATCTCGACGAGTTTGCCTTCGTTGTGCGTGGCGACGACGATCTTCACGGTGTGCTCCTTGCTGCGTTGATGTGACTGGATGATCAGTGCTCGGCGAGTTCGGCGAGCGCGTCGGCCTGCGCGCGCTGCAGTTCGCGGTTGCCTTTGGTGGCCAGGTCGAGCAGTTCGTTGAGTTCGGCGCGCGAGAACGGGCGGTGCTCTGCGGTGCCCTGGATTTCGATGAAGTCGCCCGATCCGGTCATCGCCACGTTCATGTCGGTCATGGCCTGGCTGTCTTCGATGTACGGCAGGTCGAGCATGGGCGTGCCGTTGATCACGCCGACCGAGACGGCGGAGACGCTGTCTTTGAGCACGCGCTCCACACTGCGGATCTTGCGCTGGCTTTTCGCCCAGTGCAGCGCGTCGACAAGCGCCACGTACGCGCCGGTGATCGACGCGGTGCGCGTGCCGCCGTCGGCCTGCAGCACGTCGCAGTCGAGCTGGATCTGATTTTCACCCAGGGCCTTCATGTCGACTACGCCGCGCAGGCAGCGGCCGATGAGGCGGCTGATCTCGTGCGTGCGGCCGCCGACCTTGCCGCGCACGGATTCACGGTCGGTGCGTTCGGCTGTGGCGCGCGGCAGCATCGAATACTCCGCGGTCACCCAGCCCAGGCCGCTGTCCTTGCGCCAGCGCGGCACGCCGGAGGTGAACGTGGCGGTGCACATGACGCGCGTGTTGCCGCATTCGATGAGCACGGAGCCTTCGGGCACGTCGGTGAAGCTGCGGGTGATCTTCACGGGGCGCAGTTCGTCGACGGCGCGGCCGTCAGGGCGAATGATCGTCTGGGCGTCGAGCATGTCTTTGATTTCCACGGTGTTGGGTGTCCTCTCATGGTGCGCGCACGGCGGCGCACCGGTTGTGTTGCTCTTTGCAGGATAGTACGTGCGCGCCGGTTCAGCGCGTGGCTACTTCGCGAGCGCGTGTTCGGGAAGCGCGCGGTCGACGAGGCACACCACCGCGCCGCTCGCCAGGAACGCGGCGAGCACTTTAAGGCACGCGATGCCGAACTGCGCCCAGCCCACGGCCGGCAGGTTCAGGAAGTCGTACGGGTAGGGGCTGCCGCCGGCGCCGGGGCCGGCGTGCGGCCACCACCAGGCGCGCACGAGCACGAAGGTCAGGTAGAGCGGCGGGTAGATGAGCCACAGCAGCGGGTACGACGCCTTGAGGCGCCGGTGTTCGTCGAACAGCAGAAAATCGAGCACCACCATGGCGGGCACAATGCGGTGCAGCATCGTGTTGGTCATGATGCCCATGATCTGCGGCACAGTGCGCGGGTCGTCGGGCGGCAACATCGTGAACGCCACAAGCGCCACCACGATCGCGTAGGTGGTGGCCGCGCCTTTGAGCCACGCCGGCGGCTGCACACCGTGCACAAGGCTCGCCGCGGCCGCCCACAGCATGACGAAGCCGACGAGCGCGCCGGTCTGGAACGTGAAATACACCCAACGGTTCGGCTGGGTCCACGCTTCCGACGTGCCCATCACGCACAACGCCACAATCGCCAGGCGCCAGATTCCCGCAACAAAACGCATGGCCCCAGTCTAGCGTGCGGCCCTGCACCACCCGCGCGCCGCCCGCTTGCGAGACGCCCGCAGCGTATTGCCGCTCGCGGCGACTACGCTAAGAGCAACGCTGCACACAGCCCAGCAAAGGAGCCACCCATGCCCACACCAGCCAACCAGCCCGCCAATCTGAGCCGTTCGAGCAGCGGACCGGTCAATCCCTCGATGATGACCGACATGTACGAGTACACGATGCTCGACGCCACACTGCGCGACGGCACCGCCAACCGCGACTGCGTGTTCGAGGTGTTCACGCGCCATCTGCCCGAAGGCCGCCGCTACGGCGTGGTGGCCGGCATCGGCCGCCTGCTCGACGAACTCGAGGCGTTCCACCCGAGCGAAGCCGACCTGCGGTTCCTGGCCGACCGCCACATCGTGAACAAAGAGACGATCGCCTGGCTTGAGAACTACCACTTCAACGGCACGATCCGCGGCTACCGTGAAGGCGAGGCGTACTTCCCGAACTCGCCGATCCTGCAGGTCGAAGGCACGTTCGGCGAGTGCACACTGCTCGAAACACTGATTCTGTCGATCCTCAACTACGATTCCGCGGTGGCCGCGGCGGCCTCGCGCATGACGTCGGCCGCGAAGAACCGCCCATGCATGGACATGGGCGGCCGGCGCACCAACGAGTGGGCGGCCGTGGCGGCGGCGCGCGCGTCGATCGTCGGCGGCTTCAAGGGCACGGCGAATCTGCTCGCCGCGCAACTGTACGGTCTGACCGCAATCGGCACCGCCGCGCACTGCTTCACCCTCGTGCACGACAGCGAGCGCGCCGCATTCGAATCGCAGATCGCCGCGCTCGGCAAGAACACCACGCTGCTCGTCGACACATACAACATCGAGGAGGCCGTGCGCACGGCGGTGGAAGTGGCCGGTCCGGAGCTCGGCGGCGTGCGCATCGACTCGGGCGACCTGGCCGCGCTCGCCCAGCGCGTGCGCAACCAGCTCGACGCGCTCGGCGCGGTCAACACGAAGATCACGGTGACGAACGACCTCGACGAATACGCGATCGCCGCGCTGCAGACCGCGCCGGTCGATTCGTATGGCGTCGGTACGCAGCTCGTCACGGGCTCCGGCGCCCCCACGTGCGCGATGGTCTACAAGCTGACCGAGCGCATGGGCGCGCACGGCGTGATGGAGCCGGTGGCGAAGAAGTCGAAAGACAAGGCCACGGTGCCGGGGCGCAAGCTCGCGTTCCGCTCGTACGAATACTCGCTCGCGAGCTGCGAGCATGTGATCGCGGGCAATGCGCAGGCGCTCGCCGATTTCGCGCCGGGAGAAGGGTGGAAGAACCTGCTCGTAGACTATGTGGACCACGGGCAGATCGACGACCAGTGGCGCGGGCATGACGCGATCATGAACGCGCGCGACTACCACGCGCAGTCGCTGGACGAACTGCCGATCACCGCGCAGTCGCTCATGCGCGGCGACCCGGTGATCCCCACCGAAACGACCGTGCTGCCGCAGTGATGCGAGACCTGCACAACCCGGACACAACCCATTGAGGATGGAGTGACGATGCTCGAACCGACCCATGTCTATACGCCCGACCCCACGCGCTACGCATCGATGGACTATGCGCGATGCGGCACGAGCGGCCTGCGCCTGCCGCAGGTGGCGCTCGGCCTGTGGCACAATTTCGGCGACCTGACGCCGATGGGCCAGATGCAGCAAGTGGTGTTCACCGCGTTCGACAACGGCATCACCTATTTCGATCTGGCCAACAACTACGGCCCCGAACCGGGAGCGGCGGAACGCAACTTCGGGCAGATCCTGCACCGGCACCTGCGCGCGCACCGCGACGAGCTCGTGATCGCCACCAAGGCCGGGTTCGAGATGTGGGAGGGCCCGTACGGCGCCGGCGGCAGCCGCAAATACCTGCTGGCGAGCCTCGACCAGTCGCTCGCGCGGCTCGGGCTCGACTATGTGGACGTGTTCTACCACCACTGCATGGACCCGGAGACGCCGCTCGAGGAGTCGATGGGCGCGCTCGCCACGGCCGTCAAGTCGGGCCGCGCGCTCTACGCGGGACTGTCGAACTACGACGGCCCGACGCTCGAACGCGCCACGCAGCTGCTCGACGCGATGCACGTGCCGTTCATCGTGAACCAGAACCGCTACAACATGTTCGACCGCACCATCGAGCACAACGGACTCAAAGAAGCCACGCGCAAGCTCGGCAAGGGGCTCGTCACGTTCTCGCCGCTCGACCAGGGCCTGCTGTCGGACCGCTACCTGCACGGCATCCCCGCCGACAGCCGCATCGCGCACGACGGCCGGTTCCTGCACCAGTCCCAGCTCGACGAGAAGATCGGGCAGATCCGCGCGCTCAACGGCCTGGCCCAGGCGCGCAGCCAGTCGCTCGCGCAGATGGCGCTCGCCTGGCTGCTGCACGACGACGCGGTGACGACCGTGCTCGTGGGCGCCTCGAAACCGGAGCAGGTTCTCGACGACCTGACCGCGATCGACAACACCGACTTCACGCAAGAGGAACTGCAGCGCATCAACGAGATCACCGGCGCATGAACACAGCACTGCCCGTAGCGGGAAGGACCGCTACGGGCAGTGCTGTATGCAATGCGTGCGCAGTGTGCTGTGGGCACGGCGGGGTTAGAACCCGCCGCCGGCGCCATACTCCTCGAAGATGCGCTTGCACTCCGGGCACACCGGGTAGTTCTTCGGATCGTGCTTCGGCACCCACACCTTGCCGCACAGCGCCACCACAGGGCGCCCCGTCAGGCGCGATTCGGCGATGCGCTCGCGCGAGACGTAATGCGCGAAGCGGTCGCCTTCACCATCGTTGCTGCGCTGCTCCTGCTCCTCTTCGACCGGCCGTTCGAGCACCGCGGTGCCGCCGCCCGAATCGGGCGCGAACAGCGGATCGTCATCAAGGCCATCCATCCATGCACTCATCGATCTCTCCGTTTCTGTATGTGCGCACGGTGCGCGCCAACCGCGCCACCCGCGCACAAGCCTGCCATGTGCCCTCCATTGTGGCACGCATGGCCGGCATCTGCGCGCGCGTAGGGCACCAAGAGCGAAAAAACGGGCGAAACGCCCCGGTTCAGGCGCGCCGCACAGTACTCTAGTGCGTATGACTATTGCAGTATGCCCCGGTTCCTATGACCCCGTGACAATCGGACATCTCGATGTGATCCAACGATGCGCGCGCCTGTTCACCGAAGTGCATGTGGTGGTGGCGGTCAATGCGGCGAAGACGCCGCTGTTCACCGAAGACGAACGCGTGGACATCATCCGCCATGCGCTCGCCGACATGCAATGCCACAATGTGGCCGTCAGCTCCACCGACGGCCTGATCACCGACTACTGCACCAAGGTCGGCGCGCCGGTGATCGTCAAGGGCTTGCGCCAGAACGGCGATTACGAGGCCGAACTGGGCATGGCGCTCGTGAACCGCAAACTCGCCGGCATCGAGACGATGTTCCTGCCCGCCGCACCGGCCCTCGAGCACATCTCGAGCTCGGTCGTCAAAGACGTGGCGCGCCACGGCGGCGACGTGACCGGCATGGTGCCCGACTACGTGATCCCCATGCTGTACACCGCGCTGCACGCCGAACGGCCGGCCACGGCTGCACAGCGGTAAACCGAGGCCACAGAGAGGCAAGAAGGAGCACACCCATGACGGACATGACCGATCCACACCCCGAGCCGGACGCCGAGACCGCCGGCACCGAATCCGCGGCCCCCGCGCAACGCCGGCGATTCTCGATGGACGACCTGCCCGACCTGCGCGAGAGCCACGCCGATGACGGCGGCGCCACGCCGGCGCACGAACAGGCCGAGTTCACCACCGTGTACGACGCGATCGACGCGATGGAACGCATGCTCAACGAGGCGAAAGGCTCGATCTTCTCACCCACGGCCGTCAAGATCGACCGCGACGACTTCCTCGAACAGCTGCAGTCGCTCAAATCGATGCTCCCCGTGCAGCTCGAGCGCGCGAGCGCGTTGATGCGCGAGGCCGAGCGCCGGCTCGCCGACGCGCAAAGCCAGGCGAACGTGATCATCACGTCCGCGCAGAGCCGCGCCGCCGACATGGTGCGCGACGCGAACGACCAGGTGCGCTTCATGGCGAGCCAGGAAAACGTGACACAGCTGGCGCGCGAAAAGGCACGCTCGATGCTCGACAAGGCGCAGAGCAAATCCGACCACCTGACACAGGGCGCCGACCGCTACTGCATCGGCGTGATGAACGACCTCGAAGAACAGCTGCACAAGCTGGAGCGCGACGTGCAGGCGGGGCTCAAGGTGCTCGAGGACCGACAGCAGAAGGCCGCCGAGCAGCTGCCGCGGCTCGACGAGGACGACTATCCGGACGACTAGGCCGGCGCGGCGGCGTGGAATACCACGCGCGCGCAGGCGATTGAACCAAACAGCAGACCGGGCCGCACGCATGGCCCGGCACGAGGAAATGGAGAGAGCAGTCACATGGCACGAGTCACATACACGGATTGGACGATTCCCGTGGCGCAGATCGGTTCGCGCGCGGGGCAGTCGATGGAGGTCGACAAGGCGTTCCCCGCGCCGAGCGGCATCGGCGACACGATCGTCGGCATCACCGAGGGCAGCGACGTGCAGGTGCGCGGGCGGTTCGACTCGATTGTGGACGGGCTGATCTTCACCGGCAGCTTCACCGCGCCGGTGCACGCCGTGTGCACGCGCTGCGACACGCCGCTCGACCGCGACTGGACGGCGCAGGCGACCGCGTTCTTCCCTTTCGAGGAGCAGCCGGACGACGGCAAAGACAAGGACGAGGAAGTGGAGATCTTCGCCGGTGAGGACGAGGCGGAGGACGTGTACCCGCTGGTCGACCGCGGCGCGTTCGCCGACATCGAAGCGCTGATCCGCGACACCTTCGTCGACGCGCTGCCGCTGCAGCCGTTATGCCGCCCGGATTGCAAGGGCCTGTGCCCGCAGTGCGGCGTCGACCTCAACGAGCACCCCGAGCACGAGCACAAGGTGGCCGACATGCGGTTCGCCGGTCTGGCCGCGCTCAAGGAGCAGCTCGAGGCGGAAGAGCAGGGCGACGCCTGAGTTGTACCGCAGCTGTGTTAACATGCTGAACGCTTAAGCTCATATTGTTCGAACGAAACAGAGGATACGACTATGGCACTGCCAAAGTACAAGATGTCGCGCGCCAACACGCGCACGCGTCGCTCCACCTGGAAGGCCAAGGCCGCCCAGACGATCAGCTGCCCGAACTGCGGCGCTCCGACCCTGGCCCACATGGCCTGCCCGACTTGCGGTTCCTACCGCGGCCGCGTCTACCGCGAGGCCATCCGCGCCACGCATTCGCGCTGAATCCAGGCGGTTCACTGACGCTCAACGCCCTGCCATCGACGGGTGGCAGGGCGTTTTTCTATGCCTTGGCGGGCCCGGCGCCCCGTTACGGCACCGAGTAGTATGCCAACTATGAGTTCACATTCCGTTCGGGTAAGCACAGACACCACATCACCTTCCAGCGAGCTGCTCGCCGCGCTCGGCACCACGTTGCAGCCGGACCTGCTCGTGGAGGCGCTCACGCACCGCTCGTTCTCGCACGAGCACCCCGGCGTCAAGAACTACGAGCGGCTCGAGTTCCTTGGTGACGCCGTGCTCGAGCTCGTCACCACCGAGACGCTGTTCTCGCAGCACCCCGACATGACCGAGGGCCAGCTCGCCAAGATCCGTGCCAAGGCCGTCTCCGAAGAGGAACTGAGCGCCATCGCGCGCGACAAACTGCACGTGAGCCCCTACATCCTGCTCGGCCACGGCGAGCGCGAACAGGGCGGTGCCGAGAAAAGCTCGATCCTGTGCGACATCGTCGAGTCGCTCATCGGCGCCACGTTCGTGGAGCACGGCATCGACGAGGCGCGCAAGGTCGTGCATCACCTGATCGACGACACGCTCGCCGAAGTCGCGAGCGAGGGCCCGGCGCTCGACTGGAAGACGTCGCTCACCGTGAAGGCGCATCAGATGGGCCTCGGCGAGCCGCGGTACCAGATGTCGGTGGCCGGCCCCGAATATGCGCCGGTGTTCACGGCGCGCGCCATGCTCGGCGATTCGATTGAGATCATCGGCACCGGCACCGGCACGAGCAAGCGCAAGGCGCAGCTCGCCGCCGCCGAAGAGGGGTGGAAGAAGCTCGACGCACGCGGCAAGTAGCGGCGTAAGCCATCTGCGACGCGCGCGCCGACGGGTGTGGCACGCGCGTCCATATCTCGATTCAGCATTCGGTCACCACTCCCCACGCACCGCATGCGTCCAGTAGTATGGCTGCAATCGTGGGGCCCGCCCCAGCCGTACTATCAATGAGAGGGAAAGCAGTGTCACCTACACCCCTGCAGGCGTTCCGCGGCGTCAATAAATCCGCCGGGGATCAGCACAAGCGCACCATCGCCGACGGAGAGAAGATGACCGGCGCGCAAGCGCTGGTACGCTCGCTGGAGGACCTGGGAGTCAAAGACGTGTTCGGCGTTCCAGGAGGCGCGATCCTGCCCGTCTACCATGCGATCAACGAGGAGACCGGGTTCCGGTTCATCCTCACGCGCCACGAGCAGGCCGCCGGCCATGCCGCCGAAGGCTACGCGGTGGCCACGGGCGAAGTGGGCGTGTGCATCGTCACGTCCGGCCCCGGCGCCACGAACATCATCACGGCGATCGCCGACGCGAACATGGATTCGATCCCGATGGTGGTGATCACCGGCCAGGTGGGCGTCGACTCGATCGGCACCGACGCGTTCCAGGAGGCCGACATCGTGGGTGCCACCTACCCGGTGGCCAAGCATTCGTACCTCGTCACCAATGCGCAGGACGTGCCGCGCGTGCTCGCCGAAGCGCATTACATCGCGCGCTCCGGCCGCCCCGGCCCCGTCGTCGTCGACCTGACGAAGACCGCGCAGAACGGCGAGATGTATTATTCGTGGCCGCAGCGCATGATCCTGCCCGGCTACAACCCCGTGACCGAGGCACACGGCCGCGTGCTCACCGACGCCGCGCGCATGTTCCAACGCTCGTTCCGCCCCGTGCTGTACGTGGGCGGCGGTGCCGTGCGTTCCGACGCCGGCGACGAGATCAAGGCGCTGAGCGACCTGACCGGCGCGCCGATTGTGACGACGCTGCCCGCGCGCGGCATTGTGCCCGATAGCGACCCGGCCGTGCTCGGCATGCTCGGCATGCACGGCACGATCGCCGCGACCGGCGCCGTGCAGCGCTCCGACCTGCTTGTGGCGATCGGCGCGCGCTTCGACGACCGCGTGACCGGCAAGCTCGAGGCGTTCGCTCCGGGCGCGCGCGTGATCCACATCGACATCGACCCGGCGGAGATCGGCAAGAACCGCGTGGCGGACGTGCCGATCGTCGGCGACGTGAAGACCGTGCTGCAGGCGTTGATCCCGCAGATCGAACAGCTGCACAAGGAGCACGGCAAGCCGGATCTGACCACGTGGTGGACGCTGCTCAACAAGTGGGTGGAGCAGTACCCGGTTCGCTACGAGGAGCCGACCGACGGCACACTCGCCCCGCAGTGGGTCGTGCAGCAGCTTTCGGCCGAGGCCGACCCGAACACGATCTGGGTCTCGGGCGTGGGCCAGCACCAGATGTGGGCCACGCAGCTCATCGAGTTCCATCACCCGCACCAGTGGATCTCTTCCGGGGGCCTGGGCACGATGGGCTTCGGCCTGCCCGCCGCGATCGGCGCCGAAATCGGCTCGCAGCAGTACTTCGACGGCAAGAAGCCGGTGTGGCTCATCGACGGCGACGGTTCGTTCCAGATGACGAGCGAAGAGCTCGCCACCGCGTTCATGGAGGGCACACCAATCAAGATCGCGCTGCTCAACAACTCCGTGTACGGCATGGTGCGCCAGTGGCAGACGTTGTTCTACGAGAAGCACTATTCGGCCACGATCCTGCACGAAGAGGAGAAGACCGGGCTCGTGGGCGTGCCGGACTTTGTCAAACTCGCCGAAGCCTACGGATGTGTGGCCATGCGCGCGCGCACCAAGGAAGAGGCCATCGAGTGCATCCGCAAGGCGAACCAGATCAACGACCGCCCGGTGCTCATCGACTTCCATGTGTGGAAGGACGCGATGGTGTGGCCGATGGTCGCCGCCGGCGATTCCAACGACAACGTCACGTACATGCCGGGCATCAAGCCGCTGCTCAACCCGCAGGGCAACGTGAGCCTGCAGGACAGGCAGCCGAGCGCGCAAGACGTGGCGGAATCGCTCGCCGAAGCCGTGGCCACCGAGGAAAACAACTGAAAGGAGCGCAAGACAGATGGCATCGTATCCTGCATCCAAGCCGGGTTCCCAGCGTCACACGCTGTCGGTGCTCGTGGAGAACCGACCGGGCGTGCTCGCGCGCATCTCTGGCCTGTTCGCGCGCCGCGCGTTCAACATCAACTCGCTTTCGGTCTCCCCCACCGAGCGCCCCGACATCTCGCGTGTCACCGTGACCGCCGACGTGGAGGATGTGCCGCTCGAGCAGATCATCAAGCAGCTCAACAAGCTGCTCCATGTGCTCAAGATCGTCGATCTTGACCCCACGACGACCGTGGAGCGCGAACTTGTGCTGATCAAGGTGGCCGCCGACGAGTCGAACCGCTCCGATGTGCTCGAGATCGTGCGCCTGTTCCGCGTGCGCGTGGTGGATGTGAATCCCGAATCGCTCACGATCGAGGCTACCGGCGCGGGCGGCAAGATCGACGCGCTGCTCGGCCTGCTCGAGCATTACGGCATCATCGAGCTCGTGCGCTCGGGCGCGGTCGCGATGACCCGCGGCCCGCGTGCGCTGAGCGAAAAGGTGGTCGGGTCCGAAATCACCGGCCGCTGAAAGCGCGAACGCCGTGCACCGTGCGCGGGGCATCCGCCCCATGCGCGGTGCGCGGCGTTCCTGTATCGGGCGCCCCGGTTCGCAGCGGCCTACGCACCGCCCCATCTTGTGTGTTTTCGCGGTTACGGTCACTGTTTTCGCCGTTATGGTCACTTTTTGGCTGAATTAATGACGATAACAGCGAAAACAGTGACCGTAACCGCGAAAACAGTGACGCAAACGGCGAAAAGCGGCTGGGAGTAGACGGACTGCGCCGCCTCGTCCGGGCAGATGGCACAATAGTGGCTATGAGCAAACCGGAAGTCCTGATTCTTCAGCATGCCGCATGGGAAAAACCCGGGCGCATCCTCACCGACCTCGAAGAGATCGACCTGCCCACGCAGACGCTGAACATCACCACACACAAAAAACCGGACATGCCGGACTTCGACGAAGTGGCCGGCGTGGTGCTGATGGGCGGTCCGATGGGCGCCACCGACTTCGACGACTACCCCGGCCTCAAAGCCGAAGCCAAACTCGTGCGCGCCGCCGTGAGCGTGGGCAAACCCGTACTCGGCGTGTGCCTGGGCCACCAGATCATCGGCACGGCATTGGGCGCCAAACTCAAGCGCAACGGCACGCCCGAAATCGGTGTGATGCCGATCAAACGCATGGAACGCCACGACTACTTCTCCATGTGGAGCAAACAACTCGACGTACTGCACTGGCACGCCGACGCCGTCACCCTGCCCGAAGGCGCGCAACTGCTCGCCCGGTCCGCCGAAACCAAAGTGCAGGCATTCCGCTTCGGCTCGGCCCTGGGCATGCAGTTCCACCTCGAAGTCACGCCACAGCTGCTCGAGGAGTGGCTCGACGAACCCGCCATGGTCAAGCAGCTCAAAGCGTCGGGCGGATCCAAATCCCGACTGCGCGACGCCTACGCCGCGATCTACGGCCAGCTGCAGCCGCTCGCCGAACAGGTGTTCTCCGGGTTCGCCGCGCGCTGCAACACCTACGCGCGCTCGCTGATGAACTAGCCGGCGCGCACGGCCCCGGCACGGTGATTTACCGCGGTCTCATTACAGTGGACCACTATGCCGACTTATGACCTGGGACTTGAGCATGTATCGCTCGCATTCGCCACAAAAACCGTGTTCACCGACGTCACGCAAGGCGTGTTCGAAGGCGACCGCATTGGCATCGTCGGCCGCAACGGCGACGGCAAATCCACACTGCTCAAGCTGCTCGACGGCACACAGGAGCCCGACTCCGGGCGTGTGACGCGCCGCAACGGGCTCACGTTCGGCATGCTCACGCAGCGCGATACGCTCGACGACGACGCGACGCTGCGCGAGGCCGCGCTCGAGGGGCGCGAAGACTACGAGTGGGCGTCGCAGCAGCAGTCGCGCGAGATCGTGGAGGCGCTGCTGGGCGGTATGAACCTCGACGCGAAAGTCGGCTCGCTCTCCGGCGGCCAGCGGCGCCGCGCCGACCTGGCGCGCCTGCTGCTCAAGGACTGGGACATCCTCGCGCTCGACGAACCCACGAATCATCTGGATGTGATCACCATCCACTGGCTCGCCGAACACCTCAAGAACCGGTGGAGCCGCGGCACCGGTGCACTGCTGCTCGTGACGCACGACCGCTGGTTCCTCGACGAAGTGTGCGAATCGATGTGGGAAGTGCACGACGGGCAGATCGAACCGTTCGAAGGCGGCTACAGCGCCTACATGCTGCAGCGCGTGGAGCGCGACCGGCAGGCCGACGTGCGCGAGACCAAGCGCCGCAACCTGGCGCGCAAGGAGCTCGCGTGGCTCTCGCGCGGGGCGCGCGCACGGTCCACGAAGCAGAAATTCCACGTCAAGGCGGCCACCGAACTCATCGCCGACGTGCCGCCGATGCGCAACACGTTGGAACTCAAGCAGATGGCCACCGCGCGCCTGGGCAAGCAGGTCGTGGACCTGGTCGACGTGACGCAGGTCTACGACCGCGAGCAGGGCGCGTATGCCGACATCGACCCCGATGCGGCGGCGCTCGCGGCGAGCGCGCGGTCGGCGAGCACCGTGGACGTGGTGGAGCCGATGGTGCAGGAACCGCAGGTGTTCGGCAGCGTCACGATCGCCGTCGACGACGCCGACGACCCGCGGCTCGCCTCGGCGTTCGGCGCGCGCGCAGGCGAGGTCGCCGCCGAGCACAGGCTGACGCACCACGAGCCGGCGGGCGAGATCAACGCGCTGCGCGGCACGCGCGAGGCCGGGGCCGCGGAGCCGGCGGCGCAGGCCGACGAGACAAGCGCGGCCGTGGAGATCACGGTGAGCGGGCGCAAGATCCTTGACGACGTGACGTGGCTCATCGGGCCGGGCGACCGCTTCGGCATCGTCGGCGCGAACGGCGCGGGCAAATCGACACTGCTCAAGATCCTCGACGGCACGCTCACCCCCACGGCCGGGCGCGTGAACATCGGCAAGACCGTGCGCTTCGCCGTGCTCTCACAGCGGCTCGACGAGCTGGAGAAGCTCGGCAAATACAAGGTCAAGGAAGTGCTGAGCCGTTACAAGCCGAGCTACATCGTGGACGGCAAAGAGGTGACGCCGGGCCAGCTCATGGAGCGGCTCGGGTTCGAGGCGGCGCAGCTCATGACGCCGATCCGCGACCTTTCGGGCGGCCAGAAGCGCCGCATGCAGCTGCTGCTGATCCTGCTCGACGAGCCGAACGTGCTGATCATGGACGAGCCGGGCAACGACCTGGACACCGACATGCTGGCCGTGATGGAGGACCTGCTCGACACGTGGCCGGGCACGCTGATCGTGGTGAGCCACGACCGCTACCTGCTCGAACGCGTGACCGACGAGCAGTTCGCGCTGATCGGCGGCAAGGTGCGCCACCTGCCGGGCGGCGTGCAGGACTACCTCGACATGGTGGAACAGCTCAAGCGGGGCGAGGATCCGCTGGGGCTGGAGGGTGCTGGACCCGGTGGGGCCTCCGATGGCGGGGATGCTGCCACTGCAACCGCGGCATCGCCCGCCGGGCCGGAAGCGCCGAAGCTCAGCGGCAAGGCCTACGCCGACGCCTCGCGGCGCGTGTCGGCGATCGAACGCAAGCTCGAGAAGATCGAAGCGCAGAAGGAGCAGCTTGAAGCGCAGATGGCGGCCCACGACCCGAGCGACTACGCCGGCCTGAACGAGCTCAACGGGCAGTTGCAGGCACTCGAGGCGGAATCGGACGACCTCGAGGCCGAATGGCTCGACCTTTCCGAGCAAATGGGCCAGTAGCGGCTGCACTCGTCTAGTTGTCTACGTACGCTCGAACCATGACCGAGCATACCCACGAAGCAAGCAATTCCAGCACTTTCACGGATCCGCAGTTCGCCGAGACACTTCAGGCCGGCAATGGCGGCGTCGCCAACGCGGCCGTCGACCTGAAACTCTACGACACGGCGTCGCATGAGGTCTCGCGGTTCGAGCCGATCCAGCCTGGCAAGGTGGGCATGTATGTGTGCGGCGCCACCGTGCAGAGCTCACCGCACATCGGGCACATCCGCGCCGGTGTGGCGTTCGACATCATCCGCCGTTGGTTCCTCAGGCTCGGCTACCGCGTCACGTTCATCCGCAATGTGACCGACATCGACGACAAGATCCTCGACAAAGCCGCGGCGGCCGGGCAGCGCTGGTGGGCGCGCGCCTACCACTACGAGCAGGAGTTCACGAGCGCCTACGAGCAGCTGGGCGTGCTGCCGCCCACGTATGAGCCGCGCGCGACCGGGCACATCATGGACATGATCCACCTGATCGAGCGCATCATCGACAACGGCCACGCGTACGTGGTGCGTGACGGGAACGGCGAACTCACGGGCGACGTGTACTTCGATGTGGCGTCGTGGCCGCACTACGGCGAGCTCACGCACCAGAAGCAGACCGCCAAGGTCGATGAGGCGGCGGCCGTGGCCGACCGCATGGGCCCCTCGGTGGACGCCACCGGCGAAGACAAGTACAATCCGGTCGATTCGGCCGACCTCTCCGAAGACAAGCGCGACCCGCGTGACTTCGCGCTGTGGAAGCGCCCGAAGGCCACCGACCCGGCCGACGCACGCTGGAAGACGCCGTTCGGCACCGGGCGCCCCGGCTGGCACATCGAATGCTCGGCGATGAGCTACCGCTACCTCGACGGCATGTTCGACATCCACGGCGGCGGCCTCGACCTGCGCTTCCCGCACCACGAAAACGAGATGGCGCAGACGCGCGCTGCCGGCTACCGCACGGCGAACCGCTGGATGCATTCGGCGTGGGTCACCGCCAAAGGCGAAAAGATGAGCAAGTCCCTGGGCAACGGGCTCTCGGTGCCCGTCGTGCTCAAGGAGCATTCGGCGTGGGTCGTACGTTACGCGCTCGGTTCGGTGCAGTACCGGTCGATGCTCGAGTGGTCCGACCAGACGCTCGCCGAGGCGCAGGCCGCGTACGACCGCATCATGAATTTCATCGAACACGCCGGCGAAGCGCTCGGCGGGCAGCCGTCGCGCGAAGAGATCACCGCTGTGCTCGCCGATGATCTGCCGGTCGACTTCGTTGCCGCGATGAACGACGATATCAATGTTTCACGTGCAACAGCCGCAATCTTCACGCAAGTGCGCGCCGGCAACACGCAACTGACCGAGCTCGTGGATGACGCCGACGCTGCCGCTCGCGGAGCACTACGCCGCACACTCGTCAACGTGCGCGCGATGCTCGACACGCTCGGCCTCGACCCGCTCGCCGAACCGTGGATCAGCGGCGGCGACGAGGTCGGCGGCGAATCCGCGGCGCAGGACGCGCTCGAGCGCCTCATCGACGCGCAGCTCGAGGCGCGCGCCGCGGCCCGCAAGGCGAAGGATTTCGCGACCGCAGACAAGATCCGCGACGACCTTGCGGCCTTGGGCATCACGATTGAAGACGGCCCCAACGGCTCAACCTGGGCCCTCAACTGACCGAACACATCATTCCTGCACCA
Organism: Bifidobacterium pseudolongum subsp. globosum; assembly: GCF_004155535.1. Taxonomy (GTDB): domain Bacteria; phylum Actinomycetota; class Actinomycetes; order Actinomycetales; family Bifidobacteriaceae; genus Bifidobacterium; species Bifidobacterium pseudolongum_C. The sequence continues at coordinate 202,315 of NZ_RYUH01000004.1, read as the reverse complement.
TACAGCGGCGGCTCCCTCTCTGCCTGAGGGCGCCGCCGTTCGCTTCATTCCCGCAGCGCCGCTATTGCGCTCATCTCTTTTATGGAATACGAATTAGTAGTATAATCTGTATACTAGGTATATGGAAGGGGTGAGCATCTTGAAAACGTCCCATCTGCTCGACAGTATTGTTCCGATTTCCACACTGAACCATGGAGGCGCAAGCCGAACCATCAATGCAGTGAAGAACGACCAACCGGCCATTATCATGCGTAACAACAAACCCGCGGCGGTCATCATCACACCAGAGGACTATACGCGTCTGCTCGAGATCGCAGAAGACTACGAGCTGTACATACTCGCAAAAGATCGCGTGGAGCACGACAACGGCAAGCGGTACACCATGGACGAAGCCTTCGGAGAGGATTATCGACCCGTTGACGATGGATACGAACCGGAATTCGAATGACTTGGACCATAACCTTCACCGATAAAGCCGTTCGCGATCTACGCAAAATCAAAGAACCGACTAAAAGCCACATCCAAAAAGCACTTCGTAAAGTCGCCACCAATCCTCTCCCCCAACAGGAAGGCGGCTATGGCAAGCCCCTTGGACACCACAATGGCAGCGACCTCAGCGGCTTATTGAAAATCAAGCTACGCAACGACGGAGTGCGCGTGGTATATCGATTGGAGCGCACCGCCACGCAGATGATTGTCATCGTGATCGGCATCCGTGACGATGGATATGTATATCAAGAGGCCGCCAAGCGCATGCATGACGATTAAGCCATCCACCTACAGTTCCGCCGTGTCCCAGCCGCCGGCGCGCGGGATGCGGCGGATGCGCGCACTGCACAGCACAATCAGGGCGGACAGCGCAAGCGCCGCAAGGAACACCGCGATGGTGCCGCGGAATCCGAGCGCGGGCAGCAACGTGCCGGCGCTCGCGCTGGAGAACGCGGAGAGCGCCTGTGCAGGCACGGTGAGCGAAACGGCGATTCTGCCCTGCATCGACGTGGGCGCCTTGGCATACACGAAGCCGAGCAGTAGCGCGTCGATGATCGGGAACGGCAGACCCATCACCGAATTCGCAACGAACACAAGCGCATACGACGCGCCACGCGATACGCCAGGCCCATACACGAGCAGCATGGGCGCCACGCACACGCACAGGAACACGAAACTGACGCAGATGCAACCGCCGACCGGCACGCGGTCGCTCAACCGCGCGGCGGCGAACGCGCCGACGAGCATCATCGCGGCGAGGCCGCTGCCGATTGCGCCGATGAGCGTCGCGTTCGTGTTGAGCTGCATCAGATGCAACTGAATCGCATATTCGACGCCGTTGACACCATAATTGAGCACCGCCGCCGCAATCATGACCGTCACGAGCAGCGGTTTGCGCAGCGACCACGACCATCCACTCACAAAGTCGCCGAAGAACGACGATCGTGCGGCGGGCGCGTGCGCCGCACGCGGCATGCGAATGTGCCGCGCGGCCGCACCGGAAAGCGCGTACAGGCACGCCGTTGCAAGGAACGGCAGCCAAGGCGCGACGCCGTAGAGGAATCCGCCGACGGGATTGCCGGCGATGTTGATTGTCGCGTCACGCCCGCGGTTGAGACTGAGCGCTTTCGGGTAGTCGCGCACGCCGATGATCGAGCGGAGCATCGCGTCGGTCGCGCTACCAAGAAAGCCGCTGACCGCAGAACCAAGCGTGGCAATCACGAGCAGCAGCGGGTAGGTGAGCATGCGCGCCGCGAGCAGCGCCGCCACACTCCCCCATGCGCACACACCGACCGCCGCGTTGACGACGATCAGCGTGCGACGCTCATGGCGGTCGACGAACGTGCCGCCGAACACGCTCGCCACCTGCTGCGCGACGAGCGCGGCAGTGCCGAGCCAGCCTGCGGCGGCCGTCGACCCGGAGACCGCGTATCCGGCGAGGCTCACGGCGAGCGCACGCAGCGACCCACCCGCGGCGGATGCCGTGTCCGCGGTGAACCAAGCGGCGTAATTCGGCGCGCGCCAGAACGAGCGGCGCATGGCGGGCGCCTCGGTCACGGCACCCATCGGAACACCTGCTGCACCACGGCGACCGGTTCGACGGCGGTATCGTCGTCTGCGCCGGCGCCAGCGTCACGTTCGATAGCCACTCTGCGGGCGTCGCTCAACTGCTCCCATTTATGCATCACCGCGTTGAGGTCTTCCACCATCGCGCGCGTCTCCTCCGCGGTGAGCCGCAGTACGCGGTCGTTTGCACCGCACGTCTGCGCCCACTCCTGCGGCAGCGTGGGCAGCACGTCGAGGAACCGCTCATACGCCATTTGGTAGGTGAGCGCCGCCGTGCGGCTGAACGCGTCGATGACGTCTGCGTCCGCACTGTCCGTCTGTACATTTGTCGCATGATGGCACGATTTCCAGTAGCTTTTGCGTTTGTCCCCATCTGGCGACACCGCTTTTTCGACAAGCCCGACTTTCGCGAGCTGCGCAAGGTGGTAACTCACCGCGCCTGGCGCCTCACCGGTGGCGGCGCTGAGCTCACCGACCGTCTGCACGCCACCGACCCGCAGTGCGCCGAGCAGCCGCATGCGGGCCGGATGCGCCATGCACCTGAGCGCCTCCTCCGACTCCGCGACCGCCGTTCCCTGGCCGTTGTGTACCGAATCATCATCAACCCTTACTTCATCCATCTTTGATTGCCGCTCCATCATCGCATCTCCTTTCATCCACCCCCATTATACAAAATATTTGTACAAATATTTTGCGCTTCAAGAAAGCACCCAGATGGGACTGCAGAACCCCTCCCGCTACGGGCAGTGCCTTCTGAGCTACGGGTAGTGCATATTCATCGACGTACAACAAGTTTTGGCCCATTTTCCACTACCCGTAGCAGGCGAAGCACTACCCGTAGCAGAGAACGTGCCGGCTGTGGATGGCATGGCTGGCATGGCGTGTGTGGTCAGCATCAGACGCAGAAGCACTACAGCGCACTGTCATAGCCGTCGATGGCTACCGGCTAGCAACACACAGCCATAAATCCAGCGGCGCACCGCCTACTCGAACACGAAATCGACGTTGACGATGTGCAGCTTTGGCTCGAGCGCCCCTTCGATCGTCTGGCGCGCGCCCACGAGCTCCTCCATCTGCACGGTGCCCTTGGTGCTGCCGATGAAGATGTCGACGTCGAAGTTCATGCCGGTCTTGAACACGTGGATCTTCTCCATCTCGATGCCCGCGGGCAGATGCGTCTCGACTTCGCGCGTCACGAAACCGGAGATCTCCTCGTCGTCGTGCGTGCCGCCGACGAGTTCCACAAACGCGTCGCGCAGCACCGTGACCGGCTCCTTGATCGTGAGCAGCACAATGATCGTGGTGATGAAGAAATCGCCGGTGTAGTGCAGAAAGTCGAAGGGCGTGCCATCGGGCAGGAAGTACAGCAGCACCGCCACAATGCCAATGCCGAGCGAGATCATGCCGTCGATCCACGTGCCGTTCGCCTCCGCCTTGAGCATGAGGCTCGCATTGCCGATCGAGCGGTTGCGCGCGCGGTAATACGCCACGAGCACGAGGCACACCGCCACCGCCGCGATCTGGTAGATGATCACCGGTCCAAAGCTGAGCCGCTCGCCCTCGCCGTACGCGAAATAGTCGATCGCCACGCGCAACACGTCGAGGAACGAAAACAGCAGCAGGCAGATCGTGAAGATCGATTTGCAGATCGCGTAGATCGGCTCGAGCGCGAACATGCCGTTGGGGAACCGGTCGCTCACGCGCACTGTTTTCTTGGACAGATACGCCGCGACGCCGCCGGAGATCACCGAGATCACCGTGAACGAGGCGTCAAGGAACATCGCCTTGAGGCCGGTGAGGAAGAACACGAAGAACCCGGCGAGCACCATGACGATATTGACGACGATGCCCACCTTCAACGCCTGCTGCTCGATTTTCTTCTGATGCATGCGCGCACTCCTTCACTCGGCACTCAACTTCTTCAGCTTAGCCGCCGCGCGCGGTTATGCGCAGGCCAAAACAGTCCGCTGCCGCCGGCCCGCACCAGCCCGGCGTTTTCCCACGCAAAGGCTAGACTTGGTCACATTATGGCAGCATTTAGTTCTCTTACAGACAGGCTCTCGAATGCGTTCAAGCATCTCAAGAGCAAAGGCAAGCTTTCCGAAGCGGACATCGACGGCACGATCCGCGAAATCCGCCGCGCGTTGCTCGACGCCGACGTCTCGCTCGACGTGGTGCGCTCGTTCACCGCGCGCGTACGCGACCGCGCGCTTGGCGCAGAGGTCTCCGAAGCGCTCAATCCCGCGCAGCAAGTGGTGAAGATCGTCAATGACGAGCTCACCGACATCCTGGGCCAGGGCGTCGATCGCCCGCTCAACTTCGCGAAGAACCCGCCCACGATCATCATGCTCGCGGGTCTGCAGGGCGCCGGCAAGACGACGCTCGCGGGCAAGCTCGGCTACTGGCTCAAGGATTCCGGGCACACGCCGCTGCTCGTGGCGGCCGATCTGCAGCGCCCGAACGCGGTGACGCAGCTCGAGGTGGTCGGCGAGCGCGCCGGCGTGCCGGTCTACGCGCCGGAGAAGGGCGTGCAGTCCGCGGGTGGCGACGCCGTTTCCGCCCCGGGCGAGACGACCGGCGACCCGGTGAAGGTGGCGCGCGACTCGATCGAGTACGCGCGGCAGAAGCTGTACGACACGGTGATCATCGATACCGCCGGCCGACTCGGCGTGGACGAGACGCTGATGCAGCAGGCGCGCGACATCCGCGACGCCGTGCAGCCGAACGAGATCCTGTTTGTGATCGACGCGATGATCGGCCAGGACGCCGTGCGCACCGCCCAGGCGTTCGACGAAGGCGTGGACTTCACGGGCGTGGTGCTCTCCAAGCTCGACGGCGACGCCCGCGGTGGCGCGGCGCTTTCGGTGGCGTCTGTGACCGGCAAGCCGATCCTGTTCGCGTCGAACGGCGAAGGCCTCAAGGACTTCGAGGTGTTCCACCCCGACCGCATGGCCTCGCGCATCCTCGACATGGGCGACATCCTCACGCTCATCGAGCAGGCGCAGCGCGAATTCGATGAGGAGCAGACGCGCGAGGCTGCCGCGAAGATGGCGGAAGGCAGCTTCGGCCTGGACGACTTCCTGGCCCAGCTGCAGCAGGTGCGCAAGCTCGGATCGATGAAGTCGCTGCTCGGCATGATCCCGGGCATGGCGCAGCACCGCAAGGAACTCGAGCAGTTCGATGAACGCGAGATCGACCGCACCGAGGCGATCATCCGCTCGATGACGCCGGAGGAGCGCCGTGACCCGAAGATCATCGACGGCTCGCGCCGTGCGCGCATCGCGTATGGTTCGGGCGTCACCGTCTCCGCGGTCAATGCGCTGCTGCAGCGCTTCGAGCAGGCGGCGAAGATGATGAAGCGCATGAGCAACAAGGCCGGCGTGGGTGGATTCCCGGGCATGGGTGGCCCCGGCGGCGGCAAGAAGGGCAAAAAGGGCAAGAAAGGCAAGAAGGGCGGCTCCAAGTCGGGCAACCCGATGAAGCGCGAGGCCGAAGAGCAGGCATTGCGCGCACGCCTTTCGGGCAAGCCGAGCTCGGGGGGTTCGGCGTTCGCGAAGAAGCAGGGCACCCCGCAGCTGCCGGAAGGCCTGCAGGACGCCTTCGGCGGCGAAATCCCGCCGAACCTGGGCGGCGGCCTGAGCGGTCTCCTTGGCTGAGTCCGCTGCGCGGCGCCACCAACCAAGTCGGGTGGCGCCGCGCAGCCTTTGCTGCTGGCCAGCAGCCTCTACCGCTGACGCTGCCCCATTCTGCATGTGATTTGTCTAGGTTTTCGCTGTTTTGGTCACTGTTTTCGCCGTTTACGTCACAAATACAGCAGAAAAGTGACCAAAGCAGCGAAAATGGTGACCAAAGCAGCGAATGCAGTGACATAAACGGCGAAAACCCATGTGGCCACATGCTTGTTGGCCGCATATGCTTAGGCGCAAAACCGCCCATCCCCATCCATCAGTCGAAAGGACCTCCATGCTCATCGCACTGTGGATCATCCTGATCGTCTGCCTGCTATGGCTCGCGCTCACCGAACTGCCAGCCGGCTGGGACGGCCACAGCCCACTGCCGTACCTGATCGCCCTCACACCCATGCTGTGGATCGCGTTCGCCGCGCTTGGCATCGCCGGCCTGTGCATGCGCGAATGGGGATTCGCCGCATGCTGCGCCGCGGGACTCATCGCCTCACTCATGCGCAAGACCGCGTACTGGCTCAACGACCTGAAGTCGCCGAACACCGGCGAGGCCATCGCGCGCAAGATCGCCGAGCGCAAAGCCCGCGAAGCGCAGACGCACACACAGTCCGCACAACACGCAACCCGCCTCGACGACGCCCACGACGGCCGCTTCCGCGTGCTCACGCTCAACTGCCGCTTCGGCCACGCCAACGCCGCCGAGATCGTGCGCACGGTGCGTGACGAAGACGTGGCCGTGCTCGCGCTGCAGGAGATGACCGAAGACCTCGTGCGCCAGCTCGACGAAGCCGGCCTCGCTGAGCTCCTCCCCTACCGTCAACTCGGCGACCCGCAGGCGAGCGACAACGGCGGCTTCAACGGCGTGTGGCTGCGCGTCGAACCGGCGCAAAGCACGCCCACCGGCGTGGCGATCCCCGCCGCCGACGTGCCCGCCGTCACCCTGCAGGTCTCGCCGATGCGCGACATCACGTTCGCCTCCGCACACCCCAAATCGCCCCAGCGCGGCTGCCGCGAATGGTCCGAAGGCATAATCGGCCTGGGCGCGCTCGCCCACCCACAGCAGAACCTGGCCGCCCCAGATGCCCCTGCGCATGAGACGGTCACGGTGATCCTGGGCGACCTCAATTCGAGCATCCCGCACCCGAGCTTCCGCAAACTGCTCGCGAGCGGCTTCCACGACGCCGCGCTCGACGAGGCGAAGGGACTGCACCCCACGTTCCCCACATGGCTGCCGTGGCCGCGCATCGTGATCGACCATGTGATCTTCACCGACCATCTGCACGCGAGCGACGTGCGCGCCGTGCACATCGACGGCTCCGACCACATGGCGCTCGCCGCCACGCTCACCCTGCAAGACAAGCACGAACCAGTGAATGCGGCCGCCCGCGAGACCTGGCCCGAATCATTGCCCCCGCTGCCCACAAAGAAGGAGCGCGAGCAGGCGCAGCGCTAGGCTCATGCGCTCTGCGGCCGCAGCGTGACGGCGAAGCGGAACTCGGGCGCATCGAGCCGGTACTGCGGCAGCAACTCAGGCCCGCAGCTGTTCGACCCAATGCCCGACTGCATGTAGTCCACGCTCACCACGGTCGCGCCGGCCGTCTCGAGCTCGAAGTCGTGCGCGGCGCGCGTCATCTCCTCGGCCGTGTAGTCGATCGCCTGGAAGTCGAACGCGCGCGCAGGCTGCACGCCGTCGCCGCGCAGCACGATAAGCGCCACGCCGTCGCCCGCCACGCTCGCCCAATCGCAGTCGTGCCGGTTGCCGTTCTCCTGTGGGCGGATCTCGCGCTCGCCGAGCGTGGGCGGAGTGCCTTCGAACATGCCATGCCAGCAGGCGCGGTGCTTGTCGACGTAGCTTTCGCCCGGCCCGTAGCCGCAATACACCACGTTGCGCATGGCGCGCGGCAGCATCATGCGGATGCCGAAACGCGGCAGGAACGGGAACTCGGTGTCGCGCTCCACGTCCATCCGCAGGGCGATCGACCCGTCCGCGTGCACGGTCCACGTGGTCTGCATGCGCGCGATCGGCTGCACGACCGGCGCCACCACGGCCATCGCGCAGCGCAGCTCGACGGCGTTGATCGACATATGCGCGCCCTGCTCGTCGGATTCGCGCGGCACAGCGTCCGCCTGCGCGATGCCGCTCGACGCGACCGCGCGCGCCGAAACGCTGTACGCGCGCGCCGACGCATGGTGGTATTGCGCGCGCTCCCACTCCTCGCGCACAGTGCGGTCGTTGTCCGTCGGCGCACGCCAGACGCTCAGACTCATCGGCTCGGTGAGCAGCTGGTGGTTGCGGTAGCTCAGCTCACGGAACAATCCGGTGCGCGTATCGAGCACATACCGCCAATCCACGCCCGTGAGCACGATCGACGCGCCCGCGCGCTGCACCTGGATCGCGGCGCCGCGCTCGTCGCCGGCGAGCATCTCCTCGTGCTGTTGGCGCACCCACTGGTTGCGCGCGCTGCCCGCGACCGGCACATCGACCTCGTCGAAGCCGAGTTCGAACAGCGGATCCATGCCCCAGCGCGCCTCGCGCGTCACATACCGCAGCACAAGCGTGACCTTGCCGTCGCGCACGAGCGGCGGCAGGCCGATGAGCGGCACCCGGCCGGCGTCATGCGGCGCGATCATCATCGCCTGCTGCGTGGGCTCGTCGTCGCACAGGCGGTACGCCTGCATCACGCCGTCCACGTAGAGTTCCCACATGAGCATGACCTCCGCGCCGAGCGGCGTGAAGTCGAGGTGATTGCGCAGCGTGACGGACGCGTCCGGCCTGTCGCCGTCAGTGAGAGTGAAATCTTCCACGCGCGCGGGGCGGAACACGTTCTTGAACTCGTCGAGGCCGGAATGCGGCGTGCGGTCGGGCGCGACCATGCCATCCACGCAGAAATTGCCGTCGTTCGGGTAGTCGCCGAAGTCGCCGCCATACAGGTATTCGCGCCGCCCCTGCGGTGTGCGGCCGGCGTCGACCGCGTGGTCGCACCATTCCCACACATAGCCGCCCACCAGCCCGGGGTGGCGTTGGATCGCCTGGAAATAGTCCTCCAGGTCGCCCGGGCCATTGCCCATCGCATGGCAGAATTCGCACAGCACGTACGGTTTGGTCTCGCCGCCGGCGGCCTGCCCGTTCTCGCCGAGCGCGCCGTCCAGGTTCGCGGCTGCGCTCGCCGGGCCTTCGTCAAAGTACGCGTCGATCTCGGCGATGCTCGGGTACATGCGGCTGTGCACGTCGAGATTGCCGTATTCGTGCGAGTCGTGCCCGTCGGGCTCCACGTACCGCGCGCTTTCGTAATGCGTCAGGCGCCGCGAATCGTAGCGCTTGGTCCACGCGAGCGCGCGCTCGAACCCCACGCCGAACGCGCCTTCGTTGCCCATCGACCAGAACAGCACGCACCCGTGGTTCTTGTCGCGCTCCACGCAGCGCTGTACGCGGTCGATGATCGCCGGCGCGAAGTCCTCGTTGTTGGCGATCCGCTCGTTCCACAGCTGCTGTTCGAGATGCGGCGCACCGGTGCGTGGATGGTAGGCGTCGTTCGCGCCGTGCGCCTCAAGGTCGGCTTCGTCGATCACCAGGAACCCAAGCTGTTCGAACGCGTCGTAGAAGTGCGGCGCGTTCGGGTAGTGGCTTGTGCGCACACCGTTCACATTGTGCTGTTTCATGAGCAGCAGGTCTTCCATGAACTGCTCGGCGCTGATCGCGTAGCCGGTGCGCGGGTCGCTGTCGTGCCGGTTCATGCCGTGGATCACAATCGGCTTGCGGTTGAGCTCCACCACGCGCTGCACGCCGTCGTGCGCCACCGCGCGCAGGTCGCTGATGGTGAGCAGCTGCGTGATCGCCTCATGGGGCGTCTCGATGGCGAGCCGGTAGCAATACGGGCGCTCCGGATTCCACAATCGCGGCGCGTCGAGCGTGAGCTGCGCCTTGGCGTGCGCGGGGAATGAGCCGTCATCCACACGCTCGTCGAGCATGCACGCCGCGGGCACCGCGCGGGCATGCGCCACCGGCTCGCCATCGGCGTCGAGCACTGTTGCGTCGATCCAGTCGGGCAGGCCGGCCCCGCCGCGCGCGAAGTCGATGGAGATGTGCGCGCGAGTGGGCTCGTCATCGGGCCCGAATTCGACGTTCGTGTGCACAAAGTAGTCGCGGATCATGCGCTCGGGCCGCGTGAGCAGATAGACGTCACGGAAAATGCCGCTCATGCGCAGTTTGTCCTGGTCCTCGAGATAGCTGCCATCGCACCATTTGAGCACGAGCACCACAAGCGTGTTTTCGCCGGGCGCGATGTGCTCGGTCACGTCGAATTCGCTCGTGGAGTGCGAGACCTGCGAATAGCCGATGAACTCACCGTTGAGCCACACGTAGAAACAGCTGTCCACGCCCTCGAAGTCGAGGTAGGCGCGCGGAGCGGATTCGCTCGGCGTGTAGTCGAATGCGCGGCGGTAGACGGCGCAGGGATTGTCCGCGGGCACGTACGGCGGGTCGAGCGGGAACGGGTAGCGCGTGTTCGTGTATTGGTTGTGGTCGTAGCCGTGCATCTGCCACACGCTCGGCACGGGCAGCGTGGCGTAGTCGGCGGCGGTGTCGAAGTCCACGTCGAAGAAACGCGGGGCATACGCGGCGTCGGCGGCGGTCACCTCGGCGTCGAGGTCGTGGATGCTGCCGTAGTAGCGGAACTGCCAGTCGCCGCTGAGCAGCTGCAGGCGGTCGGAGTCAAGGCGGTTGTCGAGCGTCGTGTCGATCGGGCCCGACGCGGGGATGAAGTACGAGCGGTTCGGCTCGCAGCCCACATGCAACGTGTTGAGATCCTCGTAATACCGCGGAATGAACATGCAGACTCCCTTGCCTTGTACGGTATCCACCGCTTGCGATTATAACCGGCCCCGCCGCCCGGCCATTGCCGCCCATTGCCCACAGCATGACGGCGCTCTGCCCTCTCCTGACAAAAGTCATGCAGGGCGGCCGCAACCATGACAAATCTCTGCCGGATGGAGCGGATGGGCAGGCGGTTTTCCATGGCGGATTGTATACTGTATGGGTTATTTGACCATGCGGGGCCCTCTACTACCGTGTGGCCAAGGAACACGTGCACCGGCCGGGCTGTGCCCCACACGGCACGGGATGGCGCACACCCCTAGTTACCAAGGAGAGCCATTTTGGCAACCAAGATTCGTCTCAAGCGCATGGGCAAGAAGTTCTACGCGGTCTACCGCGTGGTCGTCATGGATTCGCGCGCAAAGCGCGACGGCAAGGCGATCGAGGAGATCGGCCTGTACAACCCGAACACCCAGCCTTCGACCATCGAAATCAACTCCGATCGCGCCCAGTACTGGCTCGGCGTTGGCGCCCAGCCGACCGAACAGGTGCTCAACCTGCTCAAGATCACCGGCGATTGGCAGAAGTTCAAGGGCCTCAAGGGCGCCGAAGGCACCCTGAAGACCGTCGCCCCGAAGAAGGACGCCGCCACGCTGATCGAAGAGGCCGACACCAAGGCCCAGAAGCTCAAGGCCGCCAAGGCCGAAGCCGAGATCAAGGCGAACGAGAACGCGACCGACGCCGCCGACGAGCAGAAGGCCGACGAAAAGGTCGAGTTCGCAGACGCCGAAGAGTCCGCACCGGAAGCAGTGTGATCTGATCATGCTTGCTCAAGCCGTGGAACATCTGATTAAGAACATCGTCGATTTTCCCGACGACGTTTCGGTCAAGTCCCATGAGAATGCGCGCGGGGAACTCATTCGCGTACGCGTGAATCCTGAAGACATTGGCCGTGTGATTGGCCGCAACGGCCGCACCGCCAACGCGATCCGCACAGTGGTGCAGGCCATGGCCGACCACAAGGTGCGCGTCGACATCATGGATGTGCGTAGGTGAGTGGTGAACTTCCTGCAGACCCTCAACAGCCCGAGTTGTTGAGGGTCTGTCGTATCGGCCGTGCACAGGGGCTCAAGGGCGAAGTGACCGTGCGCATCTTCACGGACGAACCCGAAGAGCGGTTCGCCCCCGGCGCTGAGCTGTTCAACCGCGACGGCTCCGTGACCTACATCGTGGAACGTGCACGCACGTTCAAAAACCGCTGGTACCTCAAACTCGAAGGCGTGGACGACCGCAACGCCGCCGAGGAGCTCAACGGCACCGTGCTGTACGGCGAACCGTGGGAGCTGGAAGACGACGAATTCTACCCCAAGGACCTCGTGGGCCTCGAGGCACGCCTGAAGGCCGACGGCCGCGTGCTCGGCAAGGTCGTGGACATGATCGAGGGCGCGCAATGGCTGCTCAAGATCCGCTTGGCGCAGCCTGTGGGCGATGAGACCACCGCACTCGTGCCATTTGTGATCGACCTGGTGCCGGACATCGACCTTGAGGAGGGCTATCTGACGATCGACCCGCCTGGTGGCCTGATCCCCGGGGTGTGATCTTCCACTTTTTTCGGGGCGTGGTGATTTGTGCGCGCTCCAGCGCGCACAAATCACCATTTTCCCCTCAAACTCCTTCCACTTTTTTCCAAGCCTGAAAAAAGTGCGCGCTGCAATTTCTCAAAGGACTGCCATGGACATCGACATCGTTTCGGTCTTCCCCGAATACTTCGACGTGCTCGACCTGAGCCTGCTCGGCAAGGCGAAAAGCAAGGGGCTCATCAGCGTGCACGCGCACAATCTGCGCGATTGGACGCACGACGTGCACCAGTCCGTAGACGACACTCCTGTCGGTGGCGGCGCAGGCATGGTGATGAAGCCTGCCGTCTGGGCGGAGTGCCTCGACGAGTTGCTTGGCCTGCCGGAGGCTGATAATACAGACCGCCCGATCCTCATCTTTCCCAATCCCTCCGCCCCACTGTTCACGCAGCAGGACGCGACCGAGCTCTCGCACGCGCAGCACCTCGTGTTTGGCTGCGGCCGCTACGAGGGTTATGACGCGCGCATCCCCACCTACTACCGCGAGCGCGGCGTGGACGTGCGCGAATACTCGATCGGCGATTATGTGCTCAACGGTGGCGAAGTGGCCGTGTCGGTGATGCTCGAGGCGATCACACGCTTACTGCCGGGGTTCATGGGCAATCCCGACTCCATTGTCGAAGAGTCATACACCGGCGGCAACGCGCTGCTCGAACACAACCAATACACGAAGCCCGCCAGCTGGCGCGGCCTCGATGTGCCCGCCGTGCTGCTCTCGGGGGACCATGCGAAGGTCGACCGGTTCCGCCGCGACGAGGCGCTGAAAAAGACCGACCGCATCCGCCCCGACCTGATTGCACAGCTCGACTGCCATGCGCTGAGCAAGGCGGACCGCAAAACGCTGATTGAGCTCGGCTGGGAGGTTTCCGGCGACCACCCGCGCCGCATCAGCTGATCATTCCCCTGACTGTTCCTGCACGGTCTGCTCGTATTCCTGCGAGCGGAACGTGTAGACGGCCGTCTCGCCGTAGTCGCGGCGGTCGGTCATGATCCAACCGGCCGGGGCCGCCGGCGGCGCGGTGCGCGTGGAGCGTTCAAGCACGATCGCACCGAAGCGTGCCACAAGCCCGCGCACGGTCAGGTCGCTGAGCAGGTGCTCGCAGTCGGCTGTGGAGAACGCATACGGCGGGTCGATGAGCACCAGATCGAATGGTTCGCCCGGCTTCGCTTTCGCCGCGTACCGTTCCGCTTTCGCGTGCACGACGCGCGCGCTCATGCCCTCTTCCCAACCGGCATGCCGGCGCAGCGCGGTGAGTGTCTGCGCGATGAGCTGTGCCGCCTGCGCGGATGATTCCACCGTGACGAGTTCGCGCGCACCACGGCTCAGCGCCTCGATGCCGAGCGCGCCGGTGCCGCCGAACAGGTCGAGCACGCGCGTGTCGTCGATCACGCCGATGGATTCCAACCGCGAGAACATCGCCTCTTTTGTACGGTCGGTCGTCGGCCGTGTTTCGGCGCGCGGCGTGGTGAGCGGCATCCGCTTGAATCGTCCGGTAATCACATGCATATCCCCGAGCATAGCCGCCCAACTGCACCGCATGGCGATCGGCGACCCCACTACCCGTAGCATAAGGCGACCGTCGTCGCTTCCCCATTGCCATGTTAAGTAGGTTCCGAAGTTGGAATCCGGTCGCCGATCATGGTATGGCTCTTGTTCCCTGTCGTTGATGATCCGGGGTGTTGCCGCCATGGACGGGACGCCCCCCGCGAGGGTATTTTGATGCGGCCAATCCCCATCCCAACACGCCGAAAGGCAAAATTGTACGAATGTTTCACAACCTGCCCCACATACCGGACAGGCCGTCCATAAAACAGCCATTTCCATCTCACATGTCGCAACAGCCAGCCGTCAGTTGCTCGTCAGGTACTGCTCGTTGCCGCGCGTGAAGTCGAGCACGGCGCCGGCGAGCTGCACATGCCCCGCCAGATCGGGGTCGTGCGCGAGCAATTCCTGCGCCCGTGCGCGCGCATCGGCGATCACGCGCGCGTCCTGCACCACGCGCAGCAGCTTGAGGCTCGACGCGCCGCCGGACTGAGCGTCGCCGAGCACGTCGCCGGCGCCGCGCAGCTCGAGGTCGCGGCTCGCGATCTCGGCGCCGTCGAGCGAGCCGGCGATCACTTCGAGCCGCTCCTGCGCGATTGTCCCCGGTTCGGCACGCGAGACGAGGAACGCCCAGCTGTCGGTGCCGCCGCGCCCCACGCGCCCGCGCAGCTGGTGCAGCTGCGACAGGCCGTAACGGTCGGCGTCGAAGATCGTGATGCAGCTCGCCTGCGGCACATCTACGCCCACTTCGACGACCGTCGTGGCCACCATCACCGGCGTGGCGCCCGACTCGAAATCCGCCATGATCCGCGCCTTCTCGGCGTCGTCGTCGCGCCCCGTCAGCGTGCACAGCGGCACGCCGGCGAACTGCGGCAGCGACTGCAGGCGCTGCGCGATCTCCACCACGGCGTGCAGCGGCGCGCGCGGCTGTGCGGATTCGCCGAGCGCCTCGCCACTGAGCAGCTCGGGCGCGTCCGGCTCGCCGGCGCCCTCGTCTTCGGCGTCGCTTGGCTCGATGCGCGGACAGATGATGTACGCGCGCTCGCCGGCGTCGATGCGGCGGCGGATGTGCCAGAACATGTCGGCCATCACGCGCGCGTTGTCTTCGGGGATCACGACCGTGCGGATTGGCTTCCTGCCACCGGGCAGTTCGGTGAGCCACGAGATGTCGAGGTCACCGAACCACGTCATCGCCGCCGTGCGCGGGATCGGCGTGGCCGTCATGACGAGCAGGTGCGGGTCGCGCTCCGATTTGGCGCGCAGTGTTTCACGCTGCTCCACGCCGAAGCGGTGCTGTTCGTCGATCACCGCGAGCGCCAGGTTCGGCGCCTGGAACGTCTTCGAGAACGCGGCGTGCGTGGCCACCACAATGCACGGCTCGCCGCTCGCCGCCGCCGCGAGCACCTTGCGCCGCGCGGCGAGTTTCATGCCGCCGGTGAGCAGATGCACGGGCACGCGCTCGCCCACCGAGGCGCTAATCAAGTGGAAGTGCTGTTCGGCGAGCACCTGCGTGGGCGCCACGAGCACGGCCTGGTGCCCGGACCCCACGGCCTGCAGCATGGCCGCGACCGCCACGACCGTCTTGCCGGAGCCGACTTCGCCTTGCAGCAGGCGTTGCATCGGGTGGGCGCGGCCCATGTCGGCGCCGATCGCGTCGATCACCTCGCGCTGGCCGTTCGTCAGCGCGAAGGGCAACCCTGCAATGTACTCGTCGCGCATGTGCACGTTGGCGCACGCGTAGGCGTTGCTCGCGGCGGCGCGGCCTCGCGCCATGAGCAACGCGCACTGACAGACGAACGCCTCCTCGTAGCGCATCGTCTCGATCGCGCGCTTGAAGTCGGCCACCGACTGTGGTTCGTGGATCGCGCAGAACGCCTGCGCGCGGTGCATGAGGTGCTTCGCCGCGCGCACCGATTCGGGCAGCACGTCGGGGATCTGTTCGGCGAGCCGCGCGCGGGCGGCCTCGCCGAGCGCGAACTGCTCGTCGAACTGCGCGCTGTCGACGCCGCCGGGAGTGGCGGCGGCGAAGGGGTCTTCGTCGGCGAGCAGGCGCAGCACCTGGTCGATCGTCTCGTGGATGTGCTCGCTCGAGATGCGCGAGTTCGCATGGTAGACGGGGCGCGGGCGTGTGGCGCGTGCAAGGCCCTGCGCCACGGAATCCACGTCGTAGCGCAGGCGCGGCGCGGGCTGCACGGCCGGCTCGCCGAACGCGAGCTGCGGTTCGGCCGCCGGCGGCTCGGCCGGAGCCACGGTCAGGATGTCGGGGTGTGTGAACTGCAGGCGGTCGTTGAACGTGCTCGGGTCGCCCGAGATGACGAGTTGCAGGCCCGCGCGCAGGCGCGAGGCCATCCAGTCCACATAGGATTTGCGGTGCGAGAAAAAGACGAGCGCGGCGGTGCGCGGCTGCACGGCGCGAGAGGCGGCGGTCGGCGCGTCGTCGACGAGCACTTCGAGCCGGTAGCCGCGGCGCGCGTTCATCGGCGTCACGCGCAGCGCGCGCACATCCACCGCGCACGCCATCTTCTCGCCGAAGCGCGCCTCGGCGAGCGCGCGCACCGGCACGGGGTCGGTCACGCGGAACGGGTAATACGTGAGGGCGTCGGCCACGGTGAGCACGCCGAGCGCCTTGAGGGCGCTGACGCGGCGCTTGTTGGTCAGCAGCGCCGCAAGGGGCGTGTCCACTGTGGTGTTGGTCATGCGGTCCATTGTACAAAAACAACCCCGGGAGCATAGCTCACCGGGGTTGTGGTCGTCTGCGCATATCAGACAGCGCTCACACGCTGAACCTTGCCTGCCTTGAGGCATTTCGCGCACACGCGCACGCGGACGTTCTGGCCGTCCACGGTGGTGCGCACCGGCTGCAGGTTCGGCAGGAAGCGGCGCTTGGTACGAATATGCGAGTGCGAAACGGTGTAACCGGTCTGCGGTCCCTTGCCGCACACTGCACAACGAGCTGCCATAATGGACTCCCTACAATTACTTCTATAGACTTGCAAGTCTGTGCACTCGCGCACGCGCCCAAAAAAGGGCATGCACCAATACACACAACTTCCCAATAGTACAACCGGGCCACGGACAACGCAACACCCGCTCGCTTATGGCGCTGCACGGGCGCGGTTTGACACCGTTTTCAGGCAATTCCCCGCAAACACGGTCTACAATCGTGCTAACCGTGATGCGCCACACCCATCAGCGTCGATGCATTGCGGGGCCGGTCGGGAATTTTCAGGGAAGGAACCCAACGCACATGCTCAGCGACATCCTGCATAAGATACGCGCACAGCGCGACCATGAACCAACGGTCATCTCGGTGGGCCAGATCTGGGTCGACATCACCATGCATGTGCAGGAGATGCCGCAGCCGGGCGAGTTCACGAACGCCCCTTCGGTGACCAAATCGGCAAGCGGCAGTTTCCATGTGCTGCAGGCGGCGAGCCGCATGGGCGCGCGCACCGAACTGGCGAGCATCATGGGCACCGGCCCGTGGTCCACGATGCTGCGCGATTCGCTGCGCCGCTCGCACATCCTGCACACCGGCCCCACCAGGCCGAACCAAGACAACGGGTTCCGCATCGTACTGACCGACGGCATGCAGAAGTCGTATGTGGCACACCATGGCGCCGAAGCGCACGGCGACCCCAGCGTGTTCGCGCATGTGCGCCCGCAGCGCGGCGACGTGGTGCACATCAGCGGCAATGCGCTGATGAACGAGTCGTCGCTCGCCGTCAACGCGTTCATCCAGCAGCCGCAGTGCCGCCCGCAGGGGCGCGAATTCCGCATCGTCATCAACCCCACGAACACGCTGCGGCTCGTCAACGACCAGCTGCTCGAGAACCTCGTGCTCACGCGCCCCATCTGGTCGATGAACCGGCAGGAGGCGCGCACACTCGCCTACCGCCTGGGCGTGACCTTCGACGAAAGCGCCACGATGCGCGTGAACGCCGGCTTCGACGAGTCGATGCACGCGCTGTGCGAGGCGCTCGGCGAGGCGCTGCGTGCGCCTGTCGTGCTGCGCGCCGGCGCACGCGGCGCCTGGGTGCACCAGCACGGCCGGGGCATGGAGCACATCGATGGCTTCCCCACGAAGGCCACGCACATCCGCTCCGCCGGCCCCGCGCACACGGGCGCACTGTGCGCGCTGCTCGCCGAAGGGTGGGACCTGGAAAGCGCGGTGCAGATCGCGAACGCCGCCGCCTCGCTCGCGATCGAGCACAACCACGCGGGCATCCCGTTCTGCCCCACGTACGATGAGGCCGCCAAACTGGTGTCGGACGCCCTCACCACACCGAAGAAGGACTGATCACTCGTCGCTGTCCGGGGTGATGCCGGCGGCGCCCCACCGCAGGCTGCGGCGCAGCGCCGGCAGCACATCGGCCGGCTGCATGATGCCGAGCAGCCACACAGCCTCGTCGGCCGCGAGCGGGAAGCCCGCGTCCACGAGCATGATCGCCACCTTGGCGAGCTGTTCGAGCAGCGCGAGCGGCGGCGCCACCGGAATGCCGGCCGCGCGCAGCGTCTGCTCGGCGCGGTCGCGGTCCGGCAGCTCCTCCTCGCCCATCTCGGCGAGCAGCTGGTTCGCCTCGTCACGGCTCCTGTCGTGGAACGGGCCCTCGGGCATCGAAAGCACCATCGCGTAGCACGCCAGACCGGCCTTGTGGCTGTTGGTCTTCCACAGTGCATACCCCAAGCGGTAATACATGAAGCCCACGTCGATCGGCATGAGCGCGGTCTTGAGGCCACGGATGAGCGCATCCGCCGACCCCGCGTAGTCCTCGCCGACATCGGTGTAGTCGAGCGAAAGCTCGATGGCGCCGCGCGCGGTCGTCGGCGCCAGTCGCATCATCTCCTCGGAATGGGCCACCGCCTTGTCGCGTTCGCCCAGTTCGCGGTTGAGACGGCTGAGCGCGCCGTGCGCGTTGTACACGGCGTCGGGCAGCTTCCAGTAGCGGTCGGTCGCCTTGCCTTCCACATTCACCATGAGCAGTCGCATGAGCGGGTGCTCGCAATACAACGGCTTGCGGTCGCCATGGTCCTTCTCGGCGCTCTCGATCTGCATCAGCGCGGATTCGACCTCGAACATGGCGGTCACCGGCGAATCCTCGTTCTGGTTCACGATGTCCCAGATCTCGGGGCCCTTGACCACGCAGTCGTCGTGCATCACGTCGAGTTCGTACGCGTAGTCGGCGCGCACAAGCGTCTTGATGTCGTCGGGCAGTTCGCGCTTGTCCTTCCACAGCGGCACATGCTGGCGCACGAGCGCCTTCGGCAACGGCAGCGGCTCGACCGGCATGAGGCCACGGTCGGCGCCGAAGCGCAACGCGTGGCGTGCCGGCTGCAGCATCTGCACGATCGCCGCCGGATCGTTGTCTTGCGCCGCGTCGTCGAACCGGCCGCTGACATACGCCGGCTGCACGCCCATCTGGAACGGGCTGCGGTCGAAGCCGAGCGAGAGCACAGGCTGGCCACTCAGCGAGCCGAGGCGACCGGTCACGTCGACCGACGTGACGCGCGCGCCGGTCGTGAACGCGGCCTGTGCGAGCAGGCCCGCAAGGCGCAGCGCGTACGACGCCGCACGACCCGCGCGTTGGGCGCGCATGTCGACCCACTGGCCACCCACGAAGTCCGACCCCGGCATCATCGACGCGGTGGGCACGCTGAACGTGACCGCCATCTGCCCGCTCTTCGGGTCCACGTCGCACAGGTACTCGAGGCGGAACGGCAGCTTGAGGCGCTCGCAGATCGCGATGAAGCGCGTCATCACGTCCCATGCGCCACCGCGCGCCGCTTTCGTGCCGCGCACGGTCTGCTCCGGGTTCTCCACCGTGGCCTCCTGCTGCACGAACTTCGCGTGCGTGGCCCACATGTGCATCGAGCGCATGGCGGATTGGAAGCACTCCTCCTCGGTGAACGTGGAGACAAGGCCCATGCCGTTGTCGTGGCCACGCGCGTCGAGGTCCACGAACGACAGGCGGTTGAGCGCAGCCTCCACACCAAGCACCAAGTCGCGCTGCAGTCCTTCGATCTCGTCATCGTCGAAGCGCATCCAGAACATGTCAGTCGAGTCGAGCCGGATCACGCTGAGCGGATGCTCGCCTTCGATCTGGCGGATCTGCCCGGCGCCGGCCTCCACGAGCTGGCGCGCGGCGAAGCGTTCGAACACCGAGGACTGTCCGGCGTTGTTCGTGGTGCCGCGCCAGATGATCTCGTCGAGCCCGTCGGGCAGCGGCTTGTCCATCATGTCGCGGAACAGTTCGCTGATGCGGCCGGCACCGGCGCCCACCGTCTTGCCAGCGAGGCGCGGCACAAGGCATGCGCCGATCCAGCACGCGGCGATCAGCACGGCAAGCGGGTGCTTGCCTTCGCGGTATGCGCCGAGGTTCTCCGTGCAGGCGGTGAGCCATGCCGTGCCGCCATCCACCGCATATTCGCCGATCGTGATGGTGCGGTCGAAGCCGTCGGAGCTCTGCACGCGCACGGCGCCCGAGTTCGGGGTGTCGGTCCACGGGTCGAAATGCAGTTCGCCGCGGCCGTCCGGTTCGCTTGTAAGCGTCTGGGCCGTGGGGAACACCTTCATGTCTTCGCTGATCCACGCCAACACCTGCACCTTGCGGCGCCCCACGACCTGCGCCACATACCCGAGGCCGCCCTTGGGCTGGTCCAGGTCCTTGACCAGGCTGTACGAGGCGTCGATCGGCTGGCCCGGCAGCGTGCCGAGCGCCGTGGCGTGCGAAAGCAGTGGCAACCTGTAGACGTTCTGTTCCATAAAATCTCTCTCCTGGTTCTGTTCCATTCCATCCGGCCGCAGGCGCGGGGCACCGCGCCTCATGCCGTTCCTCGTTGCACGGCTCGCTGCACGGGTGGGGCCCACCCGACAAAGCGGCATGTTGTTGCACTGTAACACGCCGGCACGGTGGCGTCGAGCCCCATTCCACCGTGCAACCACACCAATGACCACGATTGCAGAACATGCCCGCCGCGGGCATGCGGTAGCGTTGGCGGCATGACTTGGCTCGCACTCGAAAAAGTTTTCCTGTGGTTCCTGCTGTACAGCTTCGTGGGCTGGCTGTGGGAGACCGTACTCAACATCGTCATGAAGAAGCGGTTCGTGGACCGCGGCATCCTCAACGGCCCCATCTGCCCCATCTACGGCTTCGGCGCGCTGCTGGCGATCTACGCGCTGCCCGGCGAACATTCGGTCGTCGCGATCTTCCTCAGCAGCGGCGTACTGTGCTGCACGCTCGAATACTTCACGTCGTGGGCCATCGAAAAGCTCTTCCACATGCGGCTGTGGGACTATTCGGGCAAACCGTTCAACCTCAACGGGCGCGTCTACCTCAACGGGTTCCTCTTCTTCGCCGCCGGCTGCACCGTGGTCAAACTGTGGGTGCAGCCGCACGTCATGGATATGCTCGACGCGATCGACCCGCGCACCATCACGATTCTCGCCGTGACGCTGCTCGTCGTACTGCTCGCCGACGCCGCCGTCACGCTCGCCGGACTGACGAGCCTCAACAGCCGCCTCGGGCACGCCGAGCAGGACATCAAGGCGCTCAAAGCGCGCGGCATCGCGCACATCGACGTCGGCATCACCGCCGCCGACAAGCGCATCGGTTCGGCCGAGACGCGCATCACCACCGCGTGCGCGCAGATCGCCGCACGCGCGCAGACCGACGGCGAGGCGCTCGCCGCGCACGTGGCGCACCTGTTCGACTGGCAGCAGCGCCGCCTGATCCGCGCCTATCCCGGCATGCGCACCGAGCACGGCGAAGGCCTGCTCGCCGAAGTGCGCGCGCAATTCGACCGCGCACGCCATGCGCACACCAACACCAAGTGAACGCCGTCACAGGCGCCGGTGCGCGCATGCGCTACGGTAGTGGCAGTGGCGCAGCCCCGGGCGAACAGGAGAAGACCCCATGATCAACGCAACATACCAAGCCATGCTCAACGGCAAATCCGTGATCCGCATGATCGGCGAACGCGCAAGCGCCCGCCGTGCGCAGATCGGCGCAAGCGAGGTCTTCGACTTCTCGCTCGGCAATCCGAGCGTGCCATGCGCGCCGGAGTTCACGCGCGCCATGATCGACCTCTACGAGACGCAGGCGCCGTACGCGCTACACGGCTACAGCCCGTCCGTCGGCATCGAGTCGGTGCGCGGCGCGATCGCCGATTCGCTCAACCGCCGCTTCGGCATGGACTACACGCCCGCGCACATCTTCCCCACCGCCGGCGCGACCGCGGCGCTCGCGCACGCGTTCCGTGCGGTGACCAAGCCGGGCAGCGAGATCATCACGTTCGCGCCGTACTTCCCCGAATACCAGCCGTATGTGGCGGGCACGGGCGCCACACTGACTGTGGTGCCGGCCGACACCGCGCATTTCCAGATCGATTTCGACGCGTTTGAGCGCGCGCTGAACCCGCGCGTGGCGGCTGTGCTCATCAACACGCCGAACAACCCTTCGGGCGCCGTCTATTCCGAGCAGACGCTACGCCGGCTCGCGCAGGTCCTCGAGGAGCGCGAGCGCGAGTGGGGCCACAGCCTCTTCCTGATCAGCGACGAGCCGTACCGCGAGATCATGTTCGGCGGCGCCGAGCAGCCTTACCCCGCGCGCTTCTACGCGAACACACTCACGTGCTATTCGTTCTCGAAGGCGCTTTCGCTGCCCGGCGAGCGCATCGGGTACGTGGCGGTCAATCCGCGCGCCGAGCACGCCGAGCTGTTGGTGCCGATGTTCGCGCAGATCAGCCGCACGATCGGGCACAACTGCCCGTCGTCGAGCATGCAGCTCGCCGTAGCGCGCGTGATCGACAAGACGAGCGACCTCGCCGTGTACGAGCGCAACATGGAGCTGCTGTACGGCGCGCTCGTGCGGCTCGGGTTCACGGTGGAGAAGCCGGGCGGCACGTTCTACATCTTTCCGCAGTCACCCAACCCCGACGCGATGGAGTTCTGCGAGCAGGCGATGGAATACGACCTGTTCATGGTGCCGTCCGATTCGTTCGGCGTGCCGGGGCACCTGCGCCTGTCGTACTGCATGGAGACGGATCATCTCGAGCGCGCAATCGAGCGGCTCGAGCAGTTCATGCGCGAGCGCTACGGCCGCTGAGCACGCCCAGCAGCTGAATGCCCGCGCACCCGCCCGCCGTCCCCTAGAATTGAGACGAACGCGGCGCGCCACCCGGTGCCCGCTTGAGTGACGGGAGCATACGTGGAGGAGCAGCACACGAGCACGATTCTCGATTATGCGCGCACGCAGACGCGGGACTTCACCGAGTTCCCGTTCCAGACGGCCGACGCGCTCGTGTTCGCGCTGCTCAGCTACGACCGGATCCCGCCGTCGGTGCCGCGCCTCAAGTCGCTTATGGCGCGCTATGGCTCGCTGTCGCGGCGCGTGCATTCCTTTGACTGGCGGCACCCGGTGGCTTCGGCGCAGGCGCTTGTGCGCGTGCCGTTCAGCGGCCCCACGATGCGGCAGGTGGAGCAGGAGCTGACGCTGTACGAAGAGCACCACCCGTATCTCGAGGAGCACGCCGGATTTATACCGGCGGGCACACCGCGCCAGTTCTACCGTTCGATTGCGCACAACCCGCGCTTCGCCGTCACGCGCATCAACGCCGCCGACGAGCGCTTCGACATGAGCCAGCAGACGCAGTTCGCGGCCATGACGTTCCTGCTGCCCACCGGCACGCTCGTGGTGGCGTTCCGCGGCACCGACGATTCGCTCATCGGGTGGAAAGAGGACTTCAACATGGCGTTCACCTACCCGGTGCCCGCCCAGAAGCAGGCCGCCGACTATCTTGAGCGTGTGGGCTCGCTGTGGGGCGGCGACATCATCCTCACCGGGCATTCCAAGGGCGGCAATCTGGCCATCTACGCGGCCATGAACGCCCCGGACGCCGTCAAGGACCGCATCACACGCATCTACACGCTCGACGGGCCCGGGTTCAGCCCCGAGGTGATCCACAGCTACGAATACAGCACCGTGGTGCACCGCATCACGCGTGTGATCCCCGACGGGTCGATCATCGGCATGCTGCTCACGCATTCGCCGCACGCGCAGCGCATCGTCGTCGAATCGAACGCCGACGGCCTCATGCAGCATTCCTGCTACACATGGCTCATGCACGGCGACCGTTTTGCGCGGGCGCCTGATGTGACGCCGGCTTCGCAGACCTTCGCCGAGGCGATGAACTCGTGGCTCAGCGGCATGACGCAGCGCCAGCGGGAACACGGCGTGGAGGCGCTGTTCCGCGTGCTCACCTCCGCCGGCCACGGCACGATCACCGAACTGATGACGGCCGGCCCGCGCATCATCCCCGGCATGCTGGGCAGCTATGTGGGCCTGAGCGCCGAGGAACGCAAATACATCAACCAGGCGCTGTGGATGTTCGCCGGTGCCACATTCCATCACTAATCGACCAAATGTGCGGCTTTTCGCCCGCAGCCATGGTCGCGGCGGAATCGGCGCGGCGCTTATAGACTTGAGAACACAGATACACCATGCAACGGTACGAAGGGCCGCAAACCGTCGGCCTTTCACGAAGGAGCGCATTATGCCGAGGCCGCGTCGCGATTCAGAGATTCTCCCCGCCAAGGAGCGATTGGAGAACGCCTTCTGGACGCTCCTCGCCGACCGCCCCTTCGGCAAGATCACCGTGACCGACGTGGTGCACGAGGCGCGTGTGAACCGCAACTCGTTCTATTACCACTTCTCCGGCCTGCCCGAACTCGCCGACTCCGCGATCATGGTCGAAATCGAACGGCTGCCGTTGCCACCTGTGCCGGATTCGCACGACGACCCGCTCGTGGTCTGGCACACGTTCTGCTCGTCGATGGTCGCCTCGCCGGAGAACATCCAACACATCGACCGCCTGGCGCTGCTGACGAGCGACCACAGCACGCGCGATCTCGTGGACTCGCTGCGCGACTTCATGCGCCTGACGCTGCTGAGCCTGCTCGACGAAACGCCGAACTCGATCAACAACACGAAGCGGGTGCTGCTCGACTTCACGGTCGGCGGCATCCTCTCGCTCCTGTCACATTGGCCGAGCATGCGCCACACCGTGACGTTGCGCGAAGTGCAGGACCGCGACGTGGCCGTGCTGGCCATGGGGCTGTATGTGTCGATGTCGCGTCAGGACACCGACGGCTTCTGGGAGCGCCTGTACTTGGATTCCGCGCACCTGGGCGGCAAGGATTCGGCGATCGCCGGCCTTGAGGCGTACCGCGTCTGACCCTGCACCCGGTTGCGCACACCCCCTATGATGGAGGCTGCCGCCCGCCCGGCGGCGCCCGCACGCACGTCAGGAGTGGTATGGAACACATGGATATGCACCAAGCCTTGGACTGGCTCAAAGGCCATTCGTCGCGCATCATCTTTCTGGCCATCGTCTGCGCGGCCGCATATGTGACGGCCCGCCTCGTCTCGCGCGCATTGCGCAAGGCGCTCGAGAAAACACAGATGCCCGACGCCTCGATCTTCGTCAACCTCGCACGCGTGCTCATCTGGGCCGTGGCCGCCATGATCGTGCTCAAGCCGGTGTTCGGCATCAACCCGATGACGCTGTTCACCGCGCTCGGCATCGGCGGCTTCGCCGTCTCCCTCGGACTCAAGGATTCCATCGCCAATACGATCGGCGGATTCCAGCTCATGTTCTCGCATGTGCTGCAGCCCGGAGACATGGTGCGCATCTCGGGCATCACAGGCGAGGTGCAGGACGTCACATGGCGGCAGACCGTGGTGCGCGAACGCGATGGCAACCTGATGATGATCCCGAACTCGGTGTTGAACACCACGCTGCTCGAAAAACTCGACCCGCACAACGAGGCGAGCGTCACCATCCCCTTCACCGCCAAACCGAATGTGGACACGACGCGCCTGACGAATGAGCTTTTGTCGAAAATCGACGAGTCCGCGCATGGCCTGATGGACCACACGAATCCGCCGATCGTACGGCTGACAGGCTTTTCACCCGCCGGCGTGACCGGCAACATCATCGCCTACGCCAAACCGCACGCCTCGCAGGCGCAGCTCATCGACGCCGTGACACGCTCGGTGAGCTCATCCGACCTGTTCACCGACCTCGTGGCGAGCGGCGACGCCAAAGCGCGCGACCTGCTCGCCACGCAACGCGATGCGAGCGGCAGCGGCGAATAACCTCACGTGAACAGCATGAGCAGTGTGCCGAGCGCACCGACGGCGATGCAGGTGATGACGCCGGGGTTGCCGAACGCGGCACGGCCCGCGGCGCCACTCGGCAATTGTTCGGGCGCCAGATAGAATTCGCGGCGCTTCCAGCGCACGATGAGCAGCACGAGGCCGGCCAGTGTGGCGGCGAGCAGCACGAACGCATAGGCGAAGCCGCCGAGCAGCGCGCCCATCTGCGCGTTCGTGATCGTCTCGGCCGTGGGGTGCGCCTCCACGACCGCCATCATCCGGTTCATGAACCACGGGGCCACCATGCCGCCGTTGGCGTTGATGAGCATGTGCAAACCCACCGTGTAGCGCAGTTTGCTCGTGCGTGTGTAAACGTAGCCGAACAGCACGCCCAGCCCAAACGCGTAGAAGAACTGGAAGAGGTTCAGGTGGAACAGCGCGAAGAACAGTGCGGAGACCAGGATCGCCGGCAGTTCGCCGAAGCGGCGCAGGCGGCCTATGAGCTGTTTGCGGAACAGCCATTCCTCCACGATCGGCGCGAGCAGCACCGCGGCCACGATGTTGACGGCCCAATCCGACCCGCCGGTCATGTCGAGGATGCGGTTGCTCGCCCGGCCGCCCGAAAGCGCGGCAGAAAGCAGGATGCCGATGATGTTGCCGGCATAAGTGATCGGCAACGCGATCAGCAGATACATGAAGAACTGTGAAGGTCTGAGCGTGAACCTGCGTGTGGGCAGCATCGGTTCGGTGCGCAGCACGATGAACCCGAGCGGCAGCGCGATGCAGTACAGCACGCCGCTCGAGATCACCACGCTCAGCCACATGGAAAGCTGCGGCGTGCGCAGCATGCCTGCCACGGCCCCCTGCAGCAGCAGCGCCAACAGCACCCACACCACGAGCATCAGTGTGATGGCGGCGCCTGCACGCGAATAGGCGCGCTTCGCCGTCGTGATGCGCGCATGCCACGGCGATGGCGCCGGCGCCGGCCGCACGGCGGCCATGGGCGGTACGGGCGGCCAATGCGTCGGCGGCCGCTGCGGTTGGGGGTGCTGTGGGCGTTGCTGCTGTGGGGGCATGGTCATGGGAGGTTGGGTCTCTTTCGGCTAGCGGATCGTCAGGCCGGCGAGCAGCGCCTCGGGCGTCTCGCGCGCGGCGAGCTCCGCGGCGCTGTGGTACCCGGTCTGCACCGTGGCGTCGTCGCACACGTCGCTGTACGGGTCGCACACGGCGCTTGTGCTGGTGGTGTCGAGCTCCTCGAGCGCCACGCCGGCCACACTGACGCCGATCGCCACGAACGCGATGATCATGACGACGGTCATGACAATCGACAGGCCCGAGATGATGATGCCCGCCAAGGCGAGCTCCTTGCCTTTCTCACCCGTCTTCTTGGTCTGGTTATAACCGATGATGCTCAGCACCAGGCCGACGATGCTGAAGAAGAACGAGCAGACGAAGCCGGCGATGGCCATGCCGTTCCAGCGGTCCTGCGGGTAGTAGGCCGGCTGCTGCGCATACGGCTGCCCGTAGGGCTGCTGGCCCGCATAGGACTCGCCATACGGCTGCTGCGCCTGCCCATAGACCGGCGGGGTGTACGGCTGCTGGCCCACATACCCGTGTTCCTGCGCGTACGGGTTCGGCTGTTCGGCCTGTGGCTGCTGTGGCGCGCCGTACCGGGGTTGCTCACCGCCGTATGGGTTGGTTGGTTGGGTCATCTGCTGTGCCTCACTCCGTGTAATCCTTGTCGATGATCGTCTGGCCGTCCGCGAGCTTCATGCTCAGGTGCACCACCACGTCGTCGGTGCCGAGCTCGCTGTTGAGATTGCTGGCGATCTCTTCCATCTGCGAGCCGAGCGCCGACTCGGCCATGCTGCGCACCTGCTCTATCTGGTCGTCCGTCAGCGATTCGTTGATCGTGGCGTCAAAGGTGAGGGTGTTGCCCTTGGCGCTGACCTTCATGTCCATGTTGTCGGGCATGCCCGCGGTGGTCTGCTGTTCGATCTGCTCCTTGAATGTGGGCATATTCAGCAGGTCCTCGAGCGTCACGCCGTCCGGCAGTGCATCCACGTCGGCGTCGAAATCATCGAGACCGCTGTCCAAGTCGTCGATGTCGGTGTCAAGGTCGTCAATGTCCGGGTCGGTCGCGCTTGGTGAGGAGGACGAGACCGACGGGCTCTGCGACGCGGTGGCCGCCGTGCGCACGGCGCTGTTGGCGGCGTTGAGCATCGAGAACACGAGCAGGCCGTTGAGCACCATCACCACAACCGAGACGATGATGCCGGCGATGGCCATGCCCTTGCTCTTGCCGCCGTTCTTGTTGATCTGCACCATGCCGATGATGCTCAGGATCAGACCGACGATCGGAACCAGGAACGCGCACACGAACCCCGCGATCACCAGGCCGTTCCATTTGTCGTTGCTCTGCGGCGCGCCATAGCCAACCATCGGCTCCTGCGGCGGGATCTGCGGCGGGATCTGCCCGCCGTACTGCTGCTGGCCCTGCTGACTGTAGTCGAAGGCCTGCGTGGGCTGCTCCTGTGCCGCATACTGGTTCGGCTGCATCTGCCCGTAGTCCGGCATGACCTGCGTGGGCTCGGCCTGCGGCGCGCCATACGGCTGTTGTGCAGGCTGGCCGTAGGGCTGCTGCGCAGGCTGGCCGTACTGCTGTGTCTCGTCGGCCGGCTGCCCGGTGCCCGGTGCGTACGGGCCGCCATTGTACGGATTGCCGTTGTACGGGTTCTCTGGGGTCGTCATCACTTCTTTCCTTCCGGGAGGTACTCCGCACAGCGCCATGCGGACGCGCGCGATGTGCATCCCAGTGTACTGAAAGCCCATCGCCGCGCCAGACGCCGTCCGCTGGTTGGGCACACGTGCCCGCCTGTCAGGCGTGCAACGCCCCGTTGATCAACGTGGTGATCAGGTCGGTGTACGCGATGCCGGTGGCTTCCCACGCCTTCGGGTACATGGAGATCGACGTGAACCCGGGCATCGTGTTGATCTCGTTGACAAGCACATCGCCGCCCGGCGTCACGAACGTGTCGACGCGGCTCAGACCGGTGCCGTCGATCGCCAGGAACGCCTTCAATGCCGTCGCGCGCACCCGTTCGATCAGTTCGTCAGGGATGTGCGCGGGCACCTCGGCGTGGCTCGCCTGCGCATCCATGTATTTGCTGTCGAAATCGTAGAACTGGTCGTCATCCTGCGCACGGCGGTCAAGCACGATCTCGCCAGGCAGGCTCACGCGCGGCTCTTCCTCGCCGCGCGGGCGCAGCACCGCGCACTCGATCTCGCGTGCGTCGATGCCCTGCTCCACAATCACACGCCAGTCGTGCAGGCTCGCCTCATACACGGCGGCGGCGAGCTCCTCCGCGTCTCCCACGCGCTCCACCTTCGTCACGCCGAAGCTCGAGCCAGCGCGCGACGGCTTCACGAACAGCGGGTACTGCAACCCCGCCTCGTCCACCAGATCCAGAAAACGCTCGCCGTCGGCGGCGAAGCGGTCCGACGCGTCATACAGGCGCGTGTCGAGCGCCACGCCGGGCGCCACGGCGATGCCGGCGGCCGCGAGCAGCGTCTTCGTATAGTGCTTGTCCATCGCCGCGGCGCTCGCGAGCACGCCGCACCCCACGTATGGCACGCCCATCATCTCGAACAGGCCCTGGATGGTGCCATCTTCGCCGTACGGGCCGTGCAGCACCGGCAGTACCACGTCGATATGCCCCAAGGATTCGAGTGTGCCGTCGGCATTGCGCGCGTAGAAACCATCACCGCCTTCGCCGACGCTCAGCACGACGCTGCGCGAACCGGGTGTGCGCTCCACCTGCGGCAGGCCCTTGTCGAGCGCCCACTGGCGCGGGTCGTCGCCGTCCACGATCCACTCGCCCTGCTTCGTGATGCCGATCAGCACCGGCTCGAAACGGCTCGTATCGAGCGCGCGCAGCACGCTCGCCACGGAAATGCAGGAAATCGGGTGTTCGTCGGCCTTGCCGCCGTACATGACGGCCACGCGCTTCTTGTCTGCCATAGTTCAGTTCGTCCTTTTGCTCCAAAACCCGGATTGCACAACGGCACCCAGAATACTCCGCACAGGCAACGAGAGGACGCGCCACGACGCATGCATGCGAAGGCCCCGGCAGGGCACCGCCCGCCGGGGCCACACCAACGTCACATACCGCGGCGTCACTCCACCGTCACGTCGGCGGGGAACATCTCCGCGATCATCTGCTTGAACGAGATGCCGTCATCGAGCAGGCGCGTCACCGCCTTGGCGAGCGGCGTGCACACATGGTATTGCTCGCCGAGGGCCACGACGGCGCTCGCCGTGGCGACGCCTTCGGCGACGCCGTTGCTCGCCTTCGTGGCTTCCTCCACGCTCATGCCCTTGCCCAGGTTGTAACCGAAGGTGTAGTTGCGCGACAGCGGCGAGCCGCAGGTGGCGATCAGGTCGCCCACGCCGGCCAGGCCATAGAAGGTCTCGGGCAGGGCGCCCGCCGCCGTGCCGACGTCCTTGATCTCGGTCAGGCCGCGCGTCTCGATCATCGCGGCCGTGTTCTCGCCGAAGCCCGCGCCGTGCGACATGCCCACGGCGAGCGCCACCACGTTCTTGAGCGATCCGCACAGTTCCAGACCGATCACGTCGGCGGTGATGAAGGTCTTGAAGTAGTCGGTCGTGCACAGTTTCGCCACGCGGCGCGCCACGTCGATGTCGGTGCAGCCGACCACAGTCGCGGCGGGTTCGCGCGCGGCGATCTGCTTGCTCAGGTTCGGTCCCGAGATGGCCACAAACCGGTCGGTGGGCAGGTCGAGCGCCTCGGTGACCACCTGGTCCATGCGCTTGCCGGTCTTCTGTTCGATGCCCTTCATCAGCGAGACGACCACGGCCTCGTCGGGGATCAGGCCGTTGAACTCCTCGAGCGCCTGGCGCGCGAACTGCGCGGCGATCGCCACCACGACCACGTCGGCGTGCGCCACGGCTTCGGCGCGGTCTCCGGTCGCGGTCATCGAGTCGGGCAGCTTCTCCACGCTCGGCAGACGAACCGGATTGCGGTGCTCGGTCTGGATCGCCTTGACGATTTCCGGCTCGATCGCCCACATCATCACATCGTTGCCAGCGTCCGCAAGCACCTGACCGAATGCCGTGCCCCATGCGCCGGCACCCAATACCGTAATATTCGCCATACTCTGCTCCTTTTATTCAGCCGTGCCGCCGCGCATACGGTGGGCGGCGGTGCACTGGTTTCTATTGTTGGCCCTTTTGCGCAGGCCGCGCGTGATTATGCTCTTGGCTGGGCGTGCACGGGCATATCCGGCAGGTCACCGACCCCACCGCACATCGGGATCGGATCCTGTGCGAGCGCACGCGCATCCACCTGGTGCGGGTCGGCGAACGGCCCCGTCTCGGGCACTTCCTTCATGATCCGGTAGTCGAAGAAGCCCTTCGGCGGCTGCTCGCCGCGGATGTTGGCCATCACGTTCTTCATGCGCACGCGGATGCGCCGCGCCAGTTCGTTCGCGTATTCGACCGGCGGCTCGGGGCCCCAGTCGTCCACGTCTTCGAGCAGGTCACTGTAATCGAGGCGCACGTCGTAGCACATGACGACGTTCTTGCGCGGCCACGGCCAGAAATGATTGATGCTCGCCGCACCCCATGTGACGGCGCAGTACAGCGGGATCTGCCGGCCGAGCCGGCGCGAGGCCTCGAGGGCGATGAACCCCACGCCGTTCTTCATGCTCATCGGCCATTTCTGCGGGTCGCGCGTCACGGTGCCTTCCGGCCAGATCGTCAGCGGGCGGCCGCCGGTCAGGATCGCGATCGACTCCTCTTCAATCTGGCGCGCCTTGCCGCTGCGGCGCGGCACTGGCTGCATGCCCACGGCGCGGAACCATTTGCCGAGGATGGGCCATTTGCCCATCTCGGCCTTCGCCATGAAGCGGGGGCGCCTGCCCATCTCGAACATGGCGATCATCGGCACGAACACGTCGAACTGCGTCACATGCGTGGCGGCGGTGATGTACGGACCGTCGACGGGCACATTGTCGAGGCCCCACGCGCGCAGGCGGCAGCTCGCGCGCAGCACCTTCGCGCAGCCTTTCACCAGACGCGCGGTGAGCTTCGGATTCTGCTCGTTGATCTCCTGCTCGTTCGGCTCGATGCGCCCAGTCGGGTATGGGCGGGTCGGGTCCACGAGGTCGTATTGCGCCGCGAGCTTGGCGACCTGCGCGTCACTGAGCGGTCTGACCGCGGAGCGCGGCGACGGTTTTCCTTTGGATGCCATGCGGCCCATTGTGCCGCACCGCCGGTACATGCCCGGGCGGCGGGCACAATGGGCCGCATGGAAATCAGGGGGGCGTCGAATCAGTCGATCTGCGCGCCGAGCGCGGTGAGCTTGCCGCGGAAATCGGCATAGCCACGGTCAATCAGACTGATGCCACGCACGTCGGACGGGCCGTTCGCCGTCAGCGCGGCGATCAGGTGGCTGAAGCCGCCACGCAGGTCCGGCACGTCGATGTCGCGCCCTTCGAGCGGGGTGGGCCCGAAGATCACCGCGGAATGCTTGTAGTTGCGCTGCTGGAAGCGGCACGGCAACGAGCCGAGGCACTCGCGGTACAGCTGGATCGTGGCGCCCATCTGCGTGAGCGGCTTGGTGAAGCCGAAGCGGTTCTCGTACACCGTCTCGTGCACGATGCTCAGGCCGTTCGCCTGGGTCAGCGCCACGACAAGCGGCTGCTGCCAGTCGGTCATGAAGCCGGGGTGCACGTCGGTCTCAATCGCCACGGGCTTGAGGTCACCCCCCGGGTGCCAGAAGCGGATGCCCTTGTCGGTGATGTCAAACTCACCACCGATTTTGCGGAACACGTTGAGGAACGTCATCATCTCGGGCTGCGTGGCACCCTTGACGAACACGTCGCCGTGCGTGGCGAGCGCGGCCGAAGCCCAGCTCGCCGCCTCGATGCGGTCGGTGAGCGCGGTGTGCGTGTAGCCCTTGAGCTCCTTGACGCCTTCGATGCGGAACGTGCGGTCCACGTCCACCGAGATGATCGCGCCCATCTTCTGCAGCACGGCCACCAGGTCCATGATCTCGGGTTCGGTGGCGGCGCCGGAAAGCTCGGTCTTGCCGTCGGCCAGCACGGCCGCGAGCAGCGTCTGCTCGGTGGCGCCGACGGACGGGTACGGCAGGTGGATCTTCGCGCCGTGCAGGCCGTTGGGGGCGGTGATGTGGATGCCGTCCTTATGTTCCTTGTCCACGTCCGCGCCGAGCTTGCGCAGCGTCTCCAAGTGGAAGTCGATCGGGCGTCCGCCGATGTTGCAGCCGCCGAGCGCGGGGATGAACGCCTCACCCAGGCGGTGCAGCAGCGGTCCGGAGAACAGGATCGGAATACGGCTCGAGCCGGAGAGCGTGTCCACGTCGGCCACGTCGGCGAGCTGCACGTTCTTCGCGTCGATCGTCACAATGCCGTCATCGCCGTTCACGTCCACGTCCACGCCGTGCAGGCGCAGCAGGTCGGAGACCACGTGCACGTCGCGGATCTCGGGCACGTTCTTCAGCACCGACGTGCCGGGCGCCAGCAGCGCCGCCACCATGGCCTTGCTCACGAAGTTCTTGGCGCCGCGCACCTTGATGGTGCCGTTGAGCGGCTTGCCGCCCACAACATGCAGCACGTCATCTGTTGTTTCGACCACGTCTATCCTCTTTCGCCAGTGGTGCACACAATGCGCGGCGCCGGCGCATGGTCCGGTGCCGCGTGTGGGCCGAGTCTGATTGTCTGGTTATCTCTACAGTCGGGCGCGCGGTTTTATTTCCGCGCCGCGCCACGCCGGCAGTTCGTCCGGCGGCGATGTCAGGCAACCAGTTTGCCATAAGGCATGTAATATGCGTGGCGCGTGTGAGGTGCCGGCGCGCGCCACGGGCGGGCGTCAGGCGCCCTGCTCCGCCACGGCCTTCGCGGCCACCGCGCCCACGTAGTAGACGGGCTGGTCGAAGTTCGGTTGGAACAGGAAGTCCACGTTCGCCAACATGTCGATCGTGAACCCGGCTTGGATGGCCACGCTCACCGTGTTCGCCGCGCCCGAGATGTCCGCGGTCGAGCAGAATTGGGCGCCCTTGACGAGCCGTGTCTGCGGGTCCCAGCTCAGGATCGACGTGACCGGCGCGGTGGAGAGCATGAACGCCGGGCGGTAATCCTCCACGAGTTCGGTCGAGCGCACGTCCATGCCGCGGCGGTCGGCGCCCGCCTGCGTCAGGCCGCTCGCCGCGAGCGACAGGTCATAGAGCTGCACGGCGCTCGTGGCCTGCGTGCCCATGTATGTGCGCGTCGGCACATCGATGTTCTGCCCGATGAGCGCGCCCTGGCGCACGGCGTTCGTGGCGAGCGGGATGTAGTCGAGTTCGCCCGTGGGGTTGTAATGCACGGTGGCGCTGTCGCCGGCGGCGTAGACGTATGGCACCGAAGCCTGCATGTACTCGTTCGTGATGATCGCGCCGTTGGCGAGCGTGTCCACTTGGCCGCGCACCAGGTCGGTGTTCGGCAGGAACCCGACGGCGAGCACGGCGAACTGCGCGGTGTAGGCGCCTCCGGTCGTGGTCACGGTCACCGTGCCGTCGGCGTTGTCGGTGAAGGCGGTCACTTTCTCGCCGAGCGCGAGCGTCACACCGTGCTTGCGGTAGCGCTCCTCCACTTGGTCGGTGATGAGCTTGTCGAAATTGTTGGCGAGCACACGGTCGGCGGCGTCGATGAGCGTGGTCTCCACGCCGATTGTGCTGAACTGTTCGGCCAGTTCGGCGCCGATGTAGCCGGCACCGATCACCACGACCGATTTCGCGCCGTGCGCGCGCTCCTTGATCTGCACCGCGTTGTCCCAGTTCTTACACAGCTGCACGCGGTCGGATTCGATGCCGGGGATAGACGGCACCACCGGGCGCGAACCGGTGGTAACCACGAGCTTGTCGAACCGCAGCGTCTGCGAGTCGCCTGTCTCCAAGCTACGGAACTCGAGTGTCTTGCCGGCCACATCGATGTCGGTCACGTCGGTGCGCATGTGCATCGTGGCACCGAGCTTCTCGAGTTCGGCGGGTGAGGAATAGAACATCTTGCGCGGGTCGGACACATGGTCGCCCACCCACAGCGCGATGCCGCATGAGAGGAACGAAAGCGTGTCGCCGCGCTCGAATACGTGCACGCTCCAATCGGGGTGCTCGCGCAGGATCGAAGTGGCAGCGAATGTGCCGGCATGGGTGCAGCCGACGATGGCGACGGTGGTCATGGCAACTCCTTACACATATGTGCGCCCTGCCCGCGGTGTGCGTGCGTGGCGTGAGGCGCTTCAACGAATGGCGCCTGCAGCTAGTTGCGATGATAGGCCACCATGCGGCGGTGTGGAGAGTGTTCGCGCTTCGAGGATTGGCGGTGTCGGTTCGTATCTCGCTTACGCGGGTGCCATAATTCATGGGGTGCCCCCTATGACCCTTGATGCCCCTTGAAATTCCACCGTGTATACCCTTGGGCGCCATGGTTAAGGCACCCGCGTAAGCGAGATACGAAAAAACGGGGCCGAAACATCCGTTGTTTCAGCCCCGATGGGGTTGTTTTGCCTGTGTGTTCGCCCAGGATCAGTCGCCGCCCAGATCGAAGGCGGCCTGCTCGTCTTCACGGGAGTAGGTGCGGAAGGCCATCAGGGTCTGGGTGCCGACCACGCCGTCCACCTTGTCGATCCCCTCGGGGATCACACTCGTCAGGTCCTCGAAGTGGTCGGTGGACACCACGGCAACCAGATCCACGTCGCCCGCCACCGAATAGACGTCCTGCACGCCGTCGAGTTCGACGATGCGTTTCGCCGCCTCGCTCACCATGTCGCTTTCCGTGGTGATGAGCACAATCGCATCAGCCATGCTGCCTCCTTGTTCGTTACTGGTGGTGCCTCCTATGCTACGACGCGGCCTCAGCGTTCGGCAATCGGACCGGGCCAGTCGCCGGCCTCGGGCTCGCGGGCGGAGACCACTGCGGCCTCGGGTTCGCGCAGCACCGGGATCGTCTTCGGCTTGAACGGGAAGCGTTCGGCGCGCATCTTCTCGTAGGCCGCGATGTCGTCTTCGTGCTGCAGCGTCAGGTCGATGTCGTCGTAGCCGTTCATGAGGCGCCAGCGCACGTAGTCGTTCACTTCGAACGGCAGCACCACGTCGCCGCACGTCACGGTGCGGTCCTCGAGGTTCACCGTCATCTGGCGGCCCGGCTCCTCTTCGAGCAGCTTCCACAGCAGCTCCACGGACTCCTGCGGCATGATCGCGGCGAGCACGCCGTTCTTGGCGGTGTTGCCGTAGAAGATGTCGGCGAAGCGCGGCGCGATGACGACGCGGAAGCCGTAGTCGTGCAGCGCCCACACCGCGTGTTCACGCGACGAGCCGATGCCGAAGTCGGGGCCGGCCACCAGGATCTGCCCGTCCGCGTACTCCGGTTTGTTGAGCACGAAGTCCGGGTTGCGGCGCCACGCGTAGAACAGCGCGTCGTCGAAGCCGGTGCGCGTCACGCGCTTGAGGAACACGGCGGGAATGATCTGGTCGGTGTCCACGTTCGAGCGGCGCAGCGGCACGCCCGTACCGGTGAGAGTGGTGAGTTTTTCCATCGTTGAATCAACATCCTCTGTTCAAAAATCGGTCTGGATAAGCCGGGGCCATGCTCACAGGTCGGCCGGTGTGGAGATCGTGCCGCGCACGGCGGTGGCGGCGGCCACGGCCGGCGAGGCGAGGTGCGTGCGCGAGCCCTTGCCCTGGCGGCCTTCGAAATTGCGGTTCGACGTGGAGATCGAGCGCTCGCCCACCACGAGTTTGTCCGGGTTCATGCCCAGGCACATCGAGCAGCCGGCGTTGCGCCATTCCGCGCCGAACTCGGTGAAGATGCGGTCGAGCCCCTCCTCTTCGGCCTGCAGGCGGATGCGCGACGACGCCGGCACCACGAGCACGCGGTGGATCGAATCGGCCTTCTTGCGGCCCTTCATGATCTCGGCGGCGATGCGCAGGTCCTCGATGCGGCCGTTCGTGCACGAGCCGATGAACACGGTGTCCACCGGGATGTCGCGGATCGGCGTGCCCGGCTCGAGGCCCATGTAGGCGAGCGCACGCTCGGCGGCGGCGCGCTCGGTCGCGTCGGCGAAGTCCTCGGGCGCGGGGATGCTCGCGGAGATCGGCAGGCCCTGGCCGGGGTTGGTGCCCCACGTGACGAAGGGCTCGAGGTCCTCGGCGCGCAACGTCACCTCGGCGTCGAACACGGCGTCGTCGTCGGTCTTCAGCGTCTTCCAGTATTCGACCGCCTGGTCCCACAGCTCGCCCTGCGGCGCGTGCGGGCGGCCCTTGAGATACTCGAAGGTCGTCTCGTCGGGCGCGATCATGCCGGCGCGCGCGCCCGCTTCGATGCTCATGTTGCAGATCGTCATGCGCGCGTCCATCGAGAGGTTCTCGATGGCCTTGCCGCGGTATTCGAGCACGTGGCCCTGGCCGCCGCCGGTGCCGATCTTGGCGATCACCGCGAGGATGATGTCCTTGGCGCTCACGTCTTCGGGCAGGTCGCCCTCGATGTTGATGGCCATGGTCTTGAACGGCTTGAGGCTCAGCGTCTGTGTGGCCATCACATGCTCCACTTCGGATGTGCCGATGCCGAACGCGAGCGCGCCGAACGCGCCATGGGTCGACGTGTGCGAGTCGCCGCACACAATCGTCATGCCGGGCTGCGTGAGCCCGAGCATCGGGGCGAACGCGTGCACAATGCCCTGGTCCGCGTCGCCCAGCGGATGCAGGCGCACGCCGAATTCGCGGCAGTTCTTCTCGAGCGTGCTCAGCTGCGTGGCGCTCGTCTCGTCCGGGTTCGGCATGTCGATGTCTACCGTGGGCGTGTTGTGGTCTTCGGTGGCGATGAGCTGGTCCACGTGGCGCGGGCTTCGGCCGGCGAGGCGCAGGCCTTCGAACGCCTGCGGGCTCGTCACTTCGTGCATGAGCATCAGGTCGATGTACAGCAGATCGGGAGCACCGTCGTCACCCTTACGCACCAAATGATCAGCCCAGACTTTCTCGGCCAATGTCATTCCCATAGGTGGATCCTCCTCAGAGTATTCATAAGGCGCAGGGGCGTGTGTGGCCATGGCGTCGCCCAGCCCCGCGTTGTTCACGTCCATATAGCGTATGGGTTGATTAGTCAAGACTTCCGTAATGTGCCGGTATGTGAGATGTGGAGGTTTGATGGAGATACGTTGCACTGCTCAACCGTTGGAATGACAACGGTTTCACCGGTGTGGCAGCACGGTTTTGGAGCATTGGGCACGACTTTTAGACACATCGCTTTTGCATTTCAGAATGTGAGATGGCATAATTCAGTCATGACTTCAAATACGCTTTCCGCAGAATCCAAACAGCACACCGCCGCTGAGTCCACCACTGCTTCCCAAGCGGAAGCGGCACAACCGGCCGACAACGAGATCCACTCCGGCGTTGGGGTGCTCGACAAGACGGTCAAGATCCTCGACGCGCTCGAGTCCGGCCCCGCCACGCTCGGCCAGCTCGTGACCGCCACGAAGCTCGCGCGCCCCACCGCGCACCGCCTGGCGATCGCGCTCGAACGCCACCGCTTTGTGCTGCGCGACCAGCACGGCCGCTTCGTGCTCGGCTCGCGTTTCGCCGAGCTCGCGGCCGCCGCAGGCGAGGACCGCCTGCTCGCCGCGGCCGGCCCGATCCTGCAGACCCTGCTCGACCGCACCGGCGAATCCGCGCAGATCTACCGCCGCCAGGGCGAGCAGCGCGTGTGCATCGCCGCCGTCGAGCGTGCGAGCGGACTGCGCGACTCGATTCCCGTCGGCGCCATGCTGTCGATGGAGGCCGGTTCCGCCGCGCAGATCCTGCTCGCGTGGGAGGATTCCGACCGCCTGCACCAGGGCCTGCGCCATGCACGCTTCTCGTCGGCGAAGCTCGCCGCCGTGCGCAAGCGCGGCTGGGCCGAGTCGATCAACGAACGCGACGAGGGCGTGTGCTCGATCTCCGCGCCGATCCGCAACGCGTCCGGCCAGGTGATCGCCGCGATCTCGATCTCGGGCCCGAGCGGCCGCATGGGTTCGAACCCCGGCCACCGCTACGCGCCGCTCGTCATGGGCGCCGGCAAGTACCTGACCGACGCCCTGATCAAGGCCAGCGCCAGCCGCTGACCCGCATGCGTAGCGCGTGCGCACCACGTACCAACCACGTGCGCACTGCATACCTTCAAGGCACTACCCATATTTGCTACGGGTAGTGCCTTTTGTGTTACGGGTAGTGCCCTACGGCCGCACCCCCATTCAAAAATGGCCATATTCCGCCATTTCTACTCGGAACATGGCGGGAAAAGCACTACCCGTAGCAAAGAAGGCACTACCCGTAACGACTATTTGCCAACGATGGTTGGCAGCTACTTGCCGAGGATGGTTTTGGCGGCGGCATGCACGAAGCGGCTGAAGGCGTTGGGCTTGTGCAGCAGGTGCACGCCTTCGCTCTGCGACTTCGACTCCGCCGCCATGCCATACACATACGCCTTCTTCGCGCTTGGCTTGCCCACGAGCCGCCCGAACTCGAGCAGCTGCGTGCGCGGGTTGTAGGGGTGCCGGATGTCGAATTCGAACAGGCGCGCCGCGCGCCGCTCGGGAATCGGCCCGTATGACCCGAATCCGCATGTGGGACTGGCCACCATCGCCAGCCCACCAGACTGCCCCACAAATGCGTTGCGGTGGTCGTGCCCGGTGGCGATCGCGCAGTAGGCGCCGGTGCCGGTGAGGATCGCGAATTCGCCACTGTCGTCGTCCGGGCTGCTCACGCCTTCGCCCAAGTACCCGCCGGGTTCGGTCGCGCGCTCGTCGAGCACATAGTACTGCCCCGAAAACATGCGGTAGCCTTCCACCGCATGCGCCGCGGTGGACGCGACCGGCTTGAGCAGACGGTAATACTGCGGCAGCGCCGTGTGCTGGAACACCATCGACCGCACGCCCTGCCCCAGCTGCGCCGGCACCTGCCGCAGAAAACGCAGCGCACGCGGGCTCGGCGCGCCGTACCCGCCGGTCGGCGCGTAATCGCCCGAATCCACAAGCACAATGCCGAGCACCGTGGCGCCGCGCTCGTTCGCGACCGGCAGCGCGAACGTGCCCGACTCGCACGCGAACACCGTCTCGCGCGGCAACGCGGCCACGCGCTCCGGCACGCACACGGCGCCGTCCGCCGGCGGCGCAGGCGGGTTGACGCAGCCGTCGAACTCGCGGTAGAGCTCGTCGAGCTGCGCGTTGCTCAGTCCGCATTGAAAATCATGGTTGCCGTACGTGACCGCCCACGGCACGCCCGCGTCGATGAGTGGCTGCACGCACTGCCCGATGGACGCGCGCACCAGCTGGCGCGTGTGCGAGAGCGCGAGTTCGCGCCGCTGGGTGAGCGCCGGCGTCTTCCAGTGGCGTTTGCAATACGTCTCCGCGTAGGCGGGGTCATACCCGGCGATCTGATTGCCCGAGAAGACCACGAGGTCGGGCCGCGCGGTCTCGACCGCCGCGGTGATCAGGCGAATCGTGTCGCTTGAGATGTGCGGACCATCCTGCACATCAGCCAACTGCAACACACGGAATTTCCCCGAACGATGGAACTGCAGGCGCCCCAGACGCGCCGACACAGACAACGGCCGCGGCTGCTCCCCGCGGTCGACCGCATTGCTCTGTTCTCGCTCACTCATAGTTCCCACAGTAATGCACGCGCCCGTGCAGTGCACAATCTCCGCGGAAAACAAAAACCCCCGCCGTAGCGAGGGCTATTTGGCTGGGATGCCTGGACTCGAACCAAGAATGGCTGAACCAGAATCAGCTGTGTTGCCAATTACACCACATCCCAATTGGCAGGTCCATCACCGAAGATGATGAACTTCGTACCCCCAACCGGATTTGAACCGGTGTTGGCGCCGTGAGAGGGCGTAGTCCTAGACCGCTAGACGATGGGGGCATCATCTGTTGCTCCGTGAAGCAACAGATAGAAAATATACACATAAGCGCCTATCAGCGCAAATCACGGCGTGTCGGGCTTCATTCCGCGCTTCAGGCGGCCTGAATCTCAGCCAGATGCTCGCGCAGGTTGCGCAGGCGGGCCATCGAAACCGGCTTGCCCACGATCTCCATCGACTCGAAGAGCGGCGGCGAGACGCGGCGGCCGGACATCGCCACACGCACCGGGCCGAACGCCACGCGCGGCTTGTAGCCGGCGTCTTCGATCAGCGCCTTGTTGAGCGTCTCGTGCAGATTGTCGGTCGTCCAGTCCGCTTCCGGCACCGCGTCGAGCGCGGCGATCGCGGCGTCGAGCACCTCGCCCGCCGTGGCCTTGAGCTGCTTCTTCGCGTCGGCCTCCGGCGCGATGTAGTCGCTCGTCGACAGCAGCGAGCCGGCCATGCCGGCCACCTCACCGAGCAGGCGCACGCGCGGCTGCACGAGCGGTGCAGCGGCGGTGAGCACGCTGCGCTCGCGGTCGGTGAGCTCGTCCCAGTGTTCGGCGGAGACGACGCCATCGCGGAACAGGTACGGCACCGAGCGGTTCAGGAAGTCCTGCGGTTCGAGCATGCGGATGTGCTCGGCGTTGATCGAGACCGCCTTGTCGATGTCGAAGCGCGCCGGGTTGGCTTTCACATCGCGCACGTCAAAGGCCTTGACCATCTCGTCCATCGTGAAGATGTCGTTGTCGGGGGCGATCGACCAGCCCAGCAGCGCCAGGTAGTTGAGCAGGCCCTCCTTGATGAAGCCGTGGTCGCGGTGCAGGAACAGGTTCGACTCCGGGTCGCGCTTGGAGAGCTTCTTGTTGCCCTGGCCCATCACGTACGGCATGTGGCCGAACAGCGGCATCTGCTTGGCCACGCCCAGTTCCATGAGGTAGCGGTAAAGCACGATCTGGCGCGGGGTGGAGCTCAGCAGGTCCTCGCCGCGCAGCACCACGTTGATGTCCATGAGCGCGTCGTCGACCGGGTTCGTGAGCGTGTAGAGCGGGTCGCCGTTGGGGCGCACGATCACATAGTCCGGCACAGAACCGGCCTTGAACGTGATCTCGCCGCGGATCAGGTCGTCGAACGTGATATCTTCGTCGGGCATCTTGATGCGCAGCGCGGGCTGGCGGCCTTCGGCACGGAACGCGGCCTTCTGCTCCTCGGTCAGGTTGCGGTCGTAGCCGTCGTAGCCGAACGCCTTGGGGCGGCCGGCGGCCACATTGCGTGCCTCAATCTCTTCGGGCGTGGAGAACGACTCGTACGCATAGCCCGCGTCGAGCAGCTGCTGCGCCACCTTCTGGTAGATCGGACCACGCTCGGACTGGCGGTACGGGCCATGCGGGCCGCCCACCTCAATGCCCTCGTCCCAGTCGAGGCCGAGCCACTTGAGCGCCTCGATGATCTGGTTGAAGCTCTCTTCGGAATCGCGCTGCGCATCGGTGTCCTCGATGCGGAACACGAACGTACCGCCGGTGTGGCGCGCCTCGGCCCAGTTGAACAGGGCCGTGCGCACCA
This sequence comes from Bifidobacterium pseudolongum subsp. globosum, assembly GCF_004155535.1. Lineage (GTDB taxonomy): Bacteria > Actinomycetota > Actinomycetes > Actinomycetales > Bifidobacteriaceae > Bifidobacterium > Bifidobacterium pseudolongum_C. The sequence goes on along the minus strand of NZ_RYUH01000004.1, from coordinate 159,911 downwards.
TACCCACGTGCGGGATGCCCGTGGGCGAGGGGCAGAACCGCACGCGCACGTCGGCCGGCAGCTCCGGCTTCACATGCTCGCGCTCCTTCATGTCTTCCACGGAATCTTCGGGTTGGATGATCTTTGCAGCATCGGTGTCAGTCATGCTGTCCATTGTGGCGCGCGAACCGGACGTGCACGCACGCGATCACGCGCTGATCTCGGTGAGCACGGGCGTCTCAGTGCTCGTCTTGATCTGCTTGAAGCCGAGCAGTGCGATCGCGAGCGAAACGAGCGCGAGCGCGGTGACGACCATGAACCCGCCGTGCGAGCCGTTGCGGTCGATGAACACGCCGGCGATCGCGGAACCCGCGGATCCGCCGATCGCGTTCATCGCGCCCATCCACGCCATGCCTTCGGTGAAACGCGTCTGCGGCACCAGATGCAGCATGAGCTGGTTGCCGTTGATCCACGTGGGCGACTGGCACACGCCGATGATCAGGTAGATCACCATGATCACCCACAGGTGTTTGGCGAACAGGAACGACCCGATGCCCAGATTCACCACGGCCAGGCACACGTAGAAGCGCTTCCACAGCGGGATCGTCCAGTTCTTCGCGCCGTACAGCAGCGCGCCGGCGAGCGAGCTCACCGAGAAGCACGCGAACACGAAGCCGGTGTACTGTTTCATGTTCGCTTCGGTGGCGAACGCGACGATCGAGATGCCGGCGGCCGACTGGAACGCGCCCAGGCCGAACCATGTGACGCACACGGCGATGAGGCCCGGGCCCCAGATCGAGTCTTTCTTGCCGCTCATCGCGCGGTCGTACGCCTCGCGCGCCGCCTGCTGCACGGCCGCATCATCGAGCCCTTCGGATGTGGCGTGCACGCGCGTGTCATCCGCGGCGCTCTGCGCGCGCATCAGTCGCGCCTTCTCGTCTTCGCGCGCGCGGAATTCCTTGCGCGTCAGACCGGCTTCGCGCGCAAGCTGCGTCTGGCTCGGCGGGCATGTGGTGAACTCGGTGAGGAACATGAGCGCGCCGACGAGCACGCACAGGCCCGTCACCGAAAACGAGAGGACACCCGAGATGACGGCGAGCGTGGAGGCGAGCGGATTGCCCACGACCCACATCGCCTCGTCAAACACGCCCGAAAGCGAGAGCGCGCGGTTGACGCCCTGCCTGTCGCTGCCCATCAGGTACGTCCAGCGCGCGCGGCTCATCGCGCCCCACGGCGGCACGGCGGCCAGGAACGGCACGATACCGTACAGCACCGCCGGGTTGGCATGCGCGAGCACGCACGAGACGAACGACGTGGCGGCGACCATCCACACGACAATCGTCGGCACGGAGACGGCGCGCTGGCCGAAGCGGTCGACGAGTGTGCCCAGCACAGGGCTCAGCACGGCGCCCGCGATCGCCTGCACGGCGGTCAGTGCGCCGGCGAGCGCGTAATTGCCGTAGTACTGCTGCGTCATGATCGTCATCGTCATGCCGACCATCGGGAACGGCATGCACGCGATGACCGATCCGACGGCGAAGCGTGCGGTGTGTGGGATGCGCAATAGTTCGGCGTACCCGCCGAAGATGCGCTGTGCGACGTCGCGGACGCCGCTGAGGTGATTGGAGGCCATGGTGTGCCGCTCCTTTCTGCTCACGGTGTGTCCCGCGTGCGGTCGTCGCGCCGTTTTGCGTCACGGCTTGATTCCTTCCGCCCGCGGCCGGGTTGGGGTGGGATGTTCGTCGATTGACTTGTTGTGGTCGGGGTCGTCGGCGTGTACCGCCGTCGGCCGGCCGCCGTCTTCACGGTCCGTTGCGCGCGCGGACGCCGCCATGCGTGCCGCGCGCCGCCGCCACTGCGAAGCCGTGCCCGCACACATGGCCGGTTCGGCGTGCGCCTATGCGCCTATTCGCCTATGCCGATTGTGTGCCGGACACGGCCACATTAGTCGCACCCACCGGCGCGACACGCGGTGAAAACGGGCTGCTGTGTGATTTTCGAAAAATATCTCGAATGACTGAACCGCCCACAGGAACGGCGCCTATGCGCTATGCGGCGTGACGGCCTTTCGCCCCGCGGCCGGATGCGACCACGGCGAGGCACATGCCGGCCGCCAGAACTGCGAAGCCGAAGGCCATGAGATGCATGTCGCGCCCACCTGCGGAGGGCAGTGTGACCGTGGGGTCGGGCAGGTCACCCACCGTGAAGCTGGAGCTCGTGACGACCAGTGCCTTGTTGACCACATAATCCCGTAGGGTATTCAGCTTCGACGTCTGGTCGCTTGTACCCGCATTCGAGTCATCGGCGATATAGAAGTAATGTGGCGCATCATCCAGAAGGTACCCATTCGGGGCTGTCGTCTCCCATGCCACATACAGCGTGTTGACCTCGAGACCGGTGACTTGGTCCTCAGCAGCACTGCTTGCGCTGTCGGATTCCGTCGACATGAATTTGATGCGGCCGTTGGAGTCCGTGGTCGCTGTGCGGAACGTACCAGCACAGGTCCAAGGCTGCTGCCTCTTGCCGTCGGCACCGGTGCTATAGGTCATGGAAGCCGTGTTGCTGGTATCCACTTCGCAGACCTTGAACTGTGCCCCTGGCAGACGCGCTGTGCCATCTCCACTGCCATCTACCTTGGTCAGCACGGTCGCACCCTTGGCACCCATATCGGCTGAGGATTTGGCGATGGTGATGTACTGGGTGGTGTTGGATGCGCTGTTGCTGGAGCCTTTCATCTTGGCTGTGTTGCTGATCTGGAGCTGTTGACCGATCACGCCTTTGACCCGCACTTCATACCGCAGCCATACATTGGCGGTGTTCAGATTCCTATCCGCGTTCAACCGTGCGTCTCCCCGGATGCGGGCCGTCACTGTCTCGGTGCCATTATGGGTGCCGAACTGCAGGTTCAGATATTCGGCCCCCAATTTGTGGTCATCTATCTTCAACTCGAATGAACTGCGCACATATTCCGCATTCGGGGACCCCAATTGGTCTTCGAGCGTCAGCCACTCACCTGCATTGAAATCATACCCGCGGTTGTCCCGTATCTTCTTGGTATCAATGTCGACGGTGTACAGGATCTTGTTGTCGCTCAAGGGCTGCCCCCACTTGTTCAACCGCACATTGTCGCCCTTGGCGATCGTCGTGGTGCCGGAAGCCGCATAGCTTTGCCGATCGCCCAGATCGAAATCGATGCGGTTGGTCACCTGTTGTGTGCTGTTGTCTGCGAGCTGGGCGCCCTCCTGTGTAATGAACGTGTCGAATTCGAGCACGATGATCGAATGCCCTTGCACCGGGATGTGCGATTCATCGGCACCCGTCGTCGGATTCGTGCCTTTGATTTCCTTCAGTTCGACGTCCTCATTCTTGGGATCGCCTTGAAAATCCCAATTGGACAACGTATTGTCATTGGGAATGGTGAAGATGATCTGGCCACTGCTCTCGCTGTATGTGGCGCACGTCCCGCGCACACCTTTCTTATCTTCGCAGGTTCCATTCTGCGTGATGTTGAACACGTGCCACTGTTCGGCAGCCTCGTCGTTCTTGGTGCGTTCGTTCCACTCGGTAGGCCACGCTTTGACCTCCTTCGTCCCTCCCCTGCCATCGTCGATCTTCAGGGTGTCGGGATCAGGCATCGACACGAACCAACCGAATACAGGCTTGTTGGTGTTCAGATGCCATTTGTTCGAAGGCAATGTATCAGTGACCTTGATCTGCTTGACCTCTGACAGGTCCTTGATGCCGTTCATGCCTGGAATATCGACCTTGTAGGGTTTGCCATTCGGATCGGTGAGCCAATCACAGAACCACCATGATTTCACGCCGTTGGACCAGACGCGCCAATGCGCCGTCCATCCATCCATTGTCTGCCCAGGATGGTCGGGATCCGGCACCTGCCCGGCAACGGCGCTGTCTTTCCACCCGAGACCGCCATCGTTGTTGGCGCGGACCATCTTGCCCGCCGTGTTGCCCAATGCGAACTCGACATCCGTTTGGGGGACCTCGTAGTGCGGTGTTCCGTTGATTTTGTACATGAACTTCGCGTAATTATGGTACTTGTCCGGAGCGCCGTCGCACAGCGTGTTGTAGGTGATGCGCAGCTTCTTCGTGAAACGCCGTTCGCGATTTTTGAACACAACGCGGAAGGCCGGCGCACCGTCATGGTTGCCATAGGTGTCCACGGAGTTGCGTCCGCCATCGTGGTACCAGCCGCTGGGATAATCCGTCCCGCCGGGCAGTTCGCGGGCATCGGCGGCATAGCAGACATCCGCACGGTCATCGCGGGTCTCCTGCGTACACCCTCCATCGGGGTTGTTCCTGTTCGCCTCGACCACTGTATATTCGGCAGGGTCAATGACAGACCATTGCTCGCCTTCGTCCTGTTCCTGAAGTTTCAGATCGAGATAATCCTTGCTGTACCACATATGTTGTGTATTGCCATCCGAATTGCCGTGAATCCAGTCCTCGTACAGGAACAGATCGGTGATGTTCTTATAGTCTTTGGGATTGAAATCGATCTGCCACGGCACCTTGTAGACACCGCCCGCGACCTCCTCATATCCGTTCTCCGGTTTGGTCGATGTCTTCGTCAGCAGCTTATCGTTGAACTTGTCGCGTACCACCGCATCAACAGGGCCCCCTGGCTGCGGAGCGCAGTTACCCTCCGTGCATCGGAGTACACCTGTGTTCTTCAGTTCCAAAATATTGGGATCCGACACCGTCGTGTAATACACAATCGAGCAGGTCTTCCGCCCCTCACCCTCTGAGAATTTGGGGAACTGGAAGGTGAATCCTGAGGGATCGGCATTGCCTGAGGGATCGGCATTGTAGGCAAATCCCGAATTCTCCACATTGTCAACCCGCTGTGCCCCCTGCCAGTCGTAGTTGACGGTCACACCCGCTGTCTCGTCGTACTCATGCCCCTCGTGCAGAGTATCGACGAACGTGTAGTTGCTCAGATCGAATTTGTCGCTGGCGGTGTTGATCTGTACCTCCCACCGGATGCGTTTACTGCCGTTCTGACCGTATTCCCAGTTGCCGTTTTTCTGTACCCAGTTGTAATGGGCGGAGGGCACTTCCGGTTCGACCGTGCTGCTCACTTCATCATGGTCTTTCCACTTCCATGTCGCGGTGTTGCCGGCATTCGCGTAATGGTTGGAGTCATTGGGTTTCGTCGTGGCGAGTTTTGCATCTATCTGTGTTGTATAGGTTATCGTGTATGCGCCTTTGGGCAGGTATGGCGTCTCGGGATCCCCATGCCGGGGCAGCGACGATTGATCCAATGACACGTTTGCCACACGCCCAGCAGCATCCTCCACATAGTTGAACCTCGGTGTCCACGGTCCTTCCATACCGGCCATCGAAAAATCATCCTTGATCACCAACGCGTCCTGCGGCGTATCGGAGAATTCGAAATTGTCGAAATCGTCTTCGGCATTGAGCGTCACGGTGCACGTAGATTTCAGGCTGGCGACATCGGGTTTTGTGCAGCTTTTCTGCCCGGTGACGCCCCACGGTTCGCGCTGTACAGTAATCACTGTGCTGACGCCGGGGAACTCCCATGATTGTTTGCGCTCGTCGTCAAGACTGTCTGCCTTCCAGTCGGCATCGGCGGTGTACCTGAAAAAGAAACCGGTGTGTTTGTTGTTGTCCTTAACATAGGTACGGTCATAGGAGACCTGCAGCACAGCGTTGCCATTAGAGCCTTTCACGACCTTCATGGCGCCTACTGTCTGGCCACCGTCCTCAATCACATAGACCTTGGCATTGCCGCTGGAATCGGTAACGCCCTTCAATGAATCGTAGGCGACCGGCAACAGGTATTCCCAATCCAACCGATACTGCGACGGGTCATCTGGATGGCCATTATGGATGGCGTCGTCGGTGATGGTGATGTCGAGGTCGAATTTCAGGTTCGCGTGCGCTGGCAGCATGGGCGGCGTATTGAACTGTGTGTATTCCTGACCATTGACACGCAGCATCACCGTCGACTTCCCGGAGACGATTTCGCCTGCCGTCAATGTCCGGTACGCGGATGCAGTGTCACCGGCGGCATCGGATTGCGAGACCGCAGACGCGCCGTCTTGCGCCACTGCGGTCGTGCCCACCACGGGCAGGAAGACCAACGAGATAGCGACGGCGAGCGCGACTACAGCACGTTTCCAAGCGCAAACGCGCGTCTCTGATATACCGGCCTTGGCATCGCTCCTGTGCATAATCGCCATCGCTCCACTCCCGGCACGCTCTCCTCACCGTTGTGCCTGCTGCTCGAACATGCCGTATTGCACCCTGCAATATACGCTCAGAGAGTATATTAGTCAAACGAATTTACTTATTCTGCCTCTTTTTGAATACGCTTTCAGAAAATGCTTTGCGCGTCTCGCACGAAAACCTCACTATGTGACATAAACCGCCAAAATAGCGGTGTTTTCTCCACGCTCACGGTGCACATTTCATGCAACATGAGAGGATCGGGACAATAGTCATTTCACTTACTCATGCCGATATATTCACCACGGCCCATAACAGACTGGCAACGTTGTCACGGCGTGTCGTCGCCATGCCAGACGACCAGACAGATGGAACGCCGCAATCCCCATATTTACCGTCTGCACAGTACGGTAGGAGGCAGCACTTTCCGGGCACACGCAACAGCGCGAAGCGCCCGGAGAACCACACGCATCCAAGGAGCGCGCATGACGGCCACCACAATCAACTTCGTACGCCACGGCAAGGTCTACAACCCCAACCATGTGCTGTACGAACGGCTACCCGGATTCCACCTCTCCACATCAGGGCGGCGCATGGCGGAAACCACCGGCCGGTACATCGCGGCAAGCCCACAGCTCAACACCGCGACCGCCGTCTACTCATCGCCCCTCGACCGCACCCGCGAGACGGCGGACGCCATCCTGATCGAGCTGAACGCATTGCGCGACGAACGCGGGCAGGAACAGCTCGAACTGCTCACCGACAAACGACTCATCGAAGCGGGCAATGAATTCCGCGGCAAGCGCATCGGCCACGGCGACGGCGCGCTGTGGAAACCGGAGAACCTCAAACTCGTGCGCAACCTGTGGCGCCCCACATGGGGCGAAAGCTACCGGTCGATCGCCAGCCGCGTGCAGGATTTCGCGCTCGAAAAAGTCGACGAGCATCCCGGCGAGCAGATCATCGTCGTCTCGCACGAATCACCGATCTGGTCATACCGGCACATGCTCGAAACAGGCCACCCCGAGCACAACATGCTGCTGCGCAAGACGGCGCTCGCGTCGGTCACCTCCATCACCTACGACAACGCGACGCACAACGTGCTCGGCATCACATACGCGGATCCCGTCGCGCGGGCCGAGGCCGCGCGCGCATGACAACAGACAGTTTTCCAGGAGGCACAACATGGATCGAAACAACAATGTGAGCATCGAACAGATCGCGGCAATGCCCGCTGTACGGCAGGCGGCGCAGACAGGCGAGGAACTCGTGGGACTGTGGCCGCTCACAAGCGCCGCGCACATGGGTAACGACGCCCAGTATGCGGAGAACCTGCAGGTGCGGCTCAGCCGTACATTGGCGCAGGTCATGACGGGCGAGGCGGTCAGCATGCCCGACGCCGAGTTTGTGTATGAAGGCGCGGAGTCGATTCCCGGGCGGCTGCAGAGCATTGTTGATGCATTACTCGCGGCGAACGATGCGCTCGACGGGCTGAGCGAACCCGAGACGCCGCAACTGCTCGAAATGGCGCGCACGTTGGGCATCGAGTGGGATGAGCAGACGCAAACGGCCGTGGCGAAGACCGTGGACGGAGCGCTGTCGGCGCAGGACGGCGGGCTGGACGGCAAACCATTCGCGTGGCGGTTCGCCGCGGTCATCGCGTTGTTTGACGAGCTCATGCATGCCGCGCTGGACCAGACGGAAGCGCAATTGGGTGGCGCAGCGGCCCCGCATAGCGGCGGTGCGCCGACGGACCGCGTGATGGGCGTCGAACGGCTGGCGTTGCCGTTCGTGCCGTTCGCCAATGCATACGCGGAGGCGATCGGCGTGCCGGGCATATTTATGACGGCCGAACAATACCACGGCATCGTGACCGCCTACGCCACGCCGAACGGCAGCACCGACGCCGAAGACAGCGCCGCCGTGCTGGCGCAGGTGCTCGGGCCGCTCGCCGCGGCGGAATGGCGCAAACACCGCGAAGACGTGTTGTGGGATCCGGCCGAGGCGAAGAAGCGCGCCAAGGAAGAGGATGAGCGCAAGAACAAAGAGGCCTTGGCCGCCAAGTTCGCGCACATCAAGGACGACCCCACCAAGCCCGAAGTGGAGTTGTAGCGCTCTCCCCGCTACGGGTAGCGCTTCTCTCGCTACGGGTAGTGCTTCTAGCAGCGCACCTCGAGTAGAAACCGCCATTTTCCGAGGTTCCTACTCGGTCCCGCGGCGAAAAAGCACTGCCCGTAGCAGTTGGAACACTACCCGTAGCGAAGAAGATGCCGGCCCCCAACAAGAAATGCCGATTTCTGGAGAATCGCTGTTTGATGAAGGTGGCCAATGGACTGCGGAAAAGCGATGTTTTACCTGCCTTCCAAGCGTTGCTTGGCAAGCTGTTCCAATGTGGTTACGGGCAGTGTCATATATGTCCTGCCGGTCTGGCTTTTCAACGCGGCGCCTATACGGTCAGCCAACAACTGTTCAGCATCGGCAGAAGCAAAATCATTCCGCGTGACCTGCACATACCTCCACCCGGATTCCTCCAAGCGGTTCCTACGTACGCTATCGCGTTCCCACTGCGTTTGATGGAATACACCGTCGTATTCCACAATGGTTCTTTCCTTCACAAAGACGATGTCTCCGTAGTAGCACTCACCGGAATGCACTCGAATAGGATAATTCACTTCGAATTCCGGGAATCCACGCACGATGAGAAGGAGCATGAGACGCGCTTCCATCGGAGATGCCAATTTCTCGCGCATCAATTGCACGGCATACCGGGCATGCACAATGCCGCGTGGCGATCGACGCCGCTCATTGCATCGAACAAGACCGCCCGCATACTCCACGTGATCCTCAAAATCCGCCACGGCATACTGCTGGCCATGCAATGCATGCGGCATCATGATGCAACATCCCAGAGTCACCAGCTCAGGCAGCGACAGGAATGGAGACAGCATGAACCATGTGCCAAGAGGACCGACGCATCTGATTTCCGGCGTCACATCCACAACATCCACGGGCATGTTCACGCTGAAGAAGCGGACATTCTTCGCGTGGTAACGGGTGTTGCGCCGCGGCAGCAATGCATGGAACTCGCCCTCGTTGCCAAGCATCGCGGCGTACCGACGTGGGATGCGTGGGAGCGGGATGCCCAGAAGTTTCAAGGCGGTCATGTGGCAAAACACCAGTCGTGCCCCATTGTCTCTCCTGCGTTTACACAGCTTCCGACATTCGTCCAGTGTGCGGTCCGCGGTTGTCTCCAACAACTGCGTCATGGGTGTGGTCGGGTCATTCATTGTATGCATATATGTGTTCATGCGTCGACGGTAAGGTGCATACGCGGTTGAGCACCAGCTGAACACGACTATGTGTACAGGCGCCCCTATGCGCGTGTCGATGATTGCGGTATTGCTACGGGTAGTGCTCCCTTCGCTACGGGTAGTGCTTCGGATTGCAAGAGCCGGATAAAAATGGCGGAAAATGGAGGTTTCTACCCGATGCGTTGGTGGAAAAGCACTACCCGTAGCGGTTAGAACACTACCCGTAACAAGAAAAAAGAAACAGACAGACGCAAGGGCGGGCAAACACCCGGGGCACAGGCGGCGGCAACGACTACAGTGAGAAAGGGAGCGCGGCACAATCCGTGCCGCCGTACACAAGCATGCAAGGAGCAACCATGCCAGTCATTCACACCCATGTTTCCGTTCCGACCACGCAAGAACAGCGCGACACACTCAAGAACCTCTTCGGCCAGGCGATCACCGCGGTGCCCGGCAAGTCCGAAGGCTGGCTCATGTGCCTGTTCGAAGACAATGTGCCGATGTACTTCGGCGGCTCCGACGACGCCCCGGTCGCGTACGTCGAAGTGAACGTCTTCGGCACGTCCGTCCCGAAGAGCGCGTGGGAGAAGCTGACCCCGCAGATCATGGACGCCCTGCAAGACACGCTGAACGTGCCCGCCGACCGCACCTACATCCGCTACACAGGCACCGCCGACTGGGGTTGGAACGGCGGCAATTTCTGATATCCGCTCCGAGCGCATAGTTGAGTAGTGGCGATGGATTCCGATGAACCTGACGCCAACCCCACAACCACCCCACACAGGAACCACGTAATACAACACAAGGGCCGCAATCGTCCAACGATTGCGGCCCTACGGTCACGAGTCACAAAGCGCGCATGCGCGTACGGCTCACACGATCTTCGGCATCGGCGTAGTGAGCGACGTCGTCAGGTTCACATGCACGAGCCCCGCACCCGAATGCACGTCCACCTTCTTCAGCGTCACGGTGCGCTCGTCGGCCGGCGCGGTGTCGTCGTCGGTCATCGTCGCCGGCGACTTGACCGCAACGAGCGCGAGGTCGTCGAACGCGATGCCCGCGCTCTCACACAGCTCACGCGCCGCCTCGAGCGACTGCGCGAACCCGGCCTTCTCGACGACGCGCGCCTCGGGCACACCGTACGCGTTCTCACACACCCAGTGCAGATTGTCGATCAGGTCCATGCCCTTGTGGCTCGGCGGCGTCTCGAGCGGCTCGCCGTCGGTCACCGCGCCCACGAACTCGTCGAGCTGCGGCACAAGCGCGTCGCCGCCGTCGCGGAACAGGTTGCCGATGATCGGCGCGCGGAACCCGAGCCCGCTCGCCGTCTCGCGCAGCGCCGGCACCTGGTCGTCTTCGCCGGCCCACAGATTGATGAGCGGGAACGTGGGGATGTTGAGTTCTTCGAGACGTTTCACGTGGAACGGATAGCGCCACTGCAGCGCCGGATCGTCGCGCCACGTGGACGCGCGCGTCACCACGACTGCCGCGCTCGGCCACTGCGCGCCGTACTCGCGGCACGCGATGTCGAGCCATTTCTGCGCGCCGGCGTCGGCGCCATACCCGGCCTCGACGATCACGACGTCGTGCTCCGCGCACGCCATCTCCACGGAGACGAGCGAGGGGATGCCAATCGACACGTTGGCGAACGGGCCGCCGTGCACATACACCGGCGAGCCGTTGACGGTCTCGGTCTTGGCAGGCTTGACGGCGTCACCGAGGATGTCGGTGATGCGCCACAGGTCGATGAACTCGCCGAACGTCACGGCCTTGCCGTCCTTCGTGCCGGCGATCATCTTCGCCACGCGCTCGGCGATCTCGTCCATCGAGCGCGAAAGCACGACGATCTGCATGAGTTCGCACGTCGGCGTCAGCACGACCTTTTCGTGCACGTCGTTCTTGCCCGCATCCACCACGATCGAGCGCAGCGAGCGCGACGGCACTTCGGAGACGCGCGGCACGAGCACGTCGTCGAGCAGCCCGTCATCCACGGCTTTCTCCGCGAACGAAACAAGCAGGTTCTGCGCGGCTTCGATCGCGCCCATCTCACCGCACAGGCCCCAGTCGATGAGCTCGGGGTGGGTCAGCGACGCACTGCCACCGCCCGACGCGCCGCCCTTCGACCCGGCGGCGGTGATGCCCATGCTCGGCTGGCGCAGCACGGCGGCGGCGTCGATGCCACGCGCGTTGAGCGCGTCGATCAGTGCGATGGTTGTGGTGGTCTTGCCTTCGCCGCGCGACGCCTTGAGCGGCGTGTCCGCGGTGACGAGCACGACTTTGCCGTGCTTACGGGGAGCGTCAGGATGATTCTTGAGATAGTCCAGATAACCGAAGGCGTCGATTTTCTCTACCAGCCCGTAAGGCTTGGTGAATTGCTCGATGAGCGTCACTACACGTTCCTTTCCGCGGATGTTGTGCTGCCTTTTCAACATATCAGCACACCACGGCCGCGAGCCCGCGCGTGTCACTGTGCGAACAGTGCGCGCGGCCCCTCCCCTATGGCGGCTGTCCGTGGCTATCACCTAGCCACGGACAGCCGCACACACAGAGGCCCGGCCGCCCAGTAATCAGTTGTCGGAGCGGTTGTAGCCGTTGCGCATCTTCATGCTCACCGTGTAGAGCACGCTGTTGAGCAGGTCGTCGGTGCCATCCTTGAGCTGCGCCGCCATCTCGTCGTTCGCCTGCTCAAGCGCGGCACGCACATCGGCGTTGCGTACGGCGGCGATGATGTCCGCCGGTTCCATCGGCTCGATGTCTTCGGAGATATCGTCCGCCTCATACTGCTCGTCGAGCTTCTCTTCCGCCTGCGCATCGGCGCCGACGAGCTCGTCGACCCTCGCGTCCGCCGCCGCGACGATGCGGTTGCCGAGCGCGCCCATCTTCTGCTGGAACCGCTCCACCGCGGCGCTTGTCTCGGCGAACTGTGCATCGCACAGCGCGGCGATGATGCGGTTTTCCCAATACATGTTCTCGGTGGTGACGCGCGTGGTGGTGTCGCGCAGATACGCGGGCGTGTCGTCCACGTTCGGGAAGAACGGCACGAGCGCGTTGAACGGGTTGGACGCGTAGGTGAGCCACTGCACGGCGCGGTTGACCTGCGGGCGGTAGGAGCGGATCTGCATGACGGCCAGATGGTTCTGCCGGTTGATGCCGATCGGCCGGAACAGGTGGCGCGTCGCCTCGGTGCCAAGCGTGCCGTACGGGTCGTATTCGGTGCCCTGGTAGTGCGAGCTCAGCACGTATTTGATGTCTTCGACCGTGATCTTGCGTTCCGGCTGGCGCGCCCACGGAATGTCGTCGCCGGTCGGCTTGTGGTCGGCGTCCGGACCGTCCCAGACCTCGTCATACGGGTTGAAATACCGCTGCATGTACCATGCGCGCGGCGTGTTGTACACGTGGTCGGCGTCGGAGTGCGAGCCGAACGCCGAGCGCGGGTCGAACGCGGACAGCCCCTCCACCGAAAGGTCGAGGTGGTTGCGCGCGATGAATTCGCGCAGGTCGGCAGAGCACATGCAGGCCTGCTGTGCGCCGAACGCGTCATCGAGGTCGAACTCGTCGATGCCGAGCTGGTTCGGCATCGTCACATAACAGTCGTCGGGCACGCGCTTGGCGATCCAATGGTGGCCGCCCACGGATTCGAACCACCAGATCTCGTTCGCGTCACTGAACGCGACGCCGTTCGACTCGTACGTGCCGACTTCCTCGAGCAGTGCCCCGAGCCGTTCGACGCCTTCGCGCGCGGTCGTGATGTACGGCAGCACCACGGTCACGAAATCCTCTTCGCCCAAGCCCCCCGGCACCGCCGGTTCATAGCCGTCCTCGCCTTCCACGCCCTTCGCCGGCACGTATTCGACGAGCGGATCGGCGCCGAGCACGCGCTCGTTCGTGGTGATCGTCTCGGTCGCGCTCATCGCCACGTTCGCCTCGTTGACGCCGGCCTCGCCCCATTCGCCGATGTGCGGGTCGGCGTTCGGCACGGCCGTATACTGCAGCGGGTCATCCGGCAGCGCCACGGTCAGATGGCTCTGCACGGTGGTGTACGTGCGCGGCTGGTCGGCCGGCTTGACCACGGCAAAACGCTTCGGGTCGAACTCCCCGAAGCATGAATCCTCATTGCGCGCGATGATCGTCGATCCGTCGTAGCTGGCGTCCCTGCCAACCAGAATCGTTGTGCAGCTCATTGATGCTCCTCGTGTGTACAGCGGGTGGCGCCCCGTGCGGGGCGCAGTATACGCAGACACCTTAGAGCATTGCACGCCGGTACGCCCAGAGCAAGCCATCATGCGGATAGGGCGGCCGCACACGCACATGGCCCGCACACGCCGCGCATGATTGCGCGGATTGTGCGGGCCATGTGCATGCGGGCCTCGCGCGGTCCGGCGCGCGTGCGGATCAGAAATCGGCCATGCTGAACGCGTTCTTCATGTTGACGCTCGTAGCCTGCAATGCCGCGGCGATCATGGCCTGCGTCTGCTCCTTGAGCTGGCGCGCCATCGACTCGTTGGCGGCGGCGAGCACACCGCGCGCCTCGGTGTCACGCGTGGCGGTCGTGACCTCGGCCGGATCCATCGGCTCCACGTCCGCGGCAATCGCCTCGTCTTCGTCCTCAACCTCACGCGCGGCGGCACCGCGGGCGTCGCGGTCGCCAAGGCGCGCGAGCTGCTCGTCGGTCGCGAAGATCAGCTCATGGCCCGCCGCGGCCACGGTCTGCTTGTAGTGCGCGGTCTGTTCGACGGTGCCGGCGTAGTCGCTGTCGCCGAGCACGGCGAGCAGGCGGCTCGCCCAGTAGTAGCTGTCGAGTGTGACGGTGGGCGTGGTGTCGCTCACGTAGCCGGGCATCGCGTCGACGTTCGCGAAGAACGGCACGGTGGCGTTGAACGGCGTGGCGGCGAAGGTGATCCAGTGGATCGCACGGTCGGCCTGCGGCGCGTACGGGCGGATCTGCAGGATCGAGCGTTCGCATGTGCGGTTGATGCCGACCGGGCGGTACATGTGCCGCGTCGAGGCGTCGCCGCGCTTGCCGTACGGGTCGTATTCGGTGCCCTGGTAGTGCAGCGCGAGCGCGTAATCCACGTCTTCGATCGTGATCTTGTGGTCGGGCTGGCGGCACCACGGAATGTCGTCGGAGGCGGGCGTCAGGTCGGCGTCGGGGCCGTCCCATGCCTCGTCGAGCGGGTTGAAGTAGCGTTCGATCGCCCATGCGCGCGGTGTGTTGTACACGTGGTCCATATCGGAATGCGAGCCGAACGCCTCGCGCGGGTTGAATTCGCCGTCCGGGCCCCACCCGAGGTCCAGGTGGTGGCGGCGCATGAATTCGCGCAGGTCGGCGGAGCACATGTAGTCGTCCTGGTCGCCGAACGCGTCGTCGAGGTCGAAGTCGTCGATGCCCAGGCGGTTCGGGTTCACCACATAGCAGTCGTCGGGCACGCGGCGCGCGATCCAATGGTGGCCGCCCACGGTCTCGAGCCACCAGATCTCGCTCGAATCGCTGAATCCGATGCCGTTGCTCTCATACGTGCCGTATTCCTCGAGCAGCGAGCCGAGGCGCTCCACGCCTTCGCGCGCGCTGTGGATGTACGGCAGCACGATGGTGACGAGATCTTCCTCGCCAATGCCGCCGGGCACCGCGGGTTCGTAATCCGCGCTGCCTTCGGTGCCCTTCGCGGGCGTGTACGGTACGAGCGGGTCGGCGCCGAGCACACGCGCGTTCGAGGTGATCGTCTCCGTGGCCGTCATGGCCACGTTCGCCTCGTTGATGCCGGCCTCGCCCCACACACCGGCGGAGGTGAACGAGTTCGGCGTCTCGGAGTACTGCAGCGGCTCCGGCGGCAGGTCGATCGTCAGATGGCCGTTCACGCTGGTGTAGGTGCGCGGCTGGTCCTCCGGCCGCACGATGATGAGTTTCTTGTTGTTGAACGAACCGGGTTCGTCGTCTTCGTTGCGGGCGATGATCGTGGAGCCGTCGTAGCTGGCCCCCTTGCCCACAAGGATCGTTGTGCACGCCATGTTCAAGCCTTCCTGCGTGTGTGCCCTGCGTAGAGGCACGTACTAGTACGCAGTTCTACAACGGCCAGATGGGAACATGGCTGCACAACCATGGAATTATCCCGCAAGAGAACATGCGGGCGACAGGCAACGGTGAATCAGGCCTTGCCGATGAGCATCACGCCACCGGCGTCGCACACGGACTTGCCGCGTTCGAGCCCGTGGAGCAGCTCGTTGAGCCAGAAGCCCTGTTCCAGGCCTTCGACCGGCTCGCTCGTGCCCCACACCTGCAGCGCATACTGGTGGTCCTTGTCCGGCGGCTGCGGACCGTTGTAACGCTCGATGAGCGCCGGCGCGGAGCCGCGGTTCAGGAACGGCGAGGCGGAGGAGTTGCGGCCCTGCAGTGCCTCGGGCACCATCGAGGGCAGCGAGCGCGAGAAATCGGCCGGAATCGACAGCGCATGCGCGTCGCTCGGGTCGAACATGATCGCGTCGACCGGCAGGTTCGCCACGGTCCAGTGGATCCATTCGAACCCGCACACGGGGATGGAATCCGGATCGCTGAACTCCCAGTGCAGGTACTTCGCACGCGGGTTGAGCTGGTCGATGGTGAAGGGGAACGACACGCACGGCACGGAGTCGACGCGTGCGTCTTCAGGCGCGTCCTTGGCGTACGCGCTGGGGATGATGGAAAAATCTGCGGTGATCAGCATGTTCCCAGTATGGCGCATGGGCTGGCCACCCGGGGGCGCACCGGCGTTTCCAGTGCGCCCCACGGGCATGTCAGCGGGCTCACTCGCCCAGTTCGCACCACTGCGGCGGGTTGTAGAAATCGCCGTTGAGCGCCTTCGCGGCGATCTGCCGCGCCTCTTCGAGCGTGTGCTGCGCGAGTTCCGCGCGCACGTCGTCGAGGGCGACCGGGGTCATCGACAGCGAGTTGACGCCGAGGCCCGCGAGCACGACGGCCAGATCCGGGTCGGCCGCGGCCTCGCCGCACACGCCGACCGGCATGCCGTTCTTGTTGCCGGCTTCGCAGATCATCTTGATGACGCGCAGCACGGCCGGGTGCCATGCGGTCTGGTAGTTCGAGACGGAGCCGAGCGTGCGGTCCGCGGCGAGCGTGTACTGCGTCAGGTCGTTCGTGCCGATCGAGACGAAGTCGGTGACCTGCGAGACCTTGTCGGCCATCACGGCGATCGACGGCACTTCGGCCATCGAACCCACGAACTTCAGGCCGAAGCTCTTGCCAAGCTTCGTGAAGTATTCGGCCTCCCATTCGTCGGCCACCATCGGCGCCATGACCCACAGGTCGGCGGCGGTCTGTGCGTCGGCTTCGGCGAGCGCCTTGAGCTGGCCTTCGAGCACGGCCTTGTGCTGCGCGAGCGTGCGCAGGCCGCGCAGGCCGAGGGCCGGGTTCGGCTCGTCTTCGGGCGTCAGGAACGGCAGCGGCTTGTCGGCGCCGGCGTCGAGCAGGCGGATCACGACCTTCTTGCCGGGGAATTGCGCGAGCAGTTCGGCGTAGGCCTTCGTCTGCTCCTCCACGGTCGGCGGCTCTTCGTTGCCGATGAACAGGAACTCGGTGCGGAACAGGCCCACGCCTTCCGCGCCGTATTCGAGCGCCGTCTTGGCGTCCGACGGCTTGCCGACATTCGCGAGCAGCGGAATGCGGTGGCCGTCCTTGAGCTGGCCGGGCTGGCCGCGCAGTTCCTTGGCTTTGTCGGCGCGCAGTTTCGCGTCATGTGCGGCGGCGAGCTGTTCGTCGGTCGGGTCGGTCGTCACTTCGCCCTTGGCGGCGTTGACGATCACGGTCTCACCGTCGGTCAGGTCCACGGCTTCGGCGGCCGAGACGACGGCCACGATGCCGCGCGCACGGCACAGGATGGCCGTGTGCGACGTGGGGCCGCCTTCCGATGTGACGATCGCAAGCGTCTTGTCCAGGTCGAGGCTCGCGGTGTCCGCGGGCGAAAGGTCCTTGGCCACGAGCACGAACGGCGTCTCGCTCTGCGGCACGCCGGGGGCCGGCCGGCCCATCAGTTCGGCGATCACGCGCTGGCCCACGTCGTGCAGGTCGGCGGCGCGCTCGCCCTGGTAGCCGCCGATCTGGCGGAACATCTCCTCGACCTGGCCGAAGCCTTCGAGCACGGCGCGTTCGCCGGTCTTGCCGTCGTCGACCATCTTCGCGATGTTCGCGGCGAGCGCAGGATCGGAGGCGAACATGGCCACGGCCTGCAGGATCTCGGCGGCCTGCTTGGTGCCTTCGTCGCCGTTCGCGGCTTCCTGCGCGCGGCGGTTGAGGTCGGCGTTCACCGCGGCGAGCGCCTTCGTGACGCGCGCGTTCTCCGCTTCGGCGCTCACCGACGCGGCACGCGGCTCGTCCTTCGGCTCCGGCAGCGGATCGGCCATACGGAGCACTGGGCCCACGGCCACACCACGGCCAATGCCCACACCTTTGAGAATCATTTGGGAACTCCTTCCATCCCACCCATTCCCGCACGCGCGTCGCACACACCGCGGCCGCGGCGCACGCCTGCGCGCGGCTCGACGCGAGCGGCGCGGGAATCCAGTGAATCGATCGTCAGCAATTTTACTCGCGCGCGGCCGCGTGGGGCCGTTTTCCGGTCTCAGCTAATCGCGCGTGCGCCCAAGGTGGGCATGGTAACGTGTGCACTGTCTGCGGTACATCCGCTGCATGTTGTTTGCTTATCAAAGGAGCACATTATGGCAACCGCTACTCGTAGCACCGTGATCAACGATCCCGTGGGCATCCACGCCCGCCCGGCCGCGCAGTTCGCGCAGGCCGCCGGCGCGAGCGGCTGCACCGTGACCATCGCGAAGGGCGACGGCGCACCGGTGCAGGCCGATTCGATCCTCTCGGTGATGGGTCTGGGCGTCAAGCAGGGCGACACGGTGGAGATCACCGTGGAAGGCGACAACGCCGAGGCCGTGGCCGACGAGCTCATCAACACGCTGCTCGCCGTCTGATCCGCGGTACACATCGCATACGGAAAGGCCCGCGGTTCGCAGTACGCGATCCGCGGGCCTTTCCGTATGCGCCCTTGTGCACGCCGATCACCGCTGCGGCAACAGCTCGCAGAACAGCGCCTCGAACACCAGCTGCGGATTGACGTTGCCGATCAGGCGGCGGCGCGCCACGGCGATGCGGTCGAGCCGTTCGATCACCTGTTCGCGGCGCAATGCCACCGACAGGTCCACGATCGCCTTGCGGTTCTCCACGTTCACGAGCCCCACCGAGCCTTCGGCGTCGTTCTGCAACACCGCCACATCGCGGTAGACGCTCGCCACCGAGTTGAGCGCGCGGTCGAGCACGTCGCGCTGGCGGCGCGTGGCCTGCCGTTTGAGCTCATCCTTCTTCGTCAGCGCGTTGTACATGCCGCGCAGGCTCGGCGGCACGCGGTCGTCCTCCCCCAGCCCGTTGACGCGCCGGAACTCCTGCTGCGCGCGCTCGGCCTGCCGGTCCACGTCCGCCTGCGCCTGCGCCTTCGCGCTCGCGATGAGCGAATCGGCGAGCAGCACGGCCTGCGAGGCGCGCGCCAGGCCCAGCACGCCGACCACGAGTTCGTCGCGGTCGGCGAGCACCTGCGCATCGCGCGCGTAGAGCGCGGCGATGCCGATGTGCCCTTCGGCGAGACGCGCCACACGCGCCGCCGTGCCCCGGTCCGCGCCGCAACTGCGTTCCAAGTACGCGGCCACATCCGCGTCGTCGGGCACGCCCAGATTGACGATGCGCGTGCGCGAGCGGATCGTGGGCAGCACATCCTGCGCGCTCGGCGCACACAACAGCCAGATGGTGCGCGGGCTCGGCTCCTCGATCTCCTTGAGCAGCACGTTCGTGGTGCGTTCGAGCATGCGGTCCACATCTTCGATGATGATGATGCGCCACGGCGCCGTGCTCGGTGTCTGCTCGGCCGTGCCGATGAGGCTGCGCACGTCGTCGATGCCGATCGTCACTTTGTCGGTCGTGAGCGTCGTCACGTCGGGGTGTGTGCCGGCGAGCACCTGCTCGGTCACGCGCGTCGGCGTTTCGGAAAGCCCGTGGTCGGGGCTTTCGAGCGCCGCGGCGAACGCGCGCGCCACATGCGACCGGCCTGACCCGGGCGGCCCGCAGATGAGCCACGACTGCGCCAGAGCACGCCCGTCGCCGCTGCTGACGGCGCGCAGCTGGTCCACCACGCGCGGCTGGCCCACAATGGAATCCCATACACTCATACGGATTCACCCAACCAGATTCGCACTGTCTTGGCAAATCACCGCGGCGATGCGCCCGATCGGCTCGCGCGCGTCGAGCACGAGGAACCGCTCGGGTTCGCGCTCGGCGAGATTGAGGAACGCGGCGCGCGTGCGGCGGGCGAATGCCGCGCCGGCCGACTCCATGCGGTCCTGCTCGTGTTCGAGTCGGCCGAGCGAGACCTCCGGGTCGATGTCAAGCAGATACGTGCGCGCCGGCAGCAGGCCGCCCGTGGCCCACAGGCTCAACGCGCGCACGTCGTCGGCGGTCAGTTCGCGGCCGCCCGACTGGTAGGCGAGCGACGAATCGAGGTACCGGTCGGTGATGACGATCGCACCGCGGTCGAGCGCGGGGCGCACGACCTGCGCCACATGCTGCGCGCGGTCCGCGGCGAACAGCAGCGCCTCGGTGCGCGGTGCGATCGGCTCCGCCCCGTGCAGCAGCAGCTGGCGGATCCGCGTGCCAAGCTCGGTGCCGCCCGGTTCGCGCGTGACGACGACCTCACGGCCGCGCGCACGCCAGAACTCGGCGAGACGCTCGACCTGCGTCGTCTTGCCGGCGCCGTCGACGCCTTCGAACGAGATGAACAGTCCGCGTGTGGTCGGTGTGGCCATGCGCTCGCACCCGTCAGCGGTTCGGCACGACCGGCGGCCGGCTGTAGCCGTCGTGTTCGGCCATGTATTCGACGTCGCTCTTCACGGTGGCCGCGGTGGTGCCGAGCTCCTTGGCGATGCGCGAGTTCGCCCACCCCTGGTCGGCGAGTTCACGCACCTTGCGGCGGCGCTCCTCACGCGCCTTCTGCGCGGAACCGGTCGATGTGGCGGCGGACTTGGACTTCGCCTTCGTGGCGGACTTGCGCCCACGGCGCTTGGTGGGGCCGGCCGCGCGCTTTTCGGCAAGCAGACGGAATGCGTCCTCGGCCGAGATCGTCTTGGGGTCGTACTGCTTGGGCAGCGACCGGTTCGTCTCGCCGTCGGTGATGTACGCGCCGTAGAAGCCCTCTTTGATCGTCACCGGCTTGTTCGTGGCCGGGTCGTTGCCCAGCTCGCGCAGCGGCGGCTTGGCCGCACGCCCACGGCCACGGCCGTACTTGGGCTGGGCGAACAGGTCGCGCGCCTGCTGTTCGGTCACGGTGAAGATCGCGTCCTCATTTTCGAGCGAACGGGTCTCGCTCGCCCCGCCCTCGACCGTGCGCGTCAGGTACGGGCCGTAACGGCCGTTGTTCGCCGTCACCGTCACATGCTCGATCTCGCCGGTCTTCGCGTTCGGCTCATCAGCCGCATACACCTCACGCGGCAGGCTCAGCAGGCGCAGCGCATCCGCGAGCGTGACCGTCTCGGGGCTCATCGACTTGAACAGCGAGGCCATCTTGGGGCGTTCGCCCTCCGCCTTCTTGGATTTCTTCGCATCGTGCTCGTGCGCGGCCTGCTCCTGGCCGGGCATCACAAGCGCCACATATGGGCCGTAGCGCCCGTTGCGCACTTCCACCGTGCCGCCGGTGGCCGGGTCGGTGCCGAGCACGCGCGGGCCGCCCGCGTTGCTGTCGATCAGCTTGCGCGCCTCGGCCACAGTCAGCTCATCGGGGGCGAGCGTGTCGGGGATCGTGGCGCGCTTGGGGTTGCCCTCGGCGTCCAGATGCGCACAATCCTCCAGATACGGGCCATAGCGCCCCACGCGCACGGCCAGTCCGTCGCCGATCTCGATCGTGTTGATCGCGCGCGCATCGATCTCGCCAAGCTGCGCGACCTGCTGCTGCAGGCCCTCATGCACGTCGTGCGCGGTGTGCGCGGCATCGCGCCCCGTGCCGAAATAGAACGCAGTGAGCCATTCGCGCCCGGTCTCCTTGCCGTGCGCGATCTGGTCGAGCCCGTTTTCCATGTCCGCGGTGAACTGGTAGTCCACGTACGTCGGGAAGCGCGTCTCCAACAGCTTGGTGACGGCGAACGCGAGCCACGACGGAATCAGCGCGCGGCCGCGCTCATACACATATCCGCGATCCATGATTGTGGAGATGATGCTCGCGTACGTGGACGGACGGCCGATCTCTTTCGCCTCAAGCGTCTTGACGAGCGACGCCTCGGTGTAGCGCGCCGGCGGCTGCGTCTCATGTCCGTCGGCCTGCACGCCGGCGGCGGTGAGCACCTGGCCTTCGCTCATCGGCGGCAGCGACGCCTCGTCGCTCGCCTTCGCCCGCCCCGAGCCGAGCACGCGCAGGAAGCCGGGGAACTCGATCACGGTGCCGGACGCCTGGAACACCGCCTCGCCGAAGTCCGGCGAAGGCGCGGTGAAGCGCGCGACGGCCGTGGAACCGGTCGCGTCGGCCATCTGCGAGGCGAGCGTGCGCTGCCAGATGAGTGTATAGAGCTTGAGCTGGTCCGGCGGCAGCGTGCTCGCGAGCTCGTCGGGCGCGCGGAACCGCGAACCCGCCGGGCGGATGCATTCGTGCGCTTCCTGCGCGCCAGCCGTCTTCGTGGCGTACTGCTTGGGCTGCGGCGCCAAGTACTGCTCGCCGAACTGCTGCGCCACCGACTCGCGCGCGGCGGCGATCGCCTCGTGGCTCAACGTGACCGAATCGGTACGCATATATGTGATATAGCCGTTTTCGTACAGGCTCTGCGCCGCGCGCATCGTCTGGCGCGACGACATGCCGAGGCGGTTGCCGGCGGCCTGTTGCATCGTCGACGTGGTGAACGGCGGTTGCGGACGGCGGCGGTACGGCTTCTTCTCGACCGACGAGACGAGGAAGTCGGCGTCGCGCAACGTGTCGGCGAGCGCCGTCGCATCGGCCTCGGTCAGCTGGCGCACATTGTCGTGCGCAGCCGCGTCGGTCAGCGTGCCCGCGGCGGTGAAGTCCTTCGAGCCGGCCACGCGACGGCCGTCAAGCGTGGTCAGGCGCGCGTCGAAGCCGGTGAGTTCGCCGAGCGCATCGGGGGCCTGCAGTTGGGCCACCACATCCCAGTATGGGGCGCGTACGAACGCCATGCGCTCGCGCTCGCGCTCCACGATCAGGCGCGTGGCCACCGACTGCACGCGGCCGGCGGACAGGCCCGGCCCCACCTTGCGCCACAGCACCGGCGAAAGCTCATAGCCGTACAGGCGGTCGAGGATGCGGCGCGTCTCCTGTGCGTCGACCATGTGGTCGTCCACTTGGCGCGTGTGTTCGAGCGACGCGCGGATCGCCTCGGGCGTGATCTCGTGGAACACCATGCGCTTGACCGGCACCTTCGGCTTGAGCGTCTGCACGAGGTGCCATGCGATCGCCTCGCCTTCGCGGTCCTCATCAGTCGCCAGATAGAGTTCGCTCGCGTGTTTGAGCGCGGACCGCAGTTCGGAGACCGTCTTCTTTTTGTCGGCGCCCACAATGTAATAGGGTTTGAAGCCGTCGTTCACGTCCACGCCGAACTTGCCGTACTGCGCCTTCTGGTCGGCGGGGATCTGGCTGGGCTGCGCAAGGTCGCGGATATGGCCCACTGACGCCAGCACGGTGTAGCCCTCACCCAGATACCCGCCGATCTTCTTTGCCTTGGCGGGAGACTCGACGATGACGAGCTTGCTACCGGTAGTCATGCTCTTCTCCTTACACTTACGCGTTTCGAGACGTCATATTACTCATGCCGTGTGCACAGCGCACGGACGAGGTGTGGCGCATAGCTGAAAACACGGCTGCCGCAGGCGGTCATGCGGCCGCCTTGCGCGGTGGCGCGGGAGGCTCGCCTATCAGGCCGAGGCGCGTGAGCGGGGCCGCGGTGATCTGCCGCATCATCAGCACCATGCCGTTGACGAGCCCGGCGAACCCGACGACCATCGCGGTGGCCGCGGCACAGGCGCCCGGAGCCGCCCACGCCGAGGCGTACTGCAATCCGGGGAACACCTGCCACAGCACATAGGTGCCGTATGCGATCGCGCACAATCCCAATGTGATGAGCGCGGTGGCGGCGATCTGCACGCTCGGCGACGACGCACGGCTGCCCGTGCGGTCCATGCCCGAGGCGCGCGTGCAGGCGAGCGTGAACATCATGCACGCGCCGGCGATGCACACCGACATCACCACGTCCACCGGCCGGTGCCAGCGGTCGTAGATCACGCTCACGCCCACGATCGACATGAACACGGTGGACAGCACCGACGCGCACGCGCGCCATGCGCGCGGCACCGCGGCGAGCAGCATGAGCCCGGCCGCCGCGGCGAGCATGGTATGGCCCGAGGGGGCGGAATTGTTGACCGACGACTCCACATGCACGAGCAGCGGGCGCGGCAAAAGCGGTTTGAGCAGCTTTGCCGCGGCGAACGCGACGGCCGCGAACACAGCGAGCTGGCCGAGCAGCCACCAGCGTTTGCGCGCCGCCGCCACAAGCATGGCCGCGGCGCCGAACGCGAGGCTCACGCCGATGACGAGCCCCGATTTGAGATTGCCGAAGCTGAGCCATGCGGGCATCGTGTCGGCGAAGTTCATGATGGCCAGGTCTTCGTAGCTCTGGCCGTCCACCGTGTGCACACCGAGCCAGTAGACAGCTGCCGCGACCGCCAGGAACACCACGCTGAACACCACGCACAGCACGACGCTCGATGTGCGCGGGCGCAGGGCGAGGGGGTCGGGCTGAGCGAGCGAGGCGTCGATCTGCGCCGACAGCGGGTCTTCCGGGGTGGGCGCGGCAGCCGGAGTGGCGGCCGGCGCGGCGCTGCGTTCCTCGAGCGGCGCCCACTGCGCGGTGTGTTCCGGTGTGGGGGCGTTGCCGGGGGTAGCGCCAGACGCCCTGTCGGGCGCCGGGGCGGACGACCAGCTGGGTTCCGGGGCGTTGGAGTCGGCGCGAGGCTCGTCTGCGGAGGCGGATTCGTGTTGTGTCATGGCTACGACTGTACGAGCACGAGTGAACCTTGGCGCCGAACACGACTGTCCACTGCTTCCCCCAGACAAACGTCACGTCCTCGGCCACCACGCACGACAATCCTCTGCGTTCTTCAGACGAACATCACGCGCCAACCGCGTAGACCCCGTGCTTGCGCGAGGAGATTGCAATGGCATGAACCGAACAGTGCGGGCATGGGTATTCCAGACGGGGCAGTCAGCACCTTTTTGCTACGGGTAGTGCCTCCTGCGTTACGGGTAGTGCCTTGCCGTGCCACCACACAACATGATCCGCCGTTTTCCAACGGTCACAGGTAGATTCTGGCTGCGAGGACGCTACCCGTAGCAGAGAAAACACTACCCGTAGCGATGAAGGAGCCGCCATAGCGGCGATGAACATGTGGAAGTTCATGAATTCGCTATGTACGTCACCGCAATGGCCACAAGTGTCGACGGCCAGTCACCAACAGCCACGCGAGACGCAATTGATAGCCGTGTATGGGTGACCTCAGACACCAACGTCCATCTCAAGCGGCTCCAGCGGCCTTCCGTGACTGAACCTAGACATCTACAGCCACGTAGAGCGCAATCGGTGGTAGTCCCTGTCTGAGCCCAGACAGGAACTACCACCGCAAGGCATTCCTTTGATGGAAACGACTCCCCACCCCAACACAGCTTCGGCACTGGCATCGACTGGAACGAATTACACACCAGCGCCCGCTATCCAAACAGCACCGACTAGAAAGCCAAAGCAATAACTCGTTGACCTATATGCCCCACTTTGGCCTATACCCCACGGATAGTGAAACCACACACATTTGACTTCTATACGACCAATATGCGCCGATGAGCGAGAAGGAGAAGATTGTGCGGGTATGGAAAAACCTCCGCGCACCCACCAGAGGCCACTTACCCTTGCTGCATTCCTGCCCTGGGGGGATTGGGTGACGTAGTGCCACGCGGAGGCTTTGACCAGTGTACACCATGCCGGGACCAAGTGGAACCGGCTGTGGCGTCAGGCCTTCCAGACGTCCTTGCCGTCGGCCTTCGCCTTGGCGACGTCGGCGTTGAGCTGGTCCTCGGTCGCCTCGACCGTGCCGGCGATGAACTCCTCGACGAGCTGGCGTGCCTCATTGTCCTCATGCTGCACGGCCGGGGACTTCATGAAGTACGACGACGGCGCGAGGATCGGACCGGCCAGGCCGCGGTCGAGGGCGATCTTGGCGGCACGCAGCGCGTCGATCACGATGCCGGCGGAGTTCGGGGAGTCCCACACCTCGAGCTTGTATTCAAGATTGAGCGGCACATCGCCGAACGTGGTGCCTTCGAGGCGCACGAACGCGAACTTGCGGTCGTCGAGCCAGGCCACGTAATCGGATGGGCCGATGTGCACATTGTACGGATCCATCTCGTGCGGCACCACGGAGGTGACGGCGCGGGTCTTCGAGATCTTCTTCGACTCCAGGCGCGAACGCTGCAGCATGTTCATGAAGTCCATGTTGCCGCCCACGTTGAGCTGGTAGGTGCGGTCGAGTCGCACGCCGCGGTCCTCGAACAGGCGGGCCATCACGCGGTGCGTGATCGTGGCGCCGACCTGCGACTTGATGTCGTCGCCGACGATCGGCACGCCGGCGTCGCGGAACTTCTGCGCCCACTCCGGGTCGGACGCGATGAACACGGGCAGGCAGTTGACGAACGCGCAGCCGGCGTCCATCGCGGCCTGCGCATACGCCTTGTCCGCTTCCTCCGAGCCGACCGGCAGGTACGAGATCAGCACGTCGACCTTCTTGTCGCGCAGCACTTGGGCCACGTCCACGGGCTCCGCGTCGGATTCCTCGATCATCTCACGGTAGTATTCGCCCAGACCGTCGTACGTGGGTCCGCGCAGCACTTCGACGCCCAGCTCGGGCACATCCGCGAATTTGATTGTGTTGTTCTGCGATGCGCCGATTGCCTCGGACAGGTCCTTGCCCACCTTTTCGGCGTCCACATCAAACGCCGTGACGAACTCGATGTCACGAACCCGGTAGCCACCGAAATTGTTGTGCATCAGGCCCGGGATCTTGTCTTCGTCTTTGGTGTCTTTATAGTAAGTGACACCTTGCACCAGCGACGAGGCGCAATTGCCCACACCGGCGATAGCCACGCGAATGCTCATCTGAAACGACTCCTCCAAAGTTGCGTGCGTTCATACAACCTTCAAGCATACCTTCACACCCCCGCAATTGCCATCACGGGGCGGTTCGACGATAGCCGAAGCGCTGGAAAACCACAGATTGCGGCCGTTTGCCCACCCCTCCCGCAGACAGCCGGACCCCATATTTTCCATTGGCGAACCCGCCTTTTTTCAGGTGGGACGATTACCGTGGTGCCCATGGCTTCACATACACGCACCACAAGCTCACGCCCCAATGGCGCCAAGCCGCGCACCGCCGCCTCCGGTTCCACCGGCAAGGCAGGCTCCTCCACGCGCCGCACCGCCACGCGTTCGAGCAGTACACGTCCCAGTGGCAGCCGCAAGCATTCCAACGGCTCCAAGCAGCCGAAGAACCGCAAGAAAGGGTTGTGGTGGAAGATCCTGCTTGGTGTGATCGGCGCGATCCTGCTCGCCGGCATCGGCTTGTTCATCTACCTGTATGCCACCACGGACATCCCCCAGCCCGAAAAAGTGGCGATCGCCGAAAAGACGAACATCTATTACAGCGACGGCACCACCCCGATCGGTTCGATCTCGTCGCAGAACCGCGAGATCATCGACTGCTCCGTGCTGCCCGACTACGTGGGCAACGCGATCGTGGCGTCGGAGGACCGCTCGTTCCACACGAACAAGGGCATCGACATCATGGGCATGGCCCGTGCGCTCTACAACAACCTGACCACCGGCTCGCGCCAAGGTGGCTCGACGATCACACAGCAGTACGCGGAGCGGTATTACCTCGGCGAAACCACGTCGTACGCCGGCAAGATCCGCGAGGCGATCCTGGCGATGAAAATCGCGAATTCGCAAGACAAAGACCAGGTGCTGTGCAATTACATGAATACGATCTACCTGGGGCGCGGCGCGTACGGCATCCAAGCCGCGGCACAGTCGTACTTCGGCAAGGACGCCAAGGACCTCACCGTCTCCGAGGCGGCCATGATCGCCGGCATCATCCCCGCGCCGAGCTCGTGGGATCCGCAGGAGAACCCCGAGCAGGCGAAGAAGCGCTTCGACCGCGTGATCCGCATCATGAAGGAGGACGGCTACATCACCGACGCCGAAGCGGCCAGCGCCCAGTTCCCGCAGGTCAAGGAGTACACACTCAGCAACGACTTCGCGGGCCCGAACGGCTACCTGCTCTCCACCGTGGAATCGGAGCTGATCAACGCCAAGGCCTTCAACAAGGACGAGCTCGAAACGGGCGGCTACAAGGTGGTGACCACCATCGACAAGGCGTTGCAGGACCGCATCCAGGAGGTGGGCGACGAACGCCCCGAGGGCATGCCGGAAACACTGCAGGTGGGCGGCATAGCCGTCGACCAGAAGACCGGTTCGGTCAAGGCGATGTACGCCGGCTCCGACTACCTCAAGCAGCAGCTCAACAACACCACGCAGTCCACGTTCCAGCCCGGCTCCACGATGAAGCCCTTCGGTCTGGTCGGCGCCGCGCAGAGCGACGTGAGCTTCGCGACGCTGTTCAACGGCAACTCGCCCGAGGAGTTCGAAACCACACCCGGCACCTTCGCCGAAGTGCCGAACGCGCTCGGCATCAGCTGGGGCAACATCAACCTCAACCAGGCCACCGCGAACTCGGTGAACACGGTGTTCATGAACGTCAACGAGCACCTGACGCCGGAACGGTACGCGCAGATCGCGCATGACGCCGGCATCAGCGGCGACATCCAGACCGACACGCTCTACAACATCCTGGGCATCAACTCGCTCACCGTGTGGGATCTGGCGCAGGGCCACTCCACGATTGCCAACAACGGCACGAAGAACACGCTGCACGTGGTGGACCGCGTGCTCAAAGGCGACAAAGACATGTACCAGCCGAACCTCAACACCACCAAGGTGTTCGACGAGAACGACTGCGCCCTGGTGCAGCACGCGATGCTCGGCACCACGCAGTACGGCACGGCCGCCGGCGTGGCAAGCGCGCTCGGCCGCCCGGTCGCCGGCAAGTCGGGCACGGCGAACGACGAGACCGCGGCTTCGTTCGTGGGCTACACACCGCAGCTGATGAACGTGTGGGCCATCTGGAACCCGGGCCCGAACGGCGAGAACCAGGTGGTGCCGCAGTTCGCCGGCTATGGCGTCTCGTCCACTGGCTACCCGTCGCACCTGTTCACCGAATTCATGACGACGGCGGTCGCCGACATGCCGGTCGAGCAGTTCCCCGACGCCGTGGACAACGGCGTGATCGGCGGTCCTGACGGAGACTGGGGTCTGGGCGGCAAGCGCCAGTCCAGCAACAACTACGGCAACCAGCAGCAGGTCCAGCCCACGCCGACGCCGAGTGAAAGCACCACTACCCCGACCACGCCGGCGCCGCAGCCAGAGCAGACGACGCCCGACAAGGCACCGCAGCTGGAGCCAAGCGGAAGCAGCTCGTCTCCAGCCACGCCGGCGCCGGAGCCGTCAGGCAGCACTCCGCCAAGTGAACCGCCAACCGGCAATCAGGGCGGAGGCACCAATCCCGGAGGCGACGCGCAGGGGAACAAACCCCAAGCGTGACAATACGAGGGGTGCAGTTCATCCTGAACAATCAGGACGGCAGCCCCCTCAGCGTATATCAATCACGGGCATCAAAACCGGCATCGACGCTTCAGCACACCATACGTCGCCATCATGCTTGGTTGAGAGCGTGCCACCACATTGTTCGAGGATGCGCGTGCACGCAGCAATGCCTGAGCCGGAGGAGATCCTGATATTCGGCTGTGTGGCACGGGTGTTGCACCACGAGATACGCAATACATCCCCCTGTACATCGGCGGTGAGCACATACGGATGCGTGGAGTCACCATACTTGACCAGATTGCCGAACAACTCGTGAATCAGACCATCGAGCGCGGCCATACGCTCATCGTTGGCTGTGATATACCGCGCGTTGACTTCGACCGATACCAGTCCGTCGAATCCGAGCACATGCACGCGTTGTTTCTGCTGCTCTATCTCCTTCTGTAGAGGCAACGTACGGGGATGTTCCTGAGTAGTAGCTGAGCAATCCCCACCCGATTGCAACAGGTGAATACCTGCCTGCACCGACATAAGTGCATCGTCAACAGCTATGGCGATTGTTGAAAACTGTTCAGCCCGTTCGTCATCAGCGGCTTGCAGTTGACGCAACAGAAGCAACGCATAGACGAGATTGTTGCATGCCACATCATGAAGACCGGAGACAATGACCAATCGCTCGTGCTGCCGACGTTGTTGGGCGCGCTTATGCACTGCTTTCTGCACTGTGCGTACAATAAATCCCGCAGTGGCAACAACGAGCATATTGGCCAGCATCATAATTTCAAGCATCATGGTCGGCGGAGAGCCTGACTGCAGAATCACTACGCGCATCACATGTCGTACAACGACAAATGATATCGAAAAAACTACCGCAAAAGGCATACTGAGATAGCCAAGCACCCCCACGGCTGTCAACCCCACATTGACATAAGATGACGGTGTAGGAATGGGCACTGTATAAGCCAGGCACCATACGATACCAATACCAACGACGCCAATAAGCGGTTTATATGCCAAGAGCCATACACTGGCAATCTCAACAATGACGATGCACCAGAATCCCCAATCGTCTGACCTTACGAACAGATAAGAATCCAAAGCAAGCAATACCGTCCACAGCGCTGCGATACCATGCAGCAACGAATGAGGCACCGACTTGGCACGAACTCGCATGGTAGCGCACAACGGGGCATCGCGGTCAACAGCATTCAATCCATGACTAGAGCATGCCATACCATCGGGCCTTTTCTATGGCTTCACCCCGATTATGCACACCCAATTTCGCAGCAGCCCGTTTGACGAATGCATAGACGGTGTTCCGGGTGATGTTCATGATTCCTGCTACTTCCTTCGTCGATTTTCCTTTCGCATACAAAGACAACACTTCCCGCTCACGCGCGCTTAACGCATCACCGGATACTATGCTCAAACGTCCGCATAAGGCCTGATGAGCCGATGCGGCATCAGGAAAGACACCGGGCTCCATGCTCCCACCTTGGACCAAGGTAGGAATCCACAGCGGCAATCCATGCATGACGACTTTCTTGTTCATAATTCCTTGTGCCCCTGCCATTGCAAGATCTTCTCGATAGTTCTCCGGATCCAGTGCCGTCATACCAAGCATGGCCGGACGAGCCGATTGCCTACGAATGAGCTTGCACAATCCTGGACCGCTCATGGACCCGAGTGCCATGTCCACAAGTAGCACATCCACCGACGGCTGCGCATACAGACAATCATGCACCGCCTGCGCGCAGGAAGTGGTCCCCCATGCCACGGTACACATTTGCGGCTGTGTTTTCAGCCACTGCATTATCGTCCGTAACGCCCATGCATCATTATCGATGACAGCAAGAATTGGCGTGGTCATTCTCCACCTCCCTTTTACCAAAACCTTTCGCATCATCCCTGACACACTTTGGCGAGTTTTTGATATCATCCCCAGTTTGCCTGTCCCAGAAAACTTTACATCGCCTTGTAAGTGAAAACCACTTTTATGCATAGTATCTACACGCAGAGCATCCGCAATCCCAAAACGAAAGGAGCGTTTCTCATGAAACTATTCGCATCCCTCGTCTCGATTTTGCTATTAAGCAATCCAACCACCCTGCCCCATGAGATCCTCACCCCAGATTCCGTCCCATCACAGCAACCGGATAAACATCTCATCATAGAGTGCCCCCCATGGATTCCTCCGTGGTTGTGCAGCTAATCGACTTGGACATGAGCCAGCAATACACATGCATCTTCACCGCCATGGCTTCAGTCATACCAATACCGTGACAATAAGCCACGTCCGGCTGTAGCGGTCCAACATACACAACCAATCGACAATATAGCGCCCGCAAGAACAACAATTGTTGCAAGCGAATCAGTATTTGACCACGAATATGCACGCAACGCAATTCCCATCGATATCTGCCAAGATTGCGTCAACATGTTTACAACAATAAGCCCCAATCCGGCCCATAGACCATAAAACGCATCCAACACCGCCATCGACATAACCAATATAGCCATATCCGCCGTACTATTCACAACAAGCGGCCAGCCGCCAACTGTTCCAAACATCCTTTGTGCGCATATTGTGCTAAACACAGCGCTGCTGAGCGGCACGCAAATCGTCAGCATGAGTCCTTTGAATGCAGCTAGACGAATACGCGACAAACACAAGCACTCCCATGCAATCATTCTCGGCTTTAGGCATACCAATGCTCCTGCAGTGAAAGCAGTTATTAACAGCTCCGCCAACGGCACGATAATCTGCCGCCGCACCATGCCTGCTCCACATTGACTGACACCACTAATCACCATATCGGATGTGTCGACTTGAATCCCGGTACATACAGTATCCGACAGTACGGCTAATAGTCCAGGCTCCCCACGTGTAACTAGCGTCAATATCGCAAACATACAGGAGGAGCCAATCACGAATACCAACCATACCCGCGCATGGCGCGCTGTGAACCAGATACGCAAGGCACTCATCAAGTTCCTCCATCACTCTGAGCAGCATTACCAATCACATCATCTGGGGAGACTTGACATGCACCGAGTGCAGCCTCATGATCTATGACAAATTTGCGGAATTGTTCGTCATTCATTGTCATGAGAATGCGAGCTGCCTCATCTCTGGCTGACCCAGTTAACGTATAGCCGTGTCCTAAACCGGCTAAATTATCCATGCGGTCGGGCATCTGCGTCAAAATGAATGCTGTCACATCGGCGCCATTCATCAATTGATCGTGGTCGAATACATGACGACGCGCCTCGGTAGCGCACTCAGCAGGCAGCCAAATGTCGATAAGCGCCATCGAAAGATCACGGATATCACTGAAGTTGATTGTCGCAGCACTCACCGTATCGGTATGCATCTGTATCACACTTGGCCTCCCCGCTGTTACCATGCGAGAACCGGCCTCCGTCAGATTATAGGGTCGATTCGGGTCTGACGACGTGAACGAATTACCAAGAAGCACAGTGATGGCATGCTGTCGACTCAAAGCCCACTCTGATGGGAACCACGAGGCGAATGATGTCAGCGCCCGAGTATATTTGTCATGCACGGCAGTGTCATCAGGATGCGAGCATACTGTGAGAGCAACACCTTTCACTTGTTTACACATAGGCATAAATGGCTCGCTGCGCATCCAGGGACGAGGACCCATATATCCTATAATCAATCCGACAATGACTATGGGGGTGATGACGGAAGCCGATGCCGCTTTCCATGTCTTCCACCCATAACCTCCCGCGAATACCATGCAGCCAACGGCACAGGAACACAAGACCACCATGAGGAACACGCACCGAGTCACAACAAACCATGGGTCAAGACGCAATCCGGGTTCGAAGCCCATTCCAGAATCCACTACGGGCAATACCCCAGTCCATCTACTGCCCCAATAACGAGGATAGACATTTGATGCCGGCATGCTTGTTCGTACAAAAAAGCCAGAGGCGGCATACAGCAACGCAACCACCAATGAAGGAACAAGCGCCCATTGATTCCCGATGAAGACACCAATGGCGTAGCCGATAACAAACATGATCGCTGGCATCGTCATGCCAAATATC
Source organism: Bifidobacterium pseudolongum subsp. globosum (assembly GCF_004155535.1). Classification (GTDB taxonomy): domain Bacteria; phylum Actinomycetota; class Actinomycetes; order Actinomycetales; family Bifidobacteriaceae; genus Bifidobacterium; species Bifidobacterium pseudolongum_C. Next base: position 126,537 of record NZ_RYUH01000004.1, on the reverse strand, counting down.
CAACTTCCCCATGGAAACGCAGCTGTAGTTGCATATTGGGTCCTCGTAATGGCAGGCAGCATTGCAACACCGTATGTCCCGGCACAAATAATGGCACCCTTACCCATTGGAGTGACAAAACGTCGCATCATACGGCCACTCGACCACCATGCGTTAATCGGGCATCGTGAAGATGCCGTCTTGGCAGCAAGCCACGTACCATATAATATCGCTATACAGCTGGTTCCCAAATGCATCCACGTCAAATCCACCAATAGAGCGGATTCCCTCAGCACAGGATCGGGACCAAAGCCTCCCAAACCATAATTACGTAGACTCATCAATAATGGGTATGTCACCATAAACAACACGAATATCACAGTACTTGGCCCAGCCAGCGGCGCCAGAATCCCTATTCCCAACCTCTGAGGCCTCTGTTGTATACACATCATAGGCAATCCCCGTACATTTCCACATCTTCTGCATCTTCGGAAATCCGCCCAGCAAGCAGTCTACGGTATCCGGATTCCCATATGGTTGTCATCTCCTCTGCATTTTCTCCCATTGCCGCCAAGTCATCCGCATCACCATCGAAAATCAGGGAGCCACGGTCCAGCACCAAAATATGATCCGCCATCGCGACCACATCATCCACGAGATGTGTACTGAGAATGACGGTATTATCACGGGCATATCCGTGCAATACCTCTCTTAACCGTATGCGTTGCAATGGATCCAAACCCACACTGGGCTCGTCCAATAACAATACGCCAGGAAAAGGAACCATCGCACAGGCAATGCCCAGACGCTGTCGCATTCCACCAGATAGCCCCTTAACCAGTGATTGTGCACGCTCGCGCAATCCAACCAATTCCAAAGCCTCATAGGCCCGTCGACCGGCATCTCGCCAACTTCCCCCATGCAGCCAAGCAGCATATTGGACATTGTGAAGGACTGTTGACGCCTCCAATAAATCAAAACATTGCGGCAAGTATCCAATATGGGTTCGTGCACGTTTGCGCCCCTGTCGGCTCAACGCTTCATCACCATCGATAGACAGGCTCCCCGATTCCGGTTGTATAATCGTGGCCAGCAACTTCAACAACGTGGTCTTACCCGCACCGTTTACACCAAGTAGCCCATACAAACCACCACCAAATGTATACGATACGTCATCTAATACCTTTTTCTGTCCATATCGATACGTGATATGACAAGCCTTAACATCCATGTCTTCCCCGGATACAACACAATCTTCCATTGAGCTCACCTTTATGGATGGCCCTTCAGTGACTGAAGGGCCATCCATAAAGGTGAGTGTCAGCATGACATGAGAATCATGCACTTCCAACTTCCATGCTGACAGGATTGCCACTCGCAGTATCGTTCATACCAAATGGACATCCGCCGGAATAGCTAACACCATTCTTTATCCAACCAGTGTACTGATCGGGCCACATACGACAGGCGATCTTCGCCCGAACGTACACAGGCGAATTAGTGCAGGTCAGCTTGGCCTGATTACTATGCTGCTGAGCCGTACAGGGAACGTTAATCCGTGGGCTGTATGGCTGAATGGCATTAGCGGTGGACCCCGTTCCCAATACGAGCAACAGCGCTGAGATGGCACCAATCAAAGAAGACATAAAATGTCTACCCGAACGATTATTTCCCATATTTCTACCCTCTCATATTGTTTATTAATATTGCGATATAATAATAAGTAAGTGAACCTCAAGAACACAATGCCACGTCATACACTTCTTTACAAAACATACGACCCCGCTACAAATGCAGAAAAGCAGCCGCCAACAGATAGTTGACAGCTGCTTTCTCAGAAAATCACGTAGATCAGCGGCCGGAGCGGTTGATCGCGGAGATGATCGCCTTGAGCGAGCTCGTGATGATCGACGAATCGATGCCGACGCCCCAGACAATGCGCTTCTCCTCGTCCTCCATGCCGACTTCGCATTCCACGTAGGAAGCGGCGAGCGCGTCGGTGCCCACGGACATCGTGTGCTCGGCGTAATCGAGCACCGAGGCCTCCACACCGAAGGACTTGAGCGCATCGAGGAACGCGGCGATCGGGCCGTTGCCGTTGCCGGTGATCTCGCGCGTCACCTCGGGCTCGTGGCCCACGTTGATGCCGCGGTCGAGCACAGTGGCATGCAGCACGGTGTCGGAGCCGTCCTCGCCGGACGACACACTGACCTTGAGCAGCTTGAGGCGGCCCCACTGTTCAAGCGAGGCGTCGCCGATGTCGCTCAGCGCGTCACCGCTCGCCACGGCGCCGCCGTCTTCGACCGGCAGGTACTCGTCTTTGAACAGGCGCCAGATGTCGCCGTCCTTGACTTCCTTCTTCGTCTCGTCGGCGTGCTGCTGCACCACGCGCTCGAACTCCACCTGCAGCTTCTTCGGCAGGTCGAGGTTGTGGTTCGCCTTGAGCAGGTACGCCATGCCGCCCTTGCCCGACTGCGAGTTGACGCGGATGATCGCCTCGTACGACCGGCCGATGTCCTTCGGGTCGATCGGCAGGTACGGCACGAGCCACACGAAGTTCTCGACTTCGCTGCCGGCCATGCCGGCCGCCACTTCGCGGGCCTCGAGACCCTTCTTGATGGCGTCCTGATGCGAGCCGGAGAACGCGGTGAACACAAAATTGCCCGCGTAGGGGTGGCGCTCCGAGATCTTGATCTGGTTACAGTACTCCACCGTGCGGCGGATCGTGGGCATGTCGGACAGGTCGAGCTGCGGGTCGATGCCCTGCGTGAGCAGGTTGAGCCCGATCGTCACCAGATCCACGTTGCCGGTACGCTCGCCGTTGCCGAGCAGGCAGCCTTCGATGCGGTCGGCGCCGGCGAGGATGCCGAGCTCGGCCGCGGCTACGCCCATGCCCTCGTCGTTGTGCGGGTGGAGCGAAAGCACCACGGCGTCGCGGTCGTCGAGGTTGTTGGAGACGTACTCCACCTGATCGGCGAACACATTCGGCGTGGTCATCTCCACCGTGGCCGGCAGGTTGATGATCATCGGGTGCTCGGGCGTCGGCTTGATCACGCCGATCACCGCGTTGCACACCTCCACCGCGTACTCCGGTTCGGTGCCGGTGAACGATTCGGGCGAATACTCGTAATACAGGTCGATGCCCTCGGCGTCGCCCTCGAGCTCCTTGCACAGCGCCGCGGCGTCGGTCGCGAGTTTCTTGATGCCGTCGCGGTCCTTGCGGAACACCACTTCGCGCTGCAGCACCGAGACCGAGTTGTAGAAGTGCACAATCGCGCGCTTGCAGCCCTTGAGGCACTCGTAGGTCTTGCGAATCAGGTGCTCGCGGGCCTGCGTGAGCACCACGATCGTCACGTCGTCGGGGATCAGCTCACGCTCGATGAGCATGCGGATGAAGTCATAATCGGTTTCCGAGGCGCTCGGGAAGCCGACTTCGATCTCTTTGAAGCCCATGTCCACAAGCATGGTCCAGAAGCGCAGCTTGCGCTCGGAGTCCATCGGATTCACCAGTGCCTGGTTGCCGTCACGCAGATCGACGGAGCACCAGCGCGGTGCGCGCTGCAGTCGCTTGCCCGGCCACGTGCGCTCCGGGTAGTCGAACGGCACCTGCTTGTCGTATGCCACGTACTTCGTGTAGGGCATATCGCTCGGCTTCTGCGGGGCACCGATGAAACGCGCCGGAGGCAGCAGCGGGTCGTTGTTCCCTCCGTTGGATGCCGCAGCCACTGCGGCGAGATCAAACACAGACGATTGATCCTGACCCATCTCTCCTCCTTTTTTACTGTTATTGTAGATATAGTTATTCCCTATATAAATAATCAATATGATAGTTCATATAGCGAGTGCGCGCGAGCACGCACAACCGCTACGTTATACAGCCTAGCGAAGAACCGGCGGCGAAACGTCCGAATGCTGGCATATCCACGCATCTTATTTACAACTATCGTGTATAAGCCGGCCATGCGCCCGGTCAGCCGATCAGATTGATGCCGCGGCGCGCCACGCAATACGCATTGCCGAGCCACGTGTGCCGCGAATTCGGCCACACGGATCCCAAGCGCGGCGCGTTCTGGCTCATCCAGATACTCGGCACACGGCCGTCGGCGCTGCGCGAGCCGAGCAGATTGAAGCCGTTCTTCTCGAGCAGCCATTCGGGGTGTTGCGTGGCCACGGCGAGCCCCTCCTCGAGCGTGAGCGGAATGCGCTCGTCGGATTCGATGAGCTTGCGTGCCACGTCGGGCTCGCGGTTCACGTAGCATGTGCCCGTGTGCGGGTTGACGACCAGGTAGAACGGGCCCTCCGGCGGTTCGAACCCGTCGGTCGGCAGGAAGCTCGCGATGTCGCGCGGCGGCATGGTGGTGAAGCCGGCCATGCGGTTGATGCTCGTGCGCGCGATCAGCGATTCGGGCGTGACGAGTTCGCGCGTGGGCACCAGCAGGATGTCGGTGCCGAGGTCGCTGTCTTCGAGCGCGCTGATGAGCGGGCGGGCGAGCGCGCGGAACGAATCCGAGCTCATGTCCGCCACGTCCGGGTAGCCGAGTGCCACAATGCGGTCCAGTTGTTTGGTCGCTTCAATCGATGCCAATGACATGCTTCCCAGCATAGCCGCCGCCCTGTTCGCGCTCGGCGCGAGCATCACCCATGGCGGCGCATGGCAACCTCTTTCCCTCCTACGCTACGGGTAGTGCCCCTTGCGCTACGGGTAGTGCCTCCATAGCCAGATCTCACGTAGAAGCGTTGGTAAATGGCGATTCCTAGAGGCGGTCTGCTGAAACAGGCACTACCCGTAGCGCAAGGGACACTACCCGTAGCAAACAGGTGAGCCGGCCACTCAGAGCTGGTCGGCGAAATGCTTCTGCGCCACGACCTCGGCGAGCTCGACCGCGTTGAGCGCGGCGCCCTTGCGCAGGTTGTCGTTCGTCACAAAGAACGCGAGGCCCTTGTTGCCGTCGACGGCCTGGTCCTGACGGATGCGGCCCACGAAGCTCGGCGTCTTGCCTGCGGCGAGCTGCGCGGTCGGAATGTCCACGAGCTCCACGGCCGGCGCCTCACCGAGCACTTCGCGCGCCTGATCCGGCGTCACGTCCTGCTCGAATTCGGCGTTCACGCTCATGCCGTGCGAGGTGAACACGCCCACACGCACGCACGTGCACGAGGCCTTGAGGTCGGGCAGGTGCAGAATCTTGCGGCTTTCGTTGCGCAGCTTCTGCTCTTCGTCGGTCTCTTCGGAGCCGTCGTCGACGATGTCGCCGATCATCGGCACCTCGTTGAACGCGATCGTGCGCGCGACCTTCGTCGGCTCCGGGAAGTCGATCGCGTCGCCGCCGAACACGAGCTTGTCGGCGCCCTGTTCGACCGCGGCCTTCGCTTCGTTCATGAGCTGCTCCACGCCGGCGCGGCCCGCACCGGAAACCGCCTGGTACGAGCTGACGATGAGGCGCTTGAGGCCGAAGGCGTCGGCGAGCGGCTTCAATACCGGCATGATCGCCATCGTCGTGCAGTTCGGGTTGGCCACGATGCCGGCGGGGATCTCGTCGAGGTCGTCCGGGTTCACTTCGGCCACCACGAGCGGCACGTCGTCATGCAGACGCCACTGCGAGGAGTTGTCGATCACGATGGCGCCGGCTTCGGCGAACTTGGGCGCCCACTGCTTCGAGGTGCCGCCGCCTGCGGAGAAGATCGCGATGTCGATGCCGCTCAGGTCGGCCGTGGCCACGTCTTCGACCGTGATGTCGTGGCCGCGCCAGTTGAGCGTCTGGCCCGCGGAGCGCGCCGAGGCGAGGAAACGCAGGTCCTTGATCGGGAAGTCACGCTCGTCGAGCACGCGGCGCATGACCATGCCCACCTGGCCGGTCGCGCCGAGCACCGCCACATTGACGCCGCGTTCGTTGATTTGTACCATTGCCGGACTCCTTTACCGTGTTTGCCCTGTTGTGCCGTGTACTGTGCTGTTGGTTCAGCGGCCCGTGCCGCCGTAGACGACCGCTTCCACCTGGTCCGCGTCGAGGCCGTAGGCGGTGTGCAGCGCCTTGACCGCCTCGTTGAGCTGGTCGAGCGGCACAAGCGCGGCGATGCGGATCTCCGACGTGGAGATCATCAGCACGTTGATGCCCTTGTCGCTCAACGCCTCGAAGAAGCGCGCAGCAAGGCCGGAATGCGTCTTCATGCCGACGCCGACCACAGCCACCTTGCCCACGTTCGGATTGACGTCGAACGAATCGTAGCCAAGCACGTCCTGCTCCTGCAGCAGCACTTCGCGCACGCGCGCGGCGTCGGCGCCCGGCACGGTGAACGAGATGTCGGCGGTGCCGGTCGAGGCGCCCGCCTGCACGATCATGTCGATGTTCACGCCGATCTGCGCGAGGCGGGTGAACACGCGCGCCGCCATGCCCGGCTCGTCGGTCACACCGCGCACGGTGGCGAGCGATTCGCTGCTGTCGTGCGCCACGCCGGAGATGATCGGCGTCTCCTGGCCCAGGTCTGGGAACAGATCGCCCATCGACTTGTCTTCGTTCTCGTTCATGTTGCTCTCCGTAGGTTCTGCTTGGTTCTGTACAAAGTTTGGTTGAAAAATCCGGGGCCCCTAGAGATTGGGCAGGGTGTGCGGGTCCACGCCTTCAGGCACCACGAGCGTGCCGCTGCGGTGAGAGAAGGAGCTGCGCACGTGCAAGGGCATCTTGAAGCGCTGGGCGTATTCCACGCAGCGCAGCGCGAGCACCTTGGAACCGCACGACGACATTTCGAGGATCTCGTCGTAACCGATCACCGGGATGCGGCGGGCCGTGGGCACAATGCGCGGGTCGGCGGTGAACACGCCGTCCACGTCGGTGTAGATTTCGCACACGTCGGCACCGAGCGCCACAGCGAGCGCGACGGCGGACGTGTCGGAGCCGCCGCGGCCGAGCGTCGTGGCGTCGCCGCGCTCGTTCTCGCCTTGGAATCCGGCCACAATCGCCACACTGCCCTTGTCGAGCGCGCGGCGCACACGGTCCGGCTTGACGGCGCGGATATGCGCGGCGCCGAACTGCGCGTCGGTCATGAACCCGGCCTGCGAGCCGGTGAACGAATAGGCGTGCGAGCCCGCCGCGTGGATCGCCATGGCCAGCAGGCTCATCGAGATGCGCTCGCCCGCGGTCATGAGCATGTCCATTTCGCGCGCCGGCGGGTCGGAATCGATGCTCAGCGCCTGGTCGATGAGGTCGTCGGTGGTGTCTCCCATCGCCGAAACCACCACCGCCACGTCGTTGCCGGCGTTCTTGGTTTCGATGATGCGCCGTGCCACACGCTTGATCGAGTCGGGGTCGGCGACAGACGAACCGCCGTATTTCTGCACGATAAGAGCCACTGCTATCCAATCTTCTTGTCTGGTGAACCGTCCCTCGGTACGCGTTTCAGTGTACGCGGGAAGCGTGATTATTATATGGAACCGCGCACGCGATTCCACAGTGCCGACCATAATGCGGAAAAACCGGGCAGTCTCAGACCGCGCGGCGCCCCTGCAGCGCGCGCGAGAGCGTGATCTCGTCGGCGTATTCCAGGTCGCCGCCCACCGGCAGGCCGCTCGCGAGCCGCGTGACCTTCACGTCGAGCGGGGTGAGCAGCCGGCTCAGGTACGTTGTGGTGGCCTCGCCTTCGATGTTCGGGTTGAGCGCCACAATGATCTCCTTGACTTCGTCGGTCTGCAGGCGGTTGAGCAGTTGGGCGATGTTGAGGTCGTTGGGGCCGATGTTGGCCATCGGGTTGATCGCGCCGCCGAGCACATGGTAGAGGCCGCGGTATTCGCGCGTGCGCTCGATGCTCATCACGTCTTTCGGCTCTTCGACGACGCAGATCACCGTGTGGTCCCTGCGCGGGTCGGCGCACACCGTGCACGGGCTCGTTTCGCACACGTTGCCGCAGATCTCGCAGAACTTCACTTTCGCCTTGACCTCGGCGATGGCCTCGGTGAGGCGCTGCGCCTCGTCGTCGGGCGCGCCGAGCAGATAGAACGCGATGCGCTGCGCGCCTTTGGGCCCGATGCCGGGCAGGCTCGCGAACGAGTCGATAAGGCGCTGGATCGCACCGTCATAAGCCAAGGCCATTGCCGTCTCCTGATCCTCCTAGTCGTATGCGCCGGTCAGTGCTCGTCGTGGTGTTTCTGCGCCTGCAGGTTGCGCGGGTTCTTCGGGTCGTCGGCGCTGAAATCCTCAACAGACTTGACGTCGAATAATTCCTTGACGGCGTCCAGATCCATCATCATCGACGTGCTGATGGATTCGTCGGTCATCGAATACTCGTCCTCATCCGGATCCACCTGTGGCGCAGGCTCGGGCTGCACAGGCTCGGCGGCCTCGGGCTGCGCAGGCGCACGGCCCGGCGCCGACTCCCCCGGCATGCGCTGCCACGGGTCGTCGGGCTTGGCAGCGCGCGCCTGCGCCGCCTGCTGTTCGAACGACGAGACGCGGTCGAAGTCGATGTGCGTCTGCTCGTCTTCCGGGTACGCCCACGGGTCGATGTCGTCGAGCGCGGGCGCCGCGGCCGAGGCAGCGGGTGCAGATTGCGCGGGCGCGGCTCGGTGCACGGCGTCGGCGTCCGACGTCGCCTCGCCGGCCGCAGCGCTGTGCTCGCTGGGTTCGCGTTCCGCACGCCCTGCGATCTGCGACTGCAGGCTGCCGGCCAGCAGCTGCGCTTTGATGCGCTGCTGCTGGTCGGCCGGCAGTTTGCTCAGCGGCGGCGCCACCTGGCCGTCGGCCATTTTCTCGGTCGGTGCGAGCGCCACCTGCGGGCCGAACACGCGGCGCACTTGGGCGCGCAGAATATCCACGACCTTCGTGGTGCCGTCCACGCTTTCGGCACTGACGGCGAGCGCGAACGCGTATTTGCTCATCGGGGTGTCGAACTTGATCCACAGTCGCGAGCGGCCGGTGCGCGGGTCCTGCGCAAGGTTGATGCGCGGCACCTTGGTGCGGTCCACGTATGCACGCACATCCGAGGGCAGGCCGCGCACCAACGCGTCCCAACGCTCGTCGGGGCTGCCGTCGGGTTGGGCGGCGGCCTGCGTGGATGGTGTGGACTGGGCAGGCGTGCGGGCCGCCATGTCGGGCCAGGCGGGTGCGGTGGCCGGCTCAGGCACGGCGTGCGGTTGGGCCGCCGGCTGCGTGGTGGACTGCGCGGGCGCCGTCTGCTGTGCTGCTTGCGCAGGCGCCGGCTGCTGTTGGACCTTGGCCTGATTGGCGATGAAGCCGCCGTGCGGCGCGGGTTTCGTGGGATCGTCGGCGGTCGCCTTGGCGGGCGTGTTGATCGCCGCATAGCCGGTCTCGCGGCCGGCGAGCAATTTCGCGGCGAGCAATTCGAGCCGCATGCGTGGTGAGATCGCGCCGGCCATATGCACGAGCGCGTCGTCCATCGTCTCGGCCATGGCCGTGAGCGTCGGCAAACCCAGCGCCTTGGCCTGCCTATGCAGTTGCTCGAGGTCCTCGACCGCGGCGTCGTCGCTCAGCACGCGTTCGGCTTGGTCGCCGCCGAGTGTGAGCACGAGCAGGTCGCGCGTGCGCGCCAACAGGTCCTCCACAAAGCGGCGCGCGTCGAACCCGCCGACGATCACCTTCTGGATCACGTCGTACAGCTTCGCGCCGTCGTGGTCGATGATCGCGTCGATCGCTGTGCCGATCAGCACGTCGGGCGTGAAACCGAGCAGCGCCACAGCGGCGTCATACGAGATCTCGCCGTCCACCGCGCCCACCATGAGCTGGTCGAGCACCGAAAGCGTGTCGCGCACCGAACCACCGCCCGCGCGCATCGCCAGGCGCAGCACACCGGGCTCGGCCTCGATCTGCTCATGTTCGCAGATCTCCTCAAGGTACGGCCCCATCACCTCGGGCGGCACCAGGCGGAACGGGTAATGGTGCGTGCGCGAGCGGATCGTGCCGATCACCTTTTCGGGCTCGGTCGTGGCGAAGATGAACATCACATGCTCCGGCGGCTCCTCCACGATCTTGAGCAGCGCGTTGAACCCCTGCTGGGTCACCATGTGCGCCTCGTCGAGGATGAAGATCTTGTAGCGGTCGCGCGCCGGCGCGAACCCCGCGCGTTCGCGCAGTTCGCGCGCGTCGTCCACGCCGTTGTGGCTCGCGGCGTCGATCTCCACCACGTCGATCGAACCGGGGCCTCCGGTCGCCAGGTCACGGCAGCTTTCGCAGACGCCGCACGGCTGCGACGTGGGGCCTTCCGCGCAGTTGACGCAGCGCGCCAGGATGCGCGCCGAGCTCGTCTTGCCGCAGCCGCGCGGGCCCGAGAACAGATACGCATGCGTGAGCTTGTGTTCGTCGAGCGCGCGCATGAGCGGCACGGTCACCTGATCCTGCCCGATAACGCCCGCGAACGTGTCTGGACGGTACCGACGATATAACGCTAATGCCATAATGTGCCCTGTTTCCTTCTCGCGATGATTCGCGTAGTGCTGCTACTAAAATACAGGCTGCATCACCCGTGTGGGGCGCGGGCGCGCACCTGTGCACGCGGAATGCCCCGTTGCCTGCGCGTGTTGCACGGCTCCCGTGGTGGCGCATGGGCGCGGGCCGGCGCGCGCCTGCGCCGTGACATGCCGTACGAACGGCACTTGTGTGGCCACACGCGCACGCACCTGCACGTCGTCACCATCCACCATGCAGGACTCGATTGCGCCGCCGTTCGCGCTGGCGATATGCCCAGCGAGAACGCACGGCGTTTCCGTTTCGCCGTACCACAGCGCCTGCGCCGCGCCGACCGCGGCCAGATCGGCCACTGTGCGCGCCTGCCCGCGCCGCAGCACGATGTTGCCGCCGGCAGCGATCAGGCTGAGCAGCAGGGCCGCCGCGCACACGAGCGCCACGCCGGCCATCGTGGCGCTGCCCGCGTCATGCGCGGAGAACTTGTCGCGCATGCGCCGCACGGCGCTGCCGATGCTATGCCTGTCCATCCTGTTTCACCCCCACTGCATTGCCGTGCACACTGCCGGGAATCACGTGCAGCGGATCGGACACGACCCTGCACGTTGTGGTCACGACGTACCGGTCCGCTTCGCCTGTCACCGCGACATGCGCGCCGGCGCCTGCCGAGGCGCGCGCTGCGGCGACGTCACCGTCGAGCACCACGAGCTGGCGCGCCACGGCGGCCGCCGCATCCTGGCATTCCAACTGCACGACACACGCGCGGGCCGTGTAGAGCAGCAGGGCGAGCATGACCACCACGGCGGGGAGGACCACCGCGAATTCCGCGGTGGCCGCCCCCTCGTCGTGCGCCCGGAGCCAGCGTCCAAGACGTTGCGCCATGTGCCGCACGGCACCGGCGCCGTTGGTGCCGCGCATCGCTAGGCGACACTCAGCGCCTTCTTGACGATGTTCGTCAAGAGCGTCTTGATGGTGTCTGATTTGAGCAATGCCACGAGTATGGCTGCAAAGCCGGTGGCCGCCACAAGCACCACAGCGTATTCGGCCGTGGCGGCGCCTTCCTCCGGCTCGGCGGCCAACGTGCGCCAGCGTGCGTCGAGCATGACGGCCGCGCGCTGCGCACGGGCCGCCCAATCCCCGACCCCGCCGACGAAGCTGTGGCGGGTTGCGAAGCCATCTCCATTGATGGCGGTGAGTTCGTTCATGATGCACTCCATTCCTCAAGGTGTTCTGTATTCGGTTGTATGGCGCCCCTGTTGCGGGGCGTGGGTCCACTGTGCGCCATGTGCGTCTGCGCGTCCAGCCCGACGGGGGCATGTGGTCGGACGGTCAGTTATCCACATTCCTTCAGCCCTGCACAAACGACATGATCGTCGGCACCACGGCGATGCACAGGAACGCCGGCAGAAAACATAGGCCCATCGGCAGCAGCAGCCGCACCGAAAGCGTGGAAGCCGCGCGCTCGATGCGCATGCGCTCGAGTGAGTCCAATTGTTCGGCGGCGGCGCGCAACCGCGGCACGGCCGCCGAGCCGTCTAGCCACGGCGAGCGCAGCGCGTCGTCGAGCGTGTGCAGCACGGCGGCCAGGCCGCGCGTGCCCGGCTCGTCCACGAGCGCGCTTGCCACACTCCAGGCGTCGTCCCACGGCACGCCCCGCTCGAGTGCACCGGCCACGGCGGCGAGAGCGTTGGCGCACGCGGGGCCGCAGCAGGTGCCCACGGTGCGCAGTGCGGCGGGAATCGATGCGCCTTGCTCAAGCGCCGCGATGACGAGCGCGATCACCAAGGTGCCCGAAGGCTCCCAGTCGTCATCACGGGGCGCGCCGGCGCGCACGTCCTGCAGCCGCACGGGCGGCGCGGGCAGCCACCATACGGCCGCCGCCGCGCAGCACGCGGCCACCACCATCCATGCCGGCCCCGTCAGCGCGATCATGGCGGTGCGCCGATCATCGCGAGCATCAGCCGATGCATCCACGTGGCGCCCACGGCATAGCAGACGGAGCCGAGCAGCAGGCAGCACACCCCCTGCACCGAACCGAACAGCACGCCGAGGGGATGCGCGCCGAGCAATTCACCCAACGCCACCGTGACGGCCGGAAGCCCCATGAGCATGCGCACCGTGGAGCGCGGCACGGCGAACGCGTTGCGCTTGAGGTCTTCGCGCAGCCGCAGACGCGCGTATGATTCACGCACCGCGTCGAAACAGCGCGCGGCCGGGCAACCGAGCCGGCGACTCACCCCATATGCCGCGCATATGCCGTGTGCGGCGGCGCGAATCTGCGCATCGGTCTCCTCCGCGAGCCTGTGCGCCTGCAGCAACACTGCTATTGCCTCGGCGTCGCAGTCGCCGTTGGCGTCCGTCACCGCTGCGTGCGCCACGAGCCCGTGCGGCAGTTCGCTGCACGGACTGGTCAGCGGCGAGGCGCGGGCACGGACGTGCAGTTGCGGCACCTCGAATTGACGGCACAGCGCCTCGAGCACGCCGGCACCGCCCTGCAACGAGGCGACGACGCCCGCGAGCGCCACGCTCACCCCCTGATTGCCCGAATCAGCGCGCGCTTCGTCGGCGCGCACACCCGGCGCATCGTGCGCATCCCGCAGCCGCGCGTGCGGCGCACGCATGCACAGCCATACAGCGGCGCCCACGCACAGCGCCGCCCACCACGCCAACCGGTTCATGCCCCGCCTCCAGCCCCGCGCGTCTTCCACTGCGCGACGAAATCACTCCACGCCTCACCGGCCACCGCATTGCCCGTGCCACTCCACTGCGCCACCACGCGCCCGCGCAGGCGGCCGTCCACGCATTGCACCATGCCGATCTGCGCGATGCGCCGGCATTGCGAGCCCCGTTCCAAGTGCAGCAGCACGTCGAACGCGCCGTCCGCCAGCATCGCCGTCGCGCGCGGTTCGAGCCCCGCAAGCAGACCCAAGGCGATGAGCCGGCCCGGCACACGCGCCACCGAATCCGCGTGCACCGTGGTGAACGACCCCCGGTGCCCCGAATTCAACGCCCGCAACAGATCAGCTACCTCTTCGCCGCGGCATTCACCGACCACCACACGGTCGGGCCGCATGCGCAGCGTCGCCTTGACAAGGTCGGGCAGCCCCACCGCGCCCTTGCCTTCGACGTTCGCCGCGCGCGCCACAAGCGACACCGTGTGCGCGTGCGGCACGGCGTGCAGTTCGCGCACCTCCTCGACCGTGACGATGCGCTCCTGGGGCGCACAACAGGCCAGCAGCGCCTTGAGCAGCGTCGTCTTGCCCACGCCGGTGCCGCCGGTGATGAGCACATTCGCGCGGCCCTGCACCAACAGCCGCAACAACGGCACCCACGGCGCGGGGCACATGCCCAACCGCGCCAGCACTTCCAAGTCGGGCGACACGCGGTCGGGGAAGCGGATCGAAATCGACGCGCCATGCGGCACAATCGGCGCGACGACCGCGTGCACGCGCGTGCCGTCCGGGGCGCTCGCGTCGGCGATCGGGCGTGATTCGTCGAGCCGGCAGCCCAGTTGGGCGCACAGCCGCACGGCGAAATCGCGCAGCACATGCGGGTCGTGCAACGGGATCGCGGTGTGCGCAAGCTGCATGCCGCGCCCGCAGTCGATCCACACCGTGCCGTCGCACGTCACCACCACATCGGTCACGGTGCCGTCGCGCGCGAACCGCTCGAGCGGGCCGAGCTGCAACGCCGTCGCAGACTGTGGCGCGGTTTGCTGCGCGAGTGTTGGCGCGGACCGCTGCGCGCCCGACCGCACAGCTGCTTGTGTGGATTCCTGTGCTCCCGCCGGCACCATATGCCAGCCATGTTCGGGTGTCATCGCGCCCGTGCGCTGTACCGCCGTGCGCGCCACTGCTGTATGTCCCATCGCCATCATCCACCTTTCGCACGCCTCAGTCACGCCGGCCGTCGAGCGCGCAGGCATGCTCCGCGATCGACGTCAGCTCATCGATGACCGCGCGGTTCCTGCGTGGCACCGCGCGCACGCCAATCCCTTCCAGCACGTCGCCGCACAGATGCCCGTCCGCGCGCAGCGTGCCAAGCACATCGCGCCCCAGATACGACGTGGCATCGTCGGGCATGACCATGCCGCGCTCGCGTATCGTGCCGCGCGGCTCGACGCCCACGACCGCCACGATCTGCCCCGGCACCGCCGCCATCGGGCGTACTTCCTGCCCAATGCCGGGTGGGGTGTGGCGCTGCTCCACACTGTTCAGACCGACCTGCTCCAGCCATTCGATGTGCATCTGCGCGCGGGCGAGCCCCAGCACCGAAAGTTCGACGAACACAATGTGCGAGGCCTCCACAAGCGTGGCGACCTGTTCGATCATCTCGCCGCGGCCGGCGTCCACGACAACCGCATCGTCTTCCTGCGCGAGCGCCTGCACCGCCGCCTGCACTTCCCACCAGTCCGGCGCCTCGCCCTGCCACGGATTGTGCGAAAGGACGGACACGCCCTTCCACTTCGGCAGCTTGCGCTGCAACGCGGGGCCGTTGAGCTGGCCGAGCGGCGCGTGCACGTCGTGCCACCGCACCCCGCGCTCATGCTCCAAGCCGAGCATCACGTCGAGGCCACCGCCGGCCACACGCAGGTCGGCATCGACGAGCGCAGTGGACGCATGGCGCTTGGCGAGCTGCTGCGCCAGGATCGCCGCCGTGAGCGTGGTGCCGATGCCGCCGCTCGCGGACGTGCATGTGATGACGTTGCGTCCGGCGACCGTCACGCACTCGCGCTCGGGCGCCGGATCGGCGAGCGCCTCATGCGCCGGCGCGACCGGCGCCCAGCGCACGCCCACACCCGAGCGGGATGCGGCGCGCGCGGGCTCCTGTTGGTGCGGCACGTAGAACCGCTGCGGTTCGAGCGTCGTGCGGCGACTGCCGGGCGATTGCGCGGTATCGCGGTGTGCGAACGGTGTCTGGATGTTGCCCAAGGGCATTACTGCTGTATTCATGGTTCGATTGAACGGCATGCGCGCAGTGCGGGCCAAACTGTGCTGGCCTATGTGGTCGGACGGTCGACTATCCACACTTATCCACATTGTCAGTTGTGTCATCGGCACCACCGACAATGTCGCCCACCGCCAGCTGTCTCATCTACACCATCGTTTGCCGTGCCGACGCGATCATGTGCGCCGCAGTGCGAACCCAGGGTGCCAACTGTGCCCCTTGTATCGCTACGGGTAGTGCTTCTTTTGCTACGGGTAGTGCTTTCCCAGATCGCCCCTCCCTACAAACCCCCATTTTCCAACGTTTGTAGCTGGGAATCAGGCGCGGAAGCACTACCCGTAGCACAAAGAACACTACCCGTAGCAGAGAAGGGGCTCTCCTGAGCGAATGCAGTGGTATAAGCACGTCGGATTGGTATAAGCACATCGGATTCGCCGTGCACGGCAGTGGAATGGTCATGGGTGTCGATGGTCAGACACCAACAGCCATATAGGTCACGATCGGCAACAGTTGGCGTCTAGCCCCTAGACACCAACAGCCATATAGATCACGATCGGCGACCGTTGGTGTCTAGCCCCAGACACCAACGGTCGCGCACAGCAACGCAGACAGCAGTTCGTGGCGGAGCATAGACACCAACAGTCATACGAGGTGGGACACCTATTGACTACCTTATTTCATTCGCATTATTTTACCGCTCAAGCACAAAAAAGGGAAGGCCCACGCTATTGTGGGCCTTCCCTACAAGTCCAACTGCGCAGAATCTCTGCACAACCTCATCGTTGCAACGGTAAGTCTTTCCAATACCCGCTCAACGTAATAATCTTGCTGATCATATACTTTTTGTGGGTCTGCTATTCAGTTGTTCTTGTACTTGCAATTATGCTCGCTATTCGCCATTCCGCAACTCGATTCAGCCAATGTTCACTAATTCTCCATTTTGTTCACTCAACTACCTAAACGCACATCGCAATGTGCCATTTTGCGCGCAGAACCTGCCCAAAATGTTCATTCAAACACGTTATGCGGCACTGCACGGCGTGTCGTACATACTGTTCCCGCCGCCGCACCAGATCACCCATCATGACATTCGGCTGGAGCCCACAGACAAACGCCATGATGCTGACACAATCCTCTGCACGGAGCAAAGAACCCTCACGATTGCACGATGCCCGCGCGAGATTCGCCCCCCCGAGCCCAGTCTCATAACCGATACAGTCGAATAAAACGCATACCATGAGCAGACAACAAGCCTTACACCGCCCTTACCCCATCAATAAAGAATCAACAAAGAGAAGAGAGCAGGAATGGGAAGATTCATCACGCCGATGGACAGCTCGCATCTGGATGAATCCGCGCGGTTTGTCGAAGACGTGTTCACGGATTCAGAGGGAAGGGAATCCGCGCATACCGTCCGACAGCTCGTTCTTGAAATTCGACGCAAACGGTTCTATCTGCCAGAACTGGAACTCATGATGCTGGACGAACTCGGCGGCATCATAGGCTATGCCATGTTCTCGAGGTTCCACCTGGAAGGGAAATATGAAGATGAACTGTTGCTGCTGGCGCCTGTCGCAGTAAAGACCGATCGCCAAAGACAGCATGTTTCCAAAGACATCATCGAATTCGGGTTCCGTAGGGCCGCGGAAATGGGCTTCAAAGCCGTTATCGTGGAGGGCGATCCGCGCAACTACAAGGCGCGGGGCTTCCGCACTTCCCATGACCTGGGAATCGTCGCAGGCAACACCGTTGCCCTGCCTTCCCCGGAATGCCTCATGGTGAAGGAACTGGCCGAAGGCGCATTGTGCCACATCAGCGGCGTTGTGGAGTATGCAGATTACCAGTACCTGACCTGAGCACAATGCCAGCCCACCGCCCCCTATACAACACCGCGGAACTTGAATAAAAAGCAAAGTTTTCGCCGTTTTCAGTGATTTTTCGGATTCAAGGCCCTAAAGTAGTGTGCATGACACAGATTTTTGACGCACCATCAAAGGCGATACTGCGCAGCCAGATTGCCGAGCACATCGCAGAGACCGACAAATCCGACAAGCGCGAGGCGCTCAATGGAGAGCAGCCGCTGCCGAAGGACCGCTTCTTCGACCGTGAGCTGAGCTGGCTCAAGTTCAACAAGCGTGTGCTCGAACTGGCGCAGGACGAAGACATCCCGATCATCGAGCGTGCCACGTTCGCCGCGATTTTCGCGAGCAACCTCGACGAGTTCTTCATGGTCCGCGTGGCCGGCCTCAAGCGCCGCATCGACACCGGTATCGCCGTCACGAGCCCGTCGGGCCTGAGCCCGCGCCAGCAGATGCGCGCGATCAGCGAGCAGGCCCACCGCCTGCAGGACGAGCACGCGCACTACGTGGTGGACCACATCCTGCCCGACCTGGCGAAGGAGAACATCAAGCTGTTGGGCTGGGACAAGCTGACGATCGCCGAGCAGGAGCGCCTCTCGAAGTACTTCCGCCAGCAGGTGTTCCCCGTGCTCACCCCGCTCGCCGTGGACCCCGCGCACCCCTTCCCGTACATCTCGGGCAACTCGATCAACCTGGCCGTACTCGTGGAGAACCCGGCTTCGGGCAAATCGCACTTCGCGCGCGTGAAGATCCCCGACAACATCAACCGCCTCGTGCCGGTCGACGACATGACCGAAGACGAGGCCGACGAGGTGCGCTACGGCTTCATCACGATGGAGAACCTCATCATCGCGCATCTGGAGTCGCTGTTCCCGGGCATGATCATCAAGGAGGCGCGCTCGTTCCGCGTGACGCGCAACGAGGACATCGAGGTCGAGGAGGACGACGCCGAGAACCTGCTCAACGCGATCGAGAAGGAGCTGCTGCGCCGCCGCTTCGGGCCGCCGATCCGCCTGGAGATCTCCGACGAGACCTCGCCGTTCCTCTCCCAGCTGCTCGCCGACCAGATGGGCGTGACGCCGGACGAGGTCTACCGCCTGCCCGCCCCGCTCGACGCGACCGTGCTGTTCGAGCTCGGCGGCATCGACCGGCCGGACCTCAAGTTCCGCCCGTTCGTACCGACGACAAACCGTCAGATCGCTCAAGTGGAGACGAGCCGCGCGCAGGACATCTTCGCGGCGATCCGCGAGCGCGACATCCTGCTGCACCACCCCTATGACTCGTTCTCCACCTCGGTGCAGGCGTTCCTCGCGCAGGCCGCGGCCGATCCGAAGGTGCTCGCGATCAAGCAGACGCTCTACCGCACGTCGAGCAATTCGCCGATCATCGACGCGCTCATCGACGCCGCGCACGCGGGCAAGCAGGTGCTCGCGCTCGTCGAGCTCAAGGCGCGCTTCGACGAGGACGCGAACATCGCGTGGGCGCGCAAGCTCGAGCGCGCGGGCGTGCACGTGGTCTACGGCATCGTGGGCCTCAAGACGCACTGCAAGCTCTCGCTCGTGGTGCGCCAAGAGGCGGACGGCCTCAAGCGCTACTGCCATGTGGGCACCGGCAATTACAACCCGAAGACCGCGCGCCAGTACACCGACCTCGGCCTGCTCACGTGCGACCCCGTGGTGGGCCAGGACATGACGCGCCTGTTCAATCAGCTGAGCGGCTACGCGCCGAAGTCGAGCTTCCACCGCCTGCTCGTCGCGCCGCGCACGGTCCGCTCCGGGCTGATTCAGCGCATCCGCCGCGAGGAGGACGCCGCACGCGCCGGCAAGGAAGCGTGGATCAAGATCAAGGTGAACTCGATCGTCGACGAGAAGACGATCGACGCGCTGTACCGCGCGAGCCAGGCCGGCGTGAAGATCGACATCGTCGAGCGCGGCATCTGCTCGCTCAAGCCGGGCGTGCCGGGCCTGTCCGAGAACATCCGCGTGCGCTCGATCCTCGGCCGGTTCCTTGAGCACAGCCGCATCTACGCGTTCGCGAATTCCGACGGCCCGCAGATCGGCGAAGGCCCGATCGCCGGCCCGGAGGTGTGGATTGGTTCCGCCGACCTGATGCACCGCAACCTCGACCGCCGCGTGGAGGCGCTTGTGCGCATCACCGCGCCCGAGCAGATCGACGAACTGATCAAGTACATCGACCTGCAGATGGCCGACACCACGTCGTCGTGGCACATGGAGCCCGACGGCACGTATGTGCGCCACTCGAAGGACGAGGAGGGCCGCCCGCTCGTGGACAGCCAGGAGTACCTGATCCGCAAACACCAGCGCAGGCCCAACCCGCACCGCTGATCCCACACCTCGCCGGGGCCGTCCGCACGCACGCGGGCGGCCCCGCGCGCATTCCCCGCACAAGCTCCTACAATGGGGAACCATGAGCAAACGCAGAATCGTCGAAGCGGCAGGTGGCATCCTTTATCGCACGCGTGAAGGCGCGCCGGATGGCGACATCGAAGTGTGCGTGGTGCACCGGCCCAAATACGACGATTGGAGTTGGCCGAAAGGCAAACTGGAACTCAACGAATCCCACCGCCATGCGGCCGTGCGCGAAATCGGCGAGGAGACCGGTTGCCATGTGGCGCTCGGCCCGTTCCTGGGCGAGGTGGAATACCCGCTCGCCGACGAAGGCCGCAAAAAACGCCATGCTGGCGCGCAAGGCAACCGCAACGGCAACACCGACACGCAGACCAAGCATGTAGTCTATTGGATGGCCACGGTGATCAGTGACACGCGGGCGCGCCGCATGGCCACCGCGTTCGGCCCCGTGCACCGCGCCGACGTGGGCGAGATCAGCGACATGCGTTGGCTCACGATCGCCGAGGCGCGCAAGCAACTCACCCATTCGACCGACAAAGACGTGCTCGCGTGGTTCGTGGACCGCCTGCAGGAGAACGCCCACCACGCGCGCGCCATCCTGCTCGTACGGCACGCCAAGGCCGAGCCGCGCAAACTGTGGAAAGGCACCGACCCCGCGCGCCCGATCACGCCGAAAGGCGCGGCGGCCGCCTACGCGCTCGACCGCGAACTCGCCTGCTACGCCCCCGCCAGACTCACCACATCCCCTTGGATTCGCTGCCAGCAAACCATGCAGATGCTCGCATGGCAGACTGGATTACCCGTGGAGCTCATCCCCGAGCTGACCGAAGACGCGTTCGCCGCCGATCCGGCCGCCGCGTGGGCCGCGTTCCGCGAGCAGATCGACCGTGCGCTCACCGGCGGCGCGACGACGGCGATCTGCATGCATCGCCCCGTCATCGGCGGCGTCTTCGAGCAGCTGCGCCCGCTGTGCTCGTGCAAATCCCTGACCAAACGGCTCATCGCCAAATCCCCGTACATGCCCACCGGCACCGCGCTCGCGCTGTTTGTGACGGGCGGCCCAGGGACTCCCCGCATCATCGACATCCAGAAAGTGGCACCGATTGTCTACTAACACACCGCAGTTCGGCAACGGCTCCGTGATCGCGAGCCGTACCTCGTTCACGCATACCGGGTCCCCGCGCCCGGCACGGCCCGGCCAGCTCGACCAGGCCATCGCCGAGAACATCGCGGGCGGCGTGGATCCAGAGCAACTGAGCGAAATGGGCCACGCCACGGCCTGGGCGTTGCTCAGCCACGTGCACAGGACCGACGACCCCGCCGTCGTCGAACGTACGCTCACACTCGTGGACCACGAAGGCGTGGACGTGATCGCGGAGCTATGGAGCCACGCCGAGCCCGATTCGCTACCGGGAGTGCTGTGGCGCCTGTACCTGCTGCGCACGTGGATGCGTCGCCAGCGCGACGCGATCGCGCGGCTGTGGCGCCTTGGCGAGCCGATCGCCACGTCCGCGAGCGCGATCGCCGGCGTCGACGCCGCACCGACCGAGGACGACATCGCGCGCACGGCGGATTCGATCCTCACCGGCGCGTTCCGTGGTGACTTCGCCGTGGCGCTCGAACGCGCCTCCACGTTCGTCGACGTCGTGGTGCTCGGCCTGCGCGTCGAGGCGAAGCGCATGACCGCGCGCGCCGCGGCGATGGCCGACGTCGACTCCCCCGTCGTCGGCACCACGGAAGAGATCCACACGCTGCGCGGGCAGGCGGCGCGCCTGCTGCACACCGCGGCGAATCTGCAGACGACCGCGAAGGACCTGCGTGCCGGCGCGCACCTGTGGCGCCGCGGCCAGCTGGAATAGCGGCGCGCGCTACACCGGCATGGTGGCCACGCGCGCGCAAGTCATGTACAATGTAAGACGCGTCGGGCCGTGCATAGCCCCGGGCTCCATTTTTTGCCGCTGCGAGCGGCCTTTGCGCCGACATGGCGCTTTCGCGGTCCGACGTTCTTTCCTAATCCTCGCCTTTCTCACTTCATCCGTTCCTGTGCGCGGGGCGCGTCACGCGATGTGCAGCTCCTCGTCGATGAAGCGCATGTATGGCTTCACATTCACCTCGTCACGATGGGCATGGTACCAGTCGTACGATTCGCGCAATCCTTCTTCAAGCGGCGTTAGCTCGGGCATGAGCTCGCATTGCGCGCGCACATCGAGCTCGTACTGGTAGTCGTAAAACGGAAAGAAGCTACGCTGTGGCACGTTGCGCACCGACACGCAGCGCAGTGGGTGGCCAGCCGCGCGGTAACACGCACCGACCCATTCGCGTACACTGACCGACTCGGGATTGCCCACATTGAACACATGCTGTTGCGGGCGCTGTGTGATGACCAGATCGATGAACCGACACAGGTCGCGCACATGGAAGAATTGCAGATGCATATCGCCGTCGCCAGGCAGGCAGAACGCGCGGTCGGCATCGGCGCAATCGAATACGAATGCCTCGCGGTACACGTTGTTCATCGGCCCGTACAGATACGGCGGCCGAATGATGTACGCGTTTGCAACCTGCTCGAGCAATGCGCGCTCCGCGGCGACTTTGCCATCGCTGTACGGGCCCCACACCTCGTGTGTCGAGCCCAACCCGAGACGGCCGTTCTCTACGAACGGCTGTAGGTTCGCCTTCGGATACACCGCGCTTGAACTGATCATCACGTATGCGTCAAACGTAGCCGATTCAAGTGCCCCCACCAGATCATCGATATCCTGTGCGTTGTATGCGGTCACGTCGATGACCGCGTCAAAACGCTCGCCGGACAGCGAGCTCCCCAACGCATGCCGGTCCGCCTCGATGATCGTGACGTTCTCCAACTGTTCCTTGGTATTGCGATTCAGGACCACGACGTCGTCGCCACGCGCGCCGAAATACGACGCGAAGTACTTGCTCACGAACACCGTTCCCCCCGTCACCAGAATCCTGCGTGCCACTTCGCCCCTTTCCTCCTCTGGATCCGAACCAAGGAACGAGCCTAGCAACGGGCCGCGGCCGGGAGCCGCCCCCTCCCACGATATGGAATTGCGTACATGATTGACCATTCGATTAAATCGATTTACCCGAGCGATTGGAAGGCACGAAAACGGGGATACGCGCAAGCCCCCTCGCGTTCCCGTGCCCCATCACAAAGCCATCGCCGCCGGAAAACCCGGCGGCGATGGCGAGATGTCAACGTTGCAGCCACTTGATGATGCGGCTGCGGCATCGGGCGGATGCCTTACTTGCTGCTTGCCCGCATGACGAAGAACGAGACGACGGCGACCACGATGATCGCCCCGATAAGCGAAGGAATGATGGCCATGCCCGCGAGCTGCGGCCCCCAATCGCCAAGCAGTGCCTCGCCGACGGCCGAGCCGACGAGTCCCGCGATGATGTTGCTGATCCAGCCCATTGCGCCGCTGCGGTTCGTGATGGCGCCTGCGATGGCGCCGATGATCGCTCCGACGATCAATACCCATATCCAATGCATGATTCTGTTCCTTCCAGAAAAGTCGCATATTGCCGATGGTGCAATTCTACGGGCCTTAGCCATGCCCCACCGACCATTTGCGCCCACAGGGCAGGAGTTGCGGCGGACTGCGCAATCCGCAGGCTTTTCGCATATCAATGTGCTATGCGGCCGCGCCCATGTGCGTCAACCGCTGAACAGCACGTGCCGCTTGACGCGCGGACTATGCTAGGAGATATGGAACTCCAAGTACTCAATCACCCGCTGGTCGAGCACAAGCTCACCGTACTGCGAGACAAAAACACCCCTTCCTCCACTTTCCGCGAGCTCGTCTCCGAGCTCGTGACGCTCGAAGCCTACGAGGCCACCCGCAACCTTGAGGTCGTGGACAAACCTATTGAGACGCCCGTGGCCCCCATGGTGGGCAAGACGATTGCCAAGCCGCGCCCGATCATCGTGCCGGTGCTGCGCGCCGGACTGGGCATGCTCGACGGCATGACCCGCATGATGCCGAGCGCGGAGGTCGGATTCCTGGGCATGAAGCGCGACGAAGAGCACCCTACCCAGCAGATCACCTACGCGAACCGCCTGCCCGACGACCTTTCGGGCCGCCAGTGCTTCCTGATCGACCCGATGCTCGCCACCGGCGGCACGCTTGTGGCCGCCACCCACTACCTGGCCGAGAAGGGCGCCAAGGACGTCACCGCGATCTGCATCATCGCCGCGCCCGAGGGCATCAAGTTCGTCGAGGAGAACATCGACCCGAGCATCACGTTCCGCGTCGTCGTCTGCGGCGTGGACGAAGGCCTCAACGACAAGAGCTACATCGTGCCGGGTCTGGGAGATGCCGGCGACCGCCTGTACGGCGTCATCGACTGACACACGCATCTTGGTGCACAGATCGGCTTTTCGCTGTTTGTGCCACTGTTTTCGCCGTTTTGGTCATGAATCCAGCCAAAAAATGACGAAAACAGCGAAAAGCCTGACGATAACGGCGAAAACAGTGGCACAAACAGCGAAAAGTCCCCAATGCAAAAGCGGGCCGTGGTGGTGAACACCGCGGCCCGCTCGCATTATGCGCGCATCAGTCTACAGCTGCATGTTCGCTGCCGGCAGTTCGCCCGGCACGAACGCCTCGAAGATGTAGCGGTCGAAGTACGGCATGCTCTGGCTCAGTTCGGCCGAGCTGCGCACGGTCCACGCCACGGCGAGCGCGCCCATCTTGCGCGTAAAGGCGAGCAGCTTGCTGCTGCCGTTGCGGTAGTCGTACGCCACAAAATCAGGGCGCGACATCCAGTTGAACGCGAGCTTGCCTGCGGCCCATGTCACGGCGTCGGCGCCGCCGAAGCGCACGTCTTCGGCGAGCTGGCCGCGGCACACGTCCGGATGGTTCGTCTTGTACCAGTTCATGGCGGCGGGGCTGAACGACTCCACCACATACAGGCCGCGGTACGCCTCGAGCAGATCCGCCGCGCGCGTCATGAATTCCTCGTCGCGCGTGCCCCACGAACGCGGGTTTTCGAATTTGAATTCGACGATGATCGGCACGCGGCCGTCCACCACGCGCAGCACGTCGCTGAGCAGCGGCACATGCTGGTAGTAGCCCTTCGGCGCGGTGGCCGGCGTGGTGACGGCGGACGGGTCATCGGCGCTCGCCCCCGGCATCAGCGGCGACTCATAGGCGCCCGGTGCGGCCGTGGGGAACAGCGGGATACGCACGAGCTCGTCGTACGTCAGGTCGGCCACGCGGCGCGGGTCTCCCGCAACGCGCAGCAGGTCGGGGTCGTGCAGCACCACGATCTGGTTGTCGAGCGTCATCTGCACGTCGAGTTCGATGCCGTAGCCGGCGGTCGCGGCGGCGGCGAACGCGGCGAGCGAATTCTCCGGCGCGATCGGGCCCGGCTCGTTTGGCGTGCCGTAGCCCGCCTGCATCGCCATGCGGCGGGCGAGCGCGATGTATTCGCCGCTTTCACCCGCGTACTGCTGGCTCAAGCCTGAGCCGGCATCGTGCAGGCCGCGGTGCGCGTATGGGATCTGCGGCAGCGTGGGCACGTAGTTCTTGCGCTTGTTGCCGAACGTGCGCGGCGCCATCGCCCACAATCCGGCACCTGCGGCGAGCGCCCCGCCGATCAGGATTTTCTGTACGGTCTTGGCCATGTTTCCTCCTTGGGAGTTCCACTACCCGAGCCTACTGCACGCCCGTGCCGTTGCTGTCAGCGAACGTGCGTCATTTGCGGGCGCGGCGCTTGGCTTGGCGCTTCTTCGAGTAGATGTCGAACACGATCCACATCGAGAGCACGAAGGCGGCCACGTAGCCCAGGAACCCCACGACCGGGATGCCAAAGATGATCGGTTTCATGCCGGCGTAATACACGATCGACGACCCGATGAACAGGCCGACGACGATGAGTGCCATCGTCAGGCGGTTGACCATGTCGGAAAGCTGGCGCATCGGCTCTTCCGACGAGACGAGCTCGAGGTTCATGCGCAGTTCGCCGCGCGTGAGCATGTGGAGCGCGGTGTTGGCCTCGCTCATCGATTTGAGCGCGCCATGCAGCGCCTCGTGGCCTTCCACGGCGAGCGTCTTGAGCTCGTCGGTCACCGCTTCCACGTTCGTCTTCGAGGCCGCGATGTGCTTCGAGATGATCTGGATCATGTTGACGTTCGGTATGAACTTGTCGAGCAGCCCTTCGAGCGTCACGAGCGCACGACCCACCGTGGTGACCGAACTGGGGATCTCGATGCCGTGGCGGCGCGCCATCTGTGTCAGCTGTGCCAAGAATGCGGCCAGGTCGAGGTCCGCCAGGTCCACGGTGCCGAATTCGTCGATGATGCCGTCCAGGTCGGCGAGCAACGACGGGTAGTCGGTGTGGTTGATCTCGGTGCCGGCGAAGCGCAGCAGCGCGTCGGCGAGTCCCGCCGAATCCTGCTTGGCCACCGCGAACAGCATCTGTTTGAGCGCCGCGCGCGTCGACACGTTGAGCCGGCCGGTCATGCCGAGGTCGAGCAGCACGATCTTGCCGCCGCGGATCTCGATGTTGCCCGGGTGCGGGTCGGCGTGGAAGAAGCCGGCGTC
Source organism: Bifidobacterium pseudolongum subsp. globosum (assembly GCF_004155535.1). GTDB lineage: Bacteria > Actinomycetota > Actinomycetes > Actinomycetales > Bifidobacteriaceae > Bifidobacterium > Bifidobacterium pseudolongum_C. Next base: position 100,405 of record NZ_RYUH01000004.1, on the reverse strand, counting down.
CAGGATCTGCGACGCGTAGTTGTCCACGAGCTTCGTGCCGATCTCCTTGAGCGAATAGCCGTCGTCGAGCAGTTCGCGCGTGTGCGCGATCGGAATGCCCTCGATGTATTCCATGACGACCACATGCTCGGTGCACAGGTCCACGTACGGCGTGGGGCAGTCCATGTAGGCATAGTGCTCGCAGAAGCGTTTGAATTCGCACAGGTTGCGCGCCTCGTTGAGGAAGTTCGTCTCTTCGTCGAAGGTGTCCCACAGCTCTTCCACCACGCCCTGGAAGTCCACCACCTGCGCGTTGTGCATGATCTTGGTGGCGCCGCGTGCGAGCGAACGCATGATCGACACGTCTTCGGCCATCGTCTCGCGCACGCCGGGCCGCTGCACCTTGACGGCCACGTCTTCGCCCGTGAGCAGCGTGGCGCGGTGCACCTGCGCGAGCGAGGCGGAACCGAGCGGCGTCGAATCGATCGTCGCGAAGATCTCGTTCACCGGCCGCTGGTATTCGTTTTCGAGCGTCTCGAGCACGATCGAATACGGCATGGGGTCGGCGTCGGCGCGCAGTTTCGCCAGTTCGTCGCAGAACGGCTGCGGCAGGATCTCGGAGCGCATCGAGAGGATCTGCCCCACTTTGACGAACGTGGGGCCGAGTGCCTCGAACATGAGGCGCATCTTGACCGGTGTGAGGCCTTTGAGCGCGTCGAACTGCACGGCGATCTTGCCGATCTGGTGCAGGCGCTTGACCTTGCTGCGGCGCGTCAGGTGGTATTCGCTCGAGAACGACTTCTTGCGCGCGCCGAACAGCCCGATCGTCTCGTCTTCGGCGTGCCGGTTGAGCGGCACATCCTCGGGCAGCGGCTGGCGGCGCGCCGGACCGCTGTGCTGCTGCTCACCCCGCCGCTCGTCGTCCTCCAATTGCAGGATCCGCTCCGCCTCGCGCGCCTCGGCCTGCGCGCGCAGCTGGGCGTCGCGCTCCCCGGCCGCATCGGGCGCGTCGGACGCCGCCTCTTGGTCCTGCAACGCGTCGTCAAGCGCGATGATCCGCGTGGTCTCACGGTCTTCGCGCGCGCGGCGTTCGCGCGCGGCATGCGCGGCCTGCTCATCCGCGCTGCGGCGCGCACGCGCGGCCTCCCGCTCGTCGCGGCGCAGTTCGCGCGCCTCGCTGCGGTCATCTGGATTGTGTTCGTTCATAGGCAAACCAAAACGCCGCCCGGATCATACCGGCTCGGGCGGCGCGTGTCATCGGGAGCTTGTGCACGTCATCGCACGCTCATCGGGGATTGGCTGCGGCGCGGGCCGCACAGAGCGCCGCGCCGGGACGGCTCACTTCGCGGAGCCGGCGTTCGCAGGGTCGACCGGGGTGCTGTCGGCGGGTGCTTCGGCGTCGGCCTCGTCATCGGGTTCGACGACGGACTTGACGGTCTGCTGCACCTGGTCCTTGATGCCGGCGGCGGCGTCACGCACGGTCTGCGTGGCTTCCTGCGCCTGCTCCTTGAGGCTTGCCGACTTTTCGTTGGCCTTGTGCGCGAGCTCGCTGTTGAGCTTCTTGCCCTGCTCGACGGTCAGTTCGCCGCGGGCCACCAGATTGTTGACGATCTCCTGGCCCTTCTCCGCGGTCGCGGCGAGCGCGCCGACGCCCGCGAGGAAGATCTTCCGCAGGCCTTCGCCGAAGTCAGGCATGTTAGTGTTGTTGGAAGTGTTGTTGTCGGTCATGATACCTCCCGGGTTCAAACGACTGTCATTGCCCACTCTACACGCTCACCACCGGCCGCCCGCGCACCGCGGCGCGGTTTCAGCGTGGGCGTACCTTGGCCACCGCCCGGGCGTGTTCGGCGAGCGCGTCGAGCCTCGCGAGCTCGTCGCGCATGTCGGCGTTCTGCTCGGGAGCGAACGTGCCGTAGCGGCGTTCGGCGGCCGCACGAATCAGGAAGTCGCTGATCGCGGGGTTCTTCGGCAGCAGCGACCCATGCATGTAGGTGCCGATCACATGGTTCACCACGGCGCCTTCGGTGTGGTCCTCGCCGTTGTTGCCGCAGCCGTCGGCGTCCACATGCCCTAGCGGCTGCACATGTTCGCGCAGGAACGTCTGCCCCGAATGGTTCTCGTAGCCCACGATGGTGCCGAATTGTTCGCTCGATTCGGTGAGGTTGCCGATCATGCGCACATCACGCCCCACCGTGTACGCGCCGATGATCGAGATGCCTTCGAGCTTCGAGCCGTCCACCGTCTCGAAGTATTCGCCGAACAGCTGGTAGAGGCCGCAGATCATGAGCATCGGCACGCCGTCCTGCGCGAGCGAGCGCAGCAGGTCGGCGCGGCGGAACAGGTCCTCGATGATCTTGCGCTGGCCGTTGTCCTGGCCGCCACCGCCCAGGATGATGTCGGCATGGTCGGGCCACGGGTCGTTCTGGTTGATGGCGTGGATGCGCGGCTCATAGCCGTAGAGCGCGAGCCGGCGCTCCACGGTGAGCACGTTGCCCGAATCACCGTAGATGTTCATGTCTTTGGGGTAGAGCGAGACAATGTCGATTTGCCGTGCCATCACGCACTCCTTTACTTGCCCACGCCGGCGTCCGCAACGTCGGCCATCGTGCCCAGGATCGAACGCACGGCGAGCATTGCCGTGTACGTGCAGTAGATGTGTTTGCGCGTGCCCGGGTCGATGCCCACGAACGCGCGCACCGCCTGCTCGAGGTCGGTGTTGACGCCGCGCGCCGCCACGCCGTCGTATTCGAGCCGCAGCGCCATGTCCCACGCGCGCACGCCCGACACGGCGTCGACGCCGGTGGCGTGCAGGCTCGTGAAATCGACGTCCCACAGCCAGCTCATGTCGCGGCCGTCGGCGTATTCGTCGTTGATGCAGATCATTGTGTTACAGCCGGCCGGCGGGAACGAGGCGAGCGCCAGCCGGAACCCCATCGGGTTCTTCACCAGCAGCAGTTCGACCGGCGAACCCTGCACGTCGATCACCTCGCCGCGTCCGAACGCCGGCGTGACCTGCGCGAGCGCGTCCACGAGCGCGTCGGTCGGGGCGCCGGCGAAGCGCTGGGCGCGCATCACGAAGCCGTCGCGGCGCTTGGCGGGCAGGCGCGCGGCGCGCTCGCGAATCGCCTGCGGGTTGCGTACGTTAGCCTGCACCGCGCGCACCACGGCGAGCGCGGCCGCCGCGTTATACAGGTTGTAGACGCCTTCGAGGCGCACCTCGGAGTCGTATTCCGTGCCGTCGATGAGCAGTTGCGCACGGTGGTCGCCCACGCCGGTGAGCATCACGTCGGCCACGGTACCCGCGGTCGGTTCGGCGGGCGCGGACGCCGGTGCGGCGTCACGCTCGAAGGTCGTGGCCATGTCGTCGTCGGTTGGGAAGAACCGGCGCAGGGCCTGCGAAAGGCCGAAGTGCACAGTGCGCGCACCGCTTGGCACGACCTGCGCGAGCGCGGCGATGCGCGGGTCCTCGCGGTTGAGCACCACCGTGCCGGTCGTGGCGGCGGCGACGCGCGACAGCAGGCGCGCGGTGTTGTCGATCTCGCCGAAGCGGTCGAGCTGGTCGCGCATCACGTTGAGCAGCAGCGCGTAGTCGGGGCGCACCTGCTCCACGAAATGCACGGCGTAGGCCTCGTCGAGTTCGAGCACGGCGATGTCGGCGTCGAGCGCGCCGCCCGCCGAGACCTCCTGCAACAGCGCGGAGACGACGCCGCGCGTGAAGTTGGAGCCGGTAGGATTCGTGAACACACGCAATCCCAACGATTCGAGCATCATCGAGACCATGCGCGTGGTGGTCGTCTTGCCGTTGGTGCCCGAGACAAGCACCACACCGAGCGGCAGCTGCGCGAGCGTGCGGCGCAGGAAGCCGGGATCCACGCGTTCCACGACCTTGCCGGGGAACGCGCTGCCCCCATGGTGCGTGATGCGCGAAGCCCAGCGCACGCCTTTGCCGATCGTGGGCGTAGCGAAGGCGTACCAGGGCGCGCGCGGCGCCGGTGTGCCGGTGGGTGCTTGCGTCATGTCAGACCCCCTGTTGCATATTCTGGGCCATGTCGCTGAAGCGCGAGTACTGGCCCTGGAACCCGAGTTGGAACGTTGCGGTGGGGCCGTTGCGGTGCTTCGCCATGATGATGTCCGCCTCGCCCGGCCTGTCATCTTTATCATAGGCGTCGGGGCGGTGCACCAGGAAGATCACGTCGGCGTCCTGCTCGATCGAGCCGGATTCGCGCAGGTCGGAGATCTGCGGCTTGCGGTCGTTGCGCATCTCGGAATTGCGGTTGAGCTGGCTCAACGCCACGACCGGCAGTTCGAGCTCTTTCGCGAGCAGCTTGAGCGCGCGCGAGAACTCGGAGACCTCCTGCTGGCGGCTTTCCACCTGCTTGCCCGAGCTCATGAGCTGCAGATAGTCGATCACCACGAGCTTGAGGCCCTGCGTCTGCTTGAGGCGGCGGCACTTGGCGCGGATCTCCATGAGGCTCATGTTCGGCGAATCGTCGATGTACAGCGGGGCGCTCTCGAGCTTGCCATAGAAGTCATTGAGCACGTTCCAGCGGCCGGGGTCGATGTCGTCGGGGTTGCGCATCGCGGCGAGCGGGATGTTCGTCTCTGCGGCGATGATGCGCTGCGCGAGCTCGATACGGCTCATCTCGAGGCTGAAGATCACGGTGGGCTCGTGATGCTTGAGCGCGGCCGAACGCGCGAAGTCCACGCCGAGCGTCGATTTGCCCATCGCGGGGCGGCCGGCCACCACCACCATCTGGCCGGGCTGCAGGCCCTTCGTCATCGCGTCGATCTCGCGGAAGCCGGTGGGGATGCCGGCTTCGATCTCGCCTTTCTGGATGCGGTCGATCTGATCGAGCGCCGTGTTCACGGCGTCGCGCAGCGGCACGTAGTCCTGATGCACCTTGCCTTCGCCCATCTCGTAGGCCTCGGCCTGCGCCAGGTTGATCACGTCCTGTGCCTGCGCGCCGCCGGCGTTGTAGCCGAGCTGCGTGATCTTGGTGCCGGTGGCGATCACGCGGCGCAGCAGCGCGCGCTGGTGCACGATTTCGGCGTAATACAGGGCGTTCGCGGCCGTCGGTACTTCGGATGCCAGGTCGTGCAGATAGTTCACGCCACCGATTTTCTGCAGGTCGCCGTGTTCGTCGAGCTTCGTGGCCACCGTCACGCTGTCCACGGGGTCGCCGGCGCTGAACATGGCCAGGATCGTCTCGTAGATCGTCTGGTGGTTCGGTTGGTAGAAGTCCTCGGGGTCGAGCGCCTGCGAGATCTCGCCGATCGCGTCCTTGCTCACGAGCATGCCGCCCAACGCGGCGCGCTCGGCGTCGTCGTCGTGCGGGGGCACGCGGTCGAACAGCGAGGCGTCGTTCATGTCGGTTTTCTGGAATCCTTCAGCCATAGCTCACGAGTATATCCACGGAACCGCACGGACGGAACCGCACGCCCCGCCCCCTCCCCGCTACGGGTAGTGCTCCATCTGCTACGGGTAGTGCTCGTTCAGTGCACCCCTGTCCATAAACCGCCATTTTCCAGCGCATATACTTGAAACCGGGCCGTGGAAGCACTGTAATGTGTCGAGACATAGTTGACGTATGTCTCGACACATGCTTTACATGTGGCCGGCGTGGCGGTTGATGTGTTGCCGGCGCTTGGTCGTCGTGTTGGTGGTTTTCCGCTGGTAGTGGTTGTTGGTGTCGAATGGCCGCTCGTGGATGATCTCGCCGGTCCCGGTGTCGATGACGGTCGCGTTGCCGTCGATGACCATGGTCTCCACTTGGATGCCGGCGTATTGGTTGCCGATGTAGAGCTGCCATGATCTGCCTAGGCAGTGGTAGTTGACCGTGCCGTTGCGGGTCACGGTGGAGCGTTCGGGGGCGGTGTTCAATCCCGGGTCGTGCATGGGGGCGCGCCGCGCCGTCGACCGGCGGGCGTGCCTGTTTTCCCTGAGCCTGCGGTTGACGTCGCATTCGCTCCGGGCCGTGGCCGCGGCCTGTGGGTCGGGGCCGGCCTTGTCGCGCGCCCGGTACGCCTCGATGGGGCTGATGCCGCGAAGCGAGGAGTGGCGTCGCCGGTTGTAGGCGTGGACGAACTCGTCGAGCTGGTCCTGCAGCCCGGCGAGGTCGCGGGCGCGGGGCCGGGCGTGGAGCCATTGCTTGAGGGTGCGGTGCCAGCGTTCGATCTTGCCCTGCGTGGTGGGGTGGCCGGGCCTGCCGTTCTTCTGGCGCACGCCGTGCTCGGCCAGGACGCGTTCGAACGCGCCCGGCCCCTTGGCGCCCACGATGAGCCTGCTGGTGTAGACGCCGCCGTTGTCGGTGAGCGTCGAGGCGGGGGTGCCGTGCCCGGCGCAGCATTCGAGGAACGTGCGCGCCACGAGCTCGCCGGTCACCGAGCCCGTGACGCGCGACAGGAGCACCATGCGCGAATGGTCGTCGAGCCAGGTGATGATCTGCGCGTCCGTGCCGTCGGCCAGCGGCCAGTGCGTGAAATCCGACTGCCACGTCTCGTTGGGCAGCTCGGCCTCGAACCTGACGTACGAGCTGCGCGGCCGTTTCCTGGGCTCGGCCTCGACCAGACCCATGTCCTGGAGGATGCGGTGGATCGTGGAGACGGACGGGGCGCGGCCCATCCGCTCCGCGAGCACGCCGTGGATGCTGCGCGCCCCGCAGTCCCAGCCCCCGGCGAGCAGGCGTTCGCGCACCTGCGCGATCAGGGCGCGCACCTCGCCGCTGGTGCGGTTGTGCACGCTGCGCGGCCTGCGCGAACGCGGCAGCAGTCCCGGCTCGCCCTGCTCGCCATGGCGCGCGCGCAGCCTGTGGATCCATTGGCGCGTCACGCCGTAGCGCTTCGCGACGCGCGTGACCGGTTCTCCGGCCCCGAGCGCGCGCATCATCGCCATGTTGCGGTCGAACACGCTGCGATCCCGGGCCGTGAGCAGATGACGCAGCACACACCCGTCCCGTACCCTCGGGTCGTCATGGCCACGGGACGGATCGGCTGGATTGATGTTGTTATGTTCCATGCAACCAACAACAAGACACCGGCGTCAACCATGCGCTGACAACACGTAAACCGCTACGCTGACAACACGTAAACTATGCGCTGACACAAGACAGGGCCGTGGAAGCACTACCCGTAGCAGATGGAGCACTACCCGTAGCTGAAGAGGGCGGCGAGGAGGGGGAGTCGGCGCACTTGGTGAGGGCCGCCGCGTTTCCCCCGTAGCATGACCCGCCTTCCACCAGCGTGGCGCGCCTACAATCGGAAGCCAGATTGATGGGAGGCCCCTATGGCAAGTATCGAAGCGATCACGCAGGAGATCATGGCCGACCCGGCCAACCGCGCCTACACCGAGCGCGACATCCCGCCGCTGTTCAGCGCGCCGACGACCGCGCGCATCAACATCGTGGGGCAGGCGCCGGGCGTGCGCGCGCAGGAGACGCGGCTGTTCTGGAACGACCCGAGCGGCGACCGCCTGCGCGAATGGATGGGCGTGGACCGCGACACGTTCTACCATTCGGGCATGTTCGCGATCCTGCCGATGGACTTCTATTTTCCGGGCAAGGGCAAATCGGGCGATCTGGCGCCACGGCGCGGGTTCGCCGAGAAGTGGCATCCGCGCATCCTGGCCGACCTGCCCCACATCCAATTGACGATCCTCGTGGGCCAGTACGCCACGCACCACTACCTGCACCTCAAGTCGTCGGTCAAACTCACTGACATCGTCGAGGATTACCGCAGCTATCTGCCCGAGTTCTTCCCGATCGTGCACCCTTCGCCGCGCAACGGCATCTGGCTCGGCGCGCACCCGTGGTTCGAGCGCGATGTGGTGCCCGCGCTGCAGCAACGGGTGCACAGCATCCTGCAGTGAGCGGTGGCGGGGGCGTAAGGACGCCGTGCATCAGGCGTTCCCCTACCGCCGGGCTCGCAATGCTCCCGATTCGCTGTTCCCGTCACTGTTTTCGCCGTTTTCGTCACTTTTTTGCTGGATTCATGACAAAAACAGCGAAAACAGTGACGGGAACGGCGAAAACAGCGGCGCTAGATGCCAGTCCAGCAGGCCACTGCATTTTGGCGGTGGGCAGAAAACCACGGTGATTCCACCCTGTGGATGAGGTTATCCACAAAATCGTGATTTATCCACATTCTGGGGATAACCATGTGGATTGCCGCTGATTTTATCCACATTCGGTGGATAAGTCTGTGGATGGCGTGGGGATACGGATGCATGGCCGCCGCTCCCCACCTTCCTGATTTGCCATACAGGCACATCTCTGCTACACCACCCACACCACTCACATGTGGTATTGCGCCACCGAGGCCATCGTCGTCACCAATTGGGCGCGCCACCGGCTCCACCCCACCTTGCCCGAGATCTGCTCTTCGGCTGTGGCACCCAACGAGCACATGTCGGCGCGCGTCAGGTCGAACAGCATGTCGAGCAGCGCCGGGTCGTGCTCCACGCGCCGCGCGAGCTCGCCGCCCGCCTCGGGGTCGTTCGGGTTGCGTGAGCTCGCGAACTCCGAAAGCGTCAGGTGTTCGCGTACAAGCAACGTGGCCCAATGCACGATCTGCTGGTCGAATCCCATGCGCGTGAGCACCGCGCGCGCATGCCGCGCCCCTTCGCAGGCGTGGTCGGCGACGCCCGGCCGTTTGCCGATGTCGTGCAGGATCCCCGCCAGCAAGAGCGCCGAGTACTGGTCGCTCGTGTAGTGCTCCGCGGTACGCGGCGCCACGCCGGCCGCCAGAAAATCGGGGCGCGTGTAGGTGAGCTGCGCCGTCACTTCGAGCATGTGCCGGTCGATGGTGAAGCGGTGCGCGGCGGATGCGCTCGGCCGGTTGCGGATCGCCTCCCATTCGGGCATCCAGCGGCTGGGGATCCCCACCACATCGAGCTCCTCCCATGTGCGCGCCAGTTGGCTGCCTGTGGCGAGCAGGCGCACGAACAGCGCGCGCGTCTCGTCCGTCCACTCCGTGTAGCTGATTGGCGCACGACGCAGATTGAGCAATGTGGACGTGTTGATCGAAAGGCCGCGTTCGGCCGCCGCGACCGCCGCGCGCAGCGGCAGCGCGCCGTCGGCCTGCACGTCGGCGCCCGGCGCCAGCACCACTTCGTGCTCGTGTTCGGCCACGCCCGCCGCGAGCACGTCGAAGGTCGGCGCCTCGCGTTTGCCGCCGGCGCGCGGATGGCGGATCTGGAAGAACGAGAAGCGCGGTTTGTCGTGCACGAGCGTGCGTTCGGCACGCGCGGCCGTGGCGTCGAGCGAGAACGCGACGGTGCGCCCGAGCCGCGCGAGCAATGTCTGCAGGTCGTCGATCGACTTCGCCTCGCGCGCGCCACTCGGCAATGTGGGGTCCGCGAGCCCGAGCATCGCGGCGACCGGCGCCTGATAGGGCGCGAGCAGCAGGTTCGTGTCTTTGCCGGCGGCCATGTGGATGCAATCGCGCACGTCGAGCAGATGCTCCACACTGGCGTCATACCGGCCGTGCGGGCGGTCCGCAAGCCACGACGCGGCGAGCGCGCCCAGCAGCACGGTGTCGCGCAGGCCGCCGCGGGACTCCTTGATGTCGGGCTGGTTCACATACGGCATCTGCCCGAACCGGTCGAGCCTCACGCGTGCGGAGTCGAGCAGCTCGGGCAGACGTTTGCGCGCGGCCTTGCGCCAGCGCTCCAGAATGGCGGTGGAGGTGCGCGTCACGAGCTCGGCGTCGCCGGCGACGGCGCGCACGTCGAGCCAGCCCATCGCCGCGGGCAGGTCGTGGTCGGTCACCGCTTCGCACTCCGCCACGGTGCGCACCGAATAATCCAGGTCGATCCCTGCATCCCAGATCGGGTACCACAGCTTGTTCGCGAGTTCGGCGAGCCGCGCATGGTCCAACGCGCGGCCGTCGCTGATCAGCACGAGGTCGAGGTCGGACGCCGGTCCGATCTGCCCGCGGGCGAGCGAGCCGACGGCGGCGAGCGCCACGCCGCGGCCCGGCACATCGAACGGCACGGCGCGCACGGCCTCGCTCCACAGCCGCGCGAGCGCGTCCATCGCGAGCGCGGTGCGCGCGGCGCGTTTGGCGGCCCCGTCGCGCAGCACGCCGTCCGCGTCGGGCGCGCTCAGTTCGAGCATGCGTGTTTTGAGGTCGCTGACTGCGCTGGGCATGATGGTCCTTTCCACGGTGTGCGAGTATGGAAAATCCCCGCGAGCTTGGAGCGCCACGCGGGGATTGTGGTTGCGCGCGGACGGGCGGAAGGGTTCAGGGACCGCACGCCCGCGCATGTCTGGGATGGCGGTCAGATGGCCGCGGAGCCGGTCTCGCCGGTGCGCACGCGGGCGACCATGTCGAGCGGCGCGACCCACACCTTGCCGTCGCCGATCGTGCCGGAGCCGGCGGATTTGATGATGACGTCGACGAGCGTTTCCGCATCGGCGTCGTCGCACAGCACTTCCACACGGATCTTGGGGATCAGGTCCACCGTGTATTCGGCGCCGCGGTAGATCTCGGTGTGGCCGCGCTGGCGGCCGTAGCCGTTGGCTTCCGAAACGGTCAGGCCGTGCACGCCGGCGGCCGCGAGGGCCTCCTTGACGTCGTCGAGCTTATGGGGCTGGATGATGGCGGTAATCAGTTTCATTTCAGTTCATCTCCCTGATGACGGAGCTGGCGGTGCCAGCGAAATCGTATGCACGTTCGCCCTGGTCGGCCAGATCGATGCCGCTGACTTCCTGCGCGGTAGTGACGCGCCAGCCGACGGTCTTCTCAAGCGCGAAGGCGATGATGGTGGTGATGACCGCGGAGAACGCGATGGCGATGACCGCGATGATGATCTGCACCACGAGCTGGCGCCAGTCGCCGCCGCAGAACAGGCCGGTGTCCTGCATGAAGAAGCCGAGGGCCACGGTGCCGATGAGGCCGCCCACACCGTGCACGCCCACCACGTCGAGCGAATCGTCGTAGCCGAGCTTGTACTTGAGCGAGCAGGCGAGGCACGTGCAGATGCCGGCGATCGCGCCGAGCACGATGGACCACAGCGGGGAGACGACATCGGCGGCCGGGGTGATCGCGACAAGGCCGGCGACGATGCCCGAAGCGGCGCCGATCGCGGTGTAGTGGCCGGTGCGGATCTTCTCGGTGAAGCCCCAGGCGAGCATTGCGGCGCCCGCGGCGAGCGAGGTGGAGACCCAGGCGTAGCCGGCGACGCCGTTCGCGGCGAACGCGGAGCCGGCGTTGAAGCCGAACCAGCCGAACCACAGCAGGAATGCGCCGAGCATGACGAACGGCACGTTGTGCGGGCGCATCGGCTCAGTGCCGAAGCCCTTGCGCTTGCCGATGATCAGGACGATGATCAGCGCGGCGACTGCGGCGTTGATATGGACGACGGTGCCGCCTGCGAAGTCGTGTGCGGCGGCGCCGATGGCCTGCGAGATCGCGCCATCCGCGGAGAGGATGCCGCCGTTCCACACCATGTGGGCCATGGGGGCGTAGTCGAAGGTGATCCACAGCGCCACGAAGATCATCCACGTGCTGTACTTGACGCGTTCGGCGATGGCGCCGCAGATAAGGGCCACGGTGATCATGGCGAACGCGGCCTGGAACGCCACATCCACACTTGCCGGGTAATTGTTGCTGTTCACGCCGACCGACGTGAACACGCCGTCCTGCGCCACCATCGTGTCGCGCAGCAGGAACCCTGTGGCAGGATCACCGAACACACCACCGATCGAATTGCCGGCGTATGCGATCGACCATCCCCACAGGCCCCAGATGATCATCGTGACGGACAGCGCGGCGGCTTCCATCATCAACATGTTGAGCACGGCCTTTGCACGGACCATGCCGCCGTAGAAAAGCGCCACACCTGGCGTCATCAGGAACACAAGACACGCAGAGGTCAAGATCCACGCGGTATTGCCGGAATCAAGCTGTCCCATACGGCCACCTCCCTATTATGTAGTCTTTCTTTCATTTCGCCCCTGCGGGCGACTCTCCAATGATGCAGCCCCCTGCGGGGCTCACATGCGTTATGGAACGCCCCGCGGATTTTGAACAAGTTACGGCGCATTACGAATGTGTAACCTGTTATACTTGTGCACCATGAAGATCTGATGAATCGCCATCCATCCATGTGCGCGTGCCGGCACCGCGGCCGGCACGATATTGTCATGCGCCGGATGGCGGTTCCTTGTTCCATGTCTGCGGCAACGACCAATCACCATCGCAATGGAAACGGAAGATCATCATGGCCACACGTCTCATCATCGTGGAAGGACTGCCCGGCACGGGCAAAAGCACGATCGCCAGCCTCATCGCGCGCGAACTGCGCGAGCGCGGACACACCGTGGTCTGCGTGGACGAAGGCGACCCGAACCACCCCGCGGACCTGCCCGATTACGACATTTTCCACGACTTCGCCGACGAACGCACGCATATCCTCGCACGCTGGAGGTCGTTCGTGGAGCACGCGGATCCGCATACCATCTATGTATTCAATTGCCTGCTGTTGCAGAATCCGATGTGCGAAACAATGATGCGGTTCGATATGGATGAAGCCGCATCACGCGCCTACATCGGGCAGATCGCACACATCATCCGCCCGCTGCACCCACTTGTCGTCTATCTGGACCGCCCCGACGTGCGGGCCACGGTCGACGCGGTCTTGGCCGAGCGTGGGGAAGGATGGCTCAACGCGGTGATCGACTACCACACATGCCAAGGCTATGGCGCACACCTTGCCCTTCACGGGTATGACGGCTACATCGCATGCCTTGCAGAGCGCAAACGCCGGGAAATGCGTATTCTCGAATCGCTGGATGTGGAGTCGTTCGTTGTGGGTCAGCATCTGACGGCGGAGGAATTCGGCACATTGTTCGCCTCTGCCGGATGGGCGGCGCCGGACCGCAATCAGATGGACACGGCCTTGCGTCATCGCACAGCCACGTTCGTGGTGCGGATCCACGGCAGGCCCATCGCGTGCCTTGGCCTCATCGGCGATCAAGCCATGCACTGGCTTGTGGCGGAGTTCATCGTGCGCCCGGAGTGGCAACACCGCCTCATCGGACAATGCCTGTACCGCTACGCCGAACAATATATGCTGAGCCTGGCGCGCCCAGGCTGGACATTGTGCATTGACGTACGCTCATCACCGCAGGCCATCGCATTCTATGAGAGGTGCGGGTTCACGCCGATGCCCTCGAATGGGAAGGGCCCTGGGCTGGAAAAACTGCTGTCCCGATAACGCGGTGGCGGTGTGGGTGGTCTTGGGCAGCGATTGTACCCAAGCCATCCACACCGCCACAGATGCAAGTGAATGGATTCGCGGTCAGCCGAGGATCCCGTCGACGAACGATTCGGGGTCGAACGGGGCCAGATCGTCGGGGCCTTCGCCCACGCCCACGAGCTTGACCGGCACGCCGAGTTCCTTCTGCACGGAAATCACGATGCCGCCCTTCGCGGAACCGTCGAGCTTCGTCAACACGACACCGGTGATGCCGATCGCCTCGGCGAACACCTTCGCCTGCGCCATGCCGTTCTGGCCGGTCGTGGCGTCGAGCACGAGCAGCACTTCGTCGACGGGCAGGTTCTTTTCGGTCACGCGGCGGATCTTGCCGAGCTCGTCCATCAGGTTCGCCTTGTTCTGCAGGCGGCCGGCGGTGTCGATGATCAGCACGTCCGCGCCGTCCTCCTTCGCCTTCGCGGCGGCTTCGAACGCGACCGAGGCCGGGTCGGCGCCCTCTTTGTCGGAGCGCACCACAGGCACGTCCACTTTCGCGCCCCACGTCTCGAGCTGGTCGGCGGCGGCGGCGCGGAATGTGTCGGCGGCGCCCAGCATCACGGTCTTGTCTTCCGAGACGAACAGGCGGGCGAGCTTGCCGGCGGTCGTGGTCTTGCCGGTGCCGTTCACACCGACCATGATGATGACGCTCGGCTTCTTGGTGCCCGGCTTCTCCGCCTCAAGGCTGCGGTCCACGTCGGTGCCCACAAGGGCGAGCAGTTCGCCGCGCAGCGCCTCACGCAACTGCGTGGGGTCGGTCTCGCCGGTCACGCGCGCGTCGGTGCGCAGTTGCTCCACAAGCTGTTCGGAAGCCTCGGCGCCCACATCGGCGAGCAGCAGCGTGTCTTCCACATCCTCCCAGTCGGTCTCCGACAGGTGGTCCTTCGCCAGGATGTTGAACAGCGCCTTGCCGAAGGGGTTGCTTGACTTCGACAGGCGTTCGCGCAGGCGCTGCAGGCGGCCCTTCTTGCCTTCCGGCTTCTCGACCGGAGGCACCGGTTCCTCGACGACGCCGGTCTCCTCGACCATCTCGGTCTCTTCAACCGGCGGCGCAAGCGCGTCCGTCGTCTGTTCGGCCAGGTCCTGCTTGGTCTCGGCCGGTTCGGGCACCGTGGGCTTCTGCGCCGCGCGTTCCGCGGCCAGACGCTCGTCGGCCTTCGCCTTCGCGGCCTCTTGTGATTGCTGTATGTTCTTCTTACGTGAGCGGTCCATCCAGATGCCGCCCACAATGAGCAGCACCGCGATGACCACAACGGCAATGATGCCGTACACCATGTTGGTATCCATGCCTCCCAGCCTAGACCATTGCGCGCACACCGCCATGGGGCCACCCGGGCGAGAGGGTGTGGAAGACTGGTGGGCATGGCCAATGCTTCGAGAATGTCTTCATACCAGCGGCGCGAACAGCTCATCCGCGTCGGGCGCGCGCTCTTCGCCGCCAAGGGCTTCGAGTCGGTCAGCGTCGAGGAGATCGCCGCGACCGCCAAAGTGAGCAAACCGATCGTCTACGAGCATTTCGGCGGCAAGGAGGGCCTGTATGCCGTGGTCGTCGACCGCGAGATGCGCGCGCTCAACGACATGCTCCTCGGCGCGCTGCGCGCCGACGACGTGCACCCGCGCCAGATCGTGGAGCGCACGACGCTCGCGCTGCTCACCTATATAGAGGAGAACGCCGAAGGATTCCAGGTGCTCGCGCGCGATTCGCCCACGACCGACCCGACGAGCTCGTTCTCGTCGCTGCTCGGCGACGTCTCCACGCGCGTGGGGCAGATCCTCGAGGAGTGGTTCAAACGGCAGAAACTGCCCGCGAAGAACGCGCCGTACTATGCGCAGATGCTCGTGGGCATGACCGTATATACAGGCCAGTATTGGGCCGACCGGCGCAAATTGAGCAAAGAGCAGCTCGCCGCGCTGATCGTGAACCTGGCGTGGAACGGCCTGAGCCGCATGGAAGCCAAGCCGGCCCTGCGGTTCGAAGGCGGCAAGGCCGGCAAGGCGCCCGCCCCCGAACCCGAACCGAGCGAGGAGCCCGCTACTTCGTCCAGTGATCAGACATCTTGAACGCGTTGTGCATCAGGTTGCTCGCCGTGTAGAGCACCTCGTTGAGCAGACGCTGCGTGCGCCCCTGCAGCCATTGCGCCATCTGGTTGTTCGCCTCGCCGAGCGCGAGCCGCACCGCCGCCATGCGCTCCGCGCCGTTGTCGCCTTCGAGCGCGTCGGCGTCGTCGGCGATCGACGCGTCGGTGTGCTTGATGAGCGCGTGGCCGTAGGTCTGCACGTCTTCGATGTACTGTTCGATCAGGTTCATCGTGCCGAACCAGTGCGCGTCGGCGATCACCGCGATGATGCGGTTCGTCCAGTACAGCGAATCGGTTGACGCGTCCACGCCCGGCGTATCGCGCAGGTACGCGGGCGTGTCCACGACGTTCGCATAGAACGGCGCCGGCGCGGTGAACGCGCCGCAGCCGTACGAGATCCACATGACCGACCGGTACGCCTGGGCGGCGTACGGGCGGATCTGCATGCACACCATGTGCCCCGTGCGGTTGATGCCGATCGGGCGGTAGGCGTGGCGTGTCACCGCCGTGCCCGTGGTGCCGTATGGATCGTACGGTGTGCCGTCGAAATGCGAGCCCAGCAGGAACGCCACGTCTTCGATTGTGATCTTGCGCTCCGGCTCACGGCACCACGGCATGTCCTGCGAGGCGGGCGTGTAGCGGGCCTGCGGCGAATCCCAGTCCTCGCTGGGATTGAGGTGGCGCTGCATGTACCACGCGCGCGGCGTGTTGTAGATCGCGTCCTTCGGCGTGGCCGTGCCGAACGCCGAGCGCGGGTCGAAGTGCGCGGGGCTGCCTTCGAAACTCGTCATGTCGCGGTCGAGGTGGTTCCCTTCGATGAATTCGCGCAGGTCGGCGCTGCACATGTTGTTGCGGCGCTCGCTGAACGCGTCGTCCAGGTCGAGCGAGTCGATGCCCAGCTGGTTGGGGATCGCCACGTAACAGTCGTCGGGCACACGGCGCGCGATCCAGTGGTGGCCGCCGATCGTCTCGACGTACCAGATTTCGTTGACGTCGCTGATGATGATGCCGTTCGACTCGTACGTGCCGACTTCCTCAAGCAGGCTGCCGAGGCGCTCCACGCCTTCGCGCGCGGTCGTGACATACGGCAGCACGATCGTGATGATGTCCTCTTCGCCGAACCCGCCCGGCGTCTCCTCCACATACCCCGGCTCACCCGGTTCGCCGGTGGCCGGCTTGAGCGCCACGAGCGGATCGGCCGCGAGCACGCGCGGATTGACGGCGATCGTCTCGGTGGCGCTCATCGCCACATTGTGTTCGTTGACGCCGGCCTCCGCGAGCACGCCGCGGTTCGGCACCACATTCGGCACGATGCTGTAGAGGCAGGGGTCGCCGGGCAGGTCGAGCTCCATGTGGCTGATCACGCTGCGGTAATGGCGCGGCTGGTCGGCCGGCGCCACGGCCACGAAATGCTTGGGGTCATAGGTGCCGCTGCCCGAATCGTCGTTGCGGGCGATGATGGTGGATCCGTCGTAACTGGCTGATTTGCCGACTAACAATGTGGTGCAAGACATAGGCACTACGTTAGCGCACCGGTCGCGGCGCCGGCGGCTGCCCGTACCCGATTTTGCGTTTTCGTGTGGTGGTTGTAGAATAGCGGGTTGTTGCCCCTCTAGCTCAACGGTTAGAGCAGCGTCCTTTTAAGTCGTGGGTTCAGGGTTCGAATCCCTGGGGGGGCACCGCCAAAGGCCCCGAACCGTTGCAATCACAGCGATTCAGGGCCTCACTCATATCACCACACATACGCATGACCGCACTGTTTGGGTGCACTTTGTGCGCACATTCAGCGATAAAAGCCCTATAGGCTCTCCAGCTCTCCCCACGCATCCCACTTTCCGCTGCATCCCGACCCTGAGAGGGAAAAGCCCGGTACAATACAGGAAAAGCCTAGGACTGACCTCCTAGAAAATCCCAAAGAATACCGCACCCCGCTTCTGGATGGCTGTCGGTGTCTAGTGGGCAGACGCATGCGGCTGCCATTTGTGCTTTGGGCGTCCGTCCGTGTCTAGAGGCCAGCTATATGCAGCCGTCTTCGGCTTCTTGGGTGGTCGTCTGTGTCTAGTGGCTAGACAGGAGCGGTCACCACCCATGCTTTGGATGACCGTCAGTGTCTAGAATCCAGCCGTGGGCGGCCACGGCGATGACGAAAACGGCGAATATATTGCCAATATGATCATCATCCCCGCCCAACACAGCATCCCTTTCCGCTACGGGTAGCGTCTCCTTACGTTACGGGTAGTGCACCCGCAGCCAGCCGCCAGATACAATCGTTGGAAAATGACGGTTCATAGGCGCAGCGACACCGAAAATACACTGCCCGTAGCAAAAAGCACACTACCCGTAAGGAAGGGGACACTACCCGTAGCGAAGGGGCACTGCCTGTAGCAAAATGGGCACTACCCGTAGCGAAATGGCGCACTCGTCAGGGACAATCGAGGATGGTCCGCCCCTCTGGCCAACGACGGTCATGGTGCCTGATGCCCCAAACGACTCAATTGTGGGGATTGTGTGTGCCCAGCGGGTTTTCAGTGATTCCGAAGTCGGTTCCATACACCTCTTCAGCCATGTCCAAACCTCAGCCGGTGTACTTAGGGGTACCGACGCGGGACATATACGTCGCCCGCAGTCTATCCGAAGGAACGAAAACCCTAAAGCTGGAGGATTCACCATGAACAACACCACGCACGACGACACTCCCGCCACCAACGCCGACCAGACCTCGGTGATGGCGGACGCACAGGAGACCGAGCGCATCACCGCGGCCACCGCCCCGCAGCAGCCTTCCATCTTCCCGATGCAGGCAACGCAGGGCATGCATCAGGGCGGCACCGGCACCTCGGCGGCACCCAGTGCCAGCCCCATGATGCACCACACCGGCACCGGCGTTCCGACCGGCCCCACTCCGCCGGTCGCCGCCATGCCGATGCCAGACGGCTCCCCCGCCGCACCGATGCACATCCGCGAGCACCTGAGCAACAAGATGATCGGCCTCGTCGTGGGCGTCAGCCTCGCCTGTGGTCTCGCCGCCGGCGTCGCGGGCACGGCGATCACGAACGCGATCAACGGCCACGGCGACCCGGGGCATTCGCGCATCGGCGCCCCGTATGCCTCATCCGAACTCGAGGAGACTCCGGACTTCGAGCAGATGCCCGACATGCAGCAGGGCGGCGAAACTGGCCGTTCGCGCAGCCGCCGCATGCCCATGCAGCAGCAGGGTCCGCAGGATCAGCAGGATGAGAACAGCTCCGACTCCAACAGCAAGTCGGGCGAATCCGATTCGGGCAAGTCGTCCACGGAGTCGAGCGATTGGCTCATGGAGTTCTTCGAGATTGCCTGACACCCGCCAATCAACTCAATCCAGTGCGATGATCCGGTCGCACCAATGGGCGGCGAGCTCGTCGTCGTGCGTGATGACGAGCACCGCGACCCCGCGGTCGGCGAGCGCGCGCAGCAGCGCGCCGACCTGCATCATATGCGCACGGTCGAGCCCGCTCGTCGGCTCGTCGAGCACCACGAACCGCTTGCACCCCATCAGCGCCACGGCGATCGCGAGCCGCTGTTTTTGCCCGCCGGAAAGGCTCATCGGGTGCCGGTCCGCCACGTCGAACAGGTCGAGTTCGGCCAGCAGCGCGTCGCATTGTGCGCGCGCGGCGGCGAGCTCATGTTCGCCGCCGCCGCGCTGCACGGTTTCGAGCATGACTTCGGCGCGCACGCTTTCGGCGAAGAGCTGGTAGTGCACGTCTTGCATCACCAGCGCCGCGGCGTGCGAGAGCGCCGACGTGTGCGCCGGTTCGCCGTCGAGTTCGATTGTGCCGGCGAGCGGCGCCTGCAGTCCGCACAGCGTGCGCGCGAAGGTGCTTTTGCCGGCGCCGTTATGCCCCATGATTCCCACGATCTGCCCGCCGTAGACATCGACGTCCGGAATGCGCCGACTGAATACCGCGCCACGCCCGCGCCGAAGCATCCCGCGCTTACGGTAGCCCACCTCGAGCCCGCGCGTGCTGAGCACCGGCGCGCCTCCCGCCGGGCACTCCAGGTGCGAGATGGCGGCGATCCGCGCGCGGTCCTCGCTCACATCGAGCACGCGCAATCCCCACGCCTCGCGCCGTGCGGCCGGCAGCGCCTCGAATTCGCGCGCGGTGTAGGTGCCGAGCAGTTCGCCGCCACCGAACACGCAGTAGCGGTCCACGAGGTCAGTGCACCACGCCAGCCGATGTTCGGCGATCACGATCGCCACGCCGTCCGCTTTCAGCGCGGCGATCATGCCGTGCAGGCGCGCCATCGACGCGGTGTCGAGGTTGCTCGTCGGCTCGTCGAGCACCATCACCGCCGGTTCGAGCACAGCCGCGGACGCCACGGCGAGCCGCTGCTGCTGGCCGCCGGACAGGTCGACGATGGCGCGGTCGAGCAGGTCGTCGATGCCGAAGCGCGCCGCCACCTGCCGCACGCGTTCGCGGATCCGCGGCGCCGGCATGCCGGCGTTCTCGCACGGGAATGCTAGCTCGTCGGTCGAACGGGCATGGAAATACTGGGTTTTGGGGTTCTGGAACACGCTGCCCACCACGCGCGCATATGACTCGAGCGGCGCACGGCCGGCCTCAAGGCCGCCGGTGCACGCGTGCCCGGTGAGCGTGCCGGTGAAATGTCCTGGCGCGAGCCCATTGATCAGGCGCGTGACGGTGGTTTTGCCGCAGCCGCTGGGCCCGACGAGCATCACGAGTTCACCCGCGCGCACGTGCAGCGTCACGTTGCGCAGGGCGGCGCCTTCGCCGCTGTATGCAAACGTGCAGTCGCGCACTTCGCACAATGCCGTACCGTCCACTCCCCCGTCCTTCCTCAACCGGTGACCGCGGCAACCGCGAGCGGCGCCAGACTCAGCGCCACGGCGAGCCAATCCACCGCGTGCATGCGCAGTTCGACCATGCTCGTCGGCTCGCCGGGCGCGCCCAGCCCACGCGCCAGACCCGCCACCGTCAGGTCGCGCGCCACGTTCGCCGCGTTCATCAACAGCGGCACCAATATGTATTCGAGCGAGCGCAGCGGCCTGCGCGCCAACGCCATGCCACCGCCGGTGAATCCGCGCAGGCGCAGGCTTTGGCGGATGAGCCGGTAATCATGGCGGATTGTGGGGAAGAACCGCATCACCACCACCACGGGGATCACGAGCGCGTCGGGCGCGCGCATGCGGCGCATCGCACACACCATGTCTCCCGGGCGTGTGGTGGCGAACATGGCCATGCCGGCGGTCAGGCACGGCATCATCATGCATACGCCCGCCGCCGTGGCGCCGGCGATGTGCAGCCAAGGCAGGCGGTCCACACCGAGCGCGCTCGCCCATCCCACCGCGCACAGCACGCCATAGACGGCGAGCATGCGCGCGCCGGCGGCCGCTTTGCCGCCGAACAGCAGCGGCAGCGAGAACAGCACGACCGCGAGCGATTGCGCGGCGGGGCCGGTGTGCAGGAACATGAGCACATTGGCCACGGCGAGCATGGCGAGTTTGGCGCGCGGGTCGAGGCGCAGCGAGCCGGTGTGGGCGCGGGCCGCGCGCACCGCGGTTTGCGTCATTGCGCGACCCCGGCCTTGGCGAAGTGGCGGCGCATCAGCGTGAGGCCGAAGATGCCGCCCGCGAGCGCGCCGATGACGATCGCGAGCATCGCGCCGGCAAACGTGGCCATGTTGACGTGGTCGAACAGGCTCGCGATATAGGCGGAATCCTTGCCTTTGCGCTCAAGGCTCGCGATGTAGGCGTCTTTCATGAGCCACACCGGCAGGATCGGGCCGGCGCACCCGAACGAGAACAGCACGTAGCCGCCGAGGAGCGCCGCCTTGTTGCGGTAGGCGCCGAGGCGCGCCACGAGGTCGCCGAGCAGTGGGAACACGATGCCGGTGACGAGCGATGTGGCGAAGTGCCCGGAGACGAACAGGAACAATCCCAGCACCACACCCATCGTGGTGATCGCGCCGAATGCGCGCACGCGCGCGTTGAGCAGCATGAACACGGGTCCTGCGAGCAGCGCGGCGAAGGCGGGCAGCAGCAGGTTGCCGGCCACGCCGAAGATGATGTTGCTGACGAGCGCGCACAGCGCCACAATCATGAAATACAGTGCGGAGAACACGCCGATGTTGATGTAGTCGGGCACGGCGAGGCGGCGTTTGGTGTCTTGCACGGTGGGCAGTGCGGACTGCTGGGTCATGCGTTGCGCTCCGTTTCGGTGGGGCAGCCCGGCGCGTGCTTGCTTGGTTTTGCGCGCCGCGAAAAGACCGTCATGCGGAAGACTGGCGTCTGCATGATGGACATGCGCTGCGTTGGTACGTGAATGATTCACAATCTATTGGCCGCAGATGCGCAAAACAAGAGTTTTGCGCAAAGAATCCCCATTAATTCCACAATGCGGACTGCGCTGTGGGAATCTGCGCCGTCGCAAAGGCCGGCATTGGCACCGGCGCGCACACGCTTTCGGCATAACGCTACATTACCCGTAGCGCTACGTAGAGCGTATCGTTTATGATTGCTCTACGGCACCATCCACCGCCCGGCAGAAGAGGAGACCCATGCGCAACATATGGTTTATTCTCAAGCGCGACCTCAAGCGTCTGCTGCGCGTGCCGACGGCGTGGGTCATCATCTTCGGCCTCACCTTCATCCCCGCGCTCTACGCATGGTTCAACATCGCCGGATTCTGGGACCCGTACGGCAACACCTCCGGCATCCGCGTGGCCGTGGCCAACGAAGACACAGGCACCGACAGCGCGCTGCTCGGCAAGATGAACCTGGGCGACCAGATCGTGGGCACCCTCAAGAAGAACCACCAGCTCGGATGGCAATTCATGACCAAAGCTGAGGCCATGGAGTGCGTCGAATCGGCGCACTGCTACGCCGCCATCGTGATCCCCGGCGACTTCAGCGAATCCATGGCCAACGTGCTCACCAGTTCCGGCACACGCCCGCAGATCGACTATTACGTCAACGAGAAGGCGAACGCCGTGGCCCCCAAGATCACCGGCGTCGGCGCCACAACCGTGGACCGACAGGTCAACAGCACCTTCGTCTCCACCGCCAGCAGCGTAATCAGCGGCATCGTCAACACAACCAACACGTCGATTAGCGACCAGGCAGACAGCTCCGTGAAGCAGGCGCTCGCGCAGATCACCAAAACCAAAGACAACCTGGGCAAGACGCGCACCATGATCGCCGACCTGCGCACCACGCTTTCCGGCACCAAAGCGAAAACAGACGAAGCCAGCAAGGCGCTCGACGGCGTCACCACCGCCGCCAACTCCGCCGGCACCGGACTGGCCACCGCCTCCAGCCTGCTCACGAAAACACAATCCGGGCTCAACGGCTTCACCGCAAGCGCCTCCGACCAGCTCGACAAAGGCAGCAGCCTGTTCCTGCAGGCGAGCGGCCAGGCCACAACCGACGCCACGCGCATCACCAACGGCATCCTCACCGCCAACGGCGCCGCCGGCACCGCGCTCAACAGCATGACGAGCGTCAACAACGACGTGGCGCAGATCATCGACGACCTCAAGAACCTGCCAGACAACCCGCTCACTGAAGACATCAGCCAGATCATCGACGCCTTGGCGAGCGAAAACCAGAAAACGGCGGCCACGCTCACCGCACTCACCCAGCTCAACGACTCCACGAAAACCGCGGCCACCAGCGCGCAAAGCACGATCGACCAGTTCTCGCAGACCAGCACAACCACGCTGAACGCGATCAGCGGCGCGCGCAACACGCTCAGCTCGAGCGCGCTGCCGCAGCTCAACGCCGGCCTCAGCGCGCTCGCCGGCACGAGCGGCACGCTCTCCGGCGGCCTGAGCGGCGAGAACGCGCTCGTCGACCAAAGCAAGATCGTGCTCGCCCAACTCGCGAGCATCTGCACCGACGCCGCCGATTCGATCAAAAGCACCGACGCGCTGCTGGGCACGTTCATCGGCAAACTCGACACCGTGGGCACCGACTTGGGCTCGCTCGCCAACGTGAACGTGCTCGACGAGCTCACCGGCAGCGGCGGCTCGCTCGACGCCCAGCGCATCGCGAACTTCATGCTGTCGCCGACCGTGCTCAAGACGCACACGCTCTACCCCGTGCACACCTACGGATCGGCGATGGCACCGCTGTTCACGAGCCTCGCGCTATGGGTGGGCGCGTTCATGCTCATGGTGCTCATCAAGCTCGAGGTGGACGACGAAGACCTCGAGGGCCGGCATGTCACAACGAACCAGACATACATGGCGCGCTGGCTGCTACTCGCACTGATCGCCGGGCTACAGGGGCTCGTGTGCTCTATCGGCGACCTCGTGATCGGCGTGCAGACCGTCAACGCGCCACTGTTCGTGTTCACCGCATGGTTCACCTCGCTCGTCTACGTGTCGATCGCATACGCGCTCTCCGCCACGTTCATGCACGTGGGCAAGGCGCTCGTCGTGGCCATGGTTATGCTGCAGATCCCCGGCGCCTCCGGCCTCTACCCGATCGAGATGATGCCACGCTTCTACCGCGCACTCTACCCGCTCTTCCCATTCACGTATTCGATCGACGCGTTCCGCGAGACGATCGGCGGATTCTACGACGGCCATTGGGTGAAGGTGATGCTCACGCTGCTGCTGTTCGCGGCCATATCGTTCGCGATCGGGCTGGGGCTGCGCCCGCTCATGTCGAACTTCAACCACCTGTTCGCGCGCGAAATCGAGGAATCGGACATGATTGTGGGCGAGCAGGTGTACACGCCGGTGCACCGCTTCAACCTCTCGCTCGCGATCCGCGTACTCGCCGACCAGGCCGGCTACCGCAGGCAAGTCGAGGAGCGCGCCCACAGATTCGCGCGCATCTACCCCAAGCTCATGCGCGGCGCGCTCGTGGCCGGGTTCGTGGTGCCGATCGCGCTGTTCGTCACGTTCTCGTTCACCGACGGCACCAAGCTCGTCGCGCTCGCCACATGGATCATCTGGATCCTGCTGATCATCACGTTCCTCATGGTCGTCGAGTCGATCCGCGACAGCCTGCGCCAGCAAGCCGAACTCGGCACGCTCAGCGAACAGTCGCTACGCGAACTGATCCTGCACCAGGGCTTGCTCAACGGCGGCCGCAAGCACCACGAAGGGAAGCACGCATCATGAGCATGATCGGCAAGATCTTCGTCAGCGACGTCAAACACATCACCAGCAACATCGTCTCGATCATCATCGTGATCGGCCTGACCGTGATCCCCGGCCTGTTCACCTGGTTCAACGTGGCCGCCTGCTGGGACCCCTTCGCCAACACCCGCAACCTGCAGTTCGCCATCGCGAACGAAGACGACGGGTACAAAGGCGACCTGCTGCCCGTGCGCGTCGACATCGGCAGCCAGGTGATCAACACACTGCGCGCCAATTCGCAGCTCGACTGGACCTTCACCAAAACCGCGCAGGACGCGATCGAAGGCACCAAATCCGGCAAATACTACGCGGCCGTGGTCATCCCCAAGGGCTTCAGCAAAACGATGATGACGTTCTTCACGAACGACGCGCAGCATGCCACGCTCGACTACTACAACAACGAGAAACTCAACGCGCTCGCCCCCAAGGTCACCGGGCAGGGCGCCGACGAAATCTCCGCGCAGATCAACGAGATGTTCGCCAAAACACTCACGAGCACCGCGCTCGACATCGCCTCGTCACTCATCGATTCGCTCAGCAAACCCGAAGCGCAAAGCCGGCTGAAGGATTTCAACGCGAACATCGGCGACTTGGCGAGCACACTCAACGAAAGCGCCACCACCTTGCGCGCGTACGGCGGCCTGACCGATTCCGCGCAGACCCTGCTCAGCAGTTCGCAGCAGCTCATCGGGCAGGCCGGCGACACCGCACAAGACGCCGCGGGCAAGATGGGCGACGCCAAAAAAGCGGTGAGTGACCTGACCGGCGCGCTCGACACCTCCGTGGCGGCGGTCGGCGACGCGCTCGACGCCAGTTCGAGCAGCCTCAAGGCGCTTTCCGGGCGCGTCGACACACTGTTCAGCAGCGTGGACGGCCAAGCCAACGCCGCCGTGGCCGCGATCAAGGACCAGTCCGGCAACATCGCAGCGGAAAGCAAGGCCTACGCCACCACGCGCGACCGCCTGCAGGCGCTCCTCGACGGTTCTTCATTGCCAGAGAACGGCGTGCTGCGCCGGCAGATCCAGTCGTTCATCAACCGGCTCGACGCCGTCGCGAAGACACTGGCGAACCTGGCGAGCACGCTCGATGCGGCCGCCGCCGACATCACCGACCATGTGGACGTCAACGGCGATACGCGCGCGTCGATCAAAGACCTCGCCGCGCAGGCCGGGGCTGCGATCAGCGGCATCAGCGGCGACTTCGACTCGACGATCAAGCCTGACCTCGCGCAGATGAACAGCTCGTTCACCAGCGCGGCGCAGCAGATCAACACGAGCGTGGGCACAGCGAAGGACGCGCTCGGCGACCTCGACAGCGCGGGCGAGAGTGCGAAAACACAGCTGACGAGCGTGCGCACACTGATCGACGATTCCGCGACCGACCTCGAAAACGCCAGCAAGAAACTCGCCGACTTCAACGGGCAGCTCAACAAGGCGCTGACCACCGGAGACATGGGGATGGTCAAGCAGGTGCTCAGCGGCAATTCCGCCACGCTCGCCACCACGCTTTCCGCGCCTGTGGAGCTGAAGACGAAGCGGCTGTTCCCGGTTGAGAACTTCGGCGCGGCGCTGACGCCGTTCTACACGTTCCTGCCGCTGTGGGTGGGCGCGCTGCTGCTTGTGGTCACACTCAAAACGAGTCTTTCGGCCAAGCGCCGCAAGGAACTGGGTGATCCGAAACCGTGGCAGGAGTTCCTGGGCCATTACGGCGTGTTCGCGTGCATCGCGCTCCTGCAGAGCACGTTCTCGTGCGCCGGCACGCTGCTGTTCCTGCGCGTGCAGTCGGTGCGCCCCATGCTGTTCATGCTCGCCGGCTGGTTCAGCTCGCTCGTGTATTCGTTCTTCACGTACACGCTCGTGGCGAGCTTCAGCAATGTGGGCAAGGCGATCGGCGTGCTCTTCCTGGTCATGCAGATCTCCGGTTCCGACGCGGCGTACCCGCTCGCGATCCTGCCGAAGTTCGTGGGTGACCTCAGCCCGTTCCTGCCGGTCACCTATTCGGTCACGGCGTTGCGCGGCGCGATAGCCGGCATCTACGAAAACGACTATTGGATCGCCATGGGCAAACTCGCGCTGTTCCTGGTGCCGATGCTGCTCATCGGACTGCTGCTGCGGCCAAGCCTGGGCAGATTCAACGCGTGGTACAGCGCCAAGGTAGAAAGCACGAAACTGGTCGGTTGACCGCGGCGAGGGGAGCGGATGGTGAAAGAGACAAAAGAGCGGCAGCGCGAACGCACCGACAGCAAGATCATGCGCGCCACGCTCGAGATCATGATCGCCCAAGGCATTGGCGCGGTCAACATCGAGTCCGTGGCACGGCGGTCGGGCGTGGCGAAGACCACGATCTACCGCCGGTATGCCAACACCGACGACCTGATCCGGCATCTCACGCTCAGCGTGGCGCCGTCGTTGGATTTCTCCGCGCTCGAGCCGTCACGCGAATCATTGTGCACTGTGCTGCGGCGCATCATCGACTGTTTCGACGAGGAGTTCGAGCTCAAGGCGATCGGCGTCGTGCTGTCGTCGGAAAACACCCATCTGCGCAGCATCGCACAGGGGGTGATCGAGCCGGCGGCGGAACGGTTCTACGATTTCCTGCGCCGGGGCATGGCCAGTGGCGCGTTCCGCGGCGGCCTCGACGCGCCGTTCCTGTTCCAGACCGTGCTCGGGTCCATGCTCGCATGCAAGGCGCTCAGCGCCTCATCCCCGGACTCGCACGCCGATTGGGCAGACAATATGGCGGCGCTGCTGTGGGCGTCGATTCGGCCCACGCAATAATTCACAGAATACTTTCAGGCTTCTCTACCGTTCTCTCAAGACAGCCGTGGTTATATTGAAGACATCAGCCGAACAGCTGACATAACTGAAACCTTCTTTCTTCTCTTTCCTCTCTCAAGAGACCCGGCCACTTCCCCCGGCCGGGTCTCTTTCGTTATGCAGCCAAACGGTTGGAGTCAGTATGTGCGGCCCTCACCGCCACGCTCCTGAACGCCATATGCTCCCTTATGATGGACGTCCCTGTCTGAGCTCAGACACAGACTACCGCCGATTGCGCCCTACATAGCTGTTGGTGTCTAAGCTCAGTCACGGAAGGTCGCCACAGCTGCCCAAGATGGACGTTGGTGTCTGAGGTCACCCATAAACGTCCATCAATCGCGTCCTACACAGCTGTTGGTGTCTGGCCATCGACACCAACAGCCGTGGCAGTGACCTAAACAGCGAATGCAACATGGGAATCCCCCTTCCGCTACGGATAAGTGCCTCCCCCTCCAGCCACCGACCCTCTCCTACTACGGGTAACGGAAGGAGCGGCGGCAACTTTTCTGCCAGAGCCACCACCGCTCCTTATCGATGTCAATAATCAGTTGTCGGCATCAGTTTATTCGTCAAGCGGTGCGGTCTGATTCAATCCCCACTCCTGCAACGTATTGCTGATAAGGTCAATCAGCTGCTCATCACGTTCCAGAATGTCGTCAACGCTCCATTCGGTATGTTGTTCGGCAATGCGTCGCGTAGCTGCGATGGCGCTCTTCTCGTATTCCCTCCTCTTCCTCGAGAAGAAACCGTTGCTCGCTTGAATGTTGAGCTTCTTCTCCAAAGCGGTCTTATTGCCTAGATGCTCAATACGTTCGCGGACCTCAGCATCGGCAAGCTCTGGGAAATTGGTGTTTTCCCATTTTTGGGGGAAGATATGCTCAATTTCCCACTTTTCAGGAATCAGCTCATGCTGGTCCGAATCCAGATAGGCCACAAGCTTGAGCAGCAGACGCACCAAGCGGAAATGCGGAGTGGGGAGCTCTTCCCGGAGCCGCTGAACATTCACCCTCTTGAAGTTGAAGCTCGGCGTCGGCGAATTGTTGATTTCTACATCGAGATTCATCACGGCTTGTTTGATGGCGTTTACCGTCGGGGTCAATGCGTATACGCCTACAAGTTCCGCGGTGAGACGATGCAGAAAATCAAGGAATTCTGATTCGAAATCAGGGTCATTTCGGTACTTGGTGTAATACATGAGGGTCGGATATTTCCAGTAATCATTCGGATACTCGCTCAAAATATCCAGCATCTGCAGAACGTCCTCATTCTGGGACCATGATTCACCGTCAATCGGCTCCTGCAAATTGACCACTTGCCACAGATTCAGAATCTCACGCAGGGCTTTCAAACTGGTCCCATTGTGGAGTTTGTCGAAATTGTTCGCCCCATAGTATGTACGCGCCGCGCTTGCGGTCGTTTTGCGGTCATTGTCCTTGGCGCGAAGCAGAAACATGTTGTGCACGAACAGAGTCTGCATATCCACTCCGACCCGCTTGGCGTCATCTTCGAGCTCTTTCCATGCGTCAATGAATCCCTTGCTGTCCGAGAACTCCTCGCTGCCAGAACCGGCAAATTTATACATCTGCGATTTGAAAATATCCGCATCCGACAGCGGCAAGCCACGATCATTCAACGTGTTGAAGATCCTCAGGGCAGTATCCTGAGAATCAGCGTCAATTGGCAGCACAATGACGTTCTGCAGCAGATTGACAACAAAGTTGAGGAACAGCAACGGCTTTTCTTGGCTGAACTCATCCAGTCGTTTTACAATCAGGTTGTAATTTTTGGCGTAGTTGTCATCGGCGCCTGGTGGGATCGACCCAGTTTCAAGAATCACGCCAAGCGTCTTGCTTCCTTCTTCGCTGATGGCCTGTGAATAGATGAGCGGCTGGTCACGGGACGGCACACCGGTAAGCGTTGGGGTAACCCAGAGCAGAGGGGTGATCATCTGCATCAAATTCTTGTCACGCCCCTGCGGGTCGTCCATATTCTCCAGTTTTTTGTACAGAGCACGCAGCAGCAGGAAAAGCGTGGTCAACCGCTGCTGACCGTCAATGACCTCACGTTCTTTGCCATTCCTGTAGGTAACGATGCTGCCAAGGAAATATTCAGAATCCGGATTGTCGGGATCCTCAATGGAATCTGTATACTCCATCAGATCGTCAAGCAATGTATCGACCTGATCGGCAGTCCAGGCATAAGGTCGCTGGTACTCCGGAATGAGGAATTTTCCAGTGGTTCCCCCAGAAAGCAAATCTCGAATGCTTTGCTTTGAAACATTGATGCTGGTTTCAGTAGCAGCCATTGTACCTTCCTTCCCCTGTGTGTTGTGCACCTTGTAGGAGCTCGTCATCGAGCGCCATTTCACAACGTTGACAACAATAGCATGAATTGGAATAACCGCAAAAGCACTACCCGTAACAAGAGAGATGCGGCGGGTTACACAACAACGCCTTCTGCACCTACGCCCTGCGGCGGCAATAGGGTACGCCGCAGCACGGGCACTGACAGCAGCGTCAGGTACGCGATCGAAAACAGGCAGCCGGCGAGCACGTCGCTCGCATAATGCACACCGAGATACACGCGCGTGAACATGATGGCCGGCACGATCGCACCCAACGCCACGATAAGCGTCCAAACAGCCGCGGTATGGCGCCGGTAGCGGTACAGCAGATAGATAAGGAACCCGTAGAAGGCGGTGGCTGCCATCGCATGCCCGGAGGGGAAGCTGAATCCGCGCTCCACGACCAAGTGCTGCACCGACGGACGCGGGCGTTGCACAATCGCCTTGATGACCTCGTTCAGCGCGGCCTCCACCGCCAGATTGAGCGCGATCGCCACGCCGATGCGCGCATGGTGGCGCACAGCCAGCACGATGAGCAGCACCACGGCGATTACAATGAGGCCCACCGCGCTCGCGAGCTGCGTGAACGCGCGGATCACGGGCGTGAGCCCCGGGTTGATCATGTGCGTGTGGATCCAGCCGTAGATGGCGGTGTCCATGGGCAGGATGTGGTACGTGTGCACGGCCACGCCGAGCGCGACGGCGCCGGCGAGGCACAGCACACCGAGGATCTGCCAGCCGAATCGTGAAAAGAAAGCATGCATAAGCGCCCACTGTACGCGCGGCGCGGCATGTCTGCGGGCAATGGGCATAATGGCGCACAGAGAGAGTCGAACATCAGTTCGATTGATTGACAAGGAGTGGATGATCCCATGCGTACGTGGAGGCGGTTCTACAGGCGGCACCGCATAGCGGTCACGGCGGCGGTGCTCGGGGTGGCGGCCCTTGCGCTGGTGGGCCGGGTGCCCCTGATGCCCGACGCCGACGCACTGTTCACACCTGTCAGTGGGGTGAGCACGCTCGTGGCGAGCCCGGTCGCCGGCGGTGCGCTGCTGTTCCGGCAGCGATCGCGCAAGGCGATCCGCTGGTATGCGCTCGCGATGCTTGTGGGAGCCACGGCGCCAATGCTGTATGGCTACTTCCACAACATCCTGCCGGATAGGCCGATGCCATCGACGGTGGGCGATGTGGTGGCCACGCTCTCCTCTTTCGCTCCGGCACTGCTGTTCGTGGGCGGGGCGCTGCTGGGTTATTGGCTCGCCCGCCGCCGTTGGTAGGGCAAAAGAAATGAGGCCCGGCCGAAGGGGTTCAAAAGCCGGGCCTCATAGAGAGGGAAGAAGAAGAGAAGATATTCAGTTTTCCACCAACCTTGCGGCCGGTGATTACATGGTACCCACCCCACTCTTGGCGTTCCTGTAAAACAACCTCAAAATCCTCTGTGAATCCGCGCGCCATGTTTCAGGCCCCATACACAACTGCATGCTCAATGCGAGTAAACCCTCCTTACGGGTTTTCACCCTTCCATTGCATAGAGCCCAGCTGGCTACCTTTCTGGATGCCGCACAAATCGACATTGGATCGCCTCAATCATATTTGCTTACGACGCGCATCAGTCACTATCTGCGAATGCTGATGCCATCGTAATGCACCCCGAATGCAGCGGCCACATAGCCCGGCACCGCGGTGCACGTGGCACATGCCACCGTAAGCCATGCAGGCGCGTCAATCGCGGATGTGGTCACAGTCAGCACATACGCCACCACACCCATCACCATGCATGCCACATACACCACTGTGCGCGCATGCATATGCGCCCTCGTTCCAAGGATGGGACTGGTAGCCGGTCGGCGCGTCATCTGCGTACTGCGCCACCCACAGACCGCAGTCATGCCGGCTTGCCACCGGAGCGACGGATGCCATAGCCGACTGCTGCACGTACACCAGAGGATGCACACCGGTTAGCCGGACATACCTAGACAGGAACCTATCCAGATACGCCGTATCACCCCATGCCGTATTGTCAGCAGCCTCCCAGTCCACAGCGGGCAGACCGTGATGCAGATAGCCGACCGTGTTCATTGCGAAGAACCGAGCCTCGGCTTCAGCACCGACTCCACGAATGTAGTGCATGTAGCCAAACAGTTTGCTGAGCGCAATGCATCGCTGGATCTTCGCGTCCGCACCCGTCCATACGCCACGCACGATCCCGTTGCCGGTGAACTCACCCGCACCCCACGTGGCCTGCACCACAAGGAAATCAAATGGTACCCGGTCAGGATCGAAATCCGCCTTCCAATTACTGATATCGATTCCCTGAATAATTTGTTCCTTTCATATTCATTCATATTCATGTCTTATCGCCGAGTAACGACCACGAATGCCTCCTGAGTAGTCGCATGTTATACTACTTCCAATTGATGAGCAGCAACCATGGGAGTAGATGATGGGTATGCGCCTCATCCACAACATTCATTTCCGAGATAAGTTAAAGCGCCTTCGCGCCGATCAATGGATTACGGGCATTCGGAAAGCACTTTGGTGGCTGGGATTGGGCACTCAAGCGGGATGCATCTATCTGGCATTGGCCCACGGCGATTGGCTGGGGAGAGCAAAGCAAACAACTTGGGCAGCTTTCACCGCAGTATTGATTGCAGGAATAGCGAGCTGGTTTCTATGTGCTATTGTGCGAATAATCGGCGTGTGGTTTCCAACGTCCGTCGATACCCGACAGAGTAATATAACTGATAAATCCAGTCAAATATTAGCCACCGTTGTTACCGTCCTTACTCTACCTGCGTCTTTTCTGCTCCTGCTCATGTCTTTAATCACCGTCTTGTAATATTCCATATGAAAGAGTCCAGCATCCGACCTCTATTGCTATCAGATACGGCGCAAAGCATATGAACACACTCAGCCCTCGGAATGGTAAGCAGCCGACGAACAACACAATCCGCCAAGTAGTTCGTATACTATTCCCTCAGCGCCTCCTACGCCAGCCCACGCCTATATTCTCCTGGATTTTTGGCGTATTGCTGTTATTAGATATACCGGTGCTACTTATCACAGGGCTCACTACTCTCACACTTGCCGAAGAAGCTGCGCCAGACGCTACCCCTGAGTGCCTTTTCTCCAATCTGTGCCCGGCAACCCCACAACAACGGTTACGGGACAACGCCATATTATATGGATCACTTGCGCTATGGTTCTTTTTCGTGCTGATCATACATCTCGCAGTAATCACCCTCATGGATGACGCATTGTCGCCAAAACGCCGCAAGGTAACTCTCTACACCATCAGTCCTTTCATCCCTCTTACATTGCTGGAAGTAGGGTACCTGCTGAATCAATGGATACATAATGCCTATGTCGCGGCGGCCTACTGCACATCAGTACTGGTTGCTGCACTATGGCCCGCTTATGTGTCCGTGCGCGTACGATGCCACCCGTACGCGCACAAAGGCATATCCTAACTTCATCCTCTTCGCCAATTAAGAGCAGCGGGGCGAACGAGGATATCGCTTTCTAAAACAAGAGCATTCCCACATGGACACTTATTACTTATCAGATGGGATTACCAATAAAAGCAGCATAGGCTTGCGCCAAAAGCCTCGCCTCAGGATCCGTTGGCATCCTATCCACATGAGCTGCACGGCAGAGGAGCTCCGTCGTAATCGGAAAATTGGTATCCCCAATATCGATAGCAACTACTGCTATACATTTATACATTCCCTTCTTTGCGCGTCTACCGAGCAATCAAGCTCAACCAGTAGGCAGCACTTGATGTTGCATCTTATGCGATATCCTCACAGCGGATGACGGATGCGAAAGAGACCATTGAACAGTCCCCTTTCGCATTCGCCATCCGTCATCCCATATTCCGACGCGCACATGTTTATCCCGTAGACAATGGGCGTACTATTGAAATCCAATAGTGGAATGTCATGACAAGGTAGGGGGCGACATGGCTGACGATTCTTCCGAACACACCAACAAACAACACGACGACAATCTCGATTTTTTCGACACCGGATTCACCAGTGAAGAAGCGGCGCCCACCGCACCTTCCCCACACCACCGCCGCAACATCGCGCTCGCCGTCATCGCGGCAGTGCTCGCCATCGCGGGGTTGCTCGCGGCGGTCACCATCCCGATCGTCAACGCGTCTCATCGCCGCCAGCAGGAGGAACATGCCGCAGCGCTCGCCGACTGCGAGTCCGCGCAACGCGAGTTCGGCACACTCAACACCACATACACGACGACGCTGTCGAACGCTTCCAAGCTCGCGCAAGGCGACGGCAAAACAATCAGCGAAGAGCACGCCACCGCGCTCGCAAGCAAGATCGAGCACATCGACGACACGCACGCCGTGTCTGCGCTCACGAAATCATCCTGCGAAACCACCCAAAGCACCAGCGGCCTCAATGAGCTCGCCCGCAGATTCGGCGCCGCGAGCACGAGCATGGTCAACCGCATGCGCGACGTGCAGACCGACGCCGACACGCTGCGCCGGCTCGTGGACGGCGCGCGCAACTCGGACCGGCGCGGCGAACTGCAAAAACAGCTCACTGTTGCGAAAGCCGCATACGAGCGTTCGGCGAACAAGGCGAGCGAGCATCTGCGCGGCGAGCTGAACGCGCAGATAGCCACCGCGAGCGCAATGCTCGAGCCGGGCTCCGCCGCCACGAATCCGCAGATCAACGACGCGCTCGGCGCACTCACCACCGCCACGGACGCGGTGGTCAACGCCATGCCGCTCGACTGCGAATTCGCCGCGTGCGTTGCGCTCACCTTCGACGACGGCCCGCACAAGCAGGTGACACCGCAGCTGCTGGCGGCGCTCCAGCAGTCGGATGCGCCGGCCACGTTCTTCGTGCAAGGTCAGTTCGTCTCCGGCAGCAACACACAGCTGCTCGCGACCATGGCCGCGCAGGGCAACGACGTCGGTTCGATGAGCTGGCGGCACAAGCAGCTGCATACACTCTCCCCCAGCGAACTCGGCAAGTGGTTCGCCGACACCGACGAGGTCATCGTGAGCGCCGGCGTGGTCAAGCCGACTTTGTTCCGGCCACCGGACGGCGCGTGGAGCGAAGCCGTGGCCGAAGCCGCGCGCGGCAACGGGCAATCGGTGATTCTGTGGAATGTGGATTCACACGACTGGGATCCCAAGACGAGTGCCGCGGACATCGCGCGCAATGTGCTCAATGGCGCGTCTTCCGGCGCGATCGTCGCATTGCATGACGGCAATGAGCGCACAGTGGAGGCGATTCCGCAGATCGTGAACGGACTGCGCGAGCGCGGATTCACACTTGTCACGGTCTCCCAGCTGCTGTCCGGCGAGCTCTCCCCGGGCACCGTGTTCTATGCGCGCGGCGACACCGCGCCCGCCAGCGCCGAACTCACGCAGTGATATGGGTATACATATTACCGAACTGCGCAAGCGCGGCAGAAGCTCGCGCCTCCGTGTGGCGACCGCGCTGATCTCACTTTGTTTGCTGTGTCTGGGTGCATGCGGCACGGAGACTGCCAGCAATCAAATCGCAAACGATGCGTGGAGCAGTGACGCCTCGACGCAACGATCGGCGTCATCGCTATCGGCCAGCATCCAATCCTTCCTGGAAGAGCCAATGGGAGACGCACAGCGCACTGCACTTGAACGGGCTTTGGACCATGACGGCAAAGTGAGCCGTACTGACTACATGGCCGCATGGAGCAACTATCGGCAGTGCATGGTGGATAAGGGCTACGACGCACCACCATTGCATATGGTGAACGGACTGGTCGTCGAATTGATGCACTTTGATTTCTCCGGCATGAGCGATCAGCAGCAAATGAAATTCCATCAGGACCAAAGTGCCTGTCTGGAACAGGAATCGCTTTATGTGGCAAGCGTCTATAGCGATTCCATCGTCAATCCGGAACTGTACGTGGATCTTGACGTGGCCATGGTCGATTGCCTGCGCCGGCATGATCTGGTACCTGTCGAATATACGGTGGCGCAATACCGCAAAGAAAGCAAACAATTCACAGACATGACCTTCGACGGTGAGAACCTCACCCAACAGCAGTCATATGAGCGGCGCCGCAAAGCGTATAGCTTTGATTTCAGTGACTCGCAGGTGCGTACATGCGTCGCCGGAGTGAACGCAAGCGCGATTGCCGACGAGTTGGAACCTTGGAAACCACTCTGATGATGAGATATGACCGTGATTCGCGTTGCCTCGTCACGATTTTTATGCTCTTCTGCATGTTGTGTGCAGGCGGCTGCGGCGCGGAATCGGCAAATAAGCAGCCCTCAGATGATGCATGGCTTTCGGGCGAATCGGGGGAACGGTCGGCGTCGTCGTTGCAGGCGAGCATCCAATCGGTGATGGACGAACCCATGGAGGATTCCCAGCGCGCCATGCTCAAGCGAGCGCTCAACCATGGCGGCAAGGTCAGCCATGCGGACTATCTGTCTGCCTGGAACAGTTACAAGCAATGCATGGTGCATAAAGGCTATACTGAACCGCCATTGCAGACGGTGAATGGCGTCGTGGTCAGCCTCGTACACTTCAATTTCTCTGGCGTCAGCGAAGAACAGCAGATGAAGTTCCACCATGATTTCGGTGCGTGCTTCGACCGCAATGTGATGTATGTGGAAAGCTCCTATCGTGACGACGTGGCGAATCCCGAACTGTACCGCGATCTCGACGTGGCGATGGTGGATTGCCTGCGCCGACATGAGCTTGTTCCTGTGGAATACACGGTCGCCCAGTACCGGAAGGAGTCAGATGCGTTCACGAATATGACTTTCGACGGCGAGCAGCTCACCCAACAGCAGGCATATGCCCGCCGGCGCAAGGCATACAGTTTCGATTTCGGCAATCCACAGGTGCGTACGTGCGTGGTGGGAATCAATCCGAATGCCATCGCCGACGAGATCGAAGAGTGGAAGCCGCTTGGCTGACATCCATAGTTTGCCACTGCTGTAGGCCAGCGGGACTCCACCTAACTCCGCTTAGGGGTGCCGCAGGTTTGTGCACATTGGATTTTGGCGAGCAAATGGGCAGTGGCCTCCTGCTGCGTCTGCTGCCTCAGGCGATGCAGTCTCACTGCGATGAACACCATGGCGGATTCTTTGCGCTTTTCTGCTTCGACGTGCACTCGTAATCGTTTGTTCCATGGGATATGCGGCAAAGTCAACGCCGCCGTATTTCCAGTGTGCATCAGCATAACCGAGGCATGTGCATTGTCAATAGTGGCCGACAGTTCGTAGAAATCCGGATGCGACTGCCGTATACGTTCATAAATCGCGTCGATGAGCCAACAGAGCATGCGCATATCATGTTCGCGCAGCACACCGGCTCCTTCTCCCCCCAGTGACAAGAGCCGACCGCCCGTCGATTCCCTGTTCAGACATCTGCTCATCGTGTGCATCAAGCATCGTACGAATGGATTGATGTTGCGCCTTCTCTTCATCGCTTTCCCCATATTCCGCCAGCAAAAGATCGACGATTCCCTTCACGTTATCCTCGGCATTATGAGTCTCCGCATGGATGCATCGGTTACGTTCTTTCCACATGGGATCAGCGATTGCAGACGCTATATCTGCTTCGACTTCGCATTGCTGCAGTAGCAGCTCCGCTGTCGTGAGCGAACCGGAGACCGCATCATGGAGATCCATGGCCATGGCGCGAATGCCGCTGCGCATTGCCTGCATCATCTGTTGTTGCCGATACGCACGTTCCACAAGATGACGCGCGATACTTCCTATAAGTGCGGCAACGGCAAACAATGCGATGAAGAGCACAACCGTAGAGGTATCTGATTGCGCATAGGAGCTGAATATGAGCCATATCCACTGGTATGCGCTCAATACAACAAGCGTGAGTCCTGCGCATATGTCGTTTGTCCAGTATGCGAGCAGTCCAAGCGCAGCAAGCTGTGCGTTCATGCCATAGTCACTGTATTGGGGGAATGCACAATCCCCTATCATCGAAAGCACCAAGATGAGCACAAGTGGGATCCAAGAGGGCTGTACCCAGTATGAGAGCCAAAACAGGGCAATCTGTACGGCGACAAGTACCACAAGCAACGGTGAGCGCTCAGGCAGCATCATTGTATGCCATGCCAATACGGCAGTGACGATTACGATGATGCACAGCGGACCGGCACCGCGGCGATTTCTGGAGTGCTGATCGGACCACGGCTTCAATCGAGGTTGAACATGTGCTGGAATCTTGTCCACTGCACCACCGCCTCCTGAATCGTCGTCACATTGAGCCTGGTAAGAATGTTATGCTTGTGCTTGCGCACGGTGGACGGGGCACAATGGAGTTGCTGCGCGATTCCGTTGGAGTCATAGCCGTCTGCAGCCAATTCAAGCACTTTGGCTTGTGTATCGGTGAGCACGCGCATAACTGAGTGACTCTTGCTGATACGCGCCACCGCCATTGCAGGCGATTCATACCCCGCACAAGGTTTGCCCTGCTGCAGATCTCGCAACGCTGCGACGGTTTGCGCAATGTTCGACTTTGGCAACAAACCTTGCATTCCAGCAGCAACAGCCGCATTATGATAATGATTCAGAGGCAATGACGTGATGCCAAGTATCGGCAGCATGCTGCCGGCGCGACGCAACCGCCATGCAATCGCCGGACCATCCACATCCCCCAGGTGCATATCGGTCAACAGTATGTCGATTGACCGCCGATGCTGCGAACAGTATTGGGTGGCATCCGTGCCGTTGGCGAAGGTTTCGACGATACGCAAATCCGGCATCGCTCGTGTGAGCAGGTATTCAAGTGGCTTGCGGGCAAGAACATCGTTTTCCACCAAGACAATGCGAATTCCGACACCGGCCGGCACACCCTTCGTTTGCTCTGTACCCATGTGTCATCCTGCCCCTTCCATACGTCAAATCATACCGATACCCGCATCCCCATGATTTGCATCTGTTCATAATCCACAGGAAATCAAGAAAATAGTACGAATATGCTTGTGCAACATCAATTATTTGGAATGTGTATACGCGCAGTGTGTATAGAAGCTTGCAACGACGCCAGTGGGAAGCCATGATGAATATGTGCACAACGATGCGCACTGATATTTGTTCGGGGTGGGAGGAGAAGAGTTCCATGTACAAGAAGCCTCGGGGATTAATGCGCATATGTGCGCTTGCCTTCGCCGTACTGGCGGTCGGTACATTCTCCGCATGCGGCGGGGGCAACCCAGACGCGACAAAAGAAGCATCCACTGCATCATCATCCATTGAGGGAATGGCGGAAAAGGTGGCTCCTTCCATCACCGCCAGAATCGAATTCCTACTTGACTCATCCACAGAGATGTCGGAGCAGCAGCAGGATATCCTGCGTCGCGCGCTGGACCATGACGGCGTCATCCCGCGAAGCGACTACGACGCCGCATGGAACCGCTACCAAGACTGCGTGGTGGCGAAAGGATACACCAAACCCGTAGTCGAGGAATTCGTTGATGGACTACGATCACCACTGTGGCATGCGACGTCGGAGGGCTGGTCTGAGGAGCAGCACGAGAAATTCATCGAGGACAACGGGAATTGCAAACAGTTGGAATACCTGTATGTCGATGAGATCTACCGCGCCAACCTAGGTAACCCGAACCAATACACCGACATGGACACCGCTGTCGTGGACTGCCTGCGCCGCAAGAACCTGGTCAGCAACCAATACACCCTCACACAATTCAAACAGGAAGACGCGCAATACAACGACGTGGCCACCAAGAACTTCACCACCGACCGATACGACGAGCGAGGCGAAGCCGCCTCGAAATTCAGCTTCGACCTCAACGACCCCGCCACCGTCACCTGCTTCATCGCCAACGGCAAGGACTACTACTTCAGGGAAGACACCTCACCCATCTGGAGCCCACTGAACACACCAACCCCATAACCACACAACACACCACACAGGAACGCGGCGTGCGGATCCAGAATCTCGCACGCCGCGCTCCTGCTGCAATCCACTACTGCGCCAGAGAGAACTGCGCGTTGTAGATGTCGGCGTAGAAGCCGCCGCGTTCAAGCAGCTCGTCATGTGTGCCGCGCTCCACGATGTCGCCGTCCTTCATGACGAGGATTATGTCGGCGTCCCGGATCGTGGAGAGGCGGTGCGCGATGACGAAACTCGTGCGCCCTTCGGTGAGCTTGTCCATCGCCGTCTGGATGAGTTCCTCGGTGCGCGTATCGACCGAACTCGTCGCCTCGTCGAGGATCAGGATCGGCGAATCCTGCACCATCGCGCGCGCGATCGTCAGCAGCTGCTTCTGCCCCTGCGACAGCGTCGCCGATTCGTCGAGCACGGTGTCGTAGCCTTCGGGCAGCGACATGATGTAGCGGTGCAATCCCACGGCCTTGCACGCCGCAACGACCTGCTCGTCGCTCACTCCTTCCTTCGCGTAGACGATGTTCTCGCGCACAGTGCCTTGGAACACCCACGTGTCCTGCAGCACCATCGAGAACTGGTCATGCACGTTCCAGCGCGGCACGTCCTTGGTGTCGATGCCGTCAATCGAAATCTTGCCGCCGTTGATCTCATAGAACCGCATCAGCAGGTTGACCATCGTCGTCTTGCCCGCGCCCGTCGGCCCGACGATCGCGACCTTCTGCCCCGGCTGCACGTCCGCGGAGAAATCAT
Source organism: Bifidobacterium pseudolongum subsp. globosum (assembly GCF_004155535.1). GTDB lineage: Bacteria > Actinomycetota > Actinomycetes > Actinomycetales > Bifidobacteriaceae > Bifidobacterium > Bifidobacterium pseudolongum_C. The sequence goes on along the minus strand of NZ_RYUH01000004.1, from coordinate 60,134 downwards.
GGATGATCATGCGGTCGGCGTCATACCCGAACCTGACGTGCTCGAAACTCACGCGCCCCTCGACCGGCGTGATCTCGCCGTTATCGCCCATGCCGAGCAGTGGCTGCTTGGACGATTCGTCGGTGAGCTCCGGTTCGTTGAGGAACGTGAACACGCGCTCGGCGCCGGCCGCGCAGCGCTGCAGGTTCTGGAACGCCTGCGCGAACTGCGAAAGCGGCTGCGTGAAGAAGCGGATGTACAGCATGAACGCCACGATGACGCCGAATTCGATGCGCCCGCTCATCGCGAGCCACGCGCCGACGACGCACACGACGACATACCCGAGATTGCCTACGAGGTTCATCATCGGCATCATCAGGCCGGAAAGGAACTGGCTCTTCCACCCGGACTCGTAGAGGTCGTTGTTGTAGCGTTCGAACCGGCGGATCGCGTCGGCCTCGCCACCGAACGCCTTGACGACCATGTGCCCGCTGTACATCTCCTCGACGTGGCCGTTGACGTCACCGAGCGCCGCCTGCTGCTTGACAAAGTACCGCTGCGAGAACTTCATGACGACAAGCATCAGCACCATGCCCACGAGGCTCGCCACGATCGCGCACAACGCAAGCAGCCAGTTGTTCGCGAACATCATGATCAGCGCGCCGAAGAACAGCGTGACCGAGGTGATGAGCGAACCGAGCGACTGTCCGAGCGTCTGCCCCACGGCGTCCACGTCGTTCGTGATGCGGCTCATCACGTCGCCGTTGCTGTGCTCGTCGAAGTATTTGAGTGGCAGTTTGTTCATCTTCACGTCGATCGCAGCGCGCAGGCGTTGCGCCGTGCGCTGCGTGACAGTCGCCATCATCCAGCTCTGCACATACGAGCACAGCGCGTACGCCACATACAGCGCCACGAGCGTCCAGCCGATGCGCGTGACGGCGGCCATGTCGATGGCCCCCAGCACCGGCTTGCCGTTGATCATCGCGGGCAGACCCTTGGTGATCTCGTCGGTCATGTCGCCCAGATAATCCGGGCCGATGATCTGGCAGACAGTCCCGGCGACGCCCAGCACGAGCGCGACGATGATCGCCGGGATGTACTTGCGGCTGAACCGCATCAGGTCCTTGAGCGCGCCGCCAAGGTCATCCGCTGTTTCGGTGGGCGCGCCACCGCGCGGGCCGTGCGGCCCCATTCCTCCTGGCATAATTCATGTCCTTCCATACAAACGTCTGGTGTTTCGCACTGCGCGCTCACGCGCTGAGTTCCTCTTCGCTCAGCTGCGATTGCGCGATCTGCCGGTACACATCGCACGATTCGAGCAGTTCGCGGTGCGTGCCTTTGCCGACGAGCCTGCCGTCGTCGAGCACGAGGATGCAGTCCGCGTCCATGATCGTGCCGACGCGCTGCGCGACGATGATCTTCGTCGCGTTTTTCGCATACTCCTTGAGCGCGTCGCGCACCACGCGGTCGGTCTTGAAATCGAGCGCGGAGAATGAATCATCGAAAATGAGGATCTCCGGGTTGCGGTAGACGGCGCGCGCGATCGACAGGCGCTGCCGCTGGCCGCCTGAGACATTCGTGCCGCCCTGCGCGATCGCCGCATCGAAGGCCCCGTGCATCTTCTCGACGAACTCGGTCGCCTGCGCCACGTCGCACGCCTGCTCGACGCGGTTCTCCTCCTGCGCGGTGAGCGCACGGTTCTCGTCCGCCTTGAGCATCTCGCGCTCCGCCTTGCGGCCGCTCGCGCGCGACGCGTCGAGCATCGGCACGTCCTCCGGCTCGCCGGGGCGGTCGCCGTAACTGACGTTCGACTTGACCGTGCCTTTGAACAGGAACGACTGCTGCGGCACATAGCCGATCTTGTCGCGCAGGGCCTTGAGGTCGTAGTCGCGCACGTCCACGCCGTCGACGAGCACGGCGCCGGCGCTCGCGTCGTAGAAGCGCGGCACGAGGTTGATCAGTGACGATTTGCCCGAACCGGTCGACCCGATGATCGCCACGGTGTCGCCTTGGTCCGCCGTGAAACTGATGCCTTCGAGCATCGCCTCGCGCGAATCGGGGTAGGTGAAGCTCACATCGCGGAATTCGATGCGGCCGGCGAGCTCGAGGTCATCGCGGTAGTCGGCGGCGTCGGCGGCGGTGATCACGCCCTCCTGCTTCGCCTCGGCCACGGTGAGGCCGCGGCTGCGCGTGCCGGACGTGACGAGCGGTTCGGTGTTGATCACTTCCATCACACGGTGCGCGGAGACGTCGGCGCGCGGCCACAGCACAAAGACCATGCTCATCAGCAGGAAGCTCATGATCACCTGCACGGCGTAGCTCGAAAAGACGATCATGTTCGAAAACAGCGTGAGCTTCTCCGCGGCGCCGGCGTCTTCGATCAAGTAGGCGCCGATCCAGTAGATCGCAAGCGAAAGCCCGTTCATGATCGTGCTCATCAGCGGCATCATGACGCTCATCGCGCGGTTCGTGAACAGCTGCGTGTTCGTCAGCGCGGCGTTCGCGTCTTCGAACTTCGACTCTTGGTAATCCTGGGCGTTGTAGGCGCGCACCACGCGCATGCCGGTGAGGTTCTCGCGCGCCACGAGGTTGATGTCGTCGGTCAGGCGCTGCATCGCCTTGAACTTGGGCATCACGAGCGCCATGAGGATGCCGACTGCGCACAGCAGCACCACGACGGCGATGCCCGTGGTGAGCGTCCATTCGAATCCTTCGCCCGCGATCTTGCACACGGCCCACACGGCCATGATCGGCGATTTGATGAGCATCTGCAGGCCCATCGTGATGAACATCTGGATCTGCGTCACGTCGTTCGTGGAGCGCGTGATGAGGCTTGCCGTGGAGAAGCGGTGCATCTCGGACGGGCCGAATGATTCGACTTTGCGGAACTCGAGCGAGCGCAGGCGCTGGCCGAACGACGCGGCCACGCGCGCGGCGAAGTAGCCGGTGATGACGGCGCAGACGAGCGAGCCGAACGAGACGAGCAGCATCTTGCCGCCGGAGATCCAGATGTCGCGCATCTGGCTGCCCGGCGTCTCCACGAGCCGCGTGATCTCGGACATGTAGCTGGGCAGTTCGAGGTCGAAGTACACCTGCCCGACGATGGTGACGAGCGAGATGAGCAACTGCCCTATCTCCGTTTTGGAGAGGTATTTCATGATTCGTAGCATCAATGTTCCTTATGCGGTAGGACTGTGGTGAGGATGACGGGGTGGCTGGTTCAATCGTCGGCGGAGCCGTGAGTCCCGGCGGCGAATAGCGGGTGTCGCGACGGATCCATCGCGCACGCGCCGCCTTCGCGCGCCATCTCGAGCATCCGTTCATGCAGCCTGTGGCTGCGTGAGAAAGCCGCACGCACCTGCTCTTCGGTAGGCGCCGGCGCGTCCGGCTCGCAGATCGACAGATAGGTCATGAATTCGGAAAGCAGCGCAGTGAAATCGCGAGTCCGCGTTTCGCCCATCTGTGTGAAGACCCATGCGAGCCTGTCGATGAGCTCGTCGCCGTGTTCACGGAACACACGCCTTCCTTCGTCGGACAATGCGACAACGACGCTGCGGCGGTCGTCGGGGGCGGCGGTGCGCACAACCCAGCCTTTCCTGTCGAGACCGGACAGGATCGTGGAAATGCGACCGGATGTGGCGCCCATCGCCTCGGCGAGCTGGGAAGGCGTACGTGGACCTTGGAATGCAAGCTCGCGCAGCACGAACATCTCACCCTGCGCACCGCGTTCGAATGAGCGTGTCGCCTTCGAGCGTGACGCCCACATGGCGAACATCACCTCATGCACCGCTTCCAGCCGATAATCCATCATCACCCCCTATGACACGGAGCCCAATTTGTCTTGCACTGTAAATTACTTACAGTGCAAGACAAATTCTTGGCAAGCCAAATGGCTGTGCGCGGCTATCCCCTAGCCACGCACGACCATCACCATGCCTACACACGGCCGTACGCAGCTACCGACTAGCCACATACAACCGTCATTGTGCCCGAACATGGCAGTAGGCAGCTACCCACTAGCTACGCACAGCCGTCACTGCGTCAACATACGGCTGTAGGCAGCTACCCACTAGCCATATACAGCCGCAATCAGTGCAGCGCCTCGCGCAAACCGCGACTGCTATAGCGGTCGTGCAGCAGGCAATAGCCGCCGAACACTACAAGCCATGCGAGGCCCGCAACCGCCGGGCCGCGCGTGTCCGGACCGATGAACAGCGTGCCGTACACGAACACGAAAAACGCGATGGTGAGCGGATTGAGCACGCGGTACGCCGGCATGAGGAAGCCCTCGCGCATGAACTGGGGCGAATTGCGGTAGCGGTAGTGCGCCACCATCGTGAGGATGTAGATGAAGATGAACACCGCAGAAGCCGCCGAGGAGAACAACACAAACGCCCCGGAGACGCCTGGCAGCGCGGAAAGCGCCGGCGAGAGGAGCACGAGCGCGCCTGAGACGATGATCGCGCGCGCCGGCACCTTCGTTTTCGACACGACGCCCAGCTTGCCCAACACCGGCGAGTGGGATTCCTCGCCAATCTGGAACAAATGGCGCCCCGCGGAATAGAGCAGCGAGTTGAGCGACGACGCCGCAGCGGTGAGCACCACAAAGAACACGACGGCCGCGGCCCAATGCAGGCCCGCGAACTCGAACACCATGATGAACGGCGACGAGAACTGGTTCCCGCCGTCATCGGACATGAAGTTGCGCCACGGCACGATCGCCATGATCGCGAGCAGCGCGCCCACATAGAACACGAGCACACGCATGATGATGCCGTTGATCGCCTTCGGCAGCACCTTGCGTGGGTTCTTTGTCTCGGAGACGGTCACGCCCACGAATTCAATCATCGTGTACGAGAAGAAGACCATCTGGAAGCTCATGAGTAACTGCGTCCAGCCGTTCGGCGCGAGCGAGAAGCCGTCGAAGATATGCGACAGCGAGGCCTGCCCCGCTGGGTACACGTGGTCGGAGCCAGGCAGCGTCGTGGCACCGTATCTATAGCCGGCCACCACCATGATGATCGAGGTGACGATGAGCGCGAGGATCAGGAAGATCTTGATCATCGAGAACCAGAACTCGGTTTCACCGAACAGCTTCACCGCGATCAGATTCACACTCACCAACGCAACGAGGAACAACAGCTCGATGAGCCATTGCCATGACTTCAGGTCGAATCCGAGCGTGGCGAAGAACGTCACACAGTACTGCCCCACCGCGGAAAGCTCGGTCATGCCGGTCAGGATCAGCACGAGCCAATACGTCCACAGCGCGAATTTGCCCGCACCGTTGCCCAAGTACATGCGGATGAAGTTGATGAACGTGTGCTGGCTCGGGTCGCGGTACATCAGTTCGCCGATCGCGCGCATCATGAGGAACATGAAGCCGCCCACCAAGATGTAGACGAGCACGATGTTCGGGCCGTCGAGCGCGATCGACTTGCCCGAGCCCAGGAACAGGCCGGTGCCGATCGCGCCACCGATCGCGATGAACTGCACGTGCCGGTTCGTCAGGCCGCGCTCCATCGCATTGCTCTCGTCGAGCGTCTCAAGGGAGGCGTTCACTTCCGCCTCACGCGTTGGTGTAGAGGTGTGTGGTGTGTGTTGTACGTCTGCCATAATATGACCGACTGTAACAGCCGACCATTGCGATTCATTTCACTATATGAGTATTTTTGTTCATATTGTCTAGTTAGCAACCGCCGCTATTCCACCGCCTTGAGCGAGCCCACCGGGTCGATCCGGTCGAGTACGGGATTGACGAACAGCCGCACAAGAAACGCAAACGCGAGCGTCGCGACAACGGTGATGGCATAGCTCCACCACGCGATGTGCACTTCGAAATACAATCCGGGCATATTGAGCACGCCGGTGAGCAGCCCCGCGACCCAACGGCCCAATGGCAAGCCGATGATGACGCCCATCACCGTGAGCGTCATCATCTCGCGGTTCACATAATGGTGTACCTCGTTGTCATAGAACCCGAGCACCTTGAGTGTGGCCATTTCGCGCATGCGTTCGGACACGTTCGTGTGCGCGAGCGTGAACAGCACGACGAGCGCAAGGCTTCCCGCGAGCAGCACGATCAGTCCTACGACCGCGCCCATCAGATTGAACTTGAAATGTTCAGCCTGGTAGGCGGTCGAGCTGGCGGTCAGCACAATCGCATCGTCTTCGAGCTGGTCCACATACTTGATCTGCTCGTCACTGCCGCCCTTGAGCTTCGCGTAAACGGCGTTCCATGTGATCGCCGGCTGTTCGTTCGCCGCCTCCCCGAGCCGGGCCGCCGGGAAGAGCCGGTGGTAGAGGTCTTCGGAAATGAAGGTCTCCGCACCGATGAGACTGCGCGTGACGGCCGCGACCTTGACGCGGTGCGGCTGCGTGCCCTCACCGCGCAGATCTACCTCGTCCCCGGCTTTCACATCAAGCGATTGCGCGGCCGACTGCGTGACGATGATGCCGCCGTCGCCGAGCGCGACCGGCTGCGTATGGCCACCGCCGTGCACCCAGCCAAAGATTGAACTACTGCGGGCCGGCTCCAGCCGGAACATCGTATTGAGCTCGCCCAGCTGTGTCTGCGGAATGATCGTCAGTTGCACGGACGTGCTGCTGCCTTCGCCGTTCGTGATCTCGCCGCTTTCGATGCGCGTCTCCATGATGGCGGTCGCCTTGCCGTCCTGCACGAGTTTGCTGCGCAGTTCGTCTTCATCGCCGTCGGCCGCCATCGCGAACATGTCGTACTGATCGACGCCGCGGTACTGGTTCGGGCCGAGCGCCGCCACCGTGTCGTTGATCGCGAGGCCGCACAAGATGAGCGCGGCGCAGCCGGCCACACCGCCGACGGTCATGATGAGGCGCGATTTGAAGCGGAAGATGTTGCGCGCCGTCACTTTGTTGAGGAAGCTCATGCGCTTCCACACCGGGCGGATGTGTTCAAGCAGGATGCGCGACCCCGCCTTCGGCGCTTTGGGCCGCATGAGTGTGGCCGGCATCTGCCGCATGTCGCGAATCGACGCGAACAACGCCGCCCCGAGCACACCGACGACAAAGAGCAGGATGCCCAGAGACCCGTAGAGCCAGTCGTATTCCAGCGTGAGGTCGGGAATCGCGTACAGGCCGCGGATCACCACAAGCAGGAACGCCGGAATCCCCAGGAATCCTATGAGCAACCCCAACCCACCGCCGATGAGGCACGCGAGCAACGCGAAGAGCGCGTACCGCAACGTGATCGTCACACGCCCATACCCCAAGCCCAGATATGTGCCGATGAGCCCACGGTCCTCTTCGACGAGGCGGCTCATCGTCGTCAGACTCATCATGACGGCCACAACGAGGAACACGATCGGGAACGCGTTGCCAAGCGATTGGATCGAGCTGATGTCTGATTTGAGCGAACTGAAGCCGCTCAACGCCGTGCGCGACTGCACATACCAGCGCGGCGCGATGTCATCGACCGTCTGCTGCTCCTTCGCGAACCGGGCATCGATCTCCTGTTTCTTTGTATTGAGCTGCTGTTGCGCCTCCTTGAGCTGCGCGTCGGCCTGCGCCCATTGGCGTTGCGCGCTTGCAAGCGGTTCGGGCATCGCCATTCCGACGGGCACTTGCGCGGCCTGCGCGTCGAGTGCCTTGAGCTGCTCGTCGAGTTGGCTGCGCTGTGCATCGAGCTGTGCCTGCGCAGTCTGGATGTCGGCGTACGCCTGTTCCTTCGCGCGCGTCAGTTCGTCCTGCGCACGCTTCTGCAACGCGTCACGCCGCGCCTCCTCACGCTTCGTCTGCACGTCGCGTTCAATGCGCGAAACCGTCGACGACACGAGCGAGTCGTAATCGTCGCTGAACGCGTCTTTGTTCTGTGTATCTGCGAGCCGCATGACGACCGCACCATACACGTCCCCGTCCGCGCCGAAGGTCTTTTCAAGCGAACCCGGCGCGACGTAGCACGTGTAGTCGTTCGCGACCACCGAACGGAATGCGGATCCCGAATACCCTTCCGGATTCGACAGATCGGATGGGTCAGTCACGATGCCGACAATCGTGAGCGCGTGCGTGCCGTCGCGCTCATCACCGCCGGACGCAGCGGTCACATCGATCGTGTCCCCGATACGGTGGTGCGTATCGTGCGCGAACTGTTCGGTCACGGCGACCTCGCCCGGTGCGTCGGGAAGACGCCCCTCACGCACATACGGCACGTCGATTGCATCTTTCGCGCCGTCCGCGGGTTCGCGGAGCGTCGCGTTGAGACGATGGCCGTCCTCGCCATCGATCGTCACACGCTCGATATGCACACCGACGGCATCGTCGACGCCATCAATGCCACGCAACGCATCGACATCGTCATCGGTCAACCCCATCGTCGACACGACCTCCACATCGTGCAGCCCCTGCTGCTCGTAGAACCGGTTCGCGGCGAGGAACGTGTCGCGGCAGCCCGCGTAGATGCCGGTGAGCACGGCCACGCCGAGCATCGAGATGATCATGATCGAAAGGAACGGCTTCCACGCGCGCAGCCACGACCTCCACGTGTCCAACAGGAACGCCGAACCCAGCGCCTTGTGCCTTGTCATGTCAGCCACCTCACCATTCGATGTCGCTGATCGGCGTCGGGTGTTCGTTGATCTCCTGGCTGATGACCTTGCCGGAACGGAAGCGGATGATCTTGTGCGCCATCGGCGCAAGCGCGGAGTTGTGCGTGATGATCAGTACGGTCATATGCTCGTCGTGGCAGATGTCCTGCAGCAGCTGCAGCACCTCCTTGCCCGTCTCGTAGTCGAGCGCGCCGGTCGGCTCGTCGCACAGCAGCAGTTTCGGTTTCTTCGCCACCGCGCGCGCGATTGAGACGCGCTGCTGCTCGCCACCGGACAGCTGCGCGGGGAAATTGTCGAGCCGGTCTCCCAAGCCCACTTTGTCGAGCGTCTGCTCAGGGTCGAAATGGTCCGCGCAGATCTGCGACGCGAGTTCGACGTTCTCGAGCGCCGTGAGATTGGGGATCAGATTGTAGAACTGGAAGACGAAGCCGATGTCGTTGCGGCGGTAGGTGATCAGGTCGTGGTGGTTGAGGTCGGTGATGTCACGGCCGCCCACCACCACGGTGCCGCTCGTCGCGGTGTCCATGCCGCCCAGAATGTTGAGCGCGGTCGTCTTGCCCGCGCCGGACTGGCCCAGGATCACGCTCAGCTCGCCTTCGTCAGCGGTGAAGCTCGCGCCGTCGAGCGCGCGGATCGCGGAATCTCCCGCCGGATATTCCTTGACCACGTCATTGAATTCGATGTATACCATCGCCCCGCTCCTTCCGCACCGTTGCACAACCCAGTATCGTCGAGTTTCAGCGGCGAAACGCCGATTTTTCCGCAATACGCCACGGTCGGGAACGCGCAGACGCGCCTGCCGTCTGCCGCACGCCGCACAAATCACAAATACCGGCCGTATTTGCGATTTGTGCGGCGACATCTCCGGCGAATCCGCACACACATCATCTCGAATGTCATATCGTGATTGACCATGTGCGAATATATGCGCAAAAACGGTTCTCCTGTGCACTTTTGCGCGCTTTACGCAGGCTCGGAAAAATCCTCACACCGCCTCTGGCGCACAAATCGAAAATAGGGTCGGCATAATCGATTTGTGCGGCACAGAATGACGAAAACAGCGAATACAAGCAGGCGGTGCAAGCACGTCAGCCGTACCACGGGCGCACTCAGCGCCCCGCCCGCTGCGTGAGCGCATACGCGGCGAACAGCACAGCAAGCCAGATCACGCCAGCGACGAGCGCGATGCGGTAGCTCGGCGAGAAACACATCAGTACGGCCACGAGCGCGAGGAACGCGATGATCACGTACGGCATCCAGCGCCAGCCCGGCAGTTTGAACTGGATCTTCGCGAGCGCCTCGTCGCCGCGCAGGCCGCGCAGTTCGCCCGGCCCGTCGCCCGCCGCCACACGCTTGCGGAACAGCATCTCGGTGATCATGATCATCGTCCAGTTGATGATCGCGGCAATCGTCGCGATCGACATCAGGTAGTTGAACGCGAACTGCGGCCACAGGAACACCACAATCACCGCGACCACGGTGACGGCGGCGCTCGTGAGCACGGCGGCCACCGGCACACCGCGCTTGTTCACACGGCCCAGATACGCCGGCGCATTGCCCTGGCGCGCGAGCGAGAACAGCATGCGCGAGTTCGAGTACAGCGCGGAATTGTAGACGCTCATGACAGCCGTGAGGCACACGAAGTTGAGGATGCCGGCGGCCACCGGCACTCCGACCGAGTCGAAGATCTGCACGAAGGGGCTCATCTTGCCGTCGATGCGGTCCCACGGAACGACGGCCATGATGATGCCGAGCGCGGCCACATAGAACACGAGGATGCGCCAGATGATGCCGTTCGTGGCCTTCGGGATCGTCCTGCGCGGGTCTTCCACTTCGCCCGCCGTGACGCCGATGAGTTCGGTGCCGCCGAAGCTGAACATGACCACGACGAGCGCCATGAGCAGGCCGGTCCAGTGCCCGTCTGACGTGCGGGAGAGCGCGCCGTGCGGGAAGAATCCGCCGTCCACGGTGAACCAGTTGGCGAACGACGCGCGCACACCGGAATCGGTCGGCAGGTTCGCGACGATTACGGCGATGCCGCCCGCGATCATCGCGATGACAGCCACGATCTTGATCAGTGCGAACCAGAATTCGAATTCACCGAATTCACTCACGCCGAACAGATTGAGGATCGTGATGAGCACGAGGAAGAACGCGGCCGACGCCCACTGCGGAATGTTCGGGAACCAGTAGTTCACGAACGACCCGACCACGGCGAGCTCGACCATCGAGACGAGCACATAGTTGAACCAGTAGTTCCACCCCGAGATGAACCCGGCGCGCTTCGACCAGTACCGCGACGCGTAGTAGCTGAACGCGCCCGCCTTGGGGTCCTCGACGCTCATCTCGCTCAGCGCGCGCACGATCATGAAGATCGCGGCTCCGCCGATGAGATATGCCAGCAGAATTGACGGCCCGGCGAGCGCGATCGACTCGCTCGAGCCGTAGAACAGGCCCGTGCCGATCGCGCCGCCGAGCGCGATGAGCTGGATATGCCTGTTTTTCAATGATTTGCGCAGCTGTTGCTGCTCGCTCACTTCGGGTGTGGAGGCCATGGTCGTCCTTTTGCATCGCAATGACGCGGACCTGCATGACCCGCGGCATAAGAATGGAGCCGTACGTGCGCACGGCCGCCGTTCATTCTATGAACATGTTGTTACGGTTAGGCGCGCAGCGGATATCCCCGCGGCACGCGCATGGATCATGGCAAAAAAGGTCGAGGATTCCCCGAGTCCAGCGGGTTGAATGGGACATGTCGAAAGGAGATGACGCATGAAGGACGAACGGACGGCGGCGGTCCAGCGGATGCAGGACCACATCGAGCGACATCTGTACGAGCGGATCACGATGGCGGATCTGGCGAGCGCGGCGCTGTTCTCACCGTGGTACTCATACCGCCTGTTTCGCGAGCTGACCGGCCTCACGCCGGCTGCGTACGCGCGGCGGCTGCGGCTGAGCCGTTCGGCGGTGGAGCTCAAACGCGGCGACCGCACGATCACCGACGTGGCATTCGCGTACGGATTCGGCAGTGTGGACGGATATGTGCGCGCGTTCTTCCGCGAATTCGGCCGCACGCCGGGCGATTTCGCGCGCTCCCCCACGCCCATCATGCTGTTCCATCCTTACGGCGTCCAACATCAGCAACCACGAAAGGAACCGATCGACATGGACACCATGCAGTATGTATGCGTTACGCCCATCCACAAGCCGCGCCGCAAGGCAATCATCAAACGCGGCAGAACCGCAGCCGATTACTGGGCCTACTGCGAGGAGGTGGGCTGCGACGTCTGGGGTACCCTGCTGAGCATGGACTCGCTGTGCGGCGAGCCGGTCTGCCTGTGGCTGCCGACGGCGTACCGCACACCCGGAACATCCACCTATGTGCAGGGCGTCGAAGTGGGCATCTATTACGACGGGCCCGTCCCCGAGGGATTCGACGTCATCGAACTGCCCGAGGCGGACTATCTCATGTTCCAGGGCCAGCCGTTCGCCGAACGGGACTTCGGGCAGGCCATCCAGTTCGTACAGGGCGCGGCGGACCGGTACGATCCGGCCGTCCTCGGCTACGAGTGGAGCACGCGATCACCGCGCATCCAGCTCGAACCCAAGGGTGAGCGCGGGTATATCGAATTCCGCCCCGTGCGCGCGAAGTAAACGGCGGGGTGGTCAATCCCACTCCGCGCGCAGTGCAACCGGCGCGCCGCCCATCATGGAGATTTCGCAAGCATATGGGCGGCGCGTTGTCCACACGCGCATCTGCAGCGTAGAATTCGACTGTTCCCACCCCTATATTTACTTTGTGCATAGAAGAAGAAAGTCATGACATCCACTTGGCGTACCCTTGCCGCCTCGCTGTCCGCGGGCGCGCTGCTTCTCACCGTCTTCGGCTGCTCGTCAGTCGATTCCACCTCCAGCCCCAGCGCGCAGCCTTCCACAACGAGTTCACCTTCTGTCACCACCACGCCGGAGCCGTCGCAGACCGCGGAAGAGCAGCAGTCCACCACGGACATGATCGGACAGGCGCCGGAGGGTGCGCAGGACAACGCGCTCACTGTGCTCAACACACTTGAGGTGAAGGGCCGCGCACCGAAGACCGGGTACAGCCGCGACCAGTTCGGCGCGGCGTGGGCCGATGTGGACCGCAACGGTTGCGACACACGCAACGACATCCTCAACCGCGACCTGACCGGCAAGACATACAAGGCGAACACGCACGACTGCGTTGTGGCGAGCGGCGTGCTGCAGGACCCCTACACCGGCACACGCATCGACTTCGTGCGTGGCCAAGACACGAGCACCGCCGTGCAGATCGACCATGTGGTGGCGCTTTCCGACGCATGGCAGAAGGGTGCGCAACAACTCACCGAAGACGAGCGCAGGAGTCTGGCGAACGATCCATACAACCTGCTCGCGGTGGACGGGCCCTCGAACCAGCGCAAATCGGACGGAGATGCGGCCACATGGCTCCCCGCGAACACCGGATTCCGTTGCGAGTACGTGGCACGGCAGATCGGCGTCAAGCAGAAGTACCGCCTGTGGGTCACACAGGCCGAACATGACGCGATGGCGAATGTGCTCGCCACCTGCCCCGCGCAGACCATCCCCACGGACGGAGGTGTGGCCACAACCGTGCAGCCCGAACAGCAGCCGGCGCAGACGGTGGAACCGCAGCCGACCCAGGAAGCGCCGGAACCGCAACCCACGCAGGAAGCACAGCCCGCCCCGCAGCCTGTGCAGCAGGATACGACCGTGTATTACAAGAACTGCGCCGCCGTGCGCGCCGCCGGCAAGGCCCCGCTGCACCAAGGGGAACCGGGCTACAGCTCGAAGCTCGACCGCGACGGCGACGGCATCGCCTGCGAGTGACCGTATCTCGCTTACGCGAGTGCCCTAATCGGCCTAGGGGCGAGTATAGGGCCTGCGGCTCGTTGAAATCGCAAGGTGCTCAGGGCGCCATACTTGCTGGTGGAAGGTTTTGGGCACCCTCGTAAGCGAGATACGGCACCCCATGCCGAAACAGTGGTCCGCGGGCGATCATGCGACCGCTCGCGGACCACTGAGGAAAGAAAAGGAAAGAGATAAGAATCAGAAGTTCAGCGAGACATGCACCTCCTCGGTTCCGGGTGCCGCAATCGGCACGGTGGTTCCGCTGACGGGCTTGCCGTCCACGGTCAGGGAAGCCTTGCCGGTGCGCTGCGCGTCGATCACATAGCGCACGCCGCGCCATTCGCGCTCGATGTGCAGCTTGGTGAACCGCGCAGGCAGATGCGGTTCGAGGCGCAGGCCGTCGAATGTGGGCTGCACACCCAGCAGATGCTGCGAGACGTCCACGAAGGTCCATGCGGCGGTGCCGGTGAGCCACGAGTTCTTGCCTTCGCCCGGCGTCGACGCCTCTGGGCCGGCCACCATCTGGCAGTAGACGTATGGCTCGGTGCGGTGCACTTCGGAATACTGCTCCACATACGCGGGGCATGTGCGCGTGTACACGTTGAACGCTTCGTCGTCGTTGCCGATTGTGGCGTTGGCGATCGAGATCCACGGGTTGTTGTGGCAGAAGATGCCGCCGTTCTCCTTGTACCCGCGCGGATACGACGAGATCTCGCCGAGCTCGATGCGGTACGTGGAGTACGCCGGCGCCAGGATCGCCGTGCCCCAGCGGCACGTGAGCAGGTCCTTGGTGGATTGCAGCGCCTGCGCGGCCTTGCCGTCATCGGTGCCGATGCCGGCCATGACGCACATGCCCTGTGGCTCGATGTAGATCTTGCCTTCGCTGTCTTCGTTGGTGCCGACCGGGTTGCCATTGGCGTCGTACGCGCGGCGGAACCACGCGCCGTCCCAGCCTGCGGTGAGCGTGGCCTCGCGCACTTCGCCGACCGCCTTGCGCACCGCCGCGGCCTCTGCCTGCACATCGGCCGCGTCCATGCCGCACGCCTCGCCGAACCGCTCGAGGATCTGCGCATACTGCTCGCCATACAGCACGAACATGCCGGCGATGAATACAGATTCAGCGATGCCGGTGTCGTTGTTTTCGACGGTCTGGAAGCTTTCGCCCGGCATGGACGAGAAGCAGTTGAGGTTGAGGCAGTCGTTCCAGTCGGCGCGCCCGATGAGCGGCAGGCCGTGCGGGCCGCGGTGCGCCATCGTGAAGTGCACCGAACGGCGCAGATGCTCGAACAGCGGCTGTTCCGAGCCTTCCTGATTGTCGAACTGCGTGGGTTCGCGCAGGATCGAGTCGTCGCCGGTCTCGTTCAGGTAGGCGAACACGCCGGCCACGAGCCACAGCGGGTCGTCGTTGAAGCCGCCGCCGATGTCCGCGTTGCCTTTCTTGGTGAGCGGCTGGTACTGGTGCCATGCGGAGCCGTCGGGCAGCTGCGTGGCCGCGATGTCGAGGATGCGGCTGCGCGCACGCCCGGGGATCATGTGCACAAAGCCGAGCAGGTCCTGGTTCGAATCACGGAAGCCCATGCCACGGCCCATGCCAGACTCGTAGTACGAGGCGGAGCGCGAAAGGTTGAATGTGACCATGCACTGGTACTGGTTCCAGATGTTGACCATGCGGTCGAGCTTGCCGTCGCCCGTGGAGACCTGGAAGCGGCCAAGCAGCTCATCCCACGACGCGGCGAGCTCGTCAAGCGCCGCAAGCACTTTCTCGCTCGTGTTGAACCGCGCGAACAGCTCGTGTGCCGGCTGTTTGTTGATGATGCCGACCTTGGCCGGATCGTTCGGTTCCTCCCACTTCTGGTCATCCGGCACTTCGATGTACCCGAGCATGAACACGAGCATGCGCTCCTCGCCCGGCTGCAGGGTGAGGCGCACGCGCTCGGCCGCGATCGGGTACCAGCCGTGCGCCACCGAGTCGCGCATGCGGCCTTCGGCAATCGCCTGTGGGCTGTCCCAGCCGTTGAACTGGCCGAGGAACTCATCGCGGCTCGTGTCGAACCCGACCGTCGGCTCGTTCACCGAGAAGAACGCGTAGTGGTTGCGGCGCTCCTTGAACTCGGTCTTGTGGTAGACGATGGTGTTGGTGGCAGTCTGTTCGATTTCGACTTCGCCGGTAGACAGGTTGCGCTGGAAATTGCTCGCGTCGTCCACCGCGTTCCACAGGCACCATTCCACGCAGCCGGTCACGTCCACGGTCACGGCCTCGCCGGTGTTGTTCCTGACCGAAAGGTGGTTGATTTCGGCGGCCGTGTGCAGCGGCACGAATGCGGTGAGCGTGGCTTCGATGCCCTGGTAATCGGTATGGAACGTGGTGTAGCCAATGCCGTGGCGGCATTCATACGAATCGAGCGGCGTTTTGGCCGGCAGGAACGTGGGCGACCATGTGGCCACCGGCGTGGCGTCTTCCCCACTGCCGCTCATGAGGCTCAGGTAGTAGTTGCGCGCGCCGTTGTCGCCGGGCACGCCGTTGTAACGGTAGCGTGTGATGCGGCGCAGTTTGGCGTCTTTGTAGAACGAATAACCGCCGCCCGTGTTGGAGATGAGCGAGAAGAAGTCCTCGTTGCCCAGATAGTTGATCCACGGCAGGGGCGTGGCAGGAGTCTCAATGACGTATTCCCTCGCCTCATCATCAAAGTGGCCAAATTGCACAATGTGCCCTTTCCTGCGGTTTTCCGGCGCATGATTCAGGTGTGCTCCTCCCACACGCAACCGCAATGTTGCCCACAGCGGACCTTCCGTGGTCCGCCCAGTGAATCCCACGCTGACTATTTAATTCAACGACAAAACTATTATACGCAGGCAGGCGTGCGCGCAAGTCGGCGTGTCGCATTATTGATAAGTCTATCAATAAACATGTCGTATATATGCGGAGAGGCCGCCAAGCATGTACTTGGAGGCCTCCCGTTTCAGGCTCAGGGGCGGGAAAAATCAGGCGGCTGCGCCGTCTTCCTCCACCTACTTCTTCGTGGCCGGGGCGATCGAAAGCGCCGGGTCACGCAGCGGGATCATCATCGCCTGCGTGGCGTGGTAGAGGTCGGACTTGCCCGGCCACACCGTGTCGATCGGCTTGTTGGTGCGGTCGAGCTGGTGGAACCACGACCCGTTCACACGGTCCATCAGATACGTGTCGATGTACTCGAGGAACGTGGCGTACCAATCCGCATATTCCTGCTTGCCGGTCACATGGAACAGCGTGGCGGCCGTGTTCACGCCTTCGGCGAGCGTCCAGTGCATGCGGTCGTGCACAACCGGCTTGCCTTCCCAGTCAGTCGTGTAGACGATGCCCGGGGCGCCGTCGGCGTCCCACGCGTCTTCGACCGCGCGGTTGAACAGATGCTCGGCGGCGTCGAGGTACTTGCGCCCGTCGCCGTCCAGCACACCGCTCTTGCCATACACCGAAAGCGCATACTGTGTGATCAGCCGCGCCCACTCGATGCCGTGGCCCGGCGTGGCGCCGTACGGCTTGAACTGGTCGTCCGGCTTGTCGGCGTTGAACTCGAGCAGCGGCTTCCAGTCGGAGTCGAAATGCTCGGGGATGCGCCAGTCGTTTTCTTCGGCCCACGTGAGCACATGGCCGATGATCCGGCCGGCGCGCTCACGCCAGCTTTCGTCGCCGGTCACGTCGGCCACGGCGAGGCAGGCCTCGACCGAGTGCATGTTCGCGTTGAGGCCGCGGTAGGTATCGAGCTCGGTGAACTCGGTGTTCCATGTGTCGACGCTCAGGCCGATCTCGTCGTCCCAGAAGCGCGTCAGGTACACATGCTGCGCCTGGTCGAGCAGCTCGCGCGCGCCCGGGCGGCCCGCGAGCAGCGCAGACGACGCCGCGAGCAGCACGAACGCGTGCGCGTACGCCTGCTTGCTGGGCATGTGGCAGATGCGCGGGGTGATTTCCGCGTACCAGCCATCGTTCTCGTCGTCGTGCAGCGCGCCGAGCAGACCGCGCACGCCGTCGTCGACGAGCTCGGCCGCGCCGTCCACGCCCATCAGCGTGGCGAGCGCATAGACGTGCGTCATGCGGCAGGTGATCCACGTGGCGCGGTTGCGGTCCGCCCACGGGGTGCCGTCGTCGCCGAGCCAATACGAACTGCCGTCGACCGCCGGGAAACGCCGGCCGAACGCGATGAGGTTGTCTCGCGAAAGGTCGAGGAACCGCTTGTTTTCCGGCGTGCCGATCCGGTACTTGGGGTCTTGCGAATGCTTGGGGGTGTTCACCGCCATGACTTCCTTCCTGTGTCGTCGTTGACTGTCTGATTCAGAGCGTATCACTGAAGCGCTTAAGCCGCAAGTTTACAACACCTGCATGTCGAGTACAATCGCCTGCATGGGCCACAATGGCGGCAACTGGAGGCCCACCTGCCCAAGCAGCGCGCCACTCACCACGAATCCTTCGTCACTGCGCGCGGCGGCGATCCACTGCGGGGTGTTCCATCCCCAGCGCGATTCGCCGATCTCCTCGCGCAGCCGCACGCGGTACGTGCGGGAGGCGTCAAGCCCGGCCGGGCGCAGGCGCTCGGTCACCACGTCGCGCAGGTTCGTGACGGTCGCCACGACCCACACCGCCCGCGAAGCGTCATCGGCCACGACCCCGCGCGCACGCAGCGCCGGGTCGTGGAAGTCCGCGTGGTGCACCTCGCCGGCGTGCAGCAGGCCGCGCAATTCCTTGACGAGCGTCACGAACGCTGTAATCTGCGCAATCTCGTCGTCGGTGCACTCCAGGATGTTCCACTCGAACCCGGAGCAGCCTTCAAGCGACATCGCGGCGCGGTAGCTCAAGTCGGTCGCGCGCCACGTGGAATGCGCGGGGCTCGGGCCGATGTGCGCGCCGATCATCTCGGGCGGCACCACGAGCTCGGTGGTGCGCTGGATGTCCACGCGGTCGCGCGGGTCGTTCGAATCGGACGCCCAGATGCGGTCGGCGTGCTGCAGGATCCCTGCGTCGGTGCGGCCGCCGCCCGAAGCGCAGCTTTCGATCTCGAGCCCCGGGAACTCCGCCTTGAGGTCGTCGAACAGCCGGTAGGTGGCCTCGGTCTGCGCGTGCAGGCCGTAATGGCCGTCGTGCACCGGCTCGGTCACGTCGCGGTTGTGGTCCCACTTGATGTAGTCGATGCCCAGTTCGCGGATCAGGTCGGCCATCTGCCCGCGCACATGGCGGTAGGCGTCGGGGTTGGCCAGGTCGAGCACATACTGCGTGCGGTATGAGATGTCCTCGCGGCACGGCACGGCCTCGGGCGCGGCGAGGATCCAGTCTGGGTGCTCGCGCGCGCAATCGGAGTCGAGGTTGATCATCTCCGGCTCGAACCACAGGCCGAACTGCATGCCCAGCCCGTGCACATGCTCGGCGAGCCCGTCGAGCCCGTTGGGCCACACCTCGGGGTCGACGATCCAGTCGCCGAGGCCCTTCGTGTCGTCGCGGCGCAGGTGGAACCAGCCGTCGTCGAGCACAAAGCGCTCCACGCCCACCTTCGCGGCCAAATCGGCGAGCGCGATGAGCGTGGCCTCGTCGTGGTCGAAATACACCGCCTCCCATGTATTGAGCGTCACCGGCCGGTCGCCGCGCACGTGGTTCGGCAGCGAGCGCAGCCAGCGGTGGAAGCGCGCGGCCATGCCGTCGAGGCCGTGGTCGGACCACGAGAAGCACACCTGCGGTGTGGCGTAGTCGGAGCCGGGCAGCAGTTGGATCTCGCCGGGGCCCAGCAGCTCGCCCGCACCGAGCAGCGGCTCGTGCTGCGGCAGGTTGTCGAGCCGGTAGGTCTGGTTGCCGCTCCACGCCAGATGGCACGCCCAGACCTCGCCGGAGTCGAACAGCGGTTCGCCGTCGCTCGCGATGAACAGCCACGGGCTTTCATGGCTCGTCTTGCCATGGCGGCAGTCGCGCGTCACGGAACCGCGCGGCAGCGGGCCGGTCTGCGGCTGTTTTTCGAGCGGCCAGCGGCCGGTGAACTGCGTCAGGTGGTCGGCGCGGCGCGGGATCGGCAGCACGGAGTCGAGCCAATTCACGGTGAGCGGCTCCTCATGCTCCATGTCGATGTTGGTGATGCGCTCGTCCATGAGCACCAGGCCGCCTTCGGCGAGGCTCAGCCGCACGTCGAGTTCCACACGGTTGACGGCGTCTTTGGCGTGCACGAGCAGCTCATGGCCACCGTGCGCCACCTGCGTTTCGACCGTGGTCCAGCGCACGAACACCGGCGCGGTGCCGCGGTATGCCTCGAGCCCGGGGCGCCCGGCGAAGGCCTCGGCGCCCTGCGGCAGCAGTGACGGCCGCAGCGCCGCGTCCGGCTTTTCGGCGGGCGGCGTGACCTTGAGCGTCATCGCGTCGAGCGCGGAAAGCTCGCCCTCGGCGTCAGACACGCCGAAATCGCGGCCCCAGTATTCCACTTGCGGCATTTCATTTTCCGGCGTCTTAAGCACGACGGCCACGCCGTCGCGGCGCAGCACCACATGATTCCCGTTATCGAACATCGTTGTCTCCTACCATGGTGGGTTCACCAGTCAGTGTAGTTCGCGCGCGCAGCGGCGGTGCGGCACGCGTGAAGGGTTGACTTTTCCGTGCAATCAGTATAAATTAAGCGTTTAAGCAATGCAAACGGAACATCGTGTCCTGTGCGTTTCGCGGCACCGGGGCCGCAGTAAGGAGGACGCCATGGCGAACACCGACCGGCTCACTGACTCGCAACGCGAGGCGATCGACACGCTCACCGCCGCCCCACAATACGCCGGCGCGTCGAAGTTGCGCATTTTCATGCAACTGCCCGCCAAACACAAGGCCGCGTATTTCCGCGAGCACTTCCTCGTGCCGTGCATCGCGGCCGTGATCGCAATCGCACTGTGCACGTTCGTGATTGTACGCATCGTCTCGCCGCACGAACGGCCCGCGCTGTATGCGGCGGTCGTCGACAGCTCGCTGCCATTGGGCGAGGCCGCCAAACTCGAACAATCCACCGAGCACGAGCTCGGCGCCGACGTGATCGTGGACGACTATTTCGACACGACGAAAGACGGCATCTCCAAGCTGCAGACCATGATCTCGAGCGAGCAGATCGACGTGGTGATCGCACCGCCGACCGTGTTCAAGGAACTCGCTTCCTACGGCTATTTCAGCAATCTGCACGAGGCGCTCCCGGCCGCCGAATACGGCCAGCTGCACGCGTACACACAGGATTTCCGCGGATTCGACGATTCGCAGCTCGCCGACGACGTGGATGATTCCGGCTCAGGCAAGGGCGCCGCCGAACCTTACGGCCTCAAGCTCGACGACGCGAAACACTGGCACGAGTTCGCAGGAGGCGATGCGGCGCTCATCGGCGTCGTCGCCAACACGAAGCAGGGCGGCAACGCCCGGCGTTTCATCGAGTACCTGTACCAGTGACCGCCCGCGCAACGGCATACCGACACAACCGAGTCAACTGAACCAGAAAGAGGCAACACCATGAGTTCCAGCCTGTTCCGTCAAGACAACCTGTTCAACGTCGTCATGGGCCGCATCGGCGACCTCGCCATGCTCTCGGTGGCGTGGACGGTCTTCTCGATCCCCGTCTTCACGATCGGCGCGTCCACGTCCGCCGCATGCGAGGTGGCGCGTGAGATTGTGGAAGACACCGATGAAGGCGTGTTCCGCGCGTTCTGGCGCGCGTTCAAACGCCGCTTCGGCACGAACTGCCTGTTCACGTTGCTGTACGCCGTGGTGTTCGGGCTCGGCGCGTTCGACCTGTGGTGGATTTCGCGCCAGTCGGGCGATTCCGCGTCGATCTTCTACGGCGTCACCGTCACGGTGTTCGTGATCGTGGCCATGCTGCTCGCGTTCGTGCTGCCGCTGTCCGGCCGCAGCAAGCTCACCGCGCGCGAGCAGATCGCGCAATCCGCACGCCTCGCGCTGATGAAGCCGCTCGTCGCACTGCTCATCGTGGCGCTTGCGGCATTGCCGATCGCGCTGATGGCGCTTGTGCCCGGTGCGATCATGTGGGTGCCGCTGCTGTGGGTGATCCTCGGCTTTGGCGTCTCATTCTGGGTGGCGATGTTCGCGACGTGCAAGGCCTTCGCGCTCAAGCCTGCTGACCATCAGGTGCAGGACCAGTAGATTCACGCACTTTCAGCACATACGGCGGTTCTTCGACCACGCCCACGTCCTCGCCGTCGATGAGCTTGAGCATCAGTGAGGCGGCCATGTGACCCGAGCGTACGATGTCGCGGTTGAGCGCGGTGATGCCCGGATGCGCCGCCTCGCACATGAACGAATCGTCCCACGACATGATCGACAGATCTTCCGGCACCCGCACACCCTGGATGGCGGCCACGCCTTCGCCGGCGAGCGCCATCACATCGTTGTCGTAGATGATCGCGGTGGGGCGTGGGTTCACGCTGAGCAGGCGGCGTGTGGCCCCCGCACCGGAGGCCGGCGTGTAGTCGGTGTGCAGGCAGCGGTAGCGGATGCCGAGTTCGGTCGTGGCCTCCGAGAACGCGGCGTCGCGGATATATGAATGCCCGAGCTCCTCAGGGCCGGCCACGCGTGCGATGCTGCGGTGCCCCAAGTCGTACAGGTGCCGCACGGCGAGCCCCACGGCCGCCGCGTCGTCGCTGGCGAGCGTGGGCAGGCCGGCGGTCAGCGAGGCGTCGGCCACGGCGAGCACCGGCATCTGCGGGTTCTGCTTCATCGTCTCGATGCGGTCGTCGCCGATCTCCAGATTGAGCAACAGCATGGCGTCCACGTTGCTCGTGGCGATCCAGTCCTCGATGATCGCGTCTTCGTCGTCATGGTCCATCGACATGCGTACAAGCAGCGAATAGTCTTTGCGTTCGAGTTCGGCGCCGAGGCCGGAGATCAGGCTCATCATGTATGGCTCGACCGCGAGCAGCTGCGGGTCGTAGCCCAGGACCAGGCCGATGCGCCGCGTCTTCGACTGCGCGAGCGACTGGGCCGCGCCGTTCGGCTTCCACCCCAGTTCGCGGGCGACTTCGAGCACTTTGGCGCGCGTCGCCTCGGACACGCCCGGCTTGCCGTTGAGCGCGTACGAGACAGCGCTGCTGGACACCCCTGAAGCTTTCGCCACATCGAAAATAGTCACCTTCGACTTTTGCGCTGCCATGCTCCGCTCCTCATCTTCGTCTCCACGCCGAATGGTCGGACTGTTCATGTTCAGGTGACTGAGCACCCGGTTGCTTAACTAACTTAAGTCATATGCTGTACGTTTGAGCTGTACGAATGAATCGCTTAACACCATCGTACGCCGGCACCATGCATGCACGCTGCGAGCCGAACGCGGCATGCATGGGCAAAGTGGGCAAAAGGCCCGGCGGCTGCCACAACCGCCGGACCCCTGCACTCACCGCTTGAGGTCGTTCGCCGTGCGCAGCACGTTCGCCGCGGCGAAATCGGCCGGGTCGCCGGTGTGGTCGGTCGCGATGTGCAGGGTCACCGTCTCACCTGGCAGCAGGCTGACCATGCCTTCTTCGACCCGTGCGCCGGGATCCACCTTGTCGACCATGCAGAACAGGTCGCGCACATACCCGCGCGCGGTGACGGTCAGCTCCACGCCGTCCGCGGTGCGCTCGGCAGTGGCGCTGAACGCGTCCACCGGTGCGGCGAGCCGCTGGTCGATGATCTCCGCACCGTTGAGGATGACGCGCGGGAACGCGCTGTCGGATGGCGTGGCCACGATGAGCTCGTTCGCCGGATCGCCGAATGTCGCGACGGCCTCGTCGAGCGGGAAGCCGCGATGGCCGGGCGCGCCGATCGTCACGCCGTCGATCCGCTGCGTGGCGAGCACATCGCCGGCGAGCGTACGGCGCTCCACGGTCCATGAGCCGGTCCACGGCTCACGGGTGTCGTTCAACACAATCAGCTCGAGGTGGTCGGTTCCGGTCTTGACGCCTTCCCAGCTGTGGGTCTCGCGGTATTCCTCGCTTGTGCGCGGCTGGATCGCGGCCAGACGCGGCGCGAAGAAGTCACGCGACGCGTACCAGACCGGCTTGCGGTGGCCGTTGAAGTCGACCGCCGCCCACGAGACGACCGGCCAGTCGTCATTGAGCTGCCAGATGAGCGCGCCGGCGTTCACCGGTTCGAGCGAGCGCATGTGCTCCACACCGAAGCGCATCGCCTGTGCCTGCTGCAACTGGCACGCCCAGTGCCAATCCTCGATGTCCGCCCAATCGTCGGCGGGGATGAGCCAGCTGTGTTCGCCGTCCTTCGGCGTGCCATTCACCACACCGCCGAAGCTCACGTCGTTGAGGTTGCCCGGCGTGATGTGCCCGCGCATGCCGCGCGCGAGCTTGTAGTTGCCGCCGGAGGCCTTCTGGTGCACGAGCATCTGGTCGCCGAAGGGCTCGAGCTTCTCGTCATGCACGACTCCGACGAGCGTGCTCCACGCGGGCGGCGCCTGATATCCGAATTCGTCGGCGAAGCGCGGCGTGTAGTCGGCGTACACGGTGTAGTCGGCGCGGTTCCACGCGTCCCAGATATGCATGGTGCCGTCGGTGTCCCAGTTCGCGTTGGTGAAGCGCGTGAAGCTCATCGGCGAGCTCGGCAGGTACACGTGCGTCGGGTCCAGATCGGCGAGCAGTTGCGGGAAGAGCTCGGAGTAGTAGTAGTCGCCCCACGGCTTTTCGCCGTAGCCGTAGTCGTTCGGCTTGCGGTCGTCGTCGCGCAGGGCCTGCTTGTAGCCGCCCCATTCGGCGTATGCGACGTAGTTCTCGTTCGAGCCGTTCCACACAATCAGGCTCGGGTGCGGGCTCAGGCGGATGATCTGCTCGCGGGCCTCGGCCTCCACCTCTTCCTTCGTCTCGGCGTCTTCCGGGTACGCGGCGCACGCGAGCATGAAGTCATGCCACACCATGATGCCGTGCTCGTCGCACAGGTCGTAGAACACGTCGTCTTCGTAGATGCCGCCGCCCCAGATGCGCACCATGTTCGCGTTGGCCTCCGCCAGGTCGCGGATGCCGCGCTCGTAATCGCGCTTCGAGATGCGCGAGATGAAGGCGTCGTCGGGAATCCAGTTGTAGCCGTGCGCGTGCACCGGCACGTCGTTCACGTAGATCTGGAACGGGCGGCCCACCTCGTCGGCGCACGTGTCGACATGCGTGGTGCGGAAGCCGATGCGGCCGTCCCATTCGGCCTGCAGGTCGGCGCCGGCCTTGACCGAGACCGCGTAGAGCGGCTGGTCGCCGTAGCCGACAGGCCACCAGAGCTTCGCTTCGGGCACGGCGATCGTGATCGTCGTCTCGTTGCGGCCCTGGTCCACGGAACCGTCGGCTTCGAGCATCGTGCCGTAGCCTTCGAGCGTCACGTGCACGGGCACGGGCGTCTGCTGGCCGTGCGCGTCCATCGGGCTCATGATGCGGCCCTTGCCGGCGCGCTCCACCATCACGTGCACGTTGAGGATGCCGGTGCCGTCCGCCGAGACGTCGACGAGCGGACGCACCTCGGCGAGGCGCACGCCCGACCACGAGTCGATGCCGATTTCGCGCCAGATGCCGGCGTTCGCCACATCGATGCCCCAGTCCCAACCGAAGGTGTAGCTCGGCTTGCGGATCTGGTTGAACGCGTGGTGCTCGGTGTGCGGGTAGTAGCCGCGGCGCTGCTCGGCCTGGTCGGAATAGCGCACGGGGGACATGAACGTGATGGTCAGTTCGTTCGCGCCGTCATGGAGCAGGCTGTTGATGTCGAAGCGGTAGCTGCGGTGGCAGTTCTCGGTCTGCGCCACCGGGTCGCCGTTGAGCTCAATCGTGGCCACGGTGTCGAGGCCGTACGCCACCAGGTCGTGGCGGTCCGCGCCGTCGTCATGCCAATCGAAGCGGCACGTGAAGCGCCAGTCGACGTCGCCGATCCACTGCTGCTTGGTCTCGTTGTCACCGTCGAACGGGTCGTCGATCAGGCCGGCGTTGAGCAGGTCGAGCGCGGCCTCGCCCGGCACCGTCGCGGAGATGCCCTCGGTGAGCCGGTCGCGCAGCTCGGCCGGAGCGACTTCCGGGTTCATCGCGGTGAGCGTCCAGCCGCTGTGCAGCGGGGCGAAAGTGGATGGGGTGTGGGTCATGGTGTCCTCCTTGTTGGGGTCTGCGCGGGCCTCTACGTCGCGGTGCGGCGGACCAGATGAATGGGGAATGGGTGGAGCCACGCCGACCATCATTCGATCGGCGCAGCTCCTGATGGTGAGGAAGGGGAAAGGAACGTGTTGTTGCTGTGTGCGGATTACTCCTTGACCGCGCCTGCGGCGACGCCGTTGTAGATCTGCTTCTGGAAGATCAGGAAGAGGATCAGGGCGGGCAACAGCGTCACGATCACGCCGGCGCAGATCAGGTTGTATTTGCTGCCTTGCGGGCCGGTGAAGGCGTAGAGCGAGATGGCGACCGTGCCGAGTTTCTGCTTGTCTTGCAGGTACAGGTTCGCGGCATAGTACTCGTTGTAGATGCCGACGCCCTTGAGGATCAGCGCGGTCACAATCGCCGGCTTGAGCAGCGGGAGCAGGATGCGCCCGTAAATCGTGAAATAGCTGGCGCCGTCGATCATCGCCGCCTCATCAAGTGATATGGGCAGGTTCTCGAAGTATTGGATGAAGATGTAGATCGAGATGACATCCGTGCCCATCGACATGATGATGTAGCCCCACAGGGAGTTGATCATGCCGAGCGAGCCCATGATCTTGTAGACCGCCACCTGCATCGCGATGCCGGGGAGCAGTGCCGCGATCGTGAACGCGCCGCGGATGAACGCGTTGCCGGGGAACTGGAAGCGGCTGAGCACATAGGCGAGCTGGGTGCCGATGATCGTGGTCATGAAGCAGACGCACACCAGCACGATGAAGCTGTTGCGGAACGCCACGGCCATGTTCGACAGCTTGAACGCCTCAGCGTAGTTGCTGAAGTTGAACCAGTTGTGCGGCATGGCCATCACATTGCCGGTCTTGTACTCCGCGTCCGTCTTCGCAGCCGTCCACACGCATGAGACGAGGGGAAGCAGGATGCAGAACGTGATGAAGACGAGGCTGAAGTACTTAAGGAAGACGAGGATCCCACGGCGCACGTGGTACAGCGGGCTGACCTTCTTCACCTGGGTTTCCATGGCGATTCCTTTCTCTGGTTCGCTGTGCATGGGGGTCATGTTGTTGCTGGCGTTGACGGTTGCGCTGCTCATGATTCCACCGCCGTTTCCGTCTTGGCGCTCGAACCGTTCTTGAAGAGCGGGGCGGCGCCGACCGCGACCTTGTTCTGCTGGCGCATGGCCTTCTTGCGGGCCTTTTCGACCTTCTGGGCGTGCTTGCGTGCCTTGGCGGTGCCGTCGTCCGCGTCACGGAACAGGTAGTTCATGATGATCTTCTGCAGAAGCGCGCAGATCATGATGATCACGAGCAGCACCACGGCCATTGCGGAGGCGAGGCCGACCTTCTGGTCGGAGTGCGCGATCTTGTCCATCTGCACGAAGAAGGTGCCGGTGCCGTTGGCGCCCGAGGTGATGACGTACGGGGCCTCGAACGCGGAGAGCGAACCGGTGATCGAGAGGATGATGTTGAGCACGAGGATCGTCTGGATGCCCGGCAGGATGATGTGCTTGAACTGCTGCCACTTGTTGGCGCCGTCGATCTCCGCAGCCTCGTAGAGCGAGCCGTCGATCGACATGATCGCGCCGATGAAGAGGATCATCGTCTGGCCCAGGTACCTCCACACCGAGGACGCCACGAGCGACCAGTTGTTCACCTTCTGGTCACGCAGCCAGTACGGCAGGTTGTCGAGGCTGAACCCGCACCACTGGAGCACCGAGTCGAGCACGTAGCCGCGGGTGTAGAAGAACTTGAAGATGAAGCCGATGGCGATGCCGTTGATCAGGTAGGGGAAGAATATGGCGCCCTTGAAGAAGCTGCCGCCCTTGACCTTGAAGGCGAGCACGGTGGCCAGGTAGAGCGCGAGGGCCACCTGGATCAGCGCGCCGACCATGTAGTACAGCGAGAGCTTGAGCGTGGCGAGCAGGTCCGGGCGGGTGAAGATGTCGGTGTAGTTCTTGAATCCGATGAACTTCGGTGTGCCGATGTACTTCATCTTGTAGAAGCTGTACCCGCACATCTGGAAGAACGGCAGGTACGTGAACACAACGAGCAAGGCAATGGGGAGCGCGCAGAAGAGGACGATGATGCCGATCTTCTTCCAATCGCGGGGCTGCTTGTTGAACGGAACCGCCTCGGCGGTGCTCACAGCCGGTTGTGAGGTAGTCATGATGGTCTCTGTTCCTTCCTTATCCAACCGCGAATGCTGTAGGTTCGCGGCCCCGCTGGGGATTCAACCGTGAATCCGAAGCGGGTACCCACCTCAGGCTTCTCTGCCTGCCTGTGATAAGTGATGTCACATAATATATCGCCGTGATTCCAGTTTGTCAAGCGCTTAAGTTGCGTCGTGTCGCGCGCGTAAACCGCACAATTCCAACGATTGTCGCTATTCATTGACTTGGTCCAACATACTGGGTCCAACTTAATTTCGATCCCCTGGCGTGAGGTGCGCCTTATGCACATTCCAGGCACCTCCCCTTCCACGACCTAATAACGCTTGAAAAATGGCCGCTTCTAGCCGTTTTCCGCATCGCACACCCCTTTCCTCCCCCCGCACCGCAATACTTAAGCGCATAATGTACAGCCGCCGTATGACGCCAATCCACGGCATTTCGCCCGATCGCACACATATACGAACGGTGCCGGCCCCTCGTGCGAGGGGCCGGCACCGTGCTAGAGGAAAGGAGGTGAGATGGAGGACTTGCTTGCGCCAGGGCGTAACTGGCGCGTCAGATCAGCTTTCGGACTCGACAGCGGCGCCCCACTTCTCGTCCCATTCGCCCATGATCTGGTCGATGGTCTTGGACTTGTTGGCGGCGTCGGTCACGATGTCCTGGATCTTCTTGCCGTTGCCGTTGTTGATGCCGAGCTCGGAGTCGGAGTTGATGTCCGCGAAGAGGTCCTCTTCGCCTTCCTTCGCCGGGTCGTCGACGATCAGTTCGACGTCCTTGAAGTGCTCGTAGGTGTCCGGCAGCGAGTCATCGCTCTTGACGATCGGGATGCCGCCTTCGTTCTTGGCGTAGCCCGACTTCTCGGTCATCCACTTGACGAAGATCATCGCGGCCTGCTGGCGGTCCGCGTCGGAGTTCTTGTTGATGCCCATCGAGTAGTTGCCGGCCATCGTGGCGTACTGCTTGCCGCCAACGGTGATCGGGAACGGCATGTACTGCACGTCATCCGGGTGGTCGCCGGCCTGCTTCATCTGCGGCACGGCCCAGGCGCCAAGCACCATCGTGGCGATCTCGCCGTTGTTGATGCGGCCCTTCGAGGATTCCCAGTCAGTCGTGGAGTAGTCCTCTTCGGTGTAGCCATTGGCCACCGCGTCGTACAGCGTCTTGTAGACGGCGTACGGGTGGGTGTCGGGGGCCTTGTCGTCCTTCTTGAACGGGGTCTTGTCGTGCGGCATGACCTGGTTCATGAACTTCGGGTCGCCGGTCGCGTTGCCGCCGATGTAGGCGTCCCATGCGCCCATGGCCCAAGCCTCGGCGAAGTTGGTGTACAGCGGGATGGCCTTGGTGTTCTCCTTGACCTTCTTGAGCGCGGCCTGGAACTCCTCGGGGGTCTTCGGCAGTTCGGTGACGCCGGCGTCCTTGAACACCTTGACATTGTAGACGACGCCGGAGGTCTGGCCGTCGGTGGCGATGCCGTAGGTCTGGCCGTCGTATGCCTTCTCGTTGGCTAGCTTGATCTCCTTGTCCATGTCTTCGGTGGCGCCGTAGGAGACGAAGTAGTTCGAGAATTCGGAGCGGTCGACCGCCGGGATCATCATGACATCCCACGAATCATTGTTCGCCTGCAGGCGGGTGAGCGCGGAATCGGCGTAGTTCGAATCGGTCTGCACCTTGACCTTGATGCCCGGGTACATCTCGTTGAAGTCCTTCATGTAGGACTCCCAGTTCTTGCCCGGGTACGAGGCGAGGCCCATGTCGGTACGGCCGTTGAAGAACGTGATCTCGGCCTTGAGATCCTTTCCGGTCTCGCCGAGCTTGATCTCCAGGTACGTGACGCCGGACTTGTTGTTGGAGTCAGCGGAGCCGTTGCCGCCGCATGCCGCCACACTGATCAGACATGCCGCCGCAATGCCGGCCGCCGCAATCTTCTTGACGTTCATTCTGTTATCCTTCCTTAGCTTCCGGGCTTCGTCGCCGAATCCCCGCTCAACTGTGAGCCGTGATCACCTCCAGGCTTCTCTGCCTGCCTGAGATGAACGATGGAATCAATATATCCGACTTCTTACAATTTGTCAAGCGCTTAAGTAGTTCCGTCGTGTCTAGGCGTGGTCAGCACAGCTCAAATGCTATGCAAGCGTTATCATCAATACAACCGATTTCCCAATGTTTGCAACGATTATCACTTGCAGACACCGCATCGACCACCTTCCCCTACCGTCAACTCCGCCTTCACGTTGTAGCCAAAAAAGCATTAAGCGCTTCACGCATTCGGCGTGTCTCAATGTGCCGCCGATGCACAGCGCACCTGTCCACTTCATATATAGAGGACCACGAAGATGGGCGTATAGGAACCAAGCGTGTCGTCTATCCTGCCAGCACCATGTTGTGGCAGCAAGCGCACCGGCCTGCCCGCATTGGGGACGCCCATTGACATGCGTGCTTTTCCTTGGCGAGGCGCATCTGTCTGAAAAATCGGTGCCGCACCGTGATTTCGGACAGTTACGAGGAGCATCTGTCTGAAAAATCGGTACCCTTCCGTTTTTTCGGACAGGTACAGACGGTTGTCATCCTCAGCGGCCCCGGATATGACTTTCGTCGGGGGGCGCTCAGAGGTTCGTCGCCCAGCAGCGCAGATCGCATGACTGCCACGTATGCGCATCCCGTGGGTTCGACGACATGCCAACCATACATGGCCATGTCATGCCAGCCGCACATGGCCATGTATGGGCGCACCGGGCATGGCACGCCGGTGCGCCCACTGCCACAACGTGTTCCCGACAGGATGAACAACACGTTTTAGTTCCTCTATGCCCGAAGATGCCCCAGACACAACAACGGCTGTTTCCAGCGAAAAGCCGGAAACAGCCGTTTGAGGGTTACGAGTGCGCTTCAGCGCGCGCTATGGTCGGCGATGAAGCGGCGGTACCACTCGAAGCTGTCTTTCTTGATGCGCTCCTGCGACTCGTAGTCCACGTAGGTCAGGCCGAAGCGCTTGCTGTAGCCGAAGGCCCATTCGAAGTTGTCCATCAGCGACCACGCGAAGTATCCACGCACATCGGTGCCCTCCTCGATCGCGCGGTACACCGCCTCAAGGTGTCGGCGCAGATAGTCGATGCGGTCGTTGTCGTGCACCATCTTCACGCCGTCAGGGCCCACTTCCACCTTGTCGGGGCACGCCATGCCGTTCTCGGTCACCACAAGCGGCATGCCCGGGTAGTTGTCGTTGAGCCGCACAAGCGTCTCATACAGCGCGTCCGGGTCGATGTTCCACCCCATCTCGGTGTGCGGGCCGGGCGTCGGCAGCCAGTCGACGTCGCTCGCGCCGGGCGTCGTGGACGCCCCGGTGCTCTGCGGAAACTGTGGCCGGTCGCTCATCTTGACGAGGTTCGTCGAGTAGTAGTTGAGGCCGAGCACATCAATCGGCTGGTTGATCAGCGCGAGGTCGCCGTCGCGGATGAAGTCCCAGTCGCAGATGCCCTTCGTGATCGCGAAGAGCTCCTGCGGGTAGCGCCCGCGCAGCATCGGGTCGAGGAACGCGCGGTTCGCGATCAGGTCGAGGCGGTGCACGGCGTCCGCGTCGCCACGGCAGACCTGCAGATTGCACGTGACGGAGAGTTCGGGCTTGCCGCCCGCCTCGGCGCGCACGGCCTGGCACATGAGGCCATGCGCGAGGTTGATGTGGTGCACCGTGCAGAACGCGAGCGGGCCTGCGCCCAGGCCCGGCGCCTGCTCGGTGCCGCCGTAGCTCAGGTACGTGGCGCACCACGGCTCGTTGAGCGTCGTGTACGTGTGCACGCGGTCGCCCAGGCACTTGGCCACAATGCCGGCGTAATCGGCGATTTTGTACGCCGTCTCGCGCTCGAGCCAGCCGCCCTCACGGCCGTCTTCCGACGCCATGTACTGCGGCAGGTCCCAGTGGTAGAGCGTCACGATAGGCGCGATGCCGTATTCGAGCAGGCGGTCGACGATCCTGCTGTAGAAATCGAGGCCTTCCTGGTTCGGCTTGCCGTCCGGCGTGGGGATGACGCGCGGGATGCCGATCGAGAAGCGGTAGGCGTTCACACCCAGGTCGCGCAGCAGCTTGAGGTCGTCTTCCCAACGATGGTAGAAATCGTCGGCCACATCGCCGCTGTCGCCGTTCAACGTGTGGCCGGTGTGCGAGAACGTGTCCCAGATCGACGGCGTACGGCCACCCTCCGCCGCCGCGCCTTCGATCTGATACGCCGCGGTGGCCGTGCCGAACATGAATCCCTTGGGGAAGATCATCGTCATTGCCGATTCCTTTCTAGTTGGCGCCGCATGCGGTTATGTCCGTGCAGCTGGGGTGAGTGTGCGATAGCCCGGCAACCATTGCCTGCGCTTGCCTTGTTGAAGAGATTATCAACAAACCACAACTATTCCAAATACTGTAGCGCTTCAGCATGTCGCGCCGGACGGCTTCGCTATCATCGATACCGGTGGACACACGTACGGTTATCGCCGATAATCGACAGTGCCCGGCACGCGCGAAACCCGCGCGCACAGCCACACACAAAGGAGTGTCATGCAGTTCATCTCCGCCTCAGACGAGTCATTGCGCACACAAGGCCGCATCACAGCCACCGCAGACGGCGGCCAGCTGTGGGTCTACCCGTACACGCAGGCCCGCTTCCGATTCACCGGCCGCACGCTCGCCGTGCGCCTGCGCAACCATTGGAATTACGGCGATATTCGCCTCGGCGTGATCATCGACAACACACAGTACAGTGTGCGCATCCCCAGCCCCGCCGAGCCGGACATGCCCGCGAACTGCACCGAAAACCCCGAAACCGGCATGCTCACGCTCACAATCGCCGACCATCTGCCGCTGATCGAGCACGAAGCCGCGGTTTTCAAACGCCAGGACGGCGGCATGCACTATCTGGAATTCGCCGGCGTGCTTGTGGATGGTGACGCGCGCGTCAGTGCGCCCGCGCAGGCGCCGAGCGAGCGCCGCATCGAGATCTACGGCGATTCGGTGAGCTGCGGCGAGCGCAACGAGGCCGTGCTGTACACGGGCAAGGCCGACCCGGACGTGGACCTGTCGGGCTACAGCAACTCGTGGTATTCATACGGCGCGATCGCCGCCCGCAAGCTCGGCGCGGACCTGCGCATCATCGCGCAGGGCGGCGCACCGCTGCTCGACGGCATCGGCTGGTTCAACGCGCCTGACTACATCGGCATGGAGAGCATCTGGAACCGCGCGGCGTACAATCCCGCAATCAGCGAGCCGATCATGTGGGATTTCCACGACTACGACCCGCACGTCGTCGTCATCGCGCTCGGACAGAACGATTCGCACCCCGACGACTTCATGGCGCGCGACTACACCGGCGAGACCGCGTCGCATTGGCGCGCGCGGTATGCCGACTTCATCCACGCACTGCGCGCGCAATACCCCGACGCGCACATCGTGTGCACCACGACGGTGCTTGAGCATGACGCGAATTGGGACCGTGCGATTGACGAAGTGGTGGCGGAGTGCAACGACCCGCAGGTCACGCATTTCGCGTATTCGCGCGCGGGGACGGGCACGCCCGGCCACCCGCGCATCGCCGAAGACGAGGAGATGGCGCGCGAACTGTGCGCATATTTCGAGTCGTTCGGCGCGGAGCTGTGGGAGCGGTGACGCGCGCGTAAGCGTTGAAATTACTGAGATTAAGGGAGCGGAGGAGCAACAGCATGGTCACAGTGACGGGAATCGCGCCGGGGGCGAGCGGGGTCACGGACGGCGGGGCGCGCGCGAGCGGCGCGGCGGACCGCACACGCAACGGCTCGCTGCGTGTGGCCGCCGTGTTCAGCGACCATATGGTGCTGCAGCGCGAGACGCCGGCCGCCGTGTTCGGCACGGCGCCGGCCGGCGGGCGTGTGGTGGTCGACCTGATGGATGACCAAGGTGTGACCGTCGCGCAGACGATGGCCGTGGCGCAGGCATACGGCGAGCACGAGACCGAGGCTCCGTGGCTCGCGATCCTTCCCGCACTGCCGGCAAACGGACCATACACGCTGCGTGTTTCACATGAAACAAACCGGCTGGAGTTCGCGGATGTGATGATCGGCGAGGTCTGGCTTGCCGGCGGCCAAAGCAATATGGAGCTCGAGTTGCACACGAGCGAACACGGTGCCGAGGAAATCGCCGCGGCGAATGACCCACTCCTGCGCTTCTACAACACGCCCAAGGCCGGGCGCGTCGACGAGTCGGCCGAGGCGGCATCCGGCTGGGAGCCTGCGCTCGCGCCGCAAGTCGCCGGCATGTCCGCCATCGCCTACCATTTCGGGGCGCGGTTGCGCGCACAGCTTGGCGCGGATGTGGCCGTCGGCATCATCGACTGCTACATCGGCGGCACATCGATCACCAGCTGGATGAGCCGTGCCACACTGATCGGCTCCGACGCCGGCCGCCCCTACGTCGAGCGGTACGAGGCGGCCATCGCCGGCAAAACCGAGGAACAGATGCGCGCCGAGGCGGACGAGTGGCAGACGGTGTTCGACCAGTGGAACAACAACGTGGCGGCGATGAAAGAAGCCCATCCCGGCATCACCCAGCCGCAGATCGACGCGGAAATCGGCCCATGCCCGTGGCCGCCGCCGGTCACGACGTTCTCCGAGCGCCGGGTGAGCGCGCCGTACGAGGCGATGGTGCGCCGCGTGGCGCCGTACACATTGCGCGGATTCCTCTGGTACCAGGGCGAGGAAGACGAGGCGCAGTGCGAATCGTACCGTGAGCTGCTCGGCCTGCTCATCGAGGAATGGCGCACGTTGTGGAATCTGGCCGGGTATGCGGAGCCGGCGGTCGGGTATCAGGCCGACGCCGGGGCGAATGCGCTGCCGTTCATCGTGGTGCAGCTACCGCAGTGGATCGACGGGCAGGTGGCCGCGCGCGGCGAGGACCCGCGCCACTGGCCCATCATCCGCGCGGCGCAGCTCGACGCGAGCGAGACGCTCGACGACGTGCTGCTCGTGTGCACGATGGACTGCGGCGAGTTCGACAACATCCACCCGCTCGACAAGACGACCGTCGGCACGCGCATCGCGGACATGGCGTTGCGCGGGGTGTACGGGCGTGCGGATATCGAAGCGGAAAGCCCACGCGTGGCGGGCGTTGCGCCGGCGGTGGGCGGCGCGCTCGACGTGACGTTCACCAACGCGCGCGGCCTGCACTGGCGCGGCACGACGCCCGACACCATGCGCGCGGCGGCCGGCGAGAGCGGCGCGCGCGGTGCCGGCGAATCCGGGTTCGAAGTCGCCGGCGCGGATGGTGTGTATACGGACGCGGGCGCGCGGATCCTGCCCGGCGGCGGCGAGCGCGTGACGGTGCGCGTCGAGGCGCCGCAGGTCGACTCCCCCACCGCCGTGCGGTATGCGTGGAAGAGCTGGGGGCCAGCGCCGCTGTTCAACGGCGCCGAACTGCCGGCGCTGCCGTACGCGGAGTAGTGCGCGGCTTAGCGGCTAGGCCTGCTGGGCAAGATATGTCTCGACGATGCTGGTGATCGGCGCATAATGCTCGATGACGGCAGCCCGGTAGCCATCCAGATCGCCATCCATCGCGGTGACGGCCATGTCACGGTGCGCCTGCGCGCTACGTACAAGGTCGTCACTCACCGAAAGGTCGAGTTGCGGCAAGATCGCCATGTGCACGAGCCACATGCTGTTCGCCAGCTGCGACAGCACCTGGTTACCGGCCGAGCGCAGCAGGATCGAATGGAATTCGATGTCGTCATCCATGAACTGCTGGCCTTGGCGAGCCGCCTCCATCATGCGGTCCGTGAGCTCAAGCAGGCGAGGTTGGTCAGTGCCGCGCATCGCCGCGCACACGGCCCCCGCTGCGCCGAGGTCGAGGATGCGCCGCACTTCGATCACGTCAAGCAGGTTCGAAAGATCGTTTTTGCCGTCTGTCATCGCACGGAAGCTCAGTGTTTCCACAAGCGGTTCGAGCGACATGTCGCCCACGAACATGCCTTTGCCATGCGCCACCGAAACGATGCGCAACGCCTCAAGCTTGCGGATCGCCTCACGCACCGATGAGCGTGACACCCCAAGCTCGTCGCACAATGTCGCTTCGTTGGGCAGCGGCTCTCCCGACTTGAGCCCTTTGCGGATGATATACGATTTGATGGCGTCCATGGCCACCTCGCATCGGCTCGATGCCTGGGCGACCGCCGCGCGCTGTGCTGTCTGTGCGGTATCGACCGGAGCGCCAATCGATACGATACGAGACTGAATATCGTCGATAGTCATCGTCATTGCAATCCCTGCCTACGTCGTATGTCGTTTGGTGCAGCTTCACCTTCGCAGTCGCCATCCCATACAATCCCTGTAGCGATTCAGCGACTCTTGTCAGACATCATATCACATGTATGTTGTCTGACCTCGACTCTTCTTTCAGCGTACATTGATATTCGAAGTGCATAATAATGCTCAAGGTCATCTGTTGTCTGATGAATTTTGAATGGTTCACATCACCGAAGGAGGAGCGATGGCCAGTCCACACTACATTGTCGGCGCCTACGCCTCACTGCCGGCCGACCGCGACGAACAATCCCTGTATTATGCGTTGCTTGGCGAGCAAGTGTGGATCGATGGGGCGGAACTGCCATACCCCGGCGATCTTGCCGACCCTGCAACGCGTGGTGTTCTCGCGCGGAACATCCCGGAACATTGGAAGCACAACACAGTCACACTCATCCCGGGAACAATGCAACGCGTGGGCGCCGATGCCGACTTCGGCTTGGCGAGCCCCGACCCCGACGGACGCAGGGCGGCGCTTGCATTCGCGCGTCACGCCCATGATGCGATTGCGGATTTCGCGGATTCCCGCGGATCCAACGATGTGGCTTATCTTGAAATCCACTCAGCCCCCACCTCGCGCGCGGACGCCGCGGCGATGCGGCAATCCGTGGAGGAACTGCTCACATGGGACTGGTGTGGCACAGCACTGGTGATTGAACATTGCGACGCCTGTGTCAAAGGACAACCACCGGAAAAGGGTTTCCTTCCCCTTGACGAAGAGATCAACGTGTGCGATTCGACCGGAATCGGGTTGACGATCAATTGGGGCCGCAGCTGCTTGGAAGCGCGCGATCCGGCCGCCCCTGAAGCGCATGTGCGCAAGGCCGCGGCCGCCGGCGTGCTCACAGGGCTCATGTTCTCCGGAGCTTCCGGCCAAGCAACCGAATTCGGAGGCGTCTGGGCGGACGGCCATCTGCCCATGTGGCCCGATGAGCCGGCGTCGCTTATGAACGCCGAGCGCATAGCCTCCTGCGTGCAATGCGCGCTGGAGTGTCCCACGCTTGCCTATCTTGGCGCGAAAGTCTGCGTACCCGCCTCGGACTCCCTGCCCGCCCGCATGGACCGGCTGGCGCGCATCCGCGAAGCGAGCGATCTGGAACGCTTCGGCGTGATGGGGAGGGCGGTGTGATGGCCAGCGACATGCATATCCTCGCCTTTGACCTGGGCGGCACGAAAATCGCGTCCGGCATGGTCACGTTCGCCGCCGACGGCACGCGTGCCGACGGCGCGCCGCAAATCACCTCGGTGCCCACGAACGCCACCGAAGGCGGCCCGGCGGTGCTGCAGCGGCTTGTGGACCTTGCCTCAAGCCAGCTTGCGGAACTGGGGGCGGTCGACGCCATCGGCGTCGGCTCGGCGGGCGTGGTGGACAGCGCACAGGGCATAATCGTGTCGTCGACCGACCTCATTCCCGGCTGGAACGGCCAACGCCTTGCCGACGCGCTGCACAAGGTGCAGGCGGCGCCCGTGACCGTCGTGAACGACGTCGTGGCCCACGGTTTGGGCGAAGCGCACTATGGGGCAGGCGTCGGCTACTCCCGCGTGCTTTCCGTGGGCGTAGGCACCGGCATTGGCGGCGCGCTCATCGTGGACGGTCAGCCGGTTTTCGGCGCACACGACGTGGCGGGCCACATCGGGCACGTCATGCACCCCCTCGGGCGCGGCGTGCCATGTTCCTGCGGCACGGCCTGCGGCCACATCGAGCCGGTGGCCTCCGGCACCGGACTGGCCACACTGTATGCCATGCGGTGCGGGGACGCCACAACGACCATCGCGAACGGACGTGACGTGTGCGAACTGGCCGAAGCCGGCGAACCGCTTGCGATCAGCGTGCTCAC
This sequence comes from Bifidobacterium pseudolongum subsp. globosum, assembly GCF_004155535.1. Taxonomy (GTDB): domain Bacteria; phylum Actinomycetota; class Actinomycetes; order Actinomycetales; family Bifidobacteriaceae; genus Bifidobacterium; species Bifidobacterium pseudolongum_C. Next base: position 22,296 of record NZ_RYUH01000004.1, on the reverse strand, counting down.
CGAAGCGGGCCGCGCGCTCGGCGAAGCATTGGGCGGCGCCGCAAATCTGATCGACCCCGACGTCATCGTCGTCTCAGGATCCGTCACGAACGCCGGGGCAGTGTGGTGGAAGGCGTTGCGCGCCGGATTCGAAGACAGCGCACTACAACTCACCCGCATAATCCCGCTCGTCGAAGGCGTGCTCGGCGGCAATGCGCCACTCATCGGCGCGGCCGTAGCCGCTCGCCAACACCTGCACAATCATCACTAGGAGGAACCCATGCACCATATCATCGAACAACTCAAAGGCGGCCTCATCGTGAGCTGCCAGGCTTACCCCGGCGAACCGATGCGCCACCCGGAGACCATGGCCCAAATGGCAATGGCGGCGGAAATCGGCGGCGCGCGCGGCATCCGCTGTCAGGGATTGGCCGACATCGCAGCGATCAAAGGCCAAGTGAAAGTGCCCGTGATCGGCATTTGGAAAGAAGGCGACGAAGGCGTCTACATCACGCCCACATTGCGCCACGCCCGTTGCTGTGCCAATGCGGGAGCGGACATCGTCGCGCTCGACGCCACGCGCCGCCCGCGCCCCGACGGCCGCACCTACGCTGAGACCGTGGCCGCACTGCACGACGACGGCGTCATCGTCATGGCCGACTGCGGCAGTCTCGCGGACGCTCGCCAGGCGGTCGACGCGGGGACGGACATCATCTCCACGACACTCGCCGGCTACATGGGGGAACGCGCGAAAACCGATGGCCCCGACCTCGAATTGCTCAGCGCCATGGTGCAGGAATTCCCCGATGTGCCGGTGATCTGCGAAGGCCGCATCCACACGCCCGCCCAGTTGGGTGAGGTCATGGAGCTCGGCGCCTGGGCGGCCGTTGTGGGCACGGCGATCACCCACCCGACCTCGATCACTGGCTGGTTCCGCGACGCCCTGCCCTCGCCAGACGCGCAATAGCGCACAGGGCCCAAAGGAGGAACGATGAACCTGCTGCACATTCCCATGGGCGAAGCGAATGCCGCGCTCGATTGCTATCTGCTCGACAATTCGTCCGAAATTGACGCGCACCGCACACGCCCATGCATCATCGTCGTGCCCGGAGGCGGCTATCTGGAGACATCCGACCGTGAAGCGGAACCCATCGCGGTCCGCATGCTCGCCTATGGGTACCAAACGTGCGTGCTGCGCTACTCGACCTATCCGGCCCACTACCCCACCGCCCTGCTTGAGTTGGCGCAAGCGATGGCCACCATACGCGCAAACGCCGAAGACTGGCATATCGACCCTGACCAGCTGTTCGTGGCGGGATTTTCCGCCGGAGGCCATTTAACCGCCAGTCTGGGCGCCAGTTGGAGCACGGAAATGCCCGAACAGTACGGCTTCGATGCCGGGCAGATCCGGCCCAACGGGCTCCTGCTCGGATACCCGGTGATTTCCTCCGGCGAGTTCGCGCACCGCCCGAGTTTCGACCGACTGCTCGGCGACCGCAGCACCGACCGCAACGCACTCGCCCATGTGTCGATCGAGACGCGCGTCACCCCTGATTTTCCACCGACGTTCCTGTTCCACACCCTCACCGATTCCACCGTTCCCATAGAGAACAGCCTGCTGCTCATCGCCGCGCTCCGGCGCGCGGGCGTGAGTGTCGAGGCGCATCTGTTCCCGTCAGGCAGGCATGGGGTGAGTCTGGGGACCGTGGAATCCATGTACGCCGATGGCTCCGGCGTGGAGGAATGCGTGCAGGCCTGGCCCGAGCTGTTCCGGCGATGGCTCGACAGTCGCACGCAGGAGGCGCAGGCGCTGTAACCCCACGAAACCGGCAGTAACGCCAACGTAATACGGAACGACGGGCCTGAGAATCGCAGAGATTCCAAGGGAAAACCGCAGTGATGGAAAGTTTCGGCTTGAAATCCTGCGGTTTTTCCTATATGTCATGTGGATGAGAGGTGATTTTCCGCAGAGCGCTGAATTGCAATCAGATGTCTGATGTCTTACGATTTAATCAGCTTCGAAACACCTCGTTTCATCAAAGCATTGCGAGTTACCACTCCAAGCAGGTATAACCCTCCAAGCAGTAAGGACAGCAATGAAAAGAACAAGGCTATTGACGAAGGCCACGGCGGTCGCCGTGATCTCGACCTTCGCGTTGAGTGGCTGCGGCAACACACAGAACGCCACCGGCCCCTCGGTTCCAGACACCATCACGGCGGAAGTGGCATACGCCAGCCGAGACTTCAACCCCAACTCAACATCGAGCGCAATGACCATGGCCGCCAACTGGTACGTCGTCGAACCGCTCTACGCATTCAACTACTCCGACTATTCGATGTACAACGCGCTCGCCAAGGGTGAGCCGGTCAAGGTTTCCGACACCGAATACACCGTATCGTTGCGCGATGGCGCGAAGTTCTCCGACGGGAAACCGGTCACGGCGAATGATGTGGTGAAATCATACGAGCGCTCCAACAAAGAGGGCGGCCTGTACTCCCCCATGATCAGCTTCATCGATTCCGTTGAAGCGAAAAACGACCAGGAAGTCACGTTCAACCTCAAATACCCATTCCCCGCGTTCAAGGAACGCCTCGCACTCATCAAGGTCGCGCCGGCATCGATGAGCAATGACGAGCTCACTGCGCAGCCCATCGGCTCCGGCCCGTGGAAGTACGCCAACATCACCGATCAAAAGGTCACGTTCGTGAAGAACGACCTCTACAACGGCGATTACCCGGCACAGTGCAAGAACATGGTCTGGAATGTCGCAGTCGACGACACGGCGCGCGTCACCGCAATGCAGACCGGTAAAGTCGATGTCATGGAGCTCGTGCCCACCCTCGCGTTCGACGTGCTGCAGAAGAAGGCCGAGCTCAAGACGGTGCAATCGTTCAACGCCCCGTACATCATGTTCAACACGAAGCAGAAGCCCTTCGACGATCCGCGTGTGCGTCAGGCCGTGTTCTATGCGATCGACGCCAAGCAACTGATCGACAACCAGATGGCCGGCCAAGCCACACCCACCACAAGCTACCTGATCGAAGAATACCCCGCATACCACAAGGCGTCCACAGTGTTCGAACACAATGTGGGCAAAGCCAAGCAACTGCTCAAGGAAGCCGGCGTCCAAACACCCATCAAGTTCACGCTGTACTCCACCGATCAATCGTGGATCACGCAACTCGCTCCGCAGATCAAGAACAACCTGGCCGAAATCGGCATGGACGTGGACCTGCAGTCGATGGCCTCGTCCGCCCTCTACCCGAATATCACCGATCGCGATGACGCCGACTTCTCCATGGCACTCGTCGCAGGCGACCCCTCGGTGTTCGGCAATGACGCCGACCTGCTGATGAACTGGTTCTACGGCGACAACACCTGGACCCATCAGCGCACGTTCTGGTATGGCTCCGACGGCTACAAGCAGCTCCACGAACTCATGGACAAGGCCATCGCCGCCCCAAGCGACAACGAACGGCAGGATTACTGGGGCCAGTGCTTCGACCTGCTGTCCGAACAGGTTCCGATCTACCCGCTCTTCCACCGCAAGACCACCACCGCCTTCAAAAAAGGCGTCTTCTCCAAGACCGAAGCCATCGGCACCACCGGCCTTGACCTGCTGCAAGCCAAACTCAACCACTGACCGCAACCCCTGGTCCATTCACATCCAAGGAGCATCTCATGAACAATCTCCTGCGAATCCTGGGCAAGCGCATCATCGCCCTCCCATTCATGGCCTTCGGCGTCACCTTGCTCGTCTTCTTCCTGATGTCGTTCTCCAAGTACGATCCGGCCGTCGCCGCACTCGGCGAAAGCGCCACCCCACAGGCCTTGGAAGCCTTCCGCCACGAAATGGGCTACGACCGCCCGTGGTGGCAGCAATTCTGGTCATACATCGGCGGCATGTTCCAAGGCAAGCTTGGCGTGTACGGCGTGAACAAGGACTCGGTTGCCGAGCGCATCGCCACCTCGTTCCCGTTGACCCTCCAGCTCACGTTCATCGGTCTGGCCATCGCCTTGGTGATTTCCGTGGTGTTCGGTGTGCTGGCTGCCCTCTACCGCGACACGTGGGTCGACCAGGCGATTCGCGTCATCTCGATCATCGAGATCGCCACCCCATGCTTCTGGCTCGGCGTGCTGCTCATCTACTTCCTGCAGATCAAGCTCGACTGGCTCCCCGGCGCAGGCGACCTTGTACCGTTCACGCAGAACCCCGGAGAGTATATGCGCCGCATGGCCATGCCGTGCTTCGCCCTGGCGATGCCGGTGGCAGGTTCGATGACCCGCATCATCCGCACATCGATGGTTGAGGAGCTCGACAAGGACTATGTGCGCACCGCTTTGGGCGCCGGCATCCCGAAACCCGTCGTCATCGCCCGCAATGTGCTGCGCAATGCGCTCATCACCCCGGTCACCGTGCTCGGCATGAAGATCGGTTACCTCATGGGCGGCGCCATCGTCATCGAGGTCATCTTCGCACTCCCAGGCATGGGCACCGCGATGTTCGACGGCATCAACAACAACCAGCCGATGCTCGTGCAAGGTGTCGTGCTTGTTGTGGCCCTCGCCTTCATCATCATCAACATCGTCGTTGATCTGCTCTATGTCCTTATCAACCCACGAATCAGGAATGTGTGATCACCATGTTGTTCAGCAAGACCCTCTCCGCAAAGAACGTCGACAAAGCCAATGGCAAACTGGTGCTCAAGCGCTGGCCCAAGATGTCAATCGGCACCAAGATCTCCGTCATCTTCATCCTCGCGCTCATCGTATGTGCGGTGTTCGCCCCGCTCATTGCCCCACATGACCCCAGCGAGATCACACTCAACTACCGCACTCCCTCGGGTGACCATCCATTCGGCACCGACAATCTGGGGCGCGACGTGCTCTCCCGGGTGCTCTACGGCGCGCGATACTCGCTCGTCATCGGCCTATCGTCCATCGCCTTCGCGTTGATCGCCGGCGCGCTGATCGGCGCAGTGGCCGCCGTGTCACGCACATGGATCTCTGAAGTGATCATGCGCTGCATCGACATCATCATGTCCATCCCGGGCATCGCGCTGGCCGCCGTGTTCGTGTCGATCCTGGGACAGTCGATGATCGGCATCGTCATCTCGATCGGCATCCTCTACGTGCCGCAGATCGCACGCATCGTCCGCGCCAATATCATCAGCGAATACGGCAAGGATTATGTGCGCGCCGGCATTGTGAGCGGCGCACGCGCCCCGTGGCTGCTCATCAAGCACGTCACGCGCAACATCGCCGCCCCGGTCATGGTGTTCACCACGCTTTCGGTGGCCGACGCGATTGTGTTCGAGGCTTCGCTCTCATTCATCAACGCCGGCATTCCCGAGCCCACGCCCACCTGGGGCAACATCCTCTCCTCCGCGAAGGAAGGAGTCATCTACGGGTTCTGGTGGCAGGCGCTCTTCCCGGGTCTGGCGATCATGCTCACCGTGCTGTGCCTCAACATCCTGTCCGAAGGCATCACCGATGCGATGGTGGCGGCCCCGACCGCCCCAATCGAGCAGAACGAGAACGAGAAGGACCTCAAGCGCGAAGAGGACCGCATCCTCGTGGATCCGGTGGCCGCCTATGCCGCCCAGGCCGAAACGCTCGAGGCCTCGCTCATGGCCCTCAAGGAGGCCGAGGCGAAGCGCACCGACCGTCTGACCCCACACAGCACCGCCGAGCCGGTCATCGAGGTGAAGGACCTGTGCATCAAGTTCCCGCGCCACGGCGATGTGAACGTGGTGGACCACCTGAACTTCGCGGTGCGCCCCGGCGAAACGATGGGCCTTGTGGGCGAATCCGGCTGCGGCAAGTCGATCACCTCGCTTGCGATCATGGGCCTGCTGGACCCGAAGGCGCAAATCAGTGGTGAGATCCTGTTTGAAGGCGAGAACATCGTCGGCATCAGCCAAAAGCGGTACAACGCCTTGCGCGGCCACGAGATCGCCATGATCTACCAGGACGCGCTCTCCTCGCTCAACCCGTCGATGCTCATCAAGGCGCAGATGAAGCAGCTCATCTCCCGCGGCGGCACCCGCACGGCCGAGGAACTCCTTGAGCTCGTGGGCCTTGACCCGCAGCGTGTGCTCGAATCGTACCCGCACGAGCTCTCCGGTGGCCAGCGCCAGCGCGTGCTGATCGCGATGGCCCTCACACGCGACCCGAAGCTCATCATCGCGGACGAACCGACGACCGCACTCGACGTGACGGTGCAGAAGCAGGTGATCGACCTGCTCAACGACCTGCGTGAAAAGCTCGGTTTCGCCATGATCTTCGTGAGCCATGACCTTGCGCTCGTGGCCAAGGTCGCCCACTCGATCACGGTCATGTACGCGGGACAGGTAGTCGAGCAAGGGTCCACAACCGAGATCCTCACCGACCCCCACCACGAGTACACGCGCGGCCTGCTGGGGTCCGTCACCTCAATCGAAGCCGGCTCCGGACGCCTGCACCAAGTGCCCGGCACCGTGCCCAGCCCCGCCGACTTCCCCAAGGGCGACCGCTTCGCACCGCGCTCGTCACACCCGACCCGCAGTCTGGACGTGCGCCCTGTGATGAAGCAAGTGCCCGGCACCCTGCATTACTACGCAGTGCACCCTGATGACCTCGACAAAGACGACGGCATTGATCGAACCTACCCCGAAGTCGACGACTCCATCGAGGAGACCTTGGACGGTTACGATGCGCTCGTCGACAGCGAACAGGTGATCGCCCGTGCCGCCGCTAAATTCCAGGCATCCGCAACACCGACCCCAACACCCACGGAGCCCAAGCCGGTTCGTGCCACCACCAAGGAGGAAGCACGATGAACACCCCAGTCACCCCCATCATCGAGCTCAAAGACGTCGAAGTCGAATTCAAGACCCGCGCCGGTTCCATCTTCCGCCCGAAGAAGGTCAAGGCCGTGGACCATGTGAGTCTGAAGCTCATGCCTGGCCGCACAATCGGCATCGTTGGCGAATCCGGCTGCGGCAAGTCCACTACCGCGAATGTGATGTGCGGATTGCAGACCGTCACTTCCGGCCACGTGATGTTCAAAGGGCAGGATGTGACCCACCGCAACGCCAAGGACCGCATGCGCATCGGCCGCGTCGTCTCCGTCGTGTTCCAGGACCCGGCGACCGCACTCAATGCCCGTATGAGCGTGCAGGATCAGCTCATGGACCCGCTCATCGTGCACAGCTTGGGCAATAAAGAAGAACGCATTCGCCGCGCCTATGAGCTCATCGACATGGTGGGCCTGCCGAAATCCGCGCTCAACGCCCTTCCCGGTCAGCTTTCCGGCGGACAGAGGCAACGCGTGGCCATCGCCCGAGCGCTTTCGCTCAAGCCCGACGCGATCATCGCCGACGAACCCACATCCGCTCTGGACGTCTCGGTCCGCGCTCAGATCCTGAACCTGCTTTCCGACCTCAAGAAGGAGCTCGGCCTCTCGATGGTCTTCATCAGCCACGACATCCAAACCGTGCGATATGTCTCCGACGAGATCATCGTGATGAACCACGGCACAATCGTGGAACATGGGGAGGCAAAGCAAGTGCTGAACAATCCGCAGGACCCCTATACGCGCCTTCTGCTCGGCGCAGCGCCATCGCTGCTGCATCCGACAGCGGCGGAATGCGCACCGATAGCCTGACCGACCACAATCCGCAATCCATCTATCCATTTGTGTTTCGCATATGCCCATCGCCGGCATGCATCAAAACAAGGAGAATATCATGAACCAGCAGTTCCGTGGCGTCATCCCGCCGGTCGTCACACCGCTCACCGCCGATCAGAAGCTCGATCGCGAGAGCTTCACACGTTCCATCAACCGTCTCATCGACGCAGGCGTCGACGGGCTCTTCTTCCTCGGTTCGTCGGGCGAGGTCGCGTTCAGCACCGACGAACGGCGTCGGGAAATCATCGAAACAGCGATTGCCGCTGTGGACCACCGCGTGCCGGTGCTTGTGGGATGCATCGACACCGAGACGAACCGCGTGATCGAGCATGCGAAAGTCGCGCAGGAACTGGGCGCCGACGCGATTGTGGCGACAGCGCCGTTCTATGCGCTCGGCGGCCTGCCCGAAATCGAGCGTCACTTCCGCCTGATCCACGAAGCCGTTGATTTGCCGTTGTTCGCCTACGACATCCCCGTGTGCGTGCACGTGAAGCTTCCGGGGGACCTGCTCATCAAGCTCGGGCTCGACGGCGTGCTCGCCGGCGTCAAGGATTCGTCGAACGACGATGTGGCGTTCAGGTTCCTGTGTGACGACAACCGCAAGGCCGGCCACCCGCTCACCGTGCTCACCGGCCAAGAGGTGGTCGTCGACGGCGCCTACATGGCCGGGGCGGACGGCAGCGTGCCGGGCTTGGGCAACGTGGAGTGCACGGGGTATGTGCGCATGTGGAAGGCCGCCGAAGCCGGCGATTGGAAGACGGTGCGCGAGGAGCAAGACAAGCTGGCCGCGCTTATGCGCATTGTCACCGTGACGAACGGCGTTTCGGGCTTCGGCGCCGGTGTGGGCGCGTTCAAGACGGCAATGGCACTGCTCGGGGTCTTCGACACGAACCAGATGCCGAACCCGGTCGCCCCACTGCAAGGCGCGAACGTCGAGGCAATCGATGCCGTGCTGCGTGAATGCGGACTTACGCCCGTGCGCACGCCCGAGGAAGTCACGCTCTCCACACAGTGAGCGCACAGTACCGCCAACCACAAGAACACAGGAGAGTAATGCAACATGGCTGAAGTCATTATTGTGAACAACGAAGAGGCCGCGGGGCGCATCTACGCGCAGTGCGTGGCGGATCTGATCCACTCCAAACCCGACTGCGTGCTGGGATTGGCTACTGGTTCGAGCCCGTTGGCCGCCTATCAGGCCTTGGCGCACGAGGTGAAGAACGACCATCTCGATGTGTCTCACGTGCGTGGATTTGCGCTTGATGAGTACGCGGGGCTCGACCCGAGCCATCCGCAGTCATACCGTTCCACCATCACGCGCACGGTAGTGGAACCACTGGGACTCACGCCCGACTTGGTGCATGTGCCCAATGGGGCCCTCAGCACGATCCGTGAGGCAGGGTACGAATACGACCGCATGATCAAGGCGGCGGGCGGCGTCGACGTGCAGATCCTCGGCATCGGCACCGACGGGCACATCGGATTCAACGAACCAGGCTCATCGCTCGCGTCGGGCACGCGCATCAAAACACTCACCCAGCAGACACGCGAAGACAACGCCCGCTTCTTCGACAACGACATCGACCAAGTGCCCACACACTGCATCACGCAGGGCATCGGCACGATCATGAAAGCACGGCACCTGGTACTGCTCGCGTTCGGCAGCGGCAAAGCCGAGGCCATCGCCGAAACCGTGGAAGGCGGTGTCTCGGCGTTCTGCCCGGCGAGCGCATTGCAATTGCATCCACACGCGACCGTGATCGTCGACGAGAAGGCCGCATCGAAACTGCGCAACAAGGACTACTACCGCTACGCCTACGAACACAAGCCGGCGTGGCAGGGCATCTGAACCGCCAACAATCCAAGCAAGAGGTCATCATGAACGCGAACCACGTCGCCACCGCACAGTCAGTCACGAATTCCCTTATGCGAGAGCCGCAGCCGTTTGCCATACGCAATGCGCGTGTGGTCGATGCGCGCGGTGTACGGGAACATGGATGGGTGGTGGCGGACGGCGAGACCATCGCGGCGACCGGCACGTCCACCGACGAATTGGCGTCGGCGTGCGCCCGCTTTGGCGTCGATGAGCACGGCATCATCGACGCCAAGGGGCGCAACCTGACTCCCGGATATCTCGATACCCACGCCCACGGCGGTTGGGGCGTCGCGTTCGATGATGGCGCGGAGGCAATCAGCATCGCGCGCGCCTGCCACATGGCCCACGGCACGACGCGTCAGATATTGAGCCTCATCACCAATCCACTCGATGTGATGGCCCGGAACATCCGTGTGGTGCGGGAGTCGATGGACACACGCCCCGACATTCTGGGATCGCATCTAGAGGGGCCATTCTTGGCACTGGCACGCAAGGGCGCGCACGACCCGAATTGTCTATGCGACCCAGTGCCGGAATCCGTGCGCACACTGCTCGATGCGGCCGATGGGTCGATGCGGCAGATCACCATCGCGCCCGAACGGCCCCATGGCATGGAAGCCATCCGCATGCTCCGTGCCTCGGGCGTGGTGCCCGCCATCGGCCATTGTGACGCCGACTACGCCACAGCATGCAAGGCCATCGATGCCGGCGCCGGCTTGATGACGCATATGTTCAACGCGATGAACGGCCTCCATCACCGCGAACCTGGTCCGATCCCCGCGGTTGTGGAAGACCGCCGCGTCACCATCGAACTCATCGCCGATGGGTTCCATGTGCAGGATCCCATGCTGCGGCTCGCCTTTGAACTGGCGCCTCACCGCATCGCGCTCGTCACCGACGCCATGGCCGCCACCGATTGCCCCGATGGCCATTACAAACTGGGCGCGCTGGACGTCAATGTGGTGGACGGCCACGCGCGACTCGTCAGCAACAACGCCATCGCCGGATCCACACTCGTGCTTGAAGAGGCTGTGGCACATGCCATCAACCGCTTGGGCATCAGCCCTCAGGACGCGGTTGAAGCGGCCACGCTCGCTCCGGCGAAAGCCTTTGGATTCCATATGCCCAATCCCATTACGAAGGACCCGCTTGGGTTGGTCGCCCCCGGATTCGCCGCCGACCTGCTGTTGTCCAATCCCCAGACCTGGCACGTCGAGCGCGTGTGGTGTGCCGGGCGAATCATGCCGTCCTGACGCCTCATATCTAGCCGCTATGCAGCAGGCCGCCTGTCGACCCGCAGCAGCCACACGCCGAACGGGACCGTCAGCACACCACCCAGCACGAAAATCACGCGCACGTCGATCACATCAGCGAGCGGACCGAACACGAGCATGCCGAGAGGCGTGCCGAAACCGGAGAACGTGGTGAGCAGACCGAACACACGCCCGCGCATGTCGGGCGTGCTCTCCTGCTGCAGCAGCGTGAACGTCGGCGACGAACCGAGCGATGTGCACAATCCCACAAGAAAATCGACGCACAGATACACGAGCAGCGTTGGCGACAGCCCGAGCCCGGCGGTGCACACGCCCATGCCGATGAACGCACACGCGAGCAGCACCATGTTGTTGCGGAAGACGTGCGCGCCGAACGCGGCAAGCAGCGCGCCGCCGACGACCATGCCGATGCTCCACGCCATCTCGTTCGCCGCGAGCTTGTCTGCCGCGGTCGATAGCACGGTGAAGCCGAGGTCGAGCCGCTGGCCGTTGAATCCGCGGTTCATCAGAATCAACGTGAGGTTCATCGGCGCGATGTTGATGAAGCAGACGAACGCATACGCGATGAGCACACTGCGGATGCGCGGATAACGCCACGCATGCCGCAGGCCGGTGCGCATGTCGGCGAACACGGAGACGGCGGGCGTGGTGCCCGATTCGCCTTCGCGCGCCACGCGGATCAGCGCGACGAACGCGATGCCCACCACTGCCGTCGTCACATCGACGTACAGGATCGCCCATAGCGGCATGATGTTGATGAACACGGCGGCGATCGCGGGCGCGGCAATCATATTGACCGACTGGATCGTGCCGTTGATCGAGTTCACCCGCAGCAGTTTCTCCTCCGGCGTGATCTGCGGAATGAACGACTGCACGGCCGGCGTCTGCACGCCCGCACCGGCCGAACGAACCGCAAGCACGACGAAGAACAGCGCGAGCCCGGCGGCACCGCGCGCGATCGAGACAGACAGTACCACGGTGACAACGGCGATGAGCGCGTCGGGCAGGATGATGAGCGCCTTTTTGTTCCAGCGGTCCGCCCACGCGCCACCGAACAGCGAGACGACGGCCTGCGGCACGCATGCGCAGAGCATCGCGACCGTCATCGTGACGCCCGAGTCGGTCTGCATGACGAGATACCAGAAAACCGCGTACTGCACGATGCTCGACCCGACGAGCGAGAGCGCTTGGCCGGCGAGCAGCAGTGCGACGCGCATGTGCCAAGACTGCAAGTAGGGATGGTGTGTCATGATGGCTCACTTTCTCAGTGAAGCGGCCGTCTGCGCGCATGCGGGCGACGTCCGAGATTACGGACGCTGCATAAAAAACGAAGTGATGGCATGCCGCGGCAGATGTCAGCCGACCGGCTGCGCCGCATATGGTTTGTTGATTTGGTCGTCCGGATCACCGGACCACGGAAGGCAGAGGATGCGCATCAACGCGCGCAGGGAATATCCGCTGCAACCTTCGCCATCATGGCTCTTCCACACATGGAGCACCAATATAGCAGCTTCTGTGGCACTTGCCAAAACAGGGCGCTGTTATACTTGTTATAGTTGTTATAATTTTTGTACCGTAACGCTGCAGGAGCGGTGATTTTCCATACCCAACCCGTTCAAACCGACAGCCGGCAGCGAACCACCGGTACTCGTGGGCCGCAAACAGTACATCGAAGATTTCCAGTTCGCCATCGAAGACGGCTCCGGAGCCCCTGGGCGCCTTTCCTTCATCACGGGTGCGCGTGGTGTGGGGAAGACCGTCATGCTCAATGCCCTGAGCGATGTGGCGAGGAGTCTGCAATGGAACGTGGTGAACGCCACAGCCGAAGGCGATTTTGTCCCGGAGATCATCAAACTGCTGCAGCCCAAGCAGAACACTCACGTTGTTTCCTATACCCTGCCTTCCGTCGCGCTCGAATCCCCACTGCCCGGCATACAAACGAACATCGGTCTCGGTGGAGTGCAGATCGAGCGGAATCAGGGATCGACCGACCTCAGGCAGGCCATCGGCCGCGTTTTGGATGCCATGGACGAATCACAACAAGGTGTGCTCATCACCTTGGATGAGGTGGGCGAAGGCACGCCGCTCCCCCAATTGCGTTCATTCGCCATGGCAATCCAACATCTGATTGAAGAGAAGCGCAACATCGCGGTGATCTTTGCAGGCGTGCCCCACATGGTGGATGATGTGGTGAACGACAGCGTGCTGACATTCCCTAGGCGTGCTGAACGGTACCAGTTGCAAGACGTACCCATCGAAGATGTGCGGGAAGCATTCGAAACGACACTGTCTGCCGGCGGCAAAAACGCCAGCTATGACGTTCTGAACGCGCTGGCCCGAGCAACCCACGGCTACCCGTTCATGATCCAACTTGTAGGGTATTGGGCCTGGCGGCAATCAGTGGTGAACGGCCATGAGGATTTCATTTCGATGGAAGACTGCGAATCAGGCATTGCCAAACGACTCGGGAAAACACCGCAGTATGCCAACGTGTATCGCGACCGACTGATTCGCGAGGATTACATCACCGCCACCGACTACGGCAAAGTGGATTTCAAGATGCCCTATCTGCGCGAATTCCTGCAATCCCATGCCGCGATGTACCAGATGTCACGCAATATCGAGGATTCCGGCAGGACCCTCAACTAGCTCCCAAGAAAGACGAAAGTCACGCATCATCCGCCTCTACGTGACAAATCTCAGAGACTTTCAGACGAAACTCGTCCTCAAAACCGCTGAGCACGATGAACCTCAAGTATTCCCAAACGGTTCTCATAACCGAACTCGCCGTGCATGACAGACTTCTGCATTGCTTGCATTGTTTCAGAAAAAACCACTGCCCAACCCGTAGCGCCAAAGGTCGAACTACGCATACCTCCCAACACAAAGGTGGGGTGCACAACGGTTGTTGTGCACCCCCACCTTGAAACCTAAGTCAGGCTACCCGGCCGGTTGGGGCCGGGCCACAATCACTCAGCGTCCTGGACCTGGGCGCGGGCGATCTTGCCGGTGAAGGAGTTGGCCTCATCGGCGTCCTTCGCGGCTTCGTTGTTCCAGGAGAACATCGCGCGGAGCTTCGGGCCGACTTCCTCGATACGGACGTTCGAGTACTCTTCCTGAAGCTGCTTGAACTTCGGGGCGCCAGCGGCCTGGTCGTCCATGAACTCCTGGGCGAAGGAGCCGTCCTGGATGCGCTGCAGGTGGTACTGCATGCGCTCGCGGGCGTGCTCGTCGATCACGGTGTTGACATAATCGCCGTACTGGGCGGTGTCGGAGCAGCTCCAACGATCCTTGTTCAGGCCGCCTTCGTTCATGAGGTCCACGATCATCTTGAGCTCGTGGCAGACCTCGAAGTAGGCGATCTCCGGCTGGTAGCCGGCGTCGGTGAGGACCTCGAAGCCCATCTCGACGAGCTTGTTGACGCCACCGAGGAGCACGTTCTGCTCACCGAAGAGATCGGTCTCGGTCTCCTCCTTGAAGGTGGTCTTGATGGCGCCGGCGCGCAGGGCACCGATGGCCTTGGCGTACGCGAGGGCCAGATCCCAGCCGTCGCCACGCGGATCCTGCTCAACGGCGGTCACGACCGGGACGCCGCGGCCGGCCGCATACTCGCGGCGGACGATGTGGCCCGGGCCCTTCGGGGCGACCATGAAGACCGGGTGGTCCTCGGACGGCTTGATGTAGCCGTAGTGGATGTTGAAGCCGTGGGCGAAGGCCAGGGCGGCGCCTTCCTTGATGTTCGGCTCGATGTCGTTCTCCCAGATGCCCTTCTGATACTGGTCAGGAGCCAGGATCATGATCACATCGGCCTCGGCAGCGGCTTCCGGAACGCTCTTGACTTCCAGCCCCTGCTCCTTGGCGAATTCCACGGACTTCGAGTTCGGGCGCAGGCCGACAACGACGTCCACACCGGAGTCACGCAGGTTGAGCGCGTGCGCGTGGCCCTGCGAGCCGTAACCGATGATCGCGACCTTCTTGCCATCGAGAACCGAAAGATCGCCGTCGTCTTCGTACCAGATCTGTGCTGCCATGTTTGGCACTCCTTTGTTTGTTTTCTGCAGCGCGGGCATCTTAGCCTGCCGCGATGCTTGTGTGTATTGGTCTGTTACATGAACCGCGCCCCGTGGTTCGGAACGGCGATTCGTGTACGCGAGTTTCCCACTGTGTTGGAGCTTTTGCCTCCAAAACTGAATCCTCATATTACTGAAATATCCAAGCGCTTCGGCCCCGAGTCCATCTTTTGGATACCCCCGGCGCTTTCTTTTCGAGATGCACACATTTCCTTGTGAAAAATGGCGCACACCCGGCTCCGTTTGTCTTACATCAGCAAGATGTCATGTCCACATGGTGGACGCTTACCCTGCGGTTCATGACGCCGCAACGCACCTCCTCCCCATCACTTGCACATACCGAACGCATGGAGCGGATCACTGCATGTAATCCACGTCCCTCGTCTCATGGCACGTCAGGATCGCCACAAGGCAGCACAGCGCCATGACACCCAGATAGAGGCCGACCGAGCCGACACCCCAATGCGACGAGAGCCAGGTGGCGACCGACGGCACGAACGCCGCGCCCACGATCGCCGCGAGGTTGTAGCCGATGCCGGAGCCGGTGTAGCGCACGTTGACGCTGAACAGTTCCGGCAGCAGCGCCCCGATCGGCCCGAACGCGATGCCCATGAGCGCGAAGCCGATACACAGGAACAGCATCGCGGCGGCGGTGTTGTGCACGCCGACGACATTGCGGTTCATCAGCAATGGGAACACTGCGGCGAAGACGAGCAGCGCGACCGACGAACCGATAATCACGCGCCGGCGGCCCAGCCGGTCCGCGAAGACGCACGAGAGCACGATGAACACCGCGAACACACATACGGAGACCATGAGCATCGTCATGTACTCCTTGGTGGAGAAGCCGAGTCCGCCGCCGCCCTGTGCGTCGCTTTTCGTGGCCCATGCGAGCGACCATGTGGCGAGCGTGTAGAACAGCGTGTAGGTGACGGCCACGAGGAACGTGGCCTGCAGCACCTGCCGCCAGCTCGTGCGGAACACCTCGACGGCCGGCGCCTTGACGACACGCTGGCCCTGCTGCGCGGCCCGGAACGCGGGCGTCTCCTCCATGTGCACACGCACAAGCAGACCGACGACCACGAGCAGAGACGACAACAGGAACGGCACGCGCCACCCCCACGCGAGCATCGCCGCGTCGTCATTGAACATCTCGAGCAGCACGTATGTGCCGTTGCACAGGAAGAATCCGATCGGCGCGCCCAGCTCCGGGAACGAGCCGTACAGCGCGCGCTTGTCCGCCGGCGCGTTTTCGGTCGCGACGAGCGCCGCGCCCGACCATTCACCGCCAAGGCCGATACCCTGCACGAAGCGGCACACGCACAGCGCGAGCACGGCCCACACGCCCCACGCGTCGTAACCGGGCAGGCAGCCGATGAGGAACGTCGCGACGCCCATCGTCATGAGCGAGACGACGAGCGTCGCCTTGCGCCCGATCGAATCGCCGAAATGCCCGAAGATGAGCGAACCGACCGGCCGCGCGAGGAACGCGACGGCGAAGGTGACGAGCGAGAGCAGCAGCGCGACGGTCGGGTTCGTGGTGTCGGAGAAGAACACGTGCGGGAAATAGTTCGCCGCGGCGGTGCCGTACGCGTAGAAATCGTAGAATTCAATCGTCGTGCCCACCATGGATGCGGCGATGATCGTGCCCACCGACGAGCGTGCTGCGCGCGACGCCGGCCGGGCGAATGTGGCTGCGGCGGATTCCGCCTCTGTTTCGACTGCGGTCATGAAAAACCTCCTGGTAGTGTGCCTGCGTTCATGGATTGGGGCACAAACGCAAAAACCCCGCACACATGGCGGGGTCCGAGGTAGTTCACGATCCATCCCCGCCACCATCGGCGGGGCTGTGTTCGGATATACGAATCAGCTCGCCGATGGCGAGATAATAATTCGTACAATCTGCAGTCGTGCATTACCGGCCATGACGAGCCTCCTTTCGTGTATCCTGCGTGGTCATCACGTTGGCACCGAACCTACGCCGAGCCACCCTGCATCATCCTCGTTTATCCACATAGCGAGACAACTTCATCTGCAATACGGGCGGCTCGGCGGTCAGGCAGTCACATCATCCCCGCTTGCGTGACGAGGCAATCGCCACAGCCGCACATACCCCAGCGAGCGCGAACGCGACCGCCGCCCACAGGAAGACGCTCGAGAACGTGGCCGCATAGGCGAAAACGAATCCGCCGGCCGCAACGCCGAGCAGACGCCCGAGCGTCGCACTCGAGTTGAACACGGCGAGGTAGCCGGCCGTGCGGTCGAGCTGCGGCACCGAGGAGATGGCGATAGCTTGCAGTGAGTCATCAATCATGTGCACGGCAAATCCGCCGACGCCCGCAAACACATACAATCCGATGGTGGTATAGCTGACGAGCGGTACGACCGCCGCCACGATGGACAGCACAACGCCCAAGCCGAGCACGAGATAATCGTTGTCTGTTGACGAACGGATGAGGTCGGCGACACCTTCACCCAGAAGCGCCATCGCGCACGCCAGCAGACCCATGAGCGCAACCATGACCATGGTGGCGCGCACATCGAGACCAGCGTCGGCGCCGCGCAAATAGCGTACGACGAACCAAACGAACGCGATGTCAAGCACAGCACCAGCCGATGCGAACAAGCGCGTGAAGCAGATCATGCGCCATGTGCGCGTCGGGTGCGGCACGCGCAGCGTCACGAGCAGATCGTCGTTCGTCATCGGCCTGGCGCGCGAATAGACCGTCGACGATTCGCGCGGTATGACGAACAGGCCCACAATGCCCGCAATGAGCAGGCCGATTGCGCACAGATCCATGCCCGCGGCCGGATTATGCGCCATGAGCACGCCGAGCCAGATGCCGCACACGAGGCCCGCGAGCAGGCCGATCGTGCGCCACCGGCCCACGGCGTCGCGGAATTTGTCGGGGACGCGCTCGCCGAGCGACGCGTGCAGTGAACACAGCGTGGCGGCGATGCCGATCTGCATGATCGCCCAGACGATGCCGACGGCGACCGGCGCATGGCACGCGCCCAGCGAGAACGCGAAGATGACGGAGAGGATCGTGCCGCCGGCGAACCACGGCGCGCGCCTGCCGAATGGCGTGCGCGTGTGGTCGGACAGCGGCAGGAAGAAGATCGTGGCGACGAATGAGCACAGGATGCCCACACCGAGCACCCAGGCGAGCCCGATGGCACCACCCACCGGGCCGCTCAGCGCGTCGAGCTCCTGCGGAACAAGCGTGATGTTAAGCGCGGCGAGCGCGAACGCAAGGAAGAACGCCGTGCACGCGAAGCCGATCTTCATGCGCAGGATCTGGGGTTTTGTGGGGCGGTCGCCGTTGGCGTCCACCATCGGGTCGCGCATGTCGAGGAACGCGGACTCGAGGTCTGGCACAGGCTCGTCCGCACCACCGACGGGCGCGGTGACACCCATCGCGGCGGCCTGCACTTCCGGCTGGTCGGCTGCGGCGGGCGGCGTCTTCGGCTTCTGGCGCACGGCCAAGCGCGCGACGGCCCGTTTGTCTTCGGCGGTGAGCGCCTTGTCCAGATCGGGGCGGTCGTCGATGCCCGGACGCACGTAGTCGGAGTTCGGGAACGGGCGCGGCGCAGGGCGCTCGGGCTCGTTTGGGTTCTGTTGCGGTGACTGATCGTTCATACAGACAACGATAGCCGCACTGTACGGTGCGCGCAGCCGTTGCCGCCCACCGCGCATTGTGTATGGGACAGGAATGGGGAACTCCCCCATTCTGCTGAGTTCATCGCCGGTATGATCATCGTGTCTGTTTTTGTTACGGGTAGTACTTCCCTCGCTACGGGTAGTGCTTTTCCGGTCTACCTGCCCCTAAAAACCGCTATGTTCCAACGATTATATGTGGCCTTTATCCGAAAAAGCACTACCCGTAGCAGAAAGGGCACTACCCGTAGCGAAGAGGTACCCCCGTAGAGAGGAAGGCATCGGGGAGCTAGCCGAATCACATGCCGGCCCCACCCCGGCAATCACTTGACGTTGCGGATGCGCATGATGAGTGCGGCGGCGATGAGCACGATGACGATCGCGACGACGAACACCCATGCATAGGCCGCAGTAGGAGTGCCGGATGAATGCATCACGAACTTCGCGACCGAGACGACGATCGACGTCATCATCGTGCCGATGACCGTGGAAAGCGTGTTCGCGAGGTTGAGGATGCCCAGATCCTTGCCCGCCTCCTTCGGATTGGGCAGCACGGCCACGTTGAGCGCCTGGTCGATCGCGTTGTAGACGCCGTACCCGAGGCCCGCGATCGCCGCGAACAGATACATGCCCATCGGCGAGCGGAACAGCAGCGGCATGGCGGCACCGACGGCGAACAGGCAGCTCGCGAGCGCGATCGGCAGCTTGCGCCGGCCGATGCGGTCGGTGATCGGCCCGGCCGTGACGGCGGCGATGAGCGAGACGACGAGCGTGATGACACCCATCGTCGCGATGATCGCGGCGGCCTTGTCGGTCGCCTTTGGATCGCCCGCATAGATGTAGTCCTGTGCGATGTACAGCTGGTACGTCGTGATCATCCAGTAGCCGCCCATCATCAGCGTGCGGCCCACGAGCGCGTAATAGAAGTCGGGCGCGTTGCGCGGCGGGCGGAAGTTGCGCAGAATGCTGCGCGCACTGAGCGCCTCGCCCTGCTCTTCGAATTTGCTCGAGCGTTCGCGCGGCCACACGACCACGACGAAGATACCGACGAGCGCGAAGATGCCGAAGCCCATCATCCACGCCTGGAATATGCCGGCGTTGCCGCGGGTGAGGAACGCGGCGCCGACGACCGAGCCGAGCGTCTGGCCGACGGCGATGCCCGCGCCGTAGAACCCGGAGATCGTGCCGCGGACTTTGTCGGGCACGCGGTCGGACATCACGGCGACGTATGGCGCAAGCATCATGTTGTAGCCCATCTGCGCGAGGCACCACAGCGTCACGATGAGCGCTTCCGAGCGCGCGAACGCGATCGCGCCGATGCTCAGGCCGGTGATGAGCCCGCCGAGCACGATCCACGGCGTGCGCTTGCCGAAGCGCGAGCGCGTCTGGTCGGAGAGCGTGCCGAAGACGATGTTCGCGACGAGCGCGACGAACGCGCCGATCGAATTGACGAGGCCGAGCATGAACACCTTGCTGCCGGCGTCGAGCTGCTCGAACACGCGCGGCAGGATGACCGTGCTCAGCGCGACCCACGGGATCGCGCATGCGACGGCAGATACGGTGAAGCCGATGCCGAGGCGCACGATCTCCGTCTTCGTCGGCCGGTGGCCGTCCGCGGAGACCATCGGGTCGCGCATGTCCATGAACGCGGAAGCCTCGTCGGGTACCGCGGTGTCGACGGCGGCGAGTGCGGCCATGCCGGAGCCGGCGGCCTGCGAATCGGTCGCGAGTTTCGTGCCCTGCACCTGCTCGTCGTCCACGGTGCTTTCGGCGGCACGCTTCTTCGGCATCGGCGCGGTCAGACGCGCGATGTTCTCCTTGTCTTCCCGACTCAACGCTTTGTCGAAGTCGGGCCGGTCGTCGATGCCCGGACGGATGTACCCGTTGGAACCCGGCTTGCCGCCGGCGCCTTGTTCGTCAACCATGATCTGCTCTTTTCTGGCTCATCGCTGGAATTGCTGGAATGCTGCGGCGTTCAGTCCATGTGCACCACAGGCGGATTCGCGATCAGATCGTCGCTCGTGTGCTCGCCGGCGGCGTCTGCCCACGCGAGCGCGGCCACGGGCTGCGTGTTGTCTGCGCCCATGCCCTGCGACGGCGTGAAGCTCAGGGTGGCGGATGTCACCCCACCGTTCCACGTGAAACGCATCGTCTCGCCGTCGACGGCGTAGTCGAAGTCGCCGTTGAACGCAGGCAGCTCATTGCGGAACTTCGCAAGCATGTTGAGCGCGCGCACCACGGGGCGCCCGAGGTTCGCGTCGATCTCCGCGGTCGTGTAGTAGTGGCGGTTGATGTCGCGGCCGACGTTGGTGCGCTTGAGCAGCTCCATGTCGTTGACGCCGGCGAGCGCGCCGACGTAGTACACCTGCGGCACGCCGGGGAGGAAGAACTGCACGGCGCGCGCGGCGATGTAGTGCTGGTCGTTGCAGCCGAGCGCGGAATAATACGTGGAATTCACCTGGTACAGGTCGAGGTTCGATGCGGCAGCGCCGGTCGCGGCCTTCGACTCGCCGTGCGTGTTCTTCGCGATCGTCTCGACCATGTTGTCCACGTCCTCGTCGGGAACAAGGCCCTTGAGCGAGCGGTCGAGCTGGTCGGAGCCGATGTCGATGACACCGATGCCGTCGTGCGCGTCCAGCACAGTGACGGCGTTGTTCGGGCGGATCTCGGTCCAGTGCGCGAGCGCGTCCACACGGCCGGTGAACAGCGAATGCAGCAGCAGCGGGGGCAGCGCGAAGTCGTAGACGCGGTCCACCTTCGCGGCGATCTCCACCTGCTTCTTGTAGTACGAGTGCACCTCGATGAGGATCTCGAGCCCGCGCTTGGCGGCCTCCTCGCGCAAACGGGAGATCAGCGCGAAGGTCTTGGGGGTCATGAAGCAGCTCGTGCCGGCCTCTTTCGCGCCGTAGCCCACGGCGTCAAGGCGGATGTACTTGACGTGCGATGCGCCCATCTGGTCGAAGATCGACATCAGATACGCCCAGCCTTCGGCGGAGTCGGTGTCGATGTCCACCTGCTGCGGCGTGAACGTGACCCACACCAGACGCGTCTTGCCAGCGAAGGTGTAGTGGGTGAACGGCAGGCCCGGACGCGGGCGGTAGATCCCGGCGAGCTCCTCTTCGGTCGCGCCGTCCGGGAACACCGAGCTCATCGTCAGGAACATCGGGTAATACTCGGATTCCTCGCCACGCTTGAGCACGTCCTGGAACTGGCGCGACTGCCAGCTCATGTGGTTGACGATCGCATCGACCATGATGTCGTGCGTCTTGGAAAGTTCGGCGATGTCATCCCAGTCGCCGAGGCGCGGGTCCACGTTCGTGTGGTCGATGGGGTCGAAGCCGGCGTCGGCGCCGTCGAACGGCGTGAAGAACGGCAGGATATGCACGCCTTCGTATACACCGGCGAAACGTGTGCGCAGGATGTCGGTCAGGGATGCGAGATTGCCATCGCCCAGTCGGTCCGCATAGGTGATGAGCTGCACTTTGTTCTTCACGAGTTCCTCCTCGTCGAGTCGGTTATGGTCGATCAATCACGCCGTTGGGATCAAACGGTCCGGTAGCCCGGGAGCTGGTTCAGCACAGATGCGCTTGCATTCGGTGAGCTGCATACGCACCGTATCGAACCGGTTCGATAACGATTATCAGGGTTATACGCCAAAAGATGTGTCTCTAATCTGAGCTGAAGCCTTCTGCCGATTGGCGTGTCGGGGTGTTCATGATGTGTCCGGTCATTATGGCGCCTGGCCATTTCGTGTGTCCGAAATGAT
>NZ_RYUH01000003.1 GCF_004155535.1 Bifidobacterium pseudolongum subsp. globosum | reverse complement strand
ACCATGCACGACCAGACCGGCATGCCGCAGCGATACGGCACCGGCATCGAATGGAACGACTTCCACAGGAGCACGCCATGGCAAGACAGCAACTAGTCAAAAGGACACACATTTTGGCGTATAACCCGATTATCACACCGTTTCCGCAGCCATGCAACCCCTCTTCGCCTCGGCGTGTCGAACCGGTTCGATATGCGACAGGACCACTCCATTCCACGCTTCTCCCCTCTCTTCCCACCTCTTCATGCGCCCACCTTCCTTTCCGCGGACGTGTGCGACTACCCCCTAGACGCCAACAGCCAATCCAAAGTAGGAAAACAGCTGTAGGCAACTACCCCTAGACACCCACACCCACCAAACAAGACCACACCCACGACGCACATGGGACGGCAGTTGGCGCAAACCTCCCTTACGCATACAATAAAACCGGTTCGACCCCGGCACACAACAGCGAGGAGGCACGTATGGTCGGCATGCGCGATGTCGCGAAGAAAGCGGGAGTCTCGTTGAGCAGCGTCTCGCTCGTCATCAACGGCACCGGCTATGTGTCACAGGACATGCGCGACAAGGTCGAGCAGGCGATGAGCGAACTCAACTACGTGCCCAATGAGCTCGCCCGCAATTTCTACCACGGCAAGACCGGCATCGTCGGCGTCATCGTGCCCACCATCCAGCATCCGTTCTTCGCGACGCTCACCGCGCATCTGCAGCGCGAGTTCGCCGCCCGCTCACTGCGCACCATGCTGTGCTCGACCGTCGACTCCACGAGCGGCGAGGCGCAGTACGTCGAGATGCTGCGCCAGCGCAGCCTCGACGCGCTCGTCGTCGCCGCGCACACCACGCATGACGCCGACTATTGGACGTCGATCGGGCGGCCGATCGTCGCCTTCGACCGCAATCTCGGCGCGCACATCGCACAGGTGAGCTCGGACCACGCGCACGGCGGTGAGCTGATCGCCGACCTGCTCGTGCACACCGGCGCACGCAACGTGGCGATCGTCGGCGGCCCGCGCGCGCAGTTCACCGACCTCAGCGGATCGAACACGACCTTCCCCACCGTGCGCTACGTGCAGACGCTGGAACAGCGCCTCTCCCAGGCCGGCATCGCGCACATGTACGCCGAGTCGGGCGAGGTGTTCGACCTTGACGGCGTGCGGCACGCGGTGCATGCGGTGTTCGACGCACACCCGGACATCGACGCGTTCGTCGGCGCGGACCTCGCCGCCGCATGCGCGATGCAGGAGGCGACGATGCGCGGGATCGCCGTGCCCGGGCAATTGCAGATCGCGGCATATGACGGCACGATGGCGGCCGATTGCGCAGGGCTGCCGCTGACCGTGGTCCGTCAGGATTTCCGGGCGATCGCGTGCGGCATCGCAAACAAGATCGAAGCGGAAATCGCACGATTCGCGGACAACGCGCGGCAATCCAGGGCGCAGGCGCCGCAACCTGAGATCGTCCCGGTCACGCTCGAGAAACGCGCTACAACGCGGTAGCTTCAGCGGCCCAGCGAGCCGATCCACCAGCCCACGATCACCATGCCGAAAGGTATGACGAGGGTGACGAGGAAGTAGAAGGCCGCCATCACGAGCTTTTTGCTCTTGGCGAGCGAGACCATCTCGTTGACCGCCGTGGAGAACGTGGAGAAACCGCCGAGGAAGCCGGTCACGAACAGCAGATACGTGTAGTAATTCACCGTCTGGTACGTGTAGGCGGCGGCCGCGACGCCCGCGAGCAGCGAAGCGAGCACGTTGATGATGAACGTGGAGAGCGGGAAGAGCTTGCGCCAGCTGCGCTGGATCGAGGTGTTGAGCACGAAGCGCGCCACGGCGCCCACGCCGCCGCATGCGCAGATCAGCAGGAACTGGCCCATCACTTCACCTCCCCTGTCATCGGGTCGGCCACCACGGGGATCTCGTCGGTGTCCGGGTCGGGGTCGCCGGCGTGCGTCGTCGCTGCCAGCGCGGCGAGCGAGGCCGACTGCAGTTCGTCGTTCGGGTCGGTGGTGCGCGCGCCCGCCACATCCGGATCGGTCGGCACGCGCACGCCGATCGCCGGCTTGGCGCGCGTCTGCATGCGCATCACCTCGGCCACCGCCTGCTTGGCGGACCGTTTCTTGGTGAGCTGCAGGCCGAGCCACGAGCCGAACCATGCGACTGCGATGCCCCCGATGAACGTGACCATGGTGTAGAGGAAGAATCCCCAATAACCGCCGTTGTGCATGGCGGTGATGTCTTCGATCATCATGGCCGAAAGCGTGGAGAAGCCGCCGCACATGCCCATGCCGACGCCGCGGCTGATCAGTTGCCGCGCGCGTTTGCGGATCCAGATCGCCTGGGTCATGTACGAGGAGAGCAGTGCGAAGACGAAGGTCGCGATCATATTGGCGATGAACGTGGCCGGGTGGAACGCCATCAGCAGGTGGTTTGTGGTGCCCCGGTACGGCAGCCACAGCCACAGGCCGTAGCGCAGCGCCGTGCCGAAACAGCCGCCGATGAACACGACGAGATACACCATGGCGTCGGCGAGCGGATTGAACCGCGCCTGCACGCGTTTGAGCGGTGCGAGCGGCACGCTCGGCGGCTTGCGCGCGGCCGCGGCGCCGGTGGGGTGCGGGCGCAGCAGCTCCTGTTCGAAATCGCGGGTCAGCGGGTTGTCTGAGTCCGCGTTCGACGCCGGTTCATGGTCTGGTTCGGTGTGCGCCGTCAGCGACTGGCCGCGCGGATCGCCGTCGTCGTACGTATGCATTGTGGGATGTCACCGCCTCGGTACTTCTTTGGGCTTGGGCGTGTGCTGCCCATGATAACCCAATGCGACAGGGCACGGACGGCGCACGCCACGTGGTGGACGTCAGTCAATGAGCGAATGGATCTCGATGATGTGGTCGCGCTGCGGGCCGGTGCCAATGACCGAGATGCGGCAATTGGACAGCTCTTCGAGGCGCTTGACGTAGGCCTGGCAGTTGGCCGGCAGCTCGTCGAAGCTGTGGACCTGTGAAATGTCTTCGGTCCAGCCGGGCATCGTCTCGTAGATCGGCTTGGCGGCGGCGAACGCGGCCTGGTCGGTCGGCATGTCGTCGTAGCGCACGCCGTCCACGTCGTAGGCGACGCAGATCGGGATCTCGTCGAGCCCGGTAAGCACATCGAGCTTCGTGAGCACGATGTCGGTCAGCCCGTTGACCTGCGTGGCGTAGCGGTTGACCACCGCGTCGAACCAGCCGCAGCGGCGCGGGCGTCCGGTCGTCACACCGTATTCGTGGCCTTGCGCGCGCAGCCAGTCGCCCCACTCGTCAAACAGTTCGGTGGGGAACGGGCCTTCGCCCACACGCGTCACATACGCCTTGGAGACGCCGATCACACGGTCGATCTTGGTGGGGCCCACGCCGGTGCCGGTGCACGCGCCGCCCGCCGTGGGGTTCGACGACGTGACGAAGGGGTAAGTGCCGTGGTCCACGTCGAGCATCGTGGCCTGGCCGCCTTCGAACAGCACGGTCTTGCCGTCGTCGAGGGCGTCGTTGAGCACGAGCGAGGTGTTCGCCACATACGGCTTGAGACGTTTGCCCAGCTCGAGCAGCTCCTCCACGGTCTGATCCACGTCGATGGGCCTGCGGTTGTACAGCTTGACGAGCATCTGGTTCTTCTGGTGCAGCGCGCTGGCCACCTTGTCGCGCAGATGCTCCTCGTTGAACAGGTCGTGCACGCGGATGCCCACGCGGTTGATCTTGTCGGCATAGGCCGGGCCGATGCCACGGCCGGTGGTGCCGATCTTCTTCTTGCCGGCGAAGCGTTCGGTGACCTTGTCGATCGTGCGGTGGTACGGCGCGATGATGTGCGCGGATTCGCTCACGAGCAGGCGCGAGCAATCGATGCCACGGCTTTCAAGCCCGTCGATCTCCTGGAACAGCACTTCGGGGTCCACCACGACGCCGTTGCCGATGACCGGCGTGGCGCGCGGGCTGATGATGCCGGACGGCAGCAGGTGCAGCGCATACGATTCGTCGCCCACCACCACCGTGTGGCCTGCGTTGTTGCCGCCGTTGAACCGGGCGACGTAATCCACCTTGGTGCCGATCAGATCGGTGGCTTTGCCTTTGCCTTCGTCGCCCCACTGGGCGCCGATCAATACGATTCCGGGCATGTTCGCTCCTCTGGGTCGCCGTATTCCCGCCGAGGCAAGGTTACCCCACGCCCTGCCCGTTTGGCTAGGGGTGGCGCCGCCAGAGGGGCGAAACCACGCTACTTGAGCGCGCGACCGGCCGATCCGAGCTGCTCGCATGCCTCGACAACGCGCGCCGCCATCGAATCCTCGGCCTCACGGCCCCACGAACGCGGGTCATACATCTTCTTGTTGCCCACTTCGCCGTCGATCTTGAGCACCTCATCGTAATGGCGGAACATGTGGTCCGCCACCGCGCGCGTGAACGCGTACTGCGTGTCGGTGTCGATGTTCATCTTCACCACGCCGTACGAGACGGCTTCGGCGATCTCCTGCGCGGTGGAGCCGGAGCCGCCGTGGAACACGAGCTCGAACGGCTTGCCTTCGGGCACGTCCGCGTCGAGCACGGCGTGCACCGTGCCGCTCTGCACGCCGTTCCACACGCCCTGCTGGATCTCGTGGAGCAGACCGGGGCGCAGCTTGACGACGCCCGGCTTGTATGCGCCGTGCACATTGCCGAACGTGAACGCCGCCATGTACCGGCCGCGGTCGCCCAGTCCGAGCGCATTGGCCACTTCGATGCCGTCCTGGACCGTGGAATACAGCTTTTCGTTGATTTCCGCGCTATGGCCGTCCTCTTCGCCGCCCACCGCGCCGATCTCGATTTCGAGCACGGTGTGCGCCTGCACGGACTTGTCGAGCAGCCGCCGCGCGATCTCGATGTTCTCGCGCAGCGGCACGGTCGACCCGTCCCACATATGCGACTGGAACATCGGCTCACGGCCGTGCTTGACTGCGTCGATCTCGATGTCGAGCAGCGGCTCGACCCATTCGCCCAAGTATTGCTTGGCGCAGTGGTCGGTGTGCAGGGCCACGGTGATGTTCGGGTATTTGCGCGCCACTTCATGCGCGAACGCGGCGAAGGCGAGCGAACCGGTCACGCGGTCGGCCACGCGCTGGCCGGAGAAATAGGCGGCGCCGCCGACCGACACCTGGATGATGCCGTCCGATCCGGCGTCCGCGAGCCCCTGCAGGGCCGCGTTGAGCGTCTGGCTGCTCGTCACATTGATCGCGGGGTACGCGTACCCGCCACGGCGGGCGGCGTCGAGCATCTGGGCATATCGTTCCGGCGTTGCAATAGTCATACGCACCATTATCCCGCGCGCCGCCAGTGCCCATGCGTAAAAACACGCCCTGAGCGTGGAATTGTCGCTTACATCACGCCAATTGTGAAGAGCGGCGCGCGCACATGTATATAAGGGTGCGTCCGCGCACGACTCTGCTAGGCTGGCTTACAGCAGACCAACCCCACCGATACCCGCAGCAGGCATCTCAATTCACACGAGGAAAGCGTTGTGACCACGATGAACAGCACAGACCCACGACCCAACGACGATTGGAATCTCGAAGACGCAGCAGACGCCGCGGACACCGGCGATGTCGAGGAGCTGGACATCGCCACGGCCAAGCGCGGCCTAGGCCCCGTGGCCACCACATTGATCACCGTCGCGGTGGCGTTGCTCGTGGTGGCGGGCGCGGGATTCGGCTGGTGGATGTGGCAGAACCACTGGCGGCAGGTCAGCATCACCGTGGACGGCGATCAACTGCACGCGCGCGCCGACACGACCGTGGCGCAGTTCCTGAAAGACCATGACAGTTTTCAACGCAAACCGGGCAGGCTCGTCTCGCTCAAAGGCGACGTGCTCGAACCGGCCGGCGGCAACGCCGTGCAGGTCAAGCTCGACGACACGGCCATCCCCGTGGGCGAGTACGGCAGCACAACGCTCGCCCGCGCCACCACGATGACGGTCACGCCGGGCACCGACCGCACCGAGGAACACACCGTGGAACAGCGCACTGTGCCGTTCACCACAGACATCAACCTCAACAACGGGCCGATCCAAGTGGTCACACAGCAGGGCAAAGACGGCACGGACGAAATCTGGATAGGCAAGCGGTCGAAACAGGAAATCAAGAAGCGCGCGGTGGAGCCGATGAAGAAGCTCACTGTGCAGTCGTTCTCGCCGCAGCCCGAAGGCAAGAAGGTCATCGCGCTGACCTTCGACGACGGGCCGAGCCAATACACCGGCCCGATCCTCGACATCCTCAAGAAGAAGAACGTGAAAGCCACGTTCTTCGATCTGGGCGAAGAGGCGCTCGCGATGCCCGCGCTCGAACAGCGCATGGTCAAGGAGGGGCACCAGGTGGCCTCGCACAGCGTCTCGCACCCGTACCTGCCCAACATGCCCGCACAGGAGCTGCGCAAGGAGATCACCACGAGCTTCGCCGACCTCAAGGAGGCCTCCGGCACCGTCACGCGCACCATGCGCGCACCGTACGGCGCGTTCGGCGTGCAGCAGTGGAAGGACGCCGCCACGGTGCTGGACAAAAACGTGCTATGGACGATCGACACCTTGGATTGGAAGCGCCCCGGCGCCAAGGCGATCCATGACGAGGTGATGAAGAACGCGTACAACGGCGCGGTCGCACTGATGCACGACGGCGGCGGCGACCGCACGCAGGACATCCAGGCACTGCCCGGCATCATCGACGACCTGAAGAAGCAGGGGTACTCGTTCGTCACGATCGACGAACTGTGCGAGATGGGTGGCGTGCCGAAGGCCGCGCAAGGCGACGACTGAGCCTGCGCGCGGCCAATTCAGGGAAAGGGAACACACGGATGGCAAACGAGCAGAACCAACAGACACACCGCATGGTACTGATCGCGGAAGCCGCGCTCCTCATCCTCGGCTATGCACTGGTGATGCCGGTGCTGCTGTCGTCGTTCGACGGTGCGCCGAACGACGCGATTCGCGCATGGCTCAACCACTCCACAACGAACCTGTGGCTGCTCGTCGCCGGCACGGTCGCGGGTCTGGCATGTTGGATCGGCGCGGCCGTAGTGGAGAAGAAACACCGCCGGCAGGGACGCATGGGCGGCTGGAAATCATTGGTCCGCCCCGTGGCCACCACAGTGACCGGCCTCTGCGGGTTCTGCGTGTGCTTCAGCCTGCCGCTGCTGTGCATCACGCATCTGTGATCAGCGCGCACTGCGGATCTGCGTGAGGAACCGTTCGGCGATCGGGCTCAACGGGCGGTTGCGGCGCCACACCAGATGCAGTTTTGTCTCAAGCGTGGGTGTAAGCGGACGGAATGCGAGGCCCGAGTCCGCGCTCGTATCCACAAGGCGCGCGAACGTGAGCAGCACGCCGAGGCCTTCGCGCGCGAACACGGCGCCGTTGTACGCCAAGCCGAACGTCGCCTCAAGCCGCAGGTCAGGCATGCGCGAGCCCGCCCAGTGCGGAATGTCGTGCTTCCACGCCTGCTGCGAGCAGAACAACGGTTCGCCCACCAGATCGTCCACCGTGATGCGTTCGCGCGCGGCCAAGCGGTGGTCGGCGGGCACGACCGCGCCCCACCGGTCGACGTCAGGGAATGCGAGCGCCTCGTATTTCGTCAGGTCCGGATCCTGCGCGAGCACGGCGAAATCGAGCGTGCCTTGGTCAAGATGCTCAAGCACCTGCAGCGAGACGCCACTCTCCACGTGGTAGCGCAGGTCCGGGCACTGCGCGCGCAGGAGTTTGATCTGTTGCGCGAGGTATTGGATCTGGTACGACTCCGCGAGACCGAAATACAATGTGCCGCCGGTGATATTGCCCAGAGAGGCGAACTCGTCTTCGATGCGGTCCGCCATCCCGACGAGGTCGCGGGCGCGCTCGCGCAGCACACGCCCCTCTTTCGTCAGTGTCAGGCCGAAGCTGCGGCGCACGAACAGCGCGGCGCCGAGCTCATGCTCGAGCGATTTCATGAGTTTTGACAGGGACGGCTGCGACATGTGCAGATTCGCAGCGGCGCGGGTCATGTTCTCCTCGCGAGAAACTTCCAGAAACGCGCGCAGTGCCCGAATCTCCATTGCGGCCTCCATGCCAACATTATTCTTCAGATGAATAATGTTTATAGTAACTAGTTATTTGCGTTATATCAAATTGCCGCCGATACTGTAACCAACATCAAGCAAACAGGAGGCAATCATGACGGATCTGGAACTCACCCCGGTCTGGGACAAGACATTCCCGCAGAGCGACAAGGTGGAGCACAGCAAGGCCGTGTTCCACAACCGCTACGGCATCGAGCTCGCAGCGGACGTGTACAAGCCGAAGGGCGTGCACGGCCGCCTCGCCGCCATCGCGGTGAGCGGACCGTTCGGTGCGGTCAAGGAACAGGCGAGCGGCCTATATGCGCAGACGCTCGCCGAGCGCGGATTCCTCACGCTCGCGTTCGACCCATCGTTCACCGGCGAATCCGGCGGCTCGCCGCGCGCGGTCGCTTCGCCGGACATCAACACCGAGGACTTCTCCGCGGCGGTCGATTATCTGGCGAACCGCAGCGACGTGAACCCGGACGCCATCGGCATCGTCGGCATCTGCGGGTTCGGCGGCATGGCGCTCAACGCGGCGGCGAACGACCCTCGCATCAAGGCGACCGTGGCGAGCACGATGTACAACATGAGCCGCGTGAGCGCGAACGGCTACTTCGACGCCGACGATTCGCCGGAGAAGCGCAATGCGACGCGCGCGGCGCTCGCGAAGCAGCGCACCGAGGACTACGCGAACGGCGACTATGCACGCGCCGGCGGCGTCGTGGACCCTGTGCCTGACGACGCGCCGCAGTTCGTCAAGGACTACCACGCGTACTACAAGACCCCGCGCGGCTACCATGCGCGCTCGGTCAATTCGAACGACGGCTGGAACAAGACGTCGGCCCTGTCGTTCATGAACATGCCGCTGCTGAGCTATATCGACGAGATCGAGAACCCGGTGCTGCTCGTGCACGGCGAGAAGGCGCATTCGCTGTACTTCTCGAAGGCCGCGTACGAAGTTCTTGAACACGGCGTGAATCCGTCGAACAAGAAACTGCTGATTGTGCCGGGCGCGAACCACACCGACCTCTACGACAACCTTGACAAGATTCCGTTCGACGCGATTGAGGAGTTCTTCGAGAAGAACCTGTAAACCAGGCAAGGGTTGGCCGGCTGCGCAGCTTGCATGGCGCAGCCGGCTTTTTGCATATGCGCAATCCGCATACGACCTATGCATTTTCATGATTTGCTGCATACAAACAATCGGCTAATAATGCAAGGCAGACAGCCAACAAAGTGAGGCGCATATGAACGCATATCCAATCCCGGTCGGTGTGCCGACCGCATACGCACAGTCCTTGATGTTCCCGGTCGGTGAGCCGAACAGCGCGTACGCACAGTATTTCACCGGCCGCAGCTGGCTCGCGCCGATCTCCAATGAGCAGGTGAGCATGGCGAACGTGACGTTCGAACCGGGCTGCATCAACCATTGGCACATCCACCATGCCACGCGGGGCGGCGGCCAGATGCTCATCTGCGTGGGCGGCCGCGGCTACGCGCAGATCGAAGGGCAGGAGCCGGTCGCGATGACCCCGGGCACCGTGGTGCACATTCCGGCGAACACGAAGCATTGGCACGGTGCCGCGCCCGGCAGCTGGTTCTCGCACATCGCGATCGATGTGCCGGGCGAAGGCAAGAGCAACGAGTGGCTCGAGCCGGTCGGCGAAACCGAATACGCGAAGCTCAAGTAGTCAATACCAAGTAATCAATACTCGGAAATCAGGCTCATCATGACGAATCAGAATGACGATCTGCGCCGCACCGACCCGGGTTTCGCCGAGCGCATGCTGCACTTCGCGGACGTCGAAGTGGCACAGGACCCCGACACCGCGCTCGACCCACAGACGCGCTATCTCGCGATTCTCGCGACACTGCTCGGCTGCCAGAGCGCCGACGAATTCCGCATCCAGCTGACGCGCGCGCTCGACGCGGGCCTCACGCCCGTGCAGGTGAAGGAAGTCGTGTATCAGGCGGTGGATTACCTCGGCATCGGCCGTGTGCGCCCGTTCCTCGGCATCACGAATGAGGTGCTCGAAGCGCGCGGCGTGGAGCTGCCGCTGCCCGACCAATCCACCACCACCCCGGAGGACCGTCTGGAAGCAGGCAACGCGAAGCAGGTCGAGCTGTTCGGCGCGGGCATGGACAAGAGCTACGAGCGCAGCAAAGTCAACTATTGGCTTGCAGACAACTGCTTCGGCGACTACTACACGCGCACAGGGCTGACCAACGCGCAGCGCGAGATGATCACGTTCTGCTACCTCGCCGCACAGGGCGGCGTGGAGCCGCAGCTGCTCGCGCACGCGAAGGCGAACATCGGCGTGGGCAACAGCGCCGACCTGTTGCGCAAAGTCGTGCTGCAGTGCCTGCCGTACATCGGCTACCCGCGCACGCTCAACGCGCTGAGCACGGTCGGCGAGGCGGAACAGGCGGTCGCATCCGCCGAATGATGGCACGGTTTGTGTGAATCTTGCGCAGAGCACAACGCATACCGGCATGTTGCCCTACCTCCGCGCGCCTGCTGCCCATATAATCATGGGCAGCAGGCGCGCCCGCATTGCCGCGGGACAATGATCAAGGAGAGTGTGATGGCGGGATTTGCAGTATACACAAGCCAATACGGGCCGGTCCGCGTGGATTGGAACGACGGCGCGGTCACCGGACTGCGCATCGTGACGCAGGCGGACAACGCGGCGGACGGGCCGGGCGAGCCAACCGAACTGACCGATTTGGCGTTCCATGAATTGGAGCGGTATTTCGCAGGCGATCTGCGGCAGTTCACCGTGCCGATCGCATTCACGTACGGCACACCGTTCCAGCAGGCCGTGTGGCGCGCGCTGCTGCAGATCCCGTACGGCGAGACGCGCACCTACGCGCAGATCGCCGAGGCCGTGGGCCGGCCGAAGGCAGTGCGCGCGGTGGGTTCGGCGAACAACCGCAATCCGATCCTGTTCATCGTGCCGTGCCATCGCGTGATCGGCGCGAACGGCAATCTCGTCGGGTATGCGTACGGCGTCGAGATGAAGCGCGCGCTGCTGCAGCTTGAGCAGCGCGTCGCACAGGGCACAGCACACGTCAGTTCGCGAGTTTGAGGCCGGCGATGCATGCGACCATGCCGATGAGGCACAGGATCTTGAGCACCGACACGGATTCTTCGCCCACGACCATGCCATACACCACGGTGATCGCGGCGCCAATGCCCACCCAAATCAAATAGGCGGTGCCGACGCTGATCGAGCGCATCGCATACGACAGCCCGACCATGCTTGCGGCCAGCCCGCAGAAGAACACAATCACCGGAATGATTTTGGTGAATCCTTGCGATTTATCGAGCGCGACCGCCCACACCGCTTCGCAGATACCGGACAGAACAAGAACAATCCACGCCATGACGTGCCTCCACTGGCAAGTCTTTGCGCGTTCCTGGTACTTGACCGTCGTCAGGGAACCGGCGCCGTTCGCCGATCCAACGCATTATTGTACCAAACCGCGCTCATACCGCAACGCGTACAGCACGAGCAGCAGCACAGCCACCGCGGCGAAGGGCACACCGCCGAGCGCCGGGTAATGGTAGTTCATCGCGGTGGAGTTCAGCACCGCGCCGCCGACGAACGAACCGACGGCGTTGCCGAAGTTGAACGCGATCTGCACAGTGGCGCCGCCGATCAGCTCGCCGCCGCCCTTGCCCGCTTCGGCCATCAGCAGCTGCTGCGGCGCGGAGACGAAGAACAAGCCGAACGCAATCACAAACGTCAGCAATGCGGTGCTCCAGCGCGAACCCGGCACCAAGAACACGGCGAAGAGCCCGATGCCGGCGATGGCCTGACCCATGGCGGACGTGGCGCCGGGGTGCCAATGGTCGGCGATGCGCCCGCCGCACAATCCGCCCACGACCATGCCGAAGCCGGCAAGCATCATCATCGCCGAGACCATGTTCGACGGCCAGTCGCCCACTTTCTGCAGCCACGGGCTCACGTAGCTCCACCAGCAGAAAATGCCGGTATTGCCCACGAACACGGCGATCAGCACCATCCACGGGCCCGGTTTGCGCAAAAAGCGGAACTGCCCGCGCAGGCCCGCGTCTTCCACCGGCTGAATGTACGGGATCCACAAGCGCGCCAACAGTGCGGTCAGCGCAGCGATCGCGGCAAGCAGGCAGAACGCGAGCCGCCACGTCATGTGTTCGGCGAGCAGTGTGCCGGCGGGCACACCGAGCATGTTCGCCACGGTCTGCCCTGTGACCATGGCGGAGACGGCGCGCGCCTCCTTGCCTTTTTGCGCGAGCAGTTTCGCGATCAGTGTGGCCGTGCCGAAGAACGCGCCATGCGGGAAGCCGGCGATGAACCGCGCGGCGATGAGCATCGGCGCATTCACCGCGGCGGCGCTCAGCGCGTTGCCGGCGAGCGCGATGATCATGAAGATGATGATGAGGGTGCGCGGTGGAATCCGGCGCCCGAACACGAGTAACAACGTGCCCACGCACACGCCGATCGCATATGCGGAGATGAAATTGCCGGCGAACGGGATGCTCACGTGCATCGTCTGCGCGGTCTGCGGCAGGATGCCCATCATCACGAATTCGGCCGCGCCGAGCACGAATGCGCCGGCGGCGAGCGCGAGCAGGCCGAGCGCGTTATGGGACTGCGCGCCGCCACTGCGTTGGGCGACCAAGGCGTTGTTCGGCATATCCACTCCTCATCTATGTGCGCGCCTGTGCGGCGTCGCGCGTCCGCACATAATGCACCGACTGAATTAAGTCGGTATCAAGTATAGTGCGCAGCGCACCGGCTGCGCGGCGAGCGGCACGGCGGAACGG
The DNA here is from genome assembly GCF_004155535.1 of Bifidobacterium pseudolongum subsp. globosum. GTDB lineage: Bacteria > Actinomycetota > Actinomycetes > Actinomycetales > Bifidobacteriaceae > Bifidobacterium > Bifidobacterium pseudolongum_C. The sequence continues at coordinate 62,810 of NZ_RYUH01000003.1, read as the reverse complement.
TCGGCGAGCCGCATGTAGTCAGGCCCCAGCCATGTGGTGAGCTCGGTCGGGTGCAGAATGAGCGGCATGCGCGGGTGCACCGGCGCCATGCTCGCGTTCGCGCGCGTCGTCACCATCGAATACTCGTGACTGCGGTGGATGCCACCGATGAAGATGACCGGCATGCGCGGAATCGTGAACATGTACTGCTGCTTGACCGTGCGGCCGGTGCGCTCGCTGACGCGCGTCTCCGTGCCGCTTGACTCGTAGAACCAACGACAGGCGATGATGCAGCGGTCGTGCTCCATCGACGCGCGCCAGATCGGCTTATCGGCGCTTTCGATGCGCGTGTTGAAAATCGGCTGCGGATTCCACTGCGAGCTGTAGCCCCACTCGAGGTCCGCGCGTTCCAGTGTGCCTGGCGCGAGCCGCTCGACACCGACCGCTGTGTCGAATGTGGGGACGATCACCGGCGTGACCGACTTTGGGTACACGTCGATTCGCCGGCCGGTTTCGGTATCACCCGGCTCCTGCCGGCCGTACTCATCCAGCTGTTCACCGGTCAGTTGGGCGATGAGCAGGTTGATTTCCTCGTCCGACAATCCCATGTAATGTGCACACATGGTCTCACGGTACATCGGCGCACCTGTACTCGGCTTGTACCTATTCTTTCGGCGTCATGGATTGGGTGCCAGGGCCCTCTGGCGCTACGGGTAGTGCTTCTTTCGCTACGGGTAGTGCTTTTCCAGTCACCCCACACTTAGAAACCGCTATTTTTCAACGGTTGTAGATGGAATTTGTCTGCGGAAGCACTACCCGTAGCAACAGGAGCACTACCCGTAGCAACAGGGCGGGTTTTCAGAAGTTTGTTGCCATTTTGGTACCTTTTGGCTCATTCCAGCAACGCAAAACGGCTGATTTCGTTGGAAATCAGCCGTTTTCAAGTGGAGCGGATGACGGGAGTCGAACCCGGCTAGGCACCCTTGGGATAGAGCCGTTCATACCGCTCAACCCTTGGAAACTCAACGTTTTAGCGTTTCGTCGGATAACGCGGACATGACTATGTTTTCGTATATTTGGTACCTTTTTGGTACCCCGCTACGCTTCCGCGATCTCATTCAGTCGTCGCTCGATGTCCATCGCCACCGCGTCCAAGTCCGTATCGAACAGGTCGGCATAGGTGTCGAGCGTCATGGCGGCTGTTTTGTGCCCCAGCATTCTTTGCACGGCCTTCACGTTCGCGCCCGACGAGATCGCTATGGACGCGGCCGTATGGCGAAGGTCATGCATGGTCAGCGTCGGAACGCCCGCCACCGCGATCGCACGCGCATACCAGCCTTTGCCCCGCGCCGACTGCTCACCGAGCCACTTTCCGTGCGCGTTGCCGGGGAACAGCAGATCGTCATGCTGCTTGCCGACGCACTCGCCCAGTATCACGTTCATCACGGAAGGGGCCACGGGCACCTCGCGCCGCTCATGCGTCTTCGGCAGCCCCTCGACGTAGACGCCATTGACGCGCACGACGCTATGGCGCACCAACAGGCGCGAACGTTCAATGTCCACGTCCTCGACGCGCAGCGCGCGTAGCTCACCGAACCGCAGCCCGCAGAAGCCAAGCGTGAGTATCACGGCGCGGTGCTCGCCGGCCGCGTCCGCCAGAGCAAGCAACTGCTCGACCGTGAGATATGTGCGCGCCTTGTGTGTCTTACGGGGCAACTGGACGCCCTCGCATGGATTCCTGCGCATCACGCCGTCCTTGACCGCGAGCTTGCACACGCCGTTGAGCACGTCATAGGCACGGCGCACGATCGTCGCGCTTCGCTCCGCACCCATGGCACTCACCCATGCCTGCACCTCGCTGTACCGGAGCTTGCCGACCTGCCGCCGCCCCCATTTGGGCTGCACATGCACACGCCATGAAGTCTCGAGATCACCCCAATACTTCGGCTTCACCGTCCCCTTCTTGCCTTCAAGCCAAGTGATCGCCAGACCGTTCACACTGACCTTGCCGAGTTGCGGGTCTATGTAGTCGCCATCGTTGACACTGACCTCCATGCGTGCCGCGTAAGCCTTCGCGTCGCACTTGCGCGTGAAACCCTTCTTCTTGTGCTGCACGCCACCGGCATCACGGTACTTCACATACCAACGGCGCTCGCCGCCGCTGAGCCGATACTCGACTATCGCCGCCATGGCATGACCTCCCGTCAATCCTCCAGCTTCGCGGCCACCTTGCGCATGTAATCCAGTATTTCATCTGCCAATACGCGCGTCACCCTCCCGCGTTTCTGCGGTGTCGCACCCTCACCGGCACGCTTCGCGGCCTCTTCATCGAGACTATGCCCGTACAGCACGTCACAGATCGCCGCCACCGCTAGCCCGAGTTCTCGCGAGCTGTTGTCTACCCATACTTTCGTCGGCGTTCCGAAAAGGTCTTCGTTTGCATCACGAAGTCGCGTTTCAAGCCTCTGTTCCGCCGCTGTGGGGTAATGATTCGATACGACGTAATGATTCTTGTGCATAGACGAGGGGTTGAATACAGGGGTGTCTTTCGGTGCTATGTACTCATGTGTGCTGAAGTGTATTGATGTAGCCTGAAGCACGAAATCGTAATCCTTGCCCACATATTCAGCAACTTTTTTGATGTCATGCTCCAACTTCTCGCCCGATGAATAGGTGAACGACACTTTTTCGCCTTCCAGTATCTTCTCGAGGTTTTCATAGGAAGTCGCGTAGCTATCGGACAATTCAACGGTTCCTATGTAATCCTCAAGAATGCTTTCTAGCTTGAGTTCGGCGTCATCTACTAGATCGTTGAGCGTGGCCAGCAAGATTATCAGCGCTGTTAATGAATCACCCTTGCTGCTTCCTTTTTCCATGCGGCTCACCGTTGAGGCCGCCCAGCCACTTCCATACCGCTGTGAGGCATCTGCGATCTGTTCTAATGTCAGTTTCTTTTCTGCACGGTAGTTAGATAGCCACGCTCCCACAATTTCACCTATTTGCATAAGTGAAATCGTATACCACATCGACAACACGCAAGAAAACAGTTTTGCGAACTTGCATAACTGTGCTACGCTCGGAATCACAGACATGCAAACTTGCAAAACTGAAAGGAATTGAAAATGACCGCTCAAGTGAAGGACGTGGCGGCGTCGCTGCTCGTGGTGTGGAACACGCTTCAGGCGAAGCTATCCACCGCCGTAAATCCAGACGATCTGCTGATGACGCCCGAGGAGGTTGCCGCGTACACGGGCATGAGCGTTCAGGCGCTCGCCATGATGCGCCACCGTAGGCAAGGCCCCAGCTTCACCCGCCCGACCCCGCGCACGATGCTCTACCGCAAGCGCGACGTTGACGCTTGGGTAAACGAGGGGCGCGTGGAGATCGTTCGCCCCGACGATGAACGGCTCGAGAATCCCGAACATGTGGTGTACGCGCCCGACAAGGGAACACATGAAGCGCGTACCCGCAAGCGCGCGGCGAAGAGGTGAGATGAGATGGGCAACTGGGAAGAACTCAAGCAATTCGTGGAATCCGAGATCGAGGAAGCGAACAAGCTCGCGGACATGAAGAAGGCACCCAACCTGTACGCATACAACGAGGCGTGCGGACAAAGCTACGCCCTGCGCCGCGTACTGGCGGCCATGGTCCTCATGGAACTCAAGGACATCTAAGGGGAGGCACGATTATGAGCACCACGACAGTATTGCGCCTCATGCTCGAGACGCTCACGGGCCGATTGCACGCGGCCATCTCGCGCGTCTGCGAAGCCGACATGAACCCATTGGCCGAAACCGGCGAACTGTTGCGCGTCATGCAGATCATGCAACGCGAGGCAATCGGAAGCGAACACGATCGTGAGGGCGACAAGGACGCCAAACGACACCGCCTGACCCGCCTGCGCGCGAAGATCGCACGCTTGCGCGAGCACAACGAGCACCCGGTGGGCAACAGCCACGAGGCCGCGTACCTCGCGAACGCGCGTATCAAGACCGATGACATGGCGCTCGCCATGATAGACGACGCATTGACGGGACTGTGAGCCATGGCAACCATGAGCCCGGCGCTCGCGGCATCACCGATCGTGCGCTTCACCCCCGACGAACTCACCTACCGGGGCGATGGAATCCCCCGCGACGCTTCAGGCAAGCCCTTGCCATGGGTATGGGAGTACCTGACCGAAACACAACGCGAACTGCTTGAACAGGAACGGAAGGAACACCGATGGCAGTAACGATCAATGGAACCAAGTCCACGTTAGACGTAGACGCCTACATGGACGAACTGGACGAACTGGCAGGACAGGCAAGGCGCGAAGCCTTGCTGCATCTGCCCGATGACTTCTACGACGCGCGCCCGTGGACGCGGCATATAGCACAGAAGGCGGCGCATATGGGCATGAGCCGTGAAGCGCTGTTCGCCGCCATGCTCGCGGTCATCTCCAGCCGTATCCCCGCGAACGTGAAGGCTGATCTTACCGGCCGCGACGTGCTCATGCCGTTGAACGTGTTTGTGAACCTGTCGGGCTGTTCCGGCGGCGGAAAGTCGCGTGCCATCGGCACAGCCTGCCGCCTCTTGCCTGACATGACAGGCAAGGTCAAAGAGTTCAACCCCGCATCGGGTGAAGCGTTTCCCGCTGCGTTCGTAACACGGGCCAAAGAGGACGGCGAGTGGGCCACCAAGCAGAAAACAGACCGGGCGCTCATGGTGTGCACGGAATGTTCCGAACTCAATCAGGTGTGCTCACGCCCGGGCAACACCATCATCACCCAGATCATCAAGGCATACAGCGGTGAGACGCTGGGCTTGAACACGAAGAACGAAGAGATCAACCTCACCGTTGGCGCCGGCCAGTACCGTCTTGCCGGCGTGCTGGGTGTGCAACCCGCTAACGCGACGATGTTCACTGCCGGCATCGAAACCGGGCTTACGGGCAGGTTCCTCTACTTCTACACGACCGACGAGAGCATGGCCGATCGGCTGGACGAGGATATGCCCGCCCCGGTGGAGCCATGGCCGGACGTGCAATTGCCCGATGGTCAGTTCCCCAAGAAGATCGTGTTTCCACCGCAGGCGCGACGGTATGTGCTTCGCCTGCAACGCAAGGGCACCGCAGGGCTTGTGGACGACGTGGACGGGCACCGCGGTGAGAATGTGGGGCGCGTGGCTGCGTTGTACGCGATCATGGACGGGCGCACCGCGGTCAACATGGACGATTGGGCGCTCGCGTTGTGCGTCATGGACACGTCCGACCGGGTGCGCGCGTGGCTGCTGGACAAGTGCCATAGCGAGCAGGTGCGCGTGGAGGCCGACAAGGTGGACACCCGAGAGAAGGCGAAGGACAGTGTGGCCGAACGCCGGGACGACCGCATACGCAACCGCGTTCTCAACGCCCTCGACAAGCACGGCGAACAGATCAGGCTTGACGGCCGCATCTATCAGGGCTTGACGCGCGCCGACCTCCAGCGCAGGCTCGCCCGTGATGCCCGACGCGCTACGCCGACTATAGAGAATCTCAAAAAGGAAGAGAGAATAATAGAGTGTTTATTAAAAGGCTCAAGCGCAGTCGTGTACCTCGACAACATCTATGACGACTACCCGCACCAACTTATCGACGCCGAGCGAATGTAAAACCATGTTAAACCGTTAAACCGCCTACTGCCGACTGGGATTGCATGTTATACCGACATGTAAAACCTTGTTAAACCACACAAGGGCGGTTTAACAACCGGGCCAGAGGTTTTACAAACAGGTTTAACACGAGAGCCCAAGCAGCAGTAACAGGTTTAACAGTTTAACAGGTTTAACACCGCGGTGGGGACACCCAGAACAGGAGACAGCCATGCAGACCATCACATTGAACATGCACACAGTAAAAAACGGTATTTGTTTATGCAATAAAAAACATGTGAGCAAGACGCACCACGCCTATAAACCAGAAGAATTAAACACGTTGTCTTGGGTGTCATGCCCGCTGTGCGAACTCGCTAAGACCTGCGCGCAGATCGACACTACCGGGAATACGTCACCAGCACCGGCGCTCGCAGACCACGACGCTACCGAACCCGATAACGAACCGCCACCGGGCCGCACACGCGCTCGCTGGATACAACCCCCACTATTCGACTAACCCAAGAAAGGAATAACACCCATGACCGCACAGAAGCCCATATACAGCCGCCCCAGCGACGATGAACCATCGCCAAAAACGAAGCGGCATCATAAGCGCAACAGGCGCACCCACCAACGGGCCAAACGCCGCGCTCGCGAACTACGCGCCGAGAACGAGCTGCTACACCGTCGCCTAGCCGCGATCTACGACGCGCTCAACCTCGACTAGGCAAGGCCATAAAGAACAACCCCCGCCACAGATCGTGACGAGAGAAAGGAAATCAACAGCAATGACGACCATAGCAAAACAAGAGGCCAAAGGCGCCACAGCGAGAAAATCGAAGAAGCCGCTTGTAGTGCACATCGTCCGTAAAGGCGAGTTTGTCACCCTCTGCGGCGAACAAGTCACTCAAGAAGAAATACGGCATGCACGAAGACCTGCCATAGACGAGCAGATATGCAGATGCAACATATGTTCGGTAGCGCTCTATCTACAGGCCTTCGATATGTACGCGCCCAACGAAGCCACCGCAGTCAAGTTCGTAGAAGCCTGCTGGAGAAGGGAAGAAGCCAGAGCCGGACGATCATTCAAAGGAGGCGAACAATGAACAGCGAGCCGCTTGTCTTCCATTGTGTCGCGCGTATCGCGGACACGTTGAGCTATGAGACGCTGTGCGGCAGGACGGTGCACCGTGACTGCACGGGCGCGGCCAGTGACTTGCTCAACGAACAGATCGGGCTGGAGATACCCGGCCAGTATCTGACCTGCCCACAATGCGCACGCGCATACCAGTTAGCCAAAGGATACCGTGACGCGGCACTGACCATCACAGGAAACGAGGAGCAATGACCAACGAAGAACCCACCACCACTGAACCCACACCGGCCGACGCAACCCCCGAACAGGAGGCGCACAGCGAGGCGAACAACCCGCGTCTTGCGAAGGTGAGCGAGGAGGCGAAACGCTACCGGCTGCGGGTGCGGGAGCTTGAAAAGCAATTGGAGACGATCACGGGCGAACGGGACGCGTCCACGGCTTCCGTGCAGGAACTACGCGAACAGGCCAGTGAGACGGCGAAGCGGCATGACGAACAGGTGCAGGCCATGCGCATGGACATCATGGCAAGCGTGCTGGGTGCCACGGACGCCGCACGGAAAATGGACAAGACCGCGCTTGCGGAACTGTCCGACCGTTTGGGCGGTGTGCTCGCCGCCGACCCGGAGCTTGAACAGGCGTTCATGGCCGCGTTCGATGTCGAGAGCACGTCGGGCCGGTTGGAGCAACTGGGGCGGCTCGCCTCGCAGATCATCGAAACGGAACTCGAGGCGCACCCCTACATGCAGACACGCGAGAGGCTGAACCCGCTACGGCGAACCCCGACCGGCGGCATCGACCCCACACGCCCCACGACAGCGAACCCGATAGCGAAGGCGTTGGCTGACAAGATGCGCCGGTAACACAGCGCCCGTGGTATGCTGGAAGGCATGAAGCAACCCTGCGGGTTGCCTGTCAGAACGCCTGCGGCGAACTGTCTTACCCAAACAAGATAGTGCCGTGGGCGTTCCCTTTTCTTCCGCACCTTGGGGCGTTGCGGCACACGACTGAAAGAGTGAAAGCAATGACCTTCAACACCACAGAAAACAAGGGCCTGTTTCCTGATGTGACCAGCATCGAGCCGGTGCAGGCGATCCCGGACGCGCTGATCTTCACGCTTGCCCAGAACGCGGGCGTCATCAAGGGCGACAGCCAGACGGCGCGCATCGCCTATGTGAGCGACGACGCGGACGCGGACTACTACAAGGAAGGCGCCAAGATCGAGGCGAAGGCCCCGCAGGTGAGCGAACTTATCGTGCCGACCAAGAAGATCGCCATCGTCACCGTAGCGTCGAACGAGGCATACGGCAACGATGGCGTGCCGGGCCTGCTGAGCAAGAGCCTTCAGAACAGCATCATCAAGAAGGCCGATAGGGCGTTCCTGTCCGAAGCGGCACCCGCCGAGGGGACGGTGGGCACCACCGGATTGGCCAACCTCACCGGCTTGGCGGACGGCGGCACGCTGACCGATTCCCTAGACCCGTTCATCGACGCGATCGCCACATGCAGCCAGAACGGCGGCACGCCTTCAACGATCGTCATGGGCTTCGATTCTTGGGCGTATCTGCTCAAGCTCAAGGACAAGAACGGGCGCGCGTTCATCGGTGCCGACGTCGCCAACAGCGCCACGCCTGTACTGTTCGGCCTGCCGGTGGTACTCAATGGGCAGGCGGCGGCAGGCACCGCCCTTGTGCTTGACACCACGCAGATTCTTTGCTCTCATGGAAACATCGAGCTCGCGGTGTCCGAAGATGCGTTCTTCAGCAACGATGCGACCGGCGTGCGCGTCACGTTCCGTTTCGGCTTCGGCGTGACACGACCGAACCGAATCGTGAAGATCAAGGTCGGCGCCACCGCGAATAACTAGCACTGAAGCGAAGCGTCGACAGCGAACAGGAAAGCGAGACGAAGGCAAGCGAACGATTCAAAGGCAAACCGAAGCGAACATTTCATGCGACGGCAGTCGCGCGCGAAGAACGCGAACGTTCGCGCTCGAGATGAAGAAAGGCAAGTGAAACCATGAACGCTGACCGTGGCGGAGACCGTACCGGGCTGGGGGTGGACTCCCGAAAAGGCCTCACTAGAACCGCGGGATAGCAGGAAAGATCATGCGTACGCCCCAGTCTTGTTTTTTCGGCACGGGCCGGTTTTGATACGCCGGCCCGTGTTCGCGTTTTCACGGGCCGTTTTTGCGCCTCTGGGGGTGGTTCCTTGTTTCGCGGCCACGCTGGAAGGTCTGGGCCACACCATCTCTTTAGCTCTGTAACGTTTTAAGAGAAACGTTGATATACCTTTGAGTTAAGCTCTGTCACGTTATATAATGTTGGCATGAACCACTGCGAACACTGCGGCAAGATCATACCCACCAACGAGGGACGCGGGAGGGCTCGCCAGTACTGCGACGCGACATGCAGGCAACGCGCCCGCCGTGAGGGCTTGAAGACGCCACCATGGCAGATGCTCATGGAAACCCGCTGGGTGCGCTGGAAGCCCATAGAGCGAAGCGGCAAGATCACGAAGATGCCCATACAGCCGGACGGCCTGCCCGCCTCGAGCACCGACCCCGCGACGTGGACTGACTACGAGATAGCCGAGAGTTCACACGCCGGCGTTGGTATGGGCTTCGTATTGGGCGACGGCTTCGCGTGCATCGACCTTGACCACTGCTACGACAAGCGCAACCACTTGGCCGAGTGGGCGCGCCAGTTCGTCGCCATCGCCGGTGACACGTTCATCGAGATCAGCCCCAGCGGCGACGGCCTGCACATCTGGGGCTTGTGTGAGCCGCGCAAGGGCCTGAAGGTGCGCGAGGGCGGTATGAACATCGAAGCGTACTCGCAGGGCCGCTACATCACCGTGACCGGACGCCCCTACAAGACCAGCACACGCCGCCTCGCGGACATCACCATGTTGTTCGACCTCACCGAGACGATCGCCAGAAAAGCCGGCATGTGAGGGTGCCCCCATACCGTCGCGAATCGCTACGGTATTCCATTCCCGACGGCGACATGCCGCGAAGAAAAACGCAAAAAACGATGCTCGCGAAGACGTCAAGGGCACTTCATCTTCAGGTGTCTGGTACCGTTTTGGTACCTTTTAACTCATTCCAGCAAAGCAAAACGGCTGAAATCGTTGGAAATCAGCCGTTTTCGAGTGGAGCGGATGACGGGAGTCGAACCCGCCTCTAAAGCTTGGGAAGCTTTCGTTCTACCGATGAACTACATCCGCAAGCGACCGCTCGCGCAGTCACAAGAAGATAGCGTACCACACGCACTGACCCAGCACTACCGCCGGTAGCCGGTCTGCGAATACGGCTGCGCATAGCCCGGGCCGACTTCGCCGGTCGTCATGCCCGCGTTCACACCCGGCGCACCCATCGCCGCCGCCATCTGCTGCAGGCGCGCGATGCGGTCCGAAGTCGGTGGATGCGTGGAGAACATCTTGGAAATCCCCTGCGCGGAGAACGGCGATTCGATCATCATCGCCGCCACGGAGCGGTCGGTCGCGGTCGGTGGCATCGGGCTCGCTGCCACACCGTTCTCGATTTTGTACAGCGCCGAGGCGAGCGCCAACGGATCGCCTGTGAGCACACTGCCGTCTTCGTCCGCGTCATATTCGCGTGTGCGAGAAATCGCCATCTGGATGAGCGACGCCGCAATCGGCGCGAGAATGACGCTCAGCATTGCGCCGACTGCGCCCAACACGCCGGCGCCGTTGTCCGAATCGCGGTTCGAGCGCGTGGAATTGCCGAAGTACATGAGCGAATAGCCCAAATACGAGATGACCGTGGCCATCGCGCCCGCAATCGCCGACGTGCGGATGTCGTGGTTGTACACGTGCATCAGCTCATGCCCGAGCACGCCGCGGATCTCGCGCTCGTCCAGGATTCGCAGAATGCCCTGCGTACAGCAGACCGCCGCATGCCGCTCGTTGCGGCCGGTCGCGAACGCGTTCGGCGTGGCCGTCGGCGCGACATAGATGCGCGGCATCGGCTTGCCCGCCTTCTGCGACAGCTCGCGCACAATGCGGTAGAGTTCCGGCGCCTGCTGTTCGGTCACCGGTTGCGCGTGCATCGACGCGATCGCGAGCTTGTCGGAGAACCAATACGAGACGAACGTCGTGCCCAATCCGATAAGCACGTAGTACCCGAGCGTGTTGACGCTCGCGCCTGTGGCCCACCAGATGATCATGATGATCGCCCACATGATTGCAAAGAGCAGCGCGGTTTTCAGCCCATTGTAATGATTGTGCAGTTGCGTTTTCCCGTTCATAGCCCCAGTCTACGGCAAGGGTCGCGCGTTCACGCGGCGCGCATGGCGTCGTCGACGGTCTGCGCGAGCGCGGTGAGCAAGTCGTCGCGCGCGCACGCGTTCGTGAGCATGGCGAGCACATAGCCCTGCGGCTTTCCGCTCAGCTGCATGGAACCGGCCGGGATCACAATGCCCGCGTCATTGTACGCGTACAGATTGCCTTCACCGTAGATCCAGCCGGCCTTCGACGCGACGACCTCGCTCTCGCCGTGCACTGCGGCGATCGACGAGTTGAGCGAACCGCGCATCTGCTGCGCGAGCCATGCGCGCCCCTGCACATCCGCCGCGTCCGCCGGAGCACCGAACAGGTAGTCGTAGCTGTTGACCCACATGCGCGCCAGGTCGATGGCGGTGACGTCGCCGTAATACCCATTGAGACCCGTGGTCGCGCCGGTGCCCGCGAGCCACTGCATGGTGGGCGCCGCGCCGAACCGCTTGTACAGCGCCTCGTACGTGTCGTTGTCCGAGACCTGCAGCGTCTGCGTGATGAGCCGGTTGAGCCCGGCCGCGCCGGCGGTCGCGGACGTGGCGACGGCATTGATGTCGACTGCGCCGGTCTGCGCGAGCGAGACGATGTACGGCGCCTTGATCGACGACGCCGTGTACATGGGCGTGCCGCCGTACGACGCGATGGCGGCGCCGGTGCGCATGTCGACGACCACGAACGACGCCTGATAACCCTGCGCGCGGAAGTCCTCGATGCGCTCCATGAGCTGCGAGCGTTGCATCTCGTTGAGCTCCACGCCCGCGGATGCGAGTGTCGACGTGCCGTCCAGCTGGTTGAGATTGGCGAACGCCGCCGGCACAACCTGCGCGAGCGTGGGCGTGGGCGTGATCGTGGGGGTCGGCGAAGGCGAGACGGTCGGCTGGGCCTGCGACTGCATGGTCGCGGTGGCCGATGCGGACGGCGCCGCCGCCGATGCAGTGGTCTGATGCACCGCCACACCCATGCTCGCAGCGGAAAACGCCGTCACGAGCAGGGCGCTGAGGAACACGGTCTTCCACCGCGAAGCCGATTGCGTATGCCGCACGATGGCGTTGTCGAGCTGCGCATCGGTCATTGGAGGAATGTTGTTACGCCCCTGCGCCGACCGCTCACTTCGATGCATCTTCCCGCACCCGTTCCCATGACTACCTGGATGACAAAACTCTCGAGACAACTATAGGCAACGGGCGCGAAGAATCAGTCCGCGATGTCGTGCGCGAGCTTGCGGAACTGCTCGGGGTCGATCACCTTCTTGTGCTCGCGGCCCTCCTTCGCGCCTTCCGCGCGTTCATACGCGTCGATGCGCTTCCAGCCGGCGAAATCGATCGGCTTGATGCCGCGCTCGGCGAGCAGGCGGTCGATCGATTCGGGGTCGCGGTCGGCGGCGAGCTGCGCACGCTCCTTCGCCGCGGACAGATCCTCAAGCATGTTCGTCACGATGAGCAGGGCGTCCGACTTCGTGGAGCCGATCAGGCCCACCGGGCCGCGCTTGGCCCAGCCGGTGGCGTAGAGGCGCTCGCGCACGTCGGGCGTCTCGTGGTCCACGGTGATGCGGCCGTCGCCATTCGCGTTGGCCAGATGCGCGCCGCGTTCGTCGTAGGCGATGCCCGGTACGGATTCCGGCTGGTAGCCGATCGCATGGTAAACGGCCTGCACCGGGTAGTCGGTGAATTCGCCAGTGCGGTGCATCACGCCGTCGGCACCTGTTTCGGTGCGCTCGACGCGGATGCCCACGACCTTGCCGTCTTCGCCGAGTATCTCGGTCGGCGCGCTGTTGAAGTGCACATAGTATTTGCGGTCGGCTGGGTTGCCTTCGAAGTCGATGTCACCATCGTCTTCCATATCCTCGGCCATCTCGCGGATCGCGAACAGTTCCTCGACCATCTGGCGGGTCAGCTTGTCTTTGCCTGCCTCCTCGATCGTGTCGTCGTCGAGTTCGAAGTCGTCTTCGTCGATGATGAGCTGCACGCCGGGCAGTTTCTCCATTTCACGCAGCTCCTGCACCGAGAACTTCGCCTGCGCCACGCCACGGCGGATGAACAGGTGCAGGACCTTCGCCTTGTTGCGCGCAATGCCCTCATACACGTTGTCGGGAATGTCGGTGCGGGCCTTGAGGTCGTCGGCGTTGCGCATGAGTTCGCGCGCCACGTCCATCGCCACGTTGCCGCCGCCGATCACGGCGACTTCCTCGGCTTCGAGCGGCCATTCGCGCACGCCCGTCGGGTAGCCGTCGTACCACTCGACGAACTTTGCTGCGCCGTACACGCCCTCGAGGTCGGCGCCCGGGATGCGCAGCGGCTTGTCTTTGATCGCGCCGGTCGCGAAGAGCACGGCGTCATAGCGTTCGAGCAGGTCCTCGAGCGTCACGTCCTTGCCGAACTCCACGTCGCAGTACAGGTGGATGTTCGGATTGTCGAGCGTCTTTTCGAGCGCCGACGCGATGAACTTGATCGACGGGTGGTCAGGGGCCACGCCGTAGCGCACCAGACCAAACGGCACCGGCAGCTTTTCGAACAGGTCGATGCGCGCGTTGGTGCCCAGGCCCAGTTCGTCGCCGAGCTTGGCGAGCTGGCGCAGGAAAATGTCGGAAGAGTAGACGCCGGCGGGGCCCGCGCCGATTACAGCAATACGAAGTTCAGAATCTTGAGTCACGGAACTCTAGAGTAGTCGACGAGGGCGAACGATGGAAGAGGGGTGTGCGGCAGTCTGTTTTCGCTGTTTTCGCTGTTTTCGGCGGTGTTTTCGCCGTCCCTGCCAGCGTTTTCGCTGTTTTGGTCACATTTTGGCTTGATTAGCCACCAAAACAGCGAAAACACTGACACAAACAGCGAAAACAGCGCGCGCTATCCACATTTGCGCAGGCGCACGGGGCGTCCGACCACAGCGGGCGTGTGGGCTGGCCCCGCCGCGGCGGGTGCAGTAGCGTACCCGCATGAGCAGAACGACCAGAGTGCAAATCGACTCCCTGATACGGCAGGCGGCCGCGGAGCAGCGGTGCGTCGTCGGCACAACGCGCCCTGTGCAACGCGGGTTGCAGCGCATGTGCCGGCAGGGACTGATGGTCAGCCCATACATCAACCTGTACTGCCCCGCCGAACCATGGCAGACGATGAGCGGTTGCGAGCGCCACCTCCATATACTGCGCGCGCTCCAGCTCAACCACGATTGGACGGCCGCCGGCGAATCCGCGGTGGAGGCGCATGGGCTGCCGCACCCGTGGTCCATGCATGAAGGACTGATCACCATCGCCAGCGCGCACACCAGCAGCAACCCATACGGCGGAAAACGCTACAGCACATGCCGCAATGCTCCTGCCACGGCCATGCCTGTGCGTGGTTCGCGGCAACCACTGCGCAGGATATTCGTGTGCGGTGATGAGCCGGTCGTCGTCAATGGCGTGCGCGCCACGTCCCTGCCGCGTACGGTGGTGGACGCCGTGATGCTCGGCACATTCGAATCGTCGATGGAGATCATCAACCATGTGCTGGGCCATGGGCTGACGGAAAGTGAGCTGCGCGCGTACTGCGCCGGTCGGCGCATGGACCATGCGCGCATCGAAAGCGTGCTGACCTACGCGAATCCGCTTGCGGAGAATGGCGGCGAATCACTGGTGTACGCGACGATCATCCGCGCGGGATTCGCGATTCCCGAATTGCAGTGCGAGTTCGAGAACTTCGACCACCCGGACTATCCACTCCGCGTCGACTTCCTGTGGCGCACCGACGATGGACGCATGATCGTGCTCGAATATGACGGGCTACGCAAATACCAGGATCCGACGATGACCCGGCATGCGCTGCAAGAGAACATCACCCGGCAGGCGTCGCGCGATCAGACGCTGCTCGCCCAGCATGTGACGAAGATTGTGCATTGCTTTGCCGAAGACGTGTACCAGCCTGAGCGGCTCATCGCCAAGCTGGAGCAGGCAGGTGTGCCGCGCCTCCCGCAACCGCGCGCGCTCCCCTTCTGAGCGCTCTCTCGCTTCTTCCCATCCATTGCCGACATACCTATGCTCCACCCCCTATGAATTCGCTGTTTTGGTCAGTGTTTTCGCTGTTTTGGTCACTTATCAAGCTAAAAAGTGACCAAAACGGCGAAAACACCGCCGAAAACAGCGAAAACGCAATCCGGAGGCAGCGGCTTAGTCCCTGTCGAACAGGGCGGTGAGCGCCCACAGGATCGACACAACGTCGATGCCCTCCTGCAGGAACGCGCCCACAACCACCGGAATCAGGTTGAACGCCGCGCACACCATGCCTACAATCGCGAGCGCAAGACCCACGCACACCGCCTGCAGCATGATGCGCTTGGTGCGGCGCGCAATGGAGATGGCCCGCGGCACGCACGCGATGTCGTCGTTCATGATGACGACCTGTGCGGATTCCGACGCGGCGGTCGAAGTGCCGTCGGTCATGGCCATGCCGATGTCCGCCACGGCGAGCACCGGCGCATCGTTCACACCGTCGCCGACCATCATCGTGACCGGACGGTGCATGGATTCGCCGAGCAGCTTGGTCATGGCGCGGTCCCACCACGGGTCCTTGCCCTTCGCCGCTTCTTCGGAGGCTTCGCGCACCGCGTTCACCTTGTCTTCGGGCAACAGCTCATAGCGCACGTCGGTGATGCCGACTTCGTTCGCGATGATCATCGCCGAGGCCTTCTTGTCGCCGGTGACCATAGTCAGGTCGTCGATACCGAGCTCGTGGAGCTTGTCGATGGACTTGCGCGCATTGGCTCGCGGCACATCGCGCAGCACGATGCGGGCCGCGAGCTTGCCGTCGATGGCGATGTACGTGGCCATCTCGTCGGGCTCGAGTTGCGTGGGCCACAGCTGCGCCGCCTTGTGGTCCTCGCGCTCCATCTCCTTTTCGTTGGCTTCGGCCTCCTGCGCGTTGTGCGCGGTGGCCGAGGCAATCTGTTCGCCCATCACGTAGGCGAAGCGGCCCACGCACACCGGGTGGCCGTCCACGGTGCCGGAGACGCCTTTGCCCGCGTCTTCCACGATATTGCCCACCACAGGGTAGTTTTCGATTGGATCGGGCAGTTCACCAGCGGCAGTGCGCGGATTGCGGTGGCCGATGCGCGCGCTCTTCGGCACGCGGTGCAGACGCTCCATCGCCTCTTTGCCCGCTTCGGTGATGCCTTTGGCGAGTACGTGCACGGAGTAGCTTTCGATCACACCGGCCATGAGCAGGATCTCGTCTTCGGTGAGGCTCGCAGGAGCATCCTTCGCCTTCTGCACGCCCACCACGCGCGGCTGTTTGACGGTCAGTGTGCCGGTCTTGTCAAAGAAGATGTGCGTGACGCGCCCCAGGTTCTCAAGTACGTCCTGCGCTTTGATGAGGATGCTCGCTTTGGCGAGACGACCTGTGCCGGCCACATACGCGACCGGCGCCGCGATGAGCAACGGGCAGGGTGTGGCGAGCACAAGCACCTGGGCGAATCGCAGTGGCGTGCCGGAGACCGCCCATGCGATGCCGGCGATGAGGAACGAGATGATGGTGAACGGCACCGCGAGCATGTCCGCGGTGCGCACGACGGCCGCGCGCGAATCCTGCGCGGACTGGACGAGCTTGAGGATCTGCTGGTACTGCGAATCCTTGGCGAGCGAGGTGGTGCGGATCATCATCGTCGTCGAGCCATTGATGGAGCCCGAGAGCACTTTTGCACCGGAAAACACCGTGCGTGGCACCGGCTCGCCGTTGATGTTGCTCAGGTCGAGCGTGGCGGAGCCGGAGAGGAGCGTACCGTCGACCGGCACAATCTCGCCCGGCAGCACGAGCAGTACGGAGCCGAGCTTCACCTCGTCGACCGGCACGGTCGTGAAGTGCCCGCTGCCAGCGTCGATCTTCTCGCCGCTGCGCTGCGCGTCGGCGATTGCCTGCTGCACCGCGCGGAAGCCTTCGGAGTCGGTGCTCGTGCCAGCGCCGGTCACACCAGGCAGAGTGACCACGTGCGCCTGTTGGGGAGCGGCTTTGATGAGCGCGGTCAGATTGCCGCGCGCCTTGGCCTGCGCGTAGGATTCGATGGCGTCGCCCGAGGCCACCATGAGCGTAACGGCCCATGCCGCCCAGTACTGCTGCACCGCCACGGTGGAGGCAAGCGCCACGACCGCCAGCAGGTCCACGCCTACATGGCCTTCGCGCAGGCTCTTGACCATTTCACGGATGCTGGTGAAGATGGTCCATGCCACAAGCAGGATCACGATCCACTCGCCCACACCGGGGTCGAATGCGGAAGGAATGTGGCCCCAAGGGCGCCACGAGGGGATGAGCGCCAGGGGAATCGCCGCCAGGATCACAATCGGCAGCAATGGCACTTCTTTACAAAGATCGATGATTTTTTTCATCGCATCTCCTTACGGTCCGGTATCTCCATGCATGCGACGCAACGCCACATGCACCAATCACGCCTTGTTAACCCACCGAATGGCGCATGGTGTAACGCATTCGATACACGGCGTAAAAAGATTGCATTGTCTTCAGTTATACGGGTCACCCTAGCAACATCCATGAGACAACTCAACTTGGGTGCGGTCCCGGAATGGGGCGAGTCCCGCCGCTCCCCATGCGGGGGAACGGCGGGACTCGTGTGGATCGGACTACTGAGCCGGCGGCACGCCTTAGCGCAGCAGGCCCTCGAAGGGGTTGATCAGCCCGTCGCCGTCGCCCAAACCATCGTTGCCATTGTCGTTCTGGTTGCGCTGCTGGTTCTGGTTGCCGGACTCCTGGCGGTTTGTGCCGTTCACGGCGTCTTCGGCCTTGTCGAACTTCACATCGAGTTCGAGTGTCTTGCCGTCACGCACCACCGTGAGCTTGGCGGTCGAATCCATGGCGGCGGCACGCACAAATCCCAGGAGCGAGTAGTTGTCGCTGACGGCCAGGCCGTTGAAGCCCACAATGGTGTCACCCACCTTGACGCCGGCCTGCTGTGCCGGGCCGCCGTCCACCACGGCCTTGACCACTGCGCCGCCGCGCGTCACGCCGTCCGCCGTCACAGTGCCGCTCTGGATCGTGACGCCGAGCGCCACATGCTGCACCTTGCCGTTCTTGATGATCTCGTTGGCCACACGCTTGACGAGGTTCGACGGGATGGCGAAGCCGATGCCGATCGAACCTGCCGATTCCGAGCTGGACGCCATCGAGGCGATCGAGGAGTTGATGCCGATCACCTGGCCGGCCGCGTTGAACGTCGGGCCGCCCGAATTGCCGGGGTTGATCGCGGCGTCGATCTGCACCGCGTTCGTCACAATCTGCGTGTTGTCTTCGTCCATCACGGTCACCGGGCGGTTGAGCGCGGAGACGATGCCGGTCGTCACGGTGCCGTCGTAACCCAGCGGGTTGCCGATCGCCATGACCGGCTCACCGGGGGCCAGATCGTCGGAGTTCGCGAACTCGACCGCGGTCAGGTCGCTCGGCGGATTCTCGAGCTTGATCACGGCGAGGTCGGTCGTGGTGTCGGTGCCCACGGTCTTGGCTTCGTACAGGTCGCCGTTGTCAAGCGTCACGACGATGCGCTGCGCGCCGGAAACCACGTGGTTGTTGGTCACGATGTTGCCGTCTTTGTCAAGGATCGCGCCAGTGCCCTGCGAGACGCCGTTCTGCAGCTGGGTCTGGATCGACACCACGGACTTCGAGACCTTGTTGGAGACCGCGGTCCAGTCGGGCGTTTCGCCGCCTTCGACCTTCGCCGTGCCTTCGCCGCCCTTGTTGGTGGACAGGCTGGTCATCGAACCCGAACCCGGGACATTCACCCAACCGTTGGCCAGGGCCGCATACCCCAGACCAAGGCAGATCGCGGCGGTGACCACTGCGGCCACCACGGCCACGAGCACGTTGTTCGGCGTGCGCTCGGCCTGTTTCATCGGCGCGCTGTACGGGTTGTTCGGGCCGCCGAATGAGTTCTGGCCGTGCGGCGCGGTGGGGCCGGTCGGCGTACTGCCGCCGGGCTGCTGCCCCGCGGGTG
Organism: Bifidobacterium pseudolongum subsp. globosum; assembly: GCF_004155535.1. Taxonomy (GTDB): domain Bacteria; phylum Actinomycetota; class Actinomycetes; order Actinomycetales; family Bifidobacteriaceae; genus Bifidobacterium; species Bifidobacterium pseudolongum_C. The sequence goes on along the minus strand of NZ_RYUH01000003.1, from coordinate 43,864 downwards.
CGCCATTGCCCGGCTGTTGCCCGACCGGCTGGCCGAACAGCCCGCCAAACGGCTGCGTGGGCTGCTGCTGACGCTGGTTCTGGTCTTGGTATGGCAGACCGAACGGCGGCATCTGCTGGGTCGGTTGCGTCGAGGGATTCGCCGCGGGCTGATGAGACGCCGGGGTCTGCCCCGGGCGGAACGCACCGTACTGCGGGGCCGGGCGGTACGGGCCGCTTGGCGATTCGAGCGGCGAGAGGTCTCCATCATCCTGGATGGACGTCGGCTTCTCGCCGTCAGTGCCGTTGGCCCCGGAAGCAGCCGGTGTCACGGTCACCGGCGACGGATTGCCGGCGTCGGAAGCGCCGTCGAACGCGGAGGTGTCATGTGCGTCCGTCTGCGCGCCCGACGTGGCTGGCGGCAGCGGTGCAGTGCCCTGCACGCCTGCGCTCGGCGATGTGGGCGCGGTGTGCGGCGCGGTCGGATCGGTGCCATGGTCCGCGGGGTCGCCGGGCGCGCCCCACGGGGTGTTGTGTTCGTCAGTCATGACGCTCCATTCCTTGAAGTTCTCATTCACGTATATCGTTCGCTTCCCTCGATCGTAACCGCACAATCGTTGCAATTACGCCGTTGGTTGAAGCACTGTCTTTTAGTTAAAACGTCAGTGCTGGAAGTTTCCTGAACGTTTCTTGAAAACTGCGAACATATCGTTTGAAGAAATCGTGGATTCCATCTACACCGGCCCATCTACAGTGGTCAGCATGACAAGTCTTCTCGCACATCCGCGCGGCGCGGAGCCCGGACAGCCGGGCGACCGCTCCGCATTTTTCTTCGAACAGCACACCCGCCTCGCTGATTCCCCCACCGGCAAAGGGCGCGGCGGCGCGCGCTACGGCCGCACCGGCGTGATCCACACGCCGCACGGCGACATCCGCACGCCCGCGTTCGTGCCGGTGGCCACGCAGGCCGCGATGAAGGCGGTGCTGCCCGAGTCGATGGTGCAGCTGGGCGCGCAATGCCTGCTGTCCAACGCGTTCCACCTGTACGAGCGGCCCGGCGAAGACGTGCTCGACGAGGCCGGCGGACTTGCGAAGTTCATGAACTGGGACGGCCCCACGTTCACCGACTCCGGCGGATTCCAAGTGCTGTCGCTCGGCGCGGGATTCAAGAAGACGCTCGCGATGGACACGACCGACATGAAATCGGACGACGTGATCGCCAAAGGCAAGGAGCGCCTGGCGTTCGTGGATGAGGACGGCGTCACGTTCAAATCGCCGCTCAACGGGTCGCTGCACCGCTTCTCCGCGGAAATCTCCATGAACATCCAGCACAAGATCGGCGCCGACATCATGTTCGCGTTCGACGAGCTGACGACGCTCATGAACACGCGTCGCTATCAGGAGAATTCCGTCGAGCGCACATTCCGCTGGGCGCGCCGGTGCGTGGACGAGCACAAGCGCCTCACCGAGTCGCGCGTGGGCAAGCCGTACCAAGCGCTCTACGGCGTGGTGCAGGGCGCGAATTACGAGGACCTGCGCCGGCACGCCGCCCAGCAGATCGCGTCGCTCGACTTCGACGGCGTGGGCATTGGCGGCGCCATGGAAAAACGCATCATCGGTGACATCTGCGCGTGGATCTGCGACGAGATGCCGCAGGAGCGGCCGCGGCATGTGCTCGGCATCGCCGCGGTGGACGACATCTTTGCATGCGTGGAGAACGGCGGCGATACCTTCGACTGCGTCGCGCCCGCGCGTTGCGCGCGCAATGGTGCGATCTTCACGCGCGATGGCCGGTACAACATCAAACGCGCGCAGTTCAAACACGACTTCGGCCCGCTCGAGGACGGCTGCGCATGTTACACATGCACGCACTATTCGCGCGCGTACGTGGACCACCTGCTGCGCGCGCGGGAGATGAACGGATTCACGCTCGCCACGATCCACAACGAGTATTTCTTCGTGCATCTGCTCGACGACATCCGCGCGTCGATTGACGGCGGGTATTTCGACGAGTTCCGCGACGCGACGCTCGCGCGCTTCTACGCGAACGGCTCGCGTGGGTGAAGGCGAACGGGCAACACCAGCACCAATGTACGCCGCGCTTAGGGTAAGACGCAGCGTACGGGTGTATCTCGCTTACGCGAGTGCCATAATCGGCCACCTTCGAGTATCGATGTCCCATACCCTTGGAATTTCGCCATTGTTCGAAGCCAATACTCGTCGGCACCGCATATAAAGCACTCGCGTAAGCGAGATACAATCCGCATCCCTGCAGGTTTCCGCCCAATCCACTAAAAACGCCAATGCGGGCGAAATACACGTTCTGCCGAGAGTGCCCATACAAGGCGGAAATATGGGCCGGGCTATTTAGCGGTCTCCCACTGCCCACAAAACGCCCCACCTCAATGTGATGAACTATGTAGAATACCTCCGCAGCCCCACATCCTCTTCAGGAGCATCCCGTCTGGGCAAAAGCAGCCACCATGGTCAGCACCTTGCGGACCAACGCAACACGCCGAATTGCACTAATCGACGGTGTAGTGTAGGGTAGCTCTTTGTCTGCGAGCGTGGCGGAATGGTAGACGCGCTGTCTTCAGGTGGCAGTGAGCGTATGCTCGTGCGGGTTCAAGTCCCGCCGCTCGCACTCTTTGAAAACGGCTGATTTCCAACGAAATCAGCCGTTTTGCGTTGCGGGCGCAGACCAAGAGGCGACATCTTGGCGACAACCATGCGAGGAGCGGCGGGACTTGAACCCGCACGACTGCCTACATCCGCCGACGCCCCTGAACCTTCGTCGCTACGGGTAGTGGAAAACGGCCCAAACCATGTTGTTTTTCGACAAACATACACCACCCGTAGCAATAGAGGTTCAACAAGCCGATCGCACTCAGACAACTCCCTTTGTCGACACTACCCATAGCAATAGGGAATCAACGTTTCGAATACGTACGAATTTTACGCGCAGCGGCAAGGGCTGCGTACAATTCATACGTTCGAGAGGCCATTGCCGCAAGAATTTTACGCAAAATATGGCTCTTGCGTAAAAATCATACGCAAACAGACCGTTTTGCACGATAGTTTTACGCAAACAAGGGCACGGTGCGTACAATTCGTACGCTATTGACCTTCTGGCACATGACCCACATGATGGAGGGAACCATCTATGCCAAGGAGGATGCCATGAATACCGACGAATCACAGATGCAAGTACTGCCAGACCTCACGAACATGGTGAGCGTGCAACCGGAGGCCACGGTCTCACGCACCGTGATGCATACCGAAGGGGGCAACGTGGTGCTGTTCTCGTTCGACACCGGCCAGCAGCTGAGCGAGCACACCGCCGCCATGCCGGTGTTTGTGCAAGTGCTGAGCGGCCGCCTGCTCATCAAGGGCGGCGATGACGAACAGGAAGTGGCCCCAGGCGAGCTCGTCTACTTCCCCATCCGCTTACCGCATGCGATCACCGCGCTCGAACCTTCGGTGATGATGCTCACGATGATCACCCCCGCCCGCGCCCACAACGCCATTGACGCGTAGCCACACAACACAAAGCCAGCGGCCATGAATGCCGCTGGCTTTGAACGCTTTTCCCCGCGCCACTGCGCTCGTTACAGGTTGAACGTATGTTCAACCATCTTGTCGTCCTTAAGCGAGAAGAGATCGGTCACGTCGATCGTCACCGGCGAATCGTCCTTCAGCACATAGCCGATGGTGGCTTTGCCCATGGCACCAGGCTGCACATCCGCATAGGCCGACCCATCCTCGTAGCCTTCCGGTTCGGTGTCCATGCTGTAGGTAGCCGTCTGCAGCTCCTGACCGTTCTGGAACGCCTTGGCGTCGGCAAGGACCATGAATGAATTGTTCTTGTCGGTGGTGTTCTTCCACTCGTAGGTCACGAGCACAGTGGGCTCCCCCTGAAAATCATTGGCGGATTTGACCGCGGAAACGATGTTGACGTGCATGTCGTCAAGATCGCCTTCCTTGTCTTGCTTCGCCTGGCCCGACTTCGCGCCGTTCGAGGACGAGGCAGACGAGGACGACGAGCCGGTCGCTTCGTCAATCGCCTTGCTGAATGACGCCTGCATGCTCAACGTGATGACAACGGCGAGCACCGACAGCACCGTGCCCACGATGGCGATGGCCTTGCCTGATTTCTTGCCACGGAACGTGCCGACAATCGCAATGATGCCAAGGATGGCGCCGACACAGCCGAGGACTGCCGCCGCGTTGTTGATGATCGGGATGAAGCTGAGCACGATCGCCAGCACACCGAGCACGAGGCCGATGATGCCACACACCGACATTTTCGTTGGCGGTTGGCCGCCTTGAGGATTCTGGTATTCCGCAGTCATGGTGTGTTCCCTTCTTGGTCGTATTCCGCCCGGCACGGCCTCTGCATGCGGGCTGTCATCGACTGTAGAGGAGAATGCAGGTGGCCGACAGTGGACGAACGGCCATTTCTCATTGCCCTTTCGGGCATTGTTGGCATGGTTGATTATGACCGTTCGCACAATGGCACGAATTGCCCCGCCGCGCCATAATGGTGGCATGGTTGAGCAAGCACTACACACGGGAACAGCGGATGGGCGCGTCGGCACCGACGACGTGCCCATCCGCACCAAGCTGTGGTGCACGCTGCTCATGGTCATATTCGCGAGCTTCAGCAACCTGATGCAGGTCGCATTCACCGCGCTCACCACCACGCCGGATACGCTGTACTACATCTGGTGTGTGTTGTGCACACTGCTTGCACTGCCTTCTGGGTTGCTGCTGATCCTGCGCAAGAACCGGCCAGTGCTGACGTTCTGGGCTGCGTGCGTATGCTGCAGCGTCCTCCCCTTCGATTCGCTGATGGTGATGATGGCGTTGACGGCTATGATCGCACGCCGTGATTCCAAGAACCTGACATTGGGCGGCATCGCGGCGACGGCTGCCGTTTCCGTATGGTGCCAGCTGCGCGATGTGATGCGGCCGCCAGATGTCTCGCTATGGCAGGCCATATTCACCAAGAACGGGACCGGCGCCACGTATGGCACCGAACCGAAGTTGATTATCGGGAAACCCGCGATTGCGGGCGTCGCGATCGCATGCGCCGCGATAGGCGTTGCGCTGAGCGTGCTCATCGGATTGCAAATCCGCCAACGCGCCATCACCTCGGCCGCCACTGCCAAAGCCGATGCCGCGCAGAACACCGTCGTGCTGCTCAAGCATGACCTCGATTCCCAGCAGTTCGCCGACGCATTGGCCGCCGAGGCCCATGACACGCTGGCGCATTCCCTTTCGTTGCTCGCCCTGAACGCGAGCGCGCTGCAAGCTACGACGAACCACCTACAGACGAACCTCGACCCTGCAAACACACCGGATGTTGTGCGGCAGGATGTGAGCTCAATCGCCGCCACGGCGCAGGACATCCGCAAACAGGCTGCTGGAGCGCTCGATGAGGCGCATACCATCATCGACACGCTGCGGCATCCGGAGCAGGCGGCGGCGCTATTTACGCCGACATGCGAGACATCGTTGACGCGGGCGTCGCTCAATGCACTGATTGACGATGCCCGTGCAGCGGGGATGCGCATCGATTCCTGGATAGACATCCGTGATTTGAGCTCGCTCAGTGACGAGACGTCGAAAACCGCCTACCGCGCAGTGCAGGAGGCGTTGACGAACGCGCGACGGCATGCGATGGGCGCGACTGTCGCGTTGCAGGTGGATGCGGCGCCGGACCGCGGCATCCACATCCACGTGAGCAACCAACCGGGCAATCAACAGGGCAGCCGACAAGGCAATCGCCAAGCCGTCTCCAGAAGCACAGCGGCATCCTCCGCACCTGCCCGCGGCCACATACCCACGCCGAACCACAAGGGCAACGCCGACCGCCGCGGGGAGGGCCTGGCCGGACTCGCTGCACGAGTGCATCAACTGCACGGCACATGCGCGTACGGCTTTGACGACCACCGGATTTTCCACGTCGACGTCACGCTGCCATGGGCGCCACAGCCAGCCCTGGCGCAACCTCGATTACGATAGCTGCCTATGGCTCACAACACGATGGACGAGAACGGCGCAGCGCAAACGCCGATCACCGTCATCGTGGTCGACGACGACCCGATGATCGGCCAGACGATGCGCATCATTCTCAACGACTACTCCAACCACCATGTGAGCGTGTGCGCCATCGCGACATCAGGCCGCGAATGCCTTGAACAGATCGCGCAGCACAATCCCAACGTCGTGCTCGTCGACATCGCGATGCCCGGCATGGATGGCATCGAGCTGACCCGCGCCATCCGCGCCAACACGCATGCGCCCCATGTGCTCATCCTGACTTCGCTCGGCCCCACGGACACCGTGCAACGAGCCGTCGAAGCCGGCGCCGAAGGCTTCATCTCGAAAACCGACGCCCCCGAAGACATCATCCGGCGCATCATCGGTGTCTGCGACGGCACACCCCAGTTCAATCCGGCGAGCGAACGGCAGCTCATCAACGACCTGCACGCCCAACAGCCGAATGCACGCCGGCAACAGGCGCGCGCGATGCTCGACGCGCTGCCCGAACGCGAACGCGAAGCGGTCATACTGGCCGCCGAAGGACTGACGAACCAGCAGATCGCACAGCGTATGTTCATCTCGGAGCGCACCGCGAAAGCGCATCTTTCCGCGGCAAGCAACCGTCTGTGCATGGGGCGCACACAGATGGCGCGCCTTGTGGAGCGCGCCGACCTGCCGTAGCCGCCAGCCGTTCGACAAACCACAACCACGCAGTCCGTGCCCGCTGGGACCAGTGACGCCCACAGCAGTTACTATGGCGGCATGAATCCCGCAAGACTCGCGCGCTTCCATGATTGCGAACGGTACTTCATCTGCCCGCTGTGCCATGCCGAACTGAGGCTCGACAGCACAAGCCTGCGCTGCCCGAACCGGCACACCTTCGACATCGCGAAGCAGGGCTACGTGAACCTCGCGCCGGCCGCCAAACAGTCGCAGTTCTACAGCAAGGAGTCGTTTGCGAACCGCGGACGCATCCTCAACGCCGGCTACTACAGCCACATCGCGAGCGCCGTGCTCGACGCCGTGCGCGCCCACTGCCCCGCCAATCGGCGCCCGGCGATCCTGGACGCCGGCTGCGGCGAGGGCTTCTACGCGCGCGCCGTGCAGCAGGCGAATCCACAGGCCGACGTGCTTGCCTTCGACATCTCCAAGGATTCCGTGCAACAGGCGGCGCGCGAAGACGAAAGTCTCGCAATCCGCTGGTTCGTGGGCAATCTGGCCGATCTGCCGCTGCGCGACGCGGCGGTCGACTGCATCCTCGACGTGTTCTCTCCCGTGCATTACGGCGAGTTCCGCCGCGTGCTGCGCCCGGGCGGCATCGTCGTCAAAGTGGTCCCCGGCGCGCGGCACGACGAACAGTTGCGCGAGCTCGCGAGCGCGCAGCTGCGCCACGCCGACTATTCGAACGAGCAGACGGTCGACCAGTTCGCCCGTCATTTCGACGTGCTGGACACGCGCCTCGTCTCACGGACCTTCGCGATGCCGCCGGATGACGTGCGCGCCTTCGCGCATATGACGCCGCTGTTGTTCAATGTGAACATCGACGCGCTCGACCTTGGCCGGATCCGCGAACTGACGATCGAAGCGCAGGTGATCGTCGGCAGGAAGCGGCATGGCCGCCCGCCCACGGCACACGTCAACGCACCAGAAACGCCATGATGAGAATGAGCGCGAAGCCCACAAGGTCGATGGGCGTAAAAATCGCCCCTGTCCACATGACCGCGGTGACCGTGGCGGCCACCGGTTCGATCGTGCCGAACATCGTGGCGCGCATCGACCCGATGCGCACGACGCCCGCCATATACAGCCAGAACGCCACGAATGTGCCGACGACCACGGTGAACACGAGCAGCCACCATCCGCGCGCGTCGAACGCCGGCACATGCGACCAAGGCCGCACGAACGGTGTGAGGATGAGGCCGGAGAGCAGGAACGTGATGCCGTTGACGACGAAATTGCCGTATTTCGCAATGAGTTTGACCGGGATGATCGCGAGGCACGCGCATGCAAACGCGTCGGCGAGGCCCCACAGCAGGCCGGGCAACGGCAGCGTCAGCGCGCCCAAGTCGCCTCCGGTGGCGAGCAGCCACACGCCGGCGAACGCGAGCGCCACGCCCACCACTTCGCGCACGGTCGGTTTGCGCCGTCCGCGCACGCACACGTACACGAGCACCATGAGCAGGTTCACCGTCTGCAGCACGGTGGCCGTGCCCGCGTTGGTCCAGTGGATCGAGAACAGGTACGCCACTTGCACGAGCGTCACACAGGTGAGCGCGGTGACGAGGTACATCGGGTAATCGCGCACGGTCGTGAACGCTTTGCGCAGCGCTTTGGGCGAACCGATCGCCCCACACGCCAGGAAGATCAGCCCGGCGAAGATCTCGCGTACGCATGCCACCCACATGGGGCTGGCGTCATACTGCTCCATGAGGATCTTGGAGACCGACCCGTTGACGCCCCACAGCACGCCACCGACGAGCGTGCAGGCGATGCCGGCCATCATGCGCCGGGGTGTCTGCGCCACGTTCGGCTCCGCTTGGGTCTCGTCCGCGAGTTCCTGTGCGGCGTCACGCTGTTCGGCGCGCGCGGCCCGCTTGAGCATCTCCTCCACATTGCGTTGCTGTTGCGTCACTTCACTCCCTGCCTCGCCACGTAGTCTCAATGTCTTCCGCGACCATAGTAGCGAGCGACCGGCCCGCACGCCGCGCCTTACGGCAACACCGTCACCACTTCGTCGGTTTGCAGAAAACGCAGCACATGCTGCAGATACGGCGCCATGACGCCGTTGGGCATCGAGAAGATCTCGTGCACGGAGCCCGGCACGCGGATGAACCGCAAGTCTCCGGCGTCACGTCCCACGCGCTTGGCGAACACGTTTTGCGCGCTGTTGCGCACCCAGTGGTCGGCACCCGCCTGAAACATGAGGACGGGCGTCTCGATCCGCTCGCACATGTCCTGCCGCAGCACGGCCGGCGAAAGCCGCGCCGCCTGCCGCACCCACTCGTTCGCCGGCGCGGTGGTCTGGTAGTGCGTGTTCGCGTCGCGCAATGCTTTGAACCACGTGACGCGCGCCACGCTCGCCCCGCGCTCCTCTTTCCAATTGATCGCCGTGGTGAACCCGTGCTGGCCGGGCGCCATGCGCTTGCCCCTGCCCACGTCGGCGAGCGCCCCGCACACCGTGGCTGCGAGCCATGTGGGCAGACCCATGTTCGCTTCGATCATCGGCGACGAGAGCACAGCGCGGTCCACGATGTTCGGGTAGCGTTCGAGCATGGCCGCGGCGATGCCGCCGCCCATCGAATGCGCGAACAGTGTGAGCGGGCCGCCCTGCATGTACCCGCGCCCGACTTCGCGCGTGAACTTGGCGAAGTCGGCCACGTACCGCCGCCAGTCGTCGATGTACACCACCTGGTCGTCGCGCACATCACGCTGCGAATAGCCGTGCCCGCGGTGCTCGAGGATGCACACGGAGAATCCGGCGAGCAGGAAATACCATGCCATTTCGGCGTATTTCGCGGCGAATTCGGAGAACCCGTGCGAGATGACGACGGCGCCGTGGTTCCGCGTCGACGCGCCGGGCACGTGCAGCTGTTGGAATTCGCCCACGTCGTAGCACACGTAGTGCAGGTGCCCGAGTTCGGCGAGCGGCGGCAGCGGCTGGCCCAGATGGTCTTCGGTGGCCGGCTGCATCGTGCCGCTGTGCCTGCAGTGCGCTATCGCCGGCAGCATGGTCTGCTCCACGGCGGCGCGGAAGTGCCGTTCGTCAATCATCGCGATTTCCATACCGACCATAGTAGGCAGTGCGCGGCCCGTGCACGCACAGCGGCACGCGCGCCTAGCGGGCGAGCGCTCGGGCGAGGAAGTCGCGCTGCAGCACGAGCAGGTTGCGCGCCACGGCCGGGTCGTTCGTCATGTGCGTGATGCCGGTGAGCGGCAGGAACGTGTGTTCGCGCCCGGCCTCCATGAGCGCCTGGCTCAGGCGCAGCGAATGCGCAATCGTCACGTTGTCGTCGGCGAATCCGTGGATGAGCATGAGCGGGCGGCGCAGGCGCGGCGCGTCGGCGATGATGCTGTTGCGCGCGTAGACCTCGGGGTCGAGCCCCAGATACCGCTCGGTGTAGCACGTGTCGTACAGGGTCCAGTCGGTGGGTGGGGCGCCCGCGCACGCCGCGGCGAACACGTCGGGCGCGCGGAGCACGGCGAGCGCGGAAAGGAACCCGCCGTACGACCAGCCGATCATCGCCACGCGCTGCAGGTCCGGTTCAGGCAGCGCGCGCACGGCGGCATGCGCGTGGCGCGCGTGCGGCTGGCCGGTGTTGATGGCCTGCACGGCGCCGGCGAGCGCGTGCACGGCATCCACCTGATCGGTGAGTGTCACATCCTTCATGCATTCGTGGATCTCGCGGTCCCAGCGCGGGCCGCGGCCGGTCGTGCCGCGCCCGTCGGCCACAACGACGAGATACCCCTGTTCGGCCCACCACTGCGCGTCCCAGTAGGCGGCCATGCTCATCGTGACCTCCTGGAAGCCCGGGCCTCCGTACGGGTGCATGAGCACGGGCAGCTGCCGCGCGCCGGCGTATTGCGCGCCGGTGGGCGCGACGATCGCCGCGTGCAGGCCGCGCTCGCCGAGGCGCGCGAACCGCACGTTCATCGTGAGCCCGGGCACCGCCGCATGGTTCTTCACGTGCACGCCGTTGCCGCGGAAGTAGTGCATCATCTGCGCTTGCGGATGCGCCATGTCGCGCCCGGCGACCATGAGGCCGTCGCCACGGCGGGCCGCGCCCCACACGCCCGGCTCGTCGGTCACCGGGTACACATGCCCTTCGTAATCGATCGCCACCACGTCGAAGCTGCGCGCATCGTGGTCCGCCGCCGTGGCGCGCCACGCGTCGGGCACGTCGGGCGCGAGTTCGGGCGTGCGCTGCACGACGCACATCACCGTGCCGTCGTCGGCGTCGAGCAGTGCGCGCACCTGCCAGCCGGCCGGGGTGAACGGCACGCCGTCCACGGTGAGGCGGTTCGTGTCGGCGCGCATGTCGTTGACGGAGCAGATCAGCCGGCCGTTGGGCGTATAGGCGGGCGTGCCGTCGATCAGGTCGATCCACTGGTCGTTGTGATGTGTCTCGAGCACGCTGACGGGCAGCAGAGGCATCGTGTGCTCGTCGATCGACGTGAGATGCGCCCATCCGGATTCCTCGGGCACGTCCACGCGCAGGATCTGCTCGTCGGTCTGCAGGCGGTTCAGCACGCGCAGCAGCGGGCGCTGACCGGCCTGCCAGCGCACCACGGCCAGGTATTCGTAGGCGGTGTTGTCCCAATCCACAAGCGCCGTGCGGTCCACATACAGGCGGTCATCGGCAAGGTGCACGGCGAACAGGTCCACCACGGCGTTCTGCGTCAACGCGCGCGGGTAGCGGTGGCGCACGCCCGGGTCGGCCGGGTTCGCTGGGTCGCTGATCGTCCACAACGGTTCGGCGGCGGAGTCGAAGCATTCCACGAGCAATGTGCGCGAATCGGGGCCCCACCAGAAGCCGCTGTAGCGGTCCATCTCCTCGGCAGCGGCGAATTCCGCCAGACCGGCGCGCATCGTGGCGCGGTCCTGTTCGGCCACGGTGAACACGGCGTGCGCGCGGCCGGTCGAGGTCTCGGCCACCACGACCGCCGTGCCGGTCGCATACGCCACACGCGTGCCGTCCGGACTGACGCGCGGATTGAGGATCGGCGTGGCGTACTGCCGCTCGCCGTCATCGTCGAACGTGAGCTCCAGCCGGCGCGTTTCGGCGGTGACGCCGTCCTCGCCGAGCTCGCAGACAAACAGCTCGCCGTTGATCGTGAACAGCACCGTGCGGCCTGTGTCGTCCACGCTGTACGCGACGATGCCGCTGCCGCTTTCACGCGCGCGTTCGCGGCGGGCGCGCTCCTCGGCCGGCACATCCTCGGCGTCGGCGTCGGCGAGCAACGTGCGCGGGTCGGCGAGCATGAACTCGCCCACCGCGTCGGTGCCGTTGTTCACGCTGACCCATAGCGCCGTCACCGTGTCCTCACTGCCGTCGGAGCGCAGGAACAGCATGCGTTCGCCGTCGCCGAGCAGCGTGGCGGAACGCGGGGCGCCGCAGGTGAACCGGGTTGTGCGCGCCTTGTTGGCGGCGTATTCGCGCACGGCTTCGGACTGGGTGGAATCAGCCGCCTGGCCGGCGGCGGGCTGCAATGGTTTCGTCATACCGCCTTACGCTAGCACCCGCAAAAGCCGTCCTGTTGGCAACCCCGCGTAGGATAGATGGAGTATAGAAAGGGACAACTATGAGCGTTCTTGATCGTTTTGAGAAAAGCGTGGAGGGCGCGGTCAACGGAGTGTTCGCGAAATTCGGCTCCAAAGACCTGCAGCCCGTCGACCTCTCCAGCGCGCTCGAGCGCGAGATCGACGCCGAGGCGATGCCCGTGGGGCGCGACCGCACGGTGGCGCCGAACGAATACCGATTCAAGCTGAGCACCCCCGATTTCGACCGCATCGAGCAGTGGGGGTCCGAGGCGCTCGCCAACGAACTGGCCGACAATCTTACGCAGTACGCGAAGAGCCAGCATTATGCGTTCGTGGGCCCGGTCGTGGTGATCTTCGAAGAGGACCTCGACCAGACAAAAGGCAACTTCAAACTCACGTCCGAGTCCGTGCAGGGCAACGCCGTGCCGGTCACGACCGACGCGCAGACCGAGGACTGCCCCATGCTCGAAGTGAACAACAGCCAGTACCTGCTCACGAAAGACAAGACGATCCTGGGGCGCGGCTCCGGCTGCGACATCGTGATCGACGACCCGGGCATCTCGCGCAAGCACCTCGAGATCGACATCACCGACAACGGCGTGATCGCACGCGACCTCGGCTCCACCAACGGCACGTACGTGGAGGGCCACCAGGTCCCCGCCGCCACCCTGCTCGACGGCAACACGATCACGATCGGCCGCACGCGCATCCTGTACTGGGCCTCCTCCCAAGACCAGGAGTAATCCGGAAGACCACCACCACTCGTTATGATTACCGAACTCACTTTCACGGTACTGAAGTACGCGTTCCTCTTGCTGCTGTGGGTGTTCGTCTGGCTCATCTCGCGGTCGCTGTACCGCGATGTGGCCACGTTCAGCCCACGCAAGTCGCGCGCCAGCCGCCGCAAGGAACGCCAGGCGCGCAAGAAGGCCGAAGTGCCGGCCCCCGCCGCGCAGCCGCTGCGTTCGCCCCCATCCGCCGCCACCGGCGCCGCCGTGCCCGTCGCGGCGGTGCAGCCGCAGGCCGCCGAGCAGAAGCCGACCCTGCTCGTGATCATCGACGGGCCCCTCGCAGGTACGTCCGTGCCGCTCAACAATGGTGTGATCACGCTCGGCCGCGCCTCGTCCAACAATGTGGTGCTCGACGACGAGTTCGTCTCGTCGCACCACGCGCGCGTCTACCCCGACCCGACAACCGACTCGTGGGCCATCGAGGACCTGCACAGCACCAACGGCACCGTGGTCAACCAGCAGCGCATCAACGCACCCACGATCCTGGCCCCGCGCGTCCCCGTGCGCATCGGCGCCACCACATTCGAACTGAGGTGATTGAGCACCGATGACCTCTTCCGAAGAACCCACGTTGTACATGTATTCGACGACCGTCTCCGACGTCGGCACCGTGCGGTCGAACAACCAGGACTCGTCGTTCGCCGGCGCGCACCTGGTGGCGATCTGCGACGGCATGGGCGGCCATGCGGGCGGCGACACCGCCTCGACGATCGCGATCCGCTCCCTCGCGCACATCGAACAGGATTCCCCGAACGGCGACGTGGCGCGTGCCACGCAGATCATGGAGGCCTCCGCGATGGCCGCGCACGACGCGATCGTGGGCAAGGCGAAGCGCGAACGCAAACTCGCCGGCATGGGCACCACGATCACCGCGATCACGCTCGTGGCCGACTATTGGGTGCTCGCGCACATCGGCGATTCGCGCGCGTATCTGCTGCGCGACGGCCATCTGATGCGCCTGACGAGCGATCACAGCTACGTGCAGCACCTCATCGACACCAAGCGCATCAGCCAGTCCGAGGCACGCAACCACCCGCAGCGCAATGTGGTGATGCGCGTGCTCGGCGACTTCGACATCGACTCGCGCCCGGACATCTCGATCCGCACGGCGCGCGCGGGCGACCGCCTGCTGCTGTGCTCCGACGGCCTGTGCGGCGTGCTCGAGGATTCGACGATCGAAGAGACGATGCTGCACTTCACCGACCCCGAGGAGTGCGCGCAGAAGCTCGTCTCGATGGCGTTGCGCGCCGGCAGCACCGACAATGTGAGCGCGGTGATCGCCGACGCGACGCTCGCGCTGAACGCCGACGGCTTCGACCTGCCGCACCAGACGCCGATCGTCGGCGGCGCGGCGAGCGCGACGCTCGAAGCGGTGGCTGACATCATCCATGAACCGGTCGTCTCCGCGCCGCCGCTGATCTCCACGTCGTCGCCGGCGGAACGCGCGGCCGCGCTGATCGCGTCGCGCAAACCGCGCACCGAGGGCGAGGACGAGCAATCGAACCAGACCGTGGGCCAGCCGTCGGACGTGCGTGAGGAGACCGGCGAGCGCACGACGCCGGACACCGGCGAGATCCCGGTGGTGCAGAAGCAGGACGGCAACTACAGCGCCGACCCGAACGACCCCGAGGTGGCGCGGGCGATCCACCAGGAACAGCTCGACCAGAAGAAGCAGGCGCGCACGAAGCGCTTCCACGGGCGCGTGGCCGCGGTCATCACGGTCGTCGTGGTGCTTGTGGCGTTGTGCGGCGGCGCGTGGGGCGCCTATGCGTGGAGCCAGAACCAGTATTACCTCGCCGCAGACGAAGGCAAGGTGGCGATCTACCAGGGTGTGCCCACGAACATCTTCGGCCTGCAGCTTTCGCACCCGATCGAGCAGACCTCCATGCACATCAGCGAGCTGCCCGAACAGTGGCGCAACCAGCTCAAGCAGGGTATACCCGCCGACAGCTACAGCGACGCCCAGGCGCATGTGGACCTGATCGAGGACCAGTTCAACCAGATGCAACAGGAGCAGGAAGCCAGGAAGAAGGCGGCCGAAGAGGAGCGCAAGCGCCTCGAGGAACAGGCCAAGAAGAGCAAGTCCTCGCCGAGCCCCAGCGCAAGTTCCAGTCCGAGCCCGAGCAAGAAGGCTTCGCAGGAGGATTCGTGATGGCCAAAGTCCAGATACGTTACCTGCTGCAGATCCTCTTCGCCATCGTGATCGCGGCGCTCGGCTTCTTCCAGATGTTCGCGCGCATCGACGGCGGCCTGCCGAGCAATGTGCTCGTGATGATGATCGCCACGGCGGCCATGTTCATCATCACATGGGCGCTCATCACCCGGTTCCAGCCGTATGCGAACCAGTCGATCATGGCGTGCGTGTTCATGCTCACCGCACTGGGCATCCTCATGATCGCGCGCATCGACGCGGAGTCGGACACGCGCGTGGCGAGCCGCCAGATGATCTGGCTGTGCATCGCGCTCGTGTGCTGCGACGTGCTGTTCGTCTGCATGCGCGATTACCGCATTCTGCGCCGTTTTTCGTATGTGAGCATGGTCGTGGGCCTTGCGCTGCTGCTGTCGCCGATGGTGCCGGGCCTGGGCCGCGAGATCGGCGGCGCGCGCATCTGGATCGGCATCGGCTCGTACCAGCTGCAGCCGGGCGAGTTCGCCAAGCTGTTCCTCGCGTTCTTCTTCGCGTCGTACCTGTTCAACCACCGCGACCAGCTGGCCGTGGGCGGCAAGAAGGTGCTCGGCCTGCAATTGCCGCGCCTCAAGGACCTCGGCCCGATTGTCATCGTGTGGATCGCCTCGATGGGCGTGCTCATCCTGCAGCACGACCTGGGCACCTCGCTCATGTTCTTCGCGATGTTCGTGGCGATGCTGTACGTGGCCACCGGGCGGTCGAGCTGGATCCTGATCGGCGGCGTCGCCTTCGCGATCGGCTGCATTGCGGCCGCGCGCATCTTCGCACACGTCGGATACCGCGTGGAAGCGTGGCTGCACCCCTTCGACCCGGTGATCTACAACCGCTACCCGGGCGGTTCGAGCCAGATCGTGCAGGGCCTGTTCGGACTCGCCGCCGGCGGCCTGTTTGGCACCGGCCTGGGCCAGGGGCATCCAGCCATCACACCGCTCGCCAACTCCGATTTCATCTTCGCCTCCGCGGGCGAGGAACTCGGCCTTGTCGGCATCTTCGCGATCCTGCTGCTCTACCTGCTCGTCATCGCGGCCGGCATGGTCGTGGCGATGAAGATCAAGGACGGTTTCGGCAAACTGCTCGCCTCCGGGCTCGTGTTCACGATGGCGTTCCAGGTGTTCACCGTGGTCGGCGGCATCACGCTCGTCATCCCCCTGACCGGCCTGACGATGCCGTACATGGCGGCCGGCGGCTCATCACTGATCGCGAATTACATCCTGGCCGCACTGCTCGTGATCATGTCGAACGCCGCGAACAAGCCGCAGGTCGACACGATGAGCGACACGTTCCGCATGGAGGCGCTTTCCGCGCTCCAGCAGCGCCAGCAGCAGAAAGACACGCCGCGCCACGCCGATGCGACGGCCACGCCGCAGGCGGACGAGCCCGGCCACACCGCCGACATGCCCGTCGTGCCGGCGGCCCCGCGGCACGGCGCGCACGCGGCCCCGCCGGCCCCGCCAGTGCAGGACGGCGAGGCGACCGAGGTGTTCGCGCCGCTGCGTTCCACCGACGGCACCACGGGAGGTGACGAATCATGAACAAGAGCCTGAGGCAGCTGTTCACCGCTGTGCTCGTGCTGTTCGTGGTGCTCGGCATCTCGTCGTCGATCATCATGACCGTGCAGTCGAACTCGCTTTCGCACGACGCGCGCAACACGCGTTCGCTCTACCACATGTACGGGGCGCCGCGCGGCGCGATCCTCGCATCCGACGGCACCGTGCTCGCCAAATCGGATCCTGTCAACGACGCGTTCTCGTACCAGCGCTCGTACGCGAACGGCGCGCTCTATGCGCCGATCACCGGGTATTTCTCGGTCACGCAGAACGCCGACCGCGGCATCGAGGCCTCCGAGAACGACCTGCTGACAGGTGAATCGAACGCCCTGTTCTGGCAGCGGATCAAAGCCGTGTTCACCGGTGAGGAGAACCGCGGCGCCTCGATCGAGACGTCGATCAACACCACGTTGCAGACCGTGGCGGCGCAGGAGCTCGGCGACCAGGATGGCTCCGTCGTGGCGATCGAACCGAGCACCGGCCGCATCCTGGCCATGGTCAGCTCGCCGAGCTACGACCCCAACGCGCTGGCGACGCACGACACCGGTTCCGCGAGCAAGGCGTACACCGAACTGGTGAACGACGAGTCCAACCCGATGCTCAACCGCGCCACAAGCCAGCTCTACCCGCCCGGATCCACGTTCAAGACCGTGGTGGCGGCCGCCGCGCTCGAATCGGGCAAATACCAGCTCGATTCGCAGATCCCGGCCGGCTCCGCCTACACGCTGCCCGGCACGCAGACCGAGCTGACGAACTCGTCGTCGCTCGGCGACGGTTCGGGCGGCAAGATCTCGCTCAAGGACGCCATGGCGTATTCGTCGAACACCGCGTTCGCACAGCTCGGCGTGGCGCTCGGCGACGAGACGGTGTCGAACATGGCCAAGAAACTCGGCTTCGATTCGACGATCACAATCGACGGGTCGGATTCGACCGGCCTGCCGATGCGCGCCGTGGCTTCGCGGTTCCCGCAGAACGTGGCCGGCGACAAGCTCGCGCTCGCCTCGATCGGGCAGGGCGACACGCTCGTCACCCCGCTGCAGAACGCCATGGTGGCCGCGGCGGTGGCCAACAAGGGCAAGGTCATGAAGCCCACGCTCGTGGACCGTGTGCGGTTCAGCGACCTTTCGGTGCTGCCGGACACGAAACCGCAGGTGATGAGCACGGCGTTCAGCGAAGACACCGCCAAGAAGCTGACCGAGGCGATGGAGGCCGTGGTGACGGAAGGCAACCCGAACCTCGAGATCCCCGGCGTGCGCGTGGCGGCGAAGACCGGCACCGCGCAGATCGGCGTCGACAACAGTTCGATCGACGGCTGGACGATCGGGTTCGCGCCGGCGGACAACCCCAAGATCGCAGTGGCGGTCGTCGTACACAATGTGGATTTATATGGATCATTTGCAGCAGGACCAATCATGACGGCAGTAATGAAGGAGGCGTTGAACCAATGAGACTCATTGAAGGACAACTGATTCACCGCCGTTACCGCCTTGATTCGCGGCTCGCGCAAGGCGGCATGGGCGAAGTGTGGAAAGGGTTCGACATCCAGCTCGGGCGCCCGGTGGCCATCAAGGCGTTGCGCACCGACACGACGAACCAGGAATCGAAACTGCGCAGGCTGCGTGCCGAGGCGCGCAACTCCGCGAATCTGGCGCACCCCAACATCGCGGCGCTGTTCGAGTATTACGAGCACGACGGCATCGGGTTCCTCATCATGGAATACGTGCCGAGCAAATCGCTCGCCGACCTGTTCCACGAGCTCAACGGCCCGATGGACCCCACCGAACTGCTGCCGATCCTCGTGCAGGTGGCGCGCGGCCTGTTCGTGGCGCATTCGCACGGCGTGATCCACCGCGACGTCAAGCCGGCGAACATCATGGTCTCCGACAACGGCGAGGTCAAGATCACCGATTTCGGCGTCTCGTACTCCACGAACCAGGAGCAGATCACGCAGGACGGCATGGTCGTCGGCACCGCGCAATACATCTCGCCCGAGCAGGCGCAGGGCAAGCACGCCACGCCGCAGTCCGACATCTATTCGCTCGGCGTGGTGGCGTACGAGGGCCTGTGCGGGCACCGCCCGTTCACCGGCGCCACGCCCGTCGACATCGCGGCCGCGCATGTGAACAACCCGGTGCCGCCGTTGCCGGCGAGCGTCGACTTCCAACTGTCGCAATTCGTGATGTCGATGCTGTCGAAGGACCCGCTCGACCGCCCGAACGACGCGCTGACCGTGGCGCGCATCCTCACGCGCATCCAGCGCCGCCTGCTCGACCAGCAGACGAGCGCGGCGGACGCGACGATGATCACGTCGAATGCGCGCATGCCGCGCCGCGTGGTGAGCGCCCCGCACCACGACCCGGCCGGCATGCTGCCGAGCACGGCCGATGAGGACCACGCACAATCACTCTTCCATTCGACTCTACGACCTGGCACACGCCTGCAAGCGAAGGAGCAGCAATGAGCAGCACAATGCCAACCACTCTTGACGGCGGTCGTTACCAGCTGGGCCAGCTCATCGGGCGGGGCGGCATGGCCGAGGTCCATGTCGCGCTCGACACGCGCCTGGGCCGCACCGTGGCGATCAAGATCATGCGCCCCGACCTTGCGCACGACGAGATCTTCCTGACGCGCTTCCGCCGCGAGGCGCACTCGGTGGCGCAGATGAACAACCCGAACATCGTCAACATCTACGATTCGGGCGAAGAGGTCGTCACGCTCGACAACGGCCAGACCGAGCACCTGCCCTATCTGGTGATGGAGTACGTGAAGGGCCAGACGCTGCGCGACATCATCAAGGCGAACGGCCCGCTGTCGCAGCGCGACACCGAGCATGTGATGATCGGCCTGCTCTCCGCGCTCGAGTATTCGCACCGCATGGGCATCATCCACCGCGACATCAAGCCCGGCAACATCATGATCTCCGAGCAGGGCGTGGTCAAGGTCATGGACTTCGGCATCGCCCGCGCGCTCGACGATTCGGCCACCACGATGACCAAGTCGCAGGGCGTGGTCGGCACCGCGCAATACCTCTCGCCCGAGCAGGCGCGCGGCGAAAGCGTCGACATGCGCTCCGACCTCTATTCCGCGGGCTGCGTGCTCTACGAGATGCTCACCGGCCGGCCGCCGTTCACCGGCGACTCCGCCGTGGCGATCGCCTACCAGCATGTGTCCGAAGTGGCCACCAAGCCGAGTGCGATCGTGCCCGGCCTGCCGGTCATGTGGGATTCGATCTGTGCGAAGGCCATGGCCAAGGACCGCCAGAACCGTTACGCGACGGCCACGGAGTTCAAGAACGACATCCTCGCGTTCATGAACGGCGGCATGCCGGTGGCGGCCGCGTTCAACCCGCTCACCGACCTGACCAACATGAAGGCGCGCAAGCAGGCAGAAGACAACGCGAACACCGTGCCCTACACGTCGCCGGTCACCGAACCGAGCGCGCCCACGCAGGCGTTCAACCCGGTCACCGGGCAGTTCGAGCAGGTCGGCGCACCCACAACGGGCACGCAGCTGCCCACGCGCGCGCAGCAACGCGCGGCCGTGGCGCAGAAGAAGCACAAGAAGAACGTCGCGATCGCATGGTCGATCATCGGCGTGCTCGTGGTGCTCGGCCTGCTCGCCGGATTCCTCGTGTGGAACCACAAGCGCAACGAGCCGCAGTTCGTGACCGTGCCGACGTTCAGCGAAAGCACGACCGAGGCGCGCGCACGCAAACAGCTCGAGGACTTGGGCCTGCGCGCGAGCATCAAGCAGGACACCGATTCGTCGAAGCCCGAGGGCATGTTCACCAAGCAGGACCCGGCGGGCGGCAAGAGCGTGCAGAAGGGCAGCACGGTCAACGTGTGGTTCTCCACGGGCCCGCGCTCGATCAAGGTGCCCGATGTGACCGGCTATTCGCAGGACATGGCGCGCGAGGCGCTCGAAGAGGCTGGATTCGAGGTGAACCCGGCCGTGCAGACCGAAGACAGCGCCACGGTGACGAAGGATTGCGTCACGCGCACCGACCCGGCTTCGGGCACATCGCAGCCCAAGGGCTCCACGATCAGCCTGTGGGTCTCGTCGGGCATGACGCGCATCCCGGACGGCATTGTCGGCCTCTCGCAGAACGACGCCGTCAAGAAGCTCACCGACATGCGCCTGACGACCACGGTGCTCACCGAGGCCTCCGACACCGTGCCGAGCGGTTCGGTGATCAGGCTCGACCCCGACCAGGGCGCGTCGGTCACGCAAGGCAGCGTCGTCACGATCTGGGTCTCCACCGGCAAGGAGAAGGTGCAGGTGCCAAGCCTGAACGGCATGACGCTCAGTGAGGCCAAGCAGGCGTTGCAGAACGCCGGACTGACGCTCAAGCTCGCCGACGGCAGCAACGCGAGCGATGACGCCACGGTGGACTCGTTCTCGCCGAACGCCGGCGAAAGCGTCGACAAGGGCTCCGAGGTCACGGTGAAGACGAAGGCGCCGGACAAGCCGAGCCCAAGCCCGAGCGAAAGCAGCTCGAACAGCGGCAACGACGACAACGGCGACTCGGGCAACAACAACGGCCACTGATCCGTTGGGGTCACCGCCATTATGATTGTGGGACGTGTGCAGTGTGCACACGCCCCACAATCATAGTGGCGCGAAAGTTGGCCGCGGATCAGCGCACGATCTTGGGCTGCAGGCCGATGCTGCGCTCCACCGCGCTCCCTTGGCCGCACTCGGCGAGCCAGTTGGCGAACACGCGGTAGCCGTCCTGCGTCATCACCGATTCGGGGTGGAACTGCACGGCGTACATCGGCAGTTCGCGGTGGCGGATGGCCTGCACGATGTGGTCGTCCACCGTCCACGCGGTCACTTCGAGCTCGCCCGTCACCGATTGCGGCTCCACGGCGAGCGAATGGTAGCGTGTGACAACCATCGGGTTCGCCACACCTGCGAAGATCTCGTCGTCCGCA
Source organism: Bifidobacterium pseudolongum subsp. globosum (assembly GCF_004155535.1). GTDB lineage: Bacteria > Actinomycetota > Actinomycetes > Actinomycetales > Bifidobacteriaceae > Bifidobacterium > Bifidobacterium pseudolongum_C. The sequence continues at coordinate 22,119 of NZ_RYUH01000003.1, read as the reverse complement.
TGCTCCACAAGGCTCGTCTTGCCGTGCATGATCGTCGGCGCGTGGCTCACCGTGCAGCCGAACACCTCGGCGAGCGCCTGCATGCCCAGGCACACGCCGAACATCGGCTTGCGTTCGCGCGCGCACAGCCGGATCACGTCTTCACTCACGCCGGAGTCGGCGGGCGCGCCGGGGCCGGGCGAGATCAGCACGCCGTCATAGCCGTCAAGCGCGCCGTCCGCCTGCACGTCGAAGGCGTCGTTGCGCACCACGGTCACGTCGGCGCCCAAGGTCTTCAGATACCCGACAATCGTGTATACAAACGAATCGTAATTGTCTATCACGAGGATGCGCGCGGCGTCATCCACGGCATCGGTAGCGTGCTCCATAGCGTGTTCCATAGGATTCATCATAAGGACCTTCCCCGTCCAATCATCTCAATCGTCTAAATCGTCACGTAGTTCGACATCTGTTTGAGGAACTCGATATTGCCGGCGGCCCACGGGAATCCCCACTGGAACAGCGCGCACACCGCGGCGAACACGAGCAGCAGCACGAGCAGCCAGCGCACCGGCGCGGCGCCCGGCTGGTGGCGCAGCAGCCAGCCGTAGATGTCGGCGTCGGGCAGCGGCTTGCGGCCTTCGCGGATCGCGCGCAACGCCGGCCAGCGCCATGCGACGGCGGCCGCCGCGAACACGAGCGCGTAGACGGCGAGCGCGCCCCACACGTACGGCGCGAGCGAGCCGATCGATGTGAAGAACGACTGTTTCTCGTTGTTCACGAACTGCACGGCGCCATTGGGGCCCTCCTTGGCGAGCTCCTGCGGAATGCCGTCGGCCACCTTGGCCCAGTATTTGAGTTCGCCGAAGCTGATCCAGCGGTGCGTGGGCGTCGTGTATTTCGGCTCGCATGTGGTCATCGTGATCATGCGCTTGGTCGGCGCTTCGCCCGGGTGTTCGGGGTTCGGTCCGATCACCGAACCGTCGTCCGGGGTCACGATTGTGTAGTTCGTGTATTGGTAGACGTACCAGTAGTCCTGCGAGCGGATCACAATCGCGTCGCCCGGCTGCAGCCGGTCCACGTCGCCGAGCGGCTGGCCGTAGCCGTTGCGGTGGCCGGCGATCGCGAAATTGCCCACCTGCCCGGGCATCTGCGAGGTCTCGTAATGTCCCAGCCCGTGCTGGTTGAGTTCCACAAGCGACGTGCCCTGCACCAGGTTGCGCTCCCACTGGTCGCCGAAGCGCGGAATGTACACGCGCGCCATCAGCTCGCCGATGCGCGCGGATTCGGGTTGCACGGGCGGCTCGCCCTGCTGCGGCTGCGCGATCGTGAGCGTGCCGCCGGCGTCGGGCTGCGCCCAGGCGACCTGTTGGCGCGTCTCTTCCTGCACATGCGCGGATTCCATGCCCGTCCACCACTGCATCCATGCGACGTACAGGCCGCAGATCGCGGCGAAGGTGAGCAGGATCTCGGCGATGATCGTGACGATCGACCGCGAGACGCTGCGTGTGCGGCGCGGCGCGGGCGCGGATTGCTGGCTGTGTTTCATGATTCCCCTCGTGTATCTCCCTGTTGGTGTGCGGGCCTATTCATCCACGCGCGCGTACTGCAGCGGCTGCAGCAGCAGCGGTGTGCTCGCGAATTCCAGACGCTCTTCGTCCTTGACCTCATACCCCAGGCCGAACGCGTCCACATACTGTTTGTAGATCTGCACGGCCTGCGAATTGTCGAGCGCATGCTTCATCAGTTCGGACGGCCCGATCGCGGAGATCGTGAACGGCGGCGAATACTTCTTGCCCTGCAGCAGCAGCACATTGCCCGAGCAGATCACCGCGGACGTGGGCAGCAGGCGCTGGCCCATCACTTCCATCGATTCGGCTCCACCGGCCCACAGCGCGTTGACCACGGCCTCCACATCCTGCTGGTGCACCACGTATTTGTCCCAGTCCACACTTGAGCCTGCGGTGTCGGCCACGCTTTGCCACATCGACGAATCGTTGAGCGTCACGGTGATCCCGGGGCCTTCCACCGCCGGGAGCATCGTGCTCGAGCCTGCGTTCTCGCCCGCCGCTGACTTGCGGCTGTCCTCCTGCGCGCTCAACGCGCCCACCTGCGCACTGAGCTCGTTGACCTCCTGCTGCAGCCTGTCGGCCTGCTTCACGCGGTTCTCCACGAGTTCCGCGGCGTCGGACGAGACCGTGGTCGTGCGGTTGACGCGCATGTTGGTGACGAGCAGAAAGCCCGCGAATATGATCACCAGGAACACGGAAATACTGCCGATCAGTGTTTTCCGTGTGCCGTGCTTGGGTGTACGCTTCGCCATGCCGCCTCCGAAATATGGTGATTTTGCTCAAATGGCCGTTGTGGACTTCGCGTTTCGAGTGCAACCACTATGATAACCAGTAGCCTATTAAAGGAGATAAGACAAATGGCTGACGAAGAGCTGCACAAAACACCCACGGATGGCCAGACTGAGGTTGAGGCGACAGTGACGGTTGAGGAAGCCGAGCCAACCACTGCCGACAAGGGCAAGGGCGAGCACGACGACCACCCCACGCTGGCCGAAGCCGCCACCTATGTGGAGGACGACGAGATTCCGCTCGGCAAGATCCAGAGCGTGCTCGATTCCACGGTGGACGAATCCGAGCTGACCCCGCAGATGCGCCGCATGATGCAGCGCCAAAAGGAGAACTCCAAGCGCGTCGAGGAGAGCATCAAGGGCACCAAGGCCAACCCGAGCTGGTATGTGCCGCTGTTCTGCACGCTCATGGTGATCGGCCTCATCTGGGCCGTGGTGTTCTACCTGACCAACAACACCTACCCGATTCCGGGCATCGGCTTCTGGAACCTCGCCATCGCGTTCGGCTTCATCCTGGTCGGGTTCCTGATGACCGTGGGCTGGCGCTGAGCGTCCCCATGGTCATTCATGCGGTCGCGGGCGGGGCTTTGTGCGCGAGGATCAGCACATGGCGCCCGCCCGCGTCCGTTGTGGCGAACAGATAGTCATTGCCGCCGTCTTTGAGCTTGAGTTTCCTGCGCAGCTGCGGCACGGTGAGCGGGAAGTTGCGCACGGCGATGTTCGCGTGCGTCACGCCTTCCAGCAACGTTTTGAGTTCGCGCTTGTTCATGCCGCCCGGGCGCGCGATCTCGAACGCGCGCCCGGGCACCGCGCCCACCGGCTGTTCGCTCACGAACAGGTGGCTGTTCGGGCCGATCTGCGCAAGGCCGGGGCATTGCCGTTGTAGTGCGGCGAACGCACCCGCCTTCATGATCGACGCGTTCGGCTCCACCAGGTAGCGCATCCGCTCGATTGACCCGGCCGGCGCAATCGATGGCCGTTGGTCCTCGGCGGTTGTGAATGTCACCGTGTCGCCGTCATTGATGCAATCCACGCGCACATCACCATGCGGCGCGCGCGTGAGCATGAGCAGCAACTCCTTGCACTCGTTGCCCGTGGAGACCACGGCCACGCGCTGCACCGCCCCGTCGAAGTCCTCGACCGTCTTGCGCCAGTCGAGCATCGGCGAGAGTTTGACCATCACCACCGGCGCCTTGGCGAGCAGTTCGCCGCGCAGGGCGAGCACGTCCGGCGCGCAGTCCTCGATCGCATAGGTGCGCGAGCCGTGTGCATCGCGGCGCGCGGGGTCCACATAGATCATGCTGGCGGGCGGCATGGCGCGCAGGAACTCCACGCCGTCGGCGCGCTCCACGCGCGCGTTGCGCACGCCGAGCGCGTGCAGGTTGTGTGCGGCGAGCGCGCACAGCTGCGGCTGGCGTTCCACATACACCGCCTCGTCGAACCGTTGCGCGAGCGCCCAGAAATCCACGCCCAAGCCGCCCGTCAGGTCCACAAGCCGCGTGGGGTGCGGCAGTCCGGCGATGAGCTCGCATGCCAGCCGGGCCTTGGTGTGCGCGGTGAACTGCGACGAACACTGCTCCATCGGCACATGCGCGGGGTAGATCACGTCGTCGCACGCCGCCCACGTGGGCAGTTTGGTGCGTGCGATGCGCCGGCCGGCGATCTGGTCGAGCGCGAACGGCAGGTCAAGCCCCGAATCGCCGCGTTTGGTGTGCAGGGCGAGGTCGCGCGGGTCCTCGCCGGCATGCGCGTCGATAAATGCGCGCGTGGCCTCGGATATGTGGATCTGCGGAATGTCGGCGGCGCGCGGCGCGGCGTCACGGGAGGCATGGTTCGGCATAGCGCCATTGTAGACCGCCATCCCCAGACGAACGTCATGTTGCATCCCCCAAATCACGACAAACCTCACAAACTCCCAGACGAAAGTAATGCTGCATTGCCCAAATCATGACAAACCTCAGGAACCTCAGACGAACGTCATGCGGAGAACCACATAGCATGACGACCGTCTGGGAAGTTTGACGGAAGTCATGCAATCAGCGGCACAGCATGACGAACGTCTGCTGCACTACGAGGAATGTCATGTTGTGCGACCCAAAACATGATGCCCATCTGCCCCACCCAGACGGACATCATGTGCACAGACCTTGCATACATTCTGACATAACGCGAAATGTGGATAGCCGAATTGCCACTATATATGGGATTCGCCGTATTGAGAATCCCTAATTATGCTTGGAATTCCGCCGATTCTCAGCAATGTGGATAACTTCTATCCACATTGTCCACAAGTGGGAAACCATAGAGATATCAACATTTGTGGATTACCCTGTGGATAACTTTTGCCTGAATCCTCACGGTATCCCCGACTTATCCACACGGTTTTCCACATTTGTGGATAACTACATGCGTGTAATTCTCTTGAGTGGGGTCAGTCACCCCAGATTGGCGGTCCAGACCGTAGGTTGCAACACTGGATTCCCCGCATTGCAGAACGCGAAGACCACCGCCATGATCACCACGAACACACCGCCATATATGCCGATGCGCACAAGCGTCGATTTGCGGCGGAGCGCGGGCACGCCGTCGATCGTGAGCAGCGTGAGCAGACCGCCCACGACGAATCCGCCCAGATGCGCCTGCCAGGCGATGTTGGGCATGATGAGCGGCATGAGGAAGTTGATGCCCATCCAGATGAGCATGGAGCGCAGATCGGCCCCGGCCTTGCGGTACACCACCAGACATGCGGCGAACAGGCCGAACAGCGCGCCCGAGGCACCGTACGACGAGGTGAGCCAGTTGAACTGGTCGTTGCCCAATGCGGCCCACACCATCATGCCCATGCCGCCGCCGATGCCCGAGACGGCGTACAGCACCAGATACGCCCAATGCCCCATCAGGCGTTCGAGGAACGGCCCGACAGCCCATAAGGTGAGCATGTTGAACAGGATATGGAATATCGACCGCGGTTCGTGCAGAAACATCGACGTGATGAACGTCCATGGTTCGCGGAACGCGGAAGCCGGCTGGAACATGCCGAACTGCAGCAGTCCGTTGAGCAGCTGCGGCGCCAGGAAACTCAGCAGCAGCTCCACGATCCACAGCGCCGTGCACGCCAGCATGATCGCAGCAGTCACCACGGGGTCGTTGTTGCGCCAACGGGTGCGGATGGAGCGCGCGGAAAACACCTGCCGCATATGAGGGGAATCGGGGAACAGACTGAAACGTTGATGTGCCATACCCGCTACCCTACCAACGCGCACAGCCCGGACAATCCACGCGCGGATGGGGTAAGCTGGAAGACGGGTGTGCATGCCAGCCGAACCCGACTTGCCATCAGCACAATGCGGTCGCGCAGATGCGGCCTTGGCTTTATGATGGAGAGCAGAGTTGGCTGGGGACACCGGTCAACGCCAACATGGAAAGGAGCCGTCATGGAGAATCATAAGTCTTCAAACGGTTGGAAGTTCTTCGCGCTGCTCTTCGGCGCCCTGCTCGCCGCGGTCGTGGGCGTCTACGTCTACAAGCAGCAGAACCCAGATTACGATCCGTGGGAGGAACCGTGGGAGAACAGCTCTTCCCCCGTTGATCTGACGCTCGCGAAAGATAAGGCGGAAGACGACCTGGACAAGGCTGACGCCCCTGCCGCAGACGTCGCCTGACGGTTCAGATACTGATTGGGGCAGCGTATAGCGCCGGCGCCCCGGCATAAAGGCCGCACCACTGTGGTGCGGCCTTTCGCATTGCCCGCATATGCAGCACCAAGGCCCCCATACCACAGCAATGCAACCGTTTCCGGATACTGAATTGCCGCGTAAATCAGTGTGCCTTATACTCAGAACCACTATGTTATTGTGTTGCAATCATCGCGGTTTGCAAACGTTAGCGATGCTGCATGACACTGACGCCAAGGAGAACCGACCATGACCGATCCGTTTACCACGCCTGACCCGCAGGCGCCCCAGGAGCCGACCCCCGTGTACGACTCCGCGAATCCCGCGGGCAACGCGCCGCAGGCTCCGCAGCCGAACGAACCCGCGCCGGTTCTCTACGGTGAGTCCGTCACGTTCACGGAGACAAGCACGCCTGCGCCGAACCCGTACGAGCAGCCGCCGGCGTACGGCGCGCCCGCGTTCGGCGCCCCGGCTCCGGCACCGGCCGACCCGAGCGCGACGCCCTATGGCACGCCCGCGTACAGCGCGCCGGTGGACCCGAACGCGGCGGCGTTCAATGCACCTGCGCCCGCCGCACCGGCGTACACGGCGCCCACCTACCCCGCACCGGCGCCTGTCGACCCGACCACAGCGACCTATGGCACCCCGACGTATGAGGCGCCAGCCGTGCCGCCGGCATCCGCCGCCGCACCGACATATGGCGCGCCGGTCGCGAATGTGCCGCCGGCACCCGCCGCTCCGGCCGCTTCCTACACGACGAGCACGGGCCTGCCGTACGCGGGCGTGCCGTCGTACGACCAGATGCCGCCGGCGGCGACCCCGGGCTATGCCCCGGCGCAGCCCGGCATGCCGGTGGGTGCACCCTACGGCTCCACCGCGGCCGAACCGCCGATCAACATGCCGTGGTATGGCATCGACTTCGTGAACGCCATCAAGCGCTTCTTCACCAAGTACGCCACGTTCTCGGGCCGTGCCTCGCGCGGCGAGTTCTGGTGGGTCATGCTGTTCCTCTTCCTTGTCTCCTTCGTGTTCAACCTGCTCAGCCGCGCCTCCAGCTTCTTCAACGTGCTGAGCGCGATCTGGGGCCTCGCCATACTCGTGCCGCAGATCGCGCTCGCCGTGCGCCGTGTGCACGACGCGAACCTGCCGGGCGGCTGGGTCGCGCTCCCCTACGGCATTGAGGTTCTGGGCGCCCTGGTGATGACGTTCTCGACGATCGGCGCGGTGACTTCCGGCCTGAGCGGCAGCAGCGGCGGCTTCGGCGGCAGCATGGCCGGCATGCTGATCGGCGTCCTCATCATGCTTGCCGGCGCAGTGACCGCAATCGTGCTCTTCGCCAAGCAGAGCGACCCGCAGGGCGCGCGCTTCGACGCACGCCAGTAGCGAACCGCCGCACTGCACCAACGAGCAGGGCGCTCCCCCACGGGGCGCCCTGTTTTTGTATATCCGCGCGCAAATACAAAGACGCCCCGGGCACACAACCCGGGGCGTCTTGCTAGGCGCTAATGCGCACGGCTCACTTGAGCGGGCCGGTCATCCACACGCGCTCGAGGTAGTCCTCGATGGAGCGGTCGGAGCTGAAGTAACCGGAGTTGGCGACGTTGATGATCGCCTTGCGGTTCCACTCGAGCTGATCGCCGTAGAGGGTCTCGATCTCGGACTGGATGTCGTGGTACGCCGTGAAGTCGGCGAGCGTCATGAACCAGTCCTTGGTCAGCCAGTCGGAGACGAGCGGGGCGTAGGTGTCTTCGTCGCCGTCCGAGAACGCGCCCTTGGCAACCATGTCGATGGCGGCCTTGAGGCGCGGGTCGGCCTCGTAGTACTTCGCCGGGTCGTAGCCGTCGGCGTACATCTTCTCGACCTCATCGACGGTCATGCCGAAGAGGAAGAAGTTGTCGGCGCCCACGCGCTCGCGGATCTCGACGTTCGCGCCGTCGAGCGTGCCGACGGTGAGCGCGCCGTTGAGGGCGAACTTCATGTTCGAGGTGCCGGAGGCTTCCTTGCCGGCCTGCGAGATCTGCTCGTCGAGCTCGGTCGCCGGGATCAGGTACTGGGCCACGCGGATGTTGTAGTTCCACGGGAACACGACCTTGAGCTTGCCCATGACGTCCGGATCGTTGTTGATGACCTTGGCCACGTTGTTGATGAGCTGGATCGTCATCTTGGCCAGGTAGTAACCCGGGGCCGCCTTGGCGCCGAAGATCACGGTGCGCGGGGTCACGTCTTCAATCTTGACCTTGCCGCTCTTGATGTCGGCGTAGGTGGCGATGACCTCGAGGATCTTCAAGGCCTGGCGCTTGTACTCGTGCAGACGCTTGATCATCGTGTCGAACATCGTGCTCGAGTCGATGTCGAAGCCGTACTCGCGCTTGGCGAAGTCAGCGAACTTGATCTTGTTGTCGTACTTGACCTGCGCGAACTTCTTCACGAACTCGTCGTCCTGGGCGAGCGGCTCGAGGTTCTTGAGCAGCTCGAGGTCCTCGAGCCACTTGTCGGTGCCCAGGCCCTCGGTGATCAGGTCGGAGAGGCCCGGGTTCGCGAGCTTCATGAAGCGGCGGGGGGTCACACCGTTCGTCACGTTGGTGAACTTCTTCGGGAACAGGTCCGAGAAGTCGCGCAGCGTCACGTCCTTGAGCAGCTGCGAGTGCAGCTCGGCCACGCCGTTGACGTGCTCGCCGGCGTACGAAGCGAGGTACGCCATGCGCACCGACGGGGTGTCGCCGTCGGTCACGATGCGCATGCGCTCGACCTTGGCCTCGTCGTCGGTCATCTCTTCGAGTTCGTGCATGAACTGGTCGTTGATCTTGTTGATGATCTCCATGTGGCGCGGCAGCAGCTTGGAGATGAGGGCGACCGGCCAGACCTCGAGCGCCTCAGGCAGCAGCGTGTGGCAGGTGTAGTTGAAGGTCTTGGTGGTGATGTTCCACGCGGTGTCCCAATCGTAGCCGTACTCGTCGAGCAGGATGCGCATGAGCTCCGGAATGCCGATCACCGGGTGGGTGTCGTTGAGCTGGAAGCAGATCTTGTCCGGGAACGTGGTCAGGTCCGGCTTGTCCTGGTTCGGGTAGAACACGCGGATCGCGTCGTGGATCGAAGCCGAAGCGAAGAAGTACTGCTGCTCGAGGCGCAGCTCCTTGCCGACCTCGGTGGAATCCTCCGGGTACAGGATCTTGGAGATGTTCTCTGCCTTGACCTGCGGCTTCACCGCGTCGAGGTACTCGGACTTGTTGAAGGTGAGCAGATCGAACTCGTCGTAGCTGCGGGCCTGCCACAGGCGCAGCGTGTTGACGCGGCCGGACTCATAGCCCGGGACCATGTAGTCGACCGGGATGGCGCGGACGGACCAGCTCGGCTTCCACACGCGCTTGCCGTCTTCCTCGACGACCTCGCCGCCGAAGTTGACGCGCTGATCGCGCTCGTAGTCGATGTGGCCCCACGGGTCTTCGTTGGTCAGCCAGTAATCCGGACGCTCGATCTGGCGGCCTTCCTCATCGAATTCCTGACGGAAGATGCCGTAGCGGTACTGGATGCCATAGCCGAACGCCGGCACGCCCAGCGAGGCGAGCGAATCGATGAAGCACGCAGCCAGACGGCCGAGGCCACCATTGCCCAGACCCGGCTCGTACTCGGCGTCGGTCACCTGCTGCGGGTCGAAACCGAGTTCCTTCACCGCGGCTTCGAACTGCTCGGTCAGGCCCGAGTTCAGCAGCGCGTTGCGCAGCTGCTTGCCCATCAGGAACTCCGCGGACAGGTAGCCAACGGCCTTGGTGTTGCCGTTGATCATGTCCTGCTGGGTCTTCATCCAGGAATCCATCAGGTGCTTGCGCACGGCGGTCGCCGCCGCAACGTACACATCCGCCGGCTTCGCCTGCTCAGGCGTGACGCCCTGCGTGTACTTAAGCTCATTACGGATCTCGTCCGCGAACTGCGCCGCGGTTACCGAGGACTTCGGTGCCGTAAGTTCGGTCATATCTATGACTCCTCTGAACATGTCATTTTTCCGTGAACGCACACTGGAATGAGGCCTGCTCTTGTCTTTGTCTGGATTCCAGACGGTCACTCCCGATATGCATACGTTCTCAAACTCAAAATCATAGCATAAGCCCGTAGCAAACCCGCCTTGTGCGCGCACCAGTCCGCATTGCGGGACAGGCGACCATGCATCGCGCCACCATGCGCGCCATGCGCAATCCACGCCCGCGCGCACAATGGCCCCATGGCAGTCATTCGCAAAACAGACATCGCCGCGGGCATGCAGGCGTTCGACGACTGGTGCGCCGCCGCGCACGCGCTCGAAGGCACCGCCCCGCGCACGCAGATCGCGCCGCAGCTGCCGCGCCCCACGATGGCGCTCGCCGTGCGCTACTCGCTGCACATGCTCGAGCTCAAGGCGCCCGGCCCCGGCGTGGAGGTGCGCGTGGCGCCGTGGGGCGCGATCAAAATCCTCGACGGCCCGGCGAGCGACCCGCACAACCTCACCCCGCCCGACGTGATCGAACTCGACCCGAGCGTCTGGCTGCGCGTGGCGAGCGGCGTCACGACCTGGGATGAGGAGCGCGCCGCGGGGCATATCAGCGCGGTCGGCGAGCGCGACGACCTCTCCGCGCTGCTGCCGCTCGGCTGAGCGCACCCCATACGAAAATGCGCGGATTCCATAATATATGGAATCCGCGCAATCCGCCCGGCCGCACAGCGCGATGCAGTGTGCGCCGTGCGGCCGAACTCACTCGTGCTTGGTGTGCTTGAGGCTTTCCGGCACTGGCATCGGAATCGGCTTGTGCGGTTTGGGCGCCGGCGTGACCGGCATTTCGCCACTGGTGGCTTTCGCCGCGGCTTCGGCCGCCCATTTGGCGTACTCGTCCAAGTCGTCTTCGGGTTCGGTGACTGCCGGTTGCGCCTCTTCGGGCTGTGTGTATTCGTCTTCGACGTCGGCGAACGGGTCATATGAACCGGTACCGGGCTCGTGCGCGCCCAACTCCTTGGCAAGCTCGTCATAATCCGTGTCAGTGGTCAGGTATTTGAGCTTCCTAGCTATCTTCTGCTGCTTGGCTTTCTGACGTCCGCGGCCCATCTGACCCCCTGGGATTAACTGTTTGCTATCGATTCATCACATAAGAGAGTACCACTTATTATGACCTGTGTTGTTGTCTGCTCAGATTTCTACGATGAGACCACTACGATTTCCCGTTTTTTCTTGGCGTAAGGACGTTGAAGAGCATGGCTGAAGCACACGAGGCGCGACTGACCGCCGCAGGCAATGAGATGAGCGCGAGTTTCCTCGCAGCGAAGAAACGCTCGGATGAGACGCTCGCGAAGCTCGAAGAGAACCCGGGCAAGTTCACCATGCTCACCGGCGACCGCCCGACCGGCCGCCTGCATCTGGGCCACTTCTTCGGCTCGATCAAAGAGCGTGTGGCGATGCAGAACCGCGGCGTCAACACGAACATCATCATCGCCGATTACCAGGTGATCACCGACCGCGACACCACCGAGCACATCGACGACAATGTGCTCAACCTCGTCATCGACTACATGGCCGCGGGCATCGACCCCGAGAAGACGATGATCTTCACGCATTCCGCGATCCCTGCCGAGAACCAGCTCATGCTGCCGTTCCTTTCGCTCGTGACCGAAGCCGAACTGCACCGCAACCCCACCGTCAAATCCGAGATGGAGTCGTCGGGCCATGCACTGACCGGCCTGCTGCTCACCTACCCCGTGCACCAGGCGTGCGACATCCTGTTCTGCAAGGCGAACGTGGTGCCGATCGGCAAAGACAACCTGCCGCACGTCGAGATCACGCGCACGATCGCGCGCCGTTTCAACGAGCGTTACGCGAAGAAGAACCCGGTCTTCCCGGAGCCGGCCGCGATCCTCTCCGACGCCCCGGAGATCCCGGGACTCGACGGCCGCAAGATGAGCAAGTCGTACGGCAACTCGATCATGCTCGGCGCCACGGCCGAAGAGACGGCCAAGCTCATCAAGAAGAGCCCCACCGACTCCGACCGCAACATCACCTTCGACCCCGAGAACCGCCCGCAGGTGGCCGCGCTGCTCACCACCGCCGGCCTGGTGACGGGCCGCGACCCCGCCGAGATCGCCGAGGAGATCGGCAACGGCGGTGGCGGCGCGCTCAAGGCGTATGTGACCGAGGCCGTGAACGAGTTCCTCGCGCCGCACCGCGAGCGCCGCGAGGAACTGGCGAAAGACATGGACACGATCCGCGACATCCTGCACGATGGCAACCGCCGCGCCAACGCGATCGCGAACGAGACGCTCGACCAGGTGCGCGAGGCGATGGGCATGCGCTACGACCGCTGATCACGAGTCATAGGAGTATAAAACAGTGGCCTGGTGAATCGCGTTGGTGCAGATTGCACGAACGCGATTCACCAGGCCACTGTTTTGCGAACATCCTTGGTGCAATCCGCGACGAAGCGATTCGCCAAGCACGGTCGACTACACGTCATACCGCCATGATTTGTCGGTGATCACACGCGCCATCGCCAATCCGATCGGCAGGCAGATGATCACCATGAACGCACGGAACGCCCAGTCGAGCGCGAGCAAGGTCTCGAACTGCCCCAAGTGGAACATCGCCTGGTACATATACATGCCGGGCACCATGATCACGATCGACGGCACGGTCAGGCAGATGCGTGGGTAGCCCAAGTGCGGCGGCAGCATGCCGTGCCTCACCGCGGAACGCCACGCGGACGCCAGCAGTCCGGCGAGCATGGCGCCGATGAACGCGCCGGCCTCCGGGGCGAGGCCATAATCCACGAGTTCAAGCCGCAAGGTGTCGGTAATCATACCGATTGTGGCTGCCACAAGGCACATGCGCTGCGGCGAGTTGAACATCATCGAGAAGCCCCAGACGCCAACGAACGCAAACAATGCGCGCAAAGCGCCATTCACCCACGGATCGAGGTCCGGGGATTCAAACCCCTGCGGGTTGAGATGCACAAGGGAGGCAATCATCCACCCCGCGAGCGTGGCCATCAGGATGATGCACAACACATACATCACCCGTTGCACGCCCGAGGGGAAATCGATCTTCGCCATATCGAGACCGCCCGTGATGAGCGGAAAACCTGGAATGACGAATAGCATTGCGCCAATGTACGCCGTGTCGTGCTGCAGTGCGAGCGGGTTGAACAGGCCAATGAGGCGCAATGTGCCCACGCATGCGAATGCAGCCACAGCCACACACACAAAGGTCACGAAGAACTGGTTGAGATGATGTGCGAACAGTCGTCGCCGCAGCCACTGGCCGAGTCCGGCGCCAACGAATGCGCCAATCATGTCGTACGGCGCGCCGCCAAGCAAAAACACGAAGGACGCACACGCGCACGCCGACGCGAGACCAGAAAGCGCCGGCGAATACAGCGGTTTGCGCCGCTCAATCATGTCAAGTCGCTTGTGCACGTCGCGCACGGTGATCTCATGCTCCGGCTGCGCGAGCTTGTCGTCCACCACTTGCCTGCGGCCGCGCGGCAGATCGAGCTGTTCGGCCTGTTCGCTCGCGGCGTCGCCACGCCCGTCCGCCTTGACGAGCGCGTCTATGACGGTCTCATTGACCTCACCGCCCCCGCTGGCCGGGCCGTGGGATGCGAGCGCGGCCTCGTAATCCTCGACGGCGGCGTCGGAGGCGGCGGCGCGTTCCGCGACACGCGCATGGTGCCGTTCCTCCCGCAGCCGTTTCGCCATGTCCGCAGACACCTGCGACGCGTCACGCATATCGAGATGCTGCATAAGTCCCGCGGAGACTTTCGTCTCGCGGTGGTACATCGAACCGGTGCCCAGATTCACGCTGAACCAGTCGGCGAAGTGCTCGAGCAACCAAATGCGCTCGGTGTTCACGCCGGTCGACGGCAGATTGACGACTTCGGTGATGCGGTCTTTGCCATCAGTACACGTGGCCTGAATATCAGTAAGATTGACATCCGCGCGCACATGCACGCCAAGCGGGTAGGCGATGCGGTGCATCATCTCGCGCACGCGGAAGCTGCCGGTGCCCGCCCCCAGGTCGAGCATGCCCACGCGCACGATCACACTCGCCTTGGCGGCGATCCCCGCGTCCGCGATCGGTTTGTCCCAGTCGCGCTCGATGTCTTCCATGTCGAGCGGAATGGAGTGGGAATGGTATTTTCCTACGGCGGTGGCGCCGCTTTTCACTTCTTCCTGCATGATTCCCAATGTAGTTGCAGTGGTGGCCTCCCCACTTTTTTCGGCACATTCAAAAAGTGAAAGCATGTTCACGCTCACCTTGCAGATTGTGCGCGCTGCAGCGCGCACTTTGTTGAGGGGCGCCCAAAAAGTGCGCGGGGCCAATCTCACATCATGGCCCAAAATGTGCCGGTGTAACACAACTGTCGATTCCCCGCGCATACAATGTGCGTGCAACTGAACTGAACTAGGGCTGTGGGCTCGCAACGGCCGGCCAACACAACTGCGGAGGAGCCGCAGAGGACCGACTGACCGAGCAACCCGATGTTTGGAGAAGGAGGTCTGAATGACTGATCAAGAGCAACAAATCACTCCTGCGGACACCGGCGTGGTCACGTCCGGCCTGGGCACGAAAGCCCCTGAGGAGCGTAAACTTCCCGATTCGCTGAGCAGCGACATGGATTTGTGTCTTGAGATCCTGCGCGGCGTGCTCGCCGAATACGACGAATCCCTGCTGAACACGTTCGACACCGTGCGTCAGTATGCGGTGGACGCGAGCGCGGAGCGCTTCTCCGGCGTGCTCACCGACACCCACCCCGAGCGCGACGATCTGGAGATGGCCGTCAAGACCATCGACGCGATGAATCTGCACGACGCGCAGCTGCTCGCCCGCGCGTTCGCCACATATTTCCATCTGGCGAACCTGTGCGAGGAGAACTACCGCGTCTCCGTGCTGCATGACCGCGAGGCCAAGGTGGACGACAAGCAGGCGATCGACCCCGTCAACGAGATGACGAAGGCCTACCACCAGCTGATCGCCGAGATGGGACCGGCCCAGGCCAAGGAGCTGCTCGGCCGCCTGGAGTTCCACCCCGTCTTCACCGCGCACCCCACCGAGGCACGCCGCAAGGCCGTGGAGGGCAAGATCCGCCGCATCGCGGAGCTGCTGAGCGCGCACAAGTACCTCGGCGGGTCCGACAAGAAAGAGAATCTGCGCCGCCTGTACAACGAGATCGACGCGCTGTTCCGCACCTCCCCGATCGCGCTCAAGAAGCCGACGCCGGTCGAAGAGGCGGACACGATCCTCGACATCTTCGACAACACGCTCTTCCGCACGATCCCGCAGGTCTACCGCCGTTTCGACGACTGGGTCCTCGGCGACGAGGCCGGCCTCGTGGAGCCGGTGTGCCCCGCGTTCTTCCACCCGGGCAGCTGGATCGGCTCCGACCGCGACGGCAATCCGAACGTCACCGCAAAAGTCAGCCGTCAGGTGGCCCGCAAGTTCAGCGACCACGTGCTCGCCGCGCTCGAGGAGGCCACGCGCACCGTCGGCCGCAACATGACGATGGAGGCCGAGACCACCCCGCCGAGCGACGAGCTGCGCGCGCTGTGGAACCAGCAGAAGGAGATCAGCGAGCGTCTGACGAGCAAGGCGTCGCTCATCTCGACCAAGGAGCTGCACCGCGCGGTGCTGCTCGTCATGGCCGACCGTCTGCACTACACAATCAAGCGCGACCACGACCTCATGTACCACATGTGCGACGATTTCCTCGCCGACCTGCGCGTGGTGCAGCGCTCACTCGCCGAGGCCGGTGCGAAGCGCGCCGCTTACGGCCCACTGCAGGACCTCATCTGGCAGACCGAGACCTTCGGCTTCCACATGGTCGAGATGGAGTTCCGTCAGCACTCGGTCGTGCACGCCCGCGCGCTCGACGACATCCGTGAGCACGGCCTGCACGGCGAACGCGGTCCGCTCCAGCCGATGACGCACGAGGTGCTCGACACGTTCCGCGCGCTCGGTGCGATCCAGCGCCGCAACGGCGTCAAGGCCGCGCGCCGCTACATCATCTCGTTCACGAAGACCGCGAAGAACGTGCGCGACGTCTACGAGCTCAACCGCCTCTCGTTCGCGAACCCCGAGGACGCGCCGGTCATCGACGTCATCCCGCTGTTCGAGCAGCTCGAAGACCTTGAGAACTCGGTGAACGTGCTCGACGAAATGATCAAGATCCCCGAGGTGCAGGCGCGTCTCAAGCAGACCGGCCGCAAGCTCGAAGTCATGCTCGGCTACTCTGATTCGTCGAAGGACGCCGGCCCCACGACCGCGACGCTCGCCCTGCACTCCGCGCAGGAGCGCATCGCGAAGTGGGCGGACGAGAACGACATCGACCTGACGCTGTTCCACGGCCGCGGCGGCGCTGTCGGCCGCGGCGGCGGCCCGGCGAACCGCGCCGTGCTTGCACAGCCGAAGGATTCGGTCAAGTGCCGTTTCAAGCTCACCGAGCAGGGCGAAGTCATCTTCGCGCGGTACGGCAACCCGGTGCTGGCGATTCGCCACGTCGAGTCCGTGGCCGCGGCCACGCTGCTGCAGTCCGCGCCGAGCGTAGAGAAGACGAACACCGAGATGACCGAGAAGTTCGCGCCGATGGCGGGCAAGCTCAACGAAGTTTCACATGAAACATATCTTGATCTGCTCAATACGCCGGACTTCGCGCCGTGGTTCTCCACCGTGACGCCGCTGACCGAGGTCGGCCTGCTGCCGATCGGTTCCCGCCCCGCCAAGCGCGGCTTGGGCGCGAAGTCGCTCGACGACCTGCGCACAATCCCATGGATCTTCTCGTGGGCCCAGGCGCGCATCAACCTGGCCGCATGGTACGGACTGGGCTCGGCATGCGAGGCGTTCGGCGATCTGGACACGCTGCGTCAGGCCTATCAGGAGTGGCCGCTGTTCTCCACGTTCATCGACAACATCGAGATGTCGCTCGCCAAGACCGACGAGCGCATCGCGAAGATGTACCTGGCACTCGGCGATCGCGACGACCTGCGCGACAAGGTCCTCCACGAGATGGAGCTCACCCGCAGCTGGGTGCTCCGCATCGTCGGCGACGAATGGCCGCTCCAGCACCGCCATGTGCTCGGCCAGGCCATCCGCATCCGCTCGCCGTACGTGGATGCGCTGTCCGTCACGCAGGTGCTCGCGCTGCGTTCGCTGCGTAAGAAGGTCGACAAGGAAGAGCTCTCGCAGAGCCAGCAGGCAGGATTCATCTATCTGATCCTGTGCACCGTTTCGGGTGTCGCCGCCGGCCTGCAGAACACTGGCTGATGATAAGCGATGCAAAAAGTGAGGCTGCCGCTGCTGCGACCATTGTTCGCGGTAGCGGCAGCCTCACCAGCGGGGTGTGGGCCGATTCGAAAGGATTGGCCCACACCCCTTTTTGGCGTAGCCCCTTATGCCCCCAACACTCCAACATCCCCATCGCTCCCCCGCCCAGCGAATTCGCTGTTTCCGTCATTGTTTTCGTTGTTTTTGTCACTGTTTTCGCCGTTATGGTCATCAAACAAGCAAAAAAGTGACCAAAACGTCGAAAAGAGTGACAAAAACAGCGAATCCCCTAATGGCAGCTTGTATAGAAAAGAGCTGCTACACACCACGTTTGCCGCTACTCCACACATCCTTATTGATACAAACTATAAATAAAAGCCTCCGAAAGCCAAGTTTCACAGCGAACCGCTTGTTCTAATTTATAGAAACTATCAATAAGAACGCATGAAACGCGCTAGAATGCTCCCTATACCGCACGAAAACACTATGGAGTATCAATAAGGGGCACCTGATGGCAGATGAATACAGACCACTCGCCACGTTGTTCCACATGGACGCTTCCACGGCCGCACCCGCACATCTCGAGGAGCTCGCCCATGCCCGCCTGACCGCGGACTCCACATTCCGCACAGGGATCACCACGAAGCTGGGCGAATTGTTCATCGGCATGCCACGTGAACTCACGCGCCAACTCAACGACGTGCTTGCGCACGAAAGCTCGATCTCAGTGCTGTGGAACGGCATCCCGCGTATCATGAAGCACAGCTACATCATGCATGCGATCAGCGAGGAGATCCTCTCCACCAACGACATCGAAGGTGTGCGCAGCACGCGCAAAGAGGTGCAGGACGCCGTCGAGACAGCGCAGCACGAAGCCTCGCAGACCACGCCGAATTCACCACGCGACCCCTACCGCACGGTGCGCTTCGCGGAGTTCGCCCGCCTCTATCTTGGCCTGACCGACGAGCATACACAACTGCCGCAGACGCTTGACGATTTGCGCACGATCTACGACGACGTGGTGGGCGACGAGATCGCCGACGACGACCGCCCCGACGGCGAACTGTTCCGCAATGGCGACGTGGAGATCATTGGTGCCGGCGAGCGCGTCGTGCACACCGGCGCACACACCGAGGCCCGCATCAATGAGCTGCTCACCCAAATGCTCGCCTTGATGAGGTCCGAGCAGATCCCCGCGCTGTTGGCGGCCCCCGCCGCGCATTTCCTGTTCGAATACACGCATCCGTTCTACGATGGCAACGGCCGTATGGGCCGGTATCTGCTCGCGCTGAATCTGCAGCCCACGCTCACACTGCCCTCCGTGCTTTCGCTTTCACGTACGATCGCCGACAACCGGCAGCGGTATTACAAGGCGTTCAGCAGCGTGGAGAACCCACTCAACCATGGCGAGCTCACGTTCTTCGTGCAGACGCTGCTCGATTGCGTGGCGCAGGCGCAGACCGCGCTCATCGAACAGTTGACGCAGCAGTTGAACCGTTTGGGCAGGCTCAACGCGCAGTGCAACGACCTCGGGCGCGAACACCGGCTGTCCGAGCATGCGCAGGAGACGCTGTTCGCACTCATGCAGGAGACTGCCTTTGGCGCCCGGGGCGGCATGACGCTCGACGATACAGCACAGCACCTGCAGCTGTCCAAACAGAGCGCGCGCAAAACCGTGGAAGAGCTCGAGCACGCCGGCCTGATCGAGTTCACCAAGCGCCGCCCACTCACATTCACGTATGCGGGCGATCTGCCGGAATGACGCGCAAGCGCATATGAAAACAGGGCCGGCGCACATCAGCTGCACCGGCCCTACACACCTGCACGTCGGTCAGACCCGCTGGAAGACGCTCATCTGCCCCACTTCGCGGTTCGCCCACGCATAGTACGGCACGAGCATGAGCTCGGTGGGCGTGCCCTTGCGCTCGCCCATCACCTGTTCATACAGCGGCGCATGCGTGGTATCCTCATCCTCATGCTCCGCCGGCACGCGCACGGTGTTGACGCCACCGAGCAGATCGCCGTCGAACCGCATCTGCGCGCGCTGCAGCGCGTCATCCACGCGCAGGCGGTAATTCCACAGGTCACCCGGGTTGTCGGCCTGCTCGGCGCAGAACACGATTGGCCCCGCGGTGAGCGCCACGCGCCCCGCGTCGGCGCTCACGTGCGAGTTCGCGCGCATCACGTGCACCGAGTCATCGAAGTCAAGCTCAATGGTGCGGTGTTGCCCACGCGCAACGGCGACAGCGAAGAAGCCGTCCACAACAGCCACATCACACTGCTCGCCGTCGATGCGCGCACTCCACTGCCGCGTCGACCACTCCGGCACGCGCACGAGCAGATTCACCGACTCCAGTTCGGCGTCTTCGGGCAGCGCGGCTTCCAACCGCACCTGCCCGTTCCACGGGAATCCCGACTCCTCGTGCACGCGCAGGCCCGAGTCGAACTGGGCGTCGTTCGAGATGAACTGGTGTGCAAGCACCGTGCGGCCCCCGTCTTTCTCGGTGTACACGTACTGGTCCACCGACGCGATGAGCCGCGCGATGTTCGCCGGGCAGCATGCGCAGCCGAACCAATCGACGCGGTGGGCGAGCACATGGTGACGGTCGGGGTTGTCGGTGGCGGCCGGGTCCACTTCCAGCGCGTTCACGTAGAAATACTGCGTGCCGTCGAGCGAGATGCCGGCGAGCGCGCCGTTGTACAGTTCCTTCTCCAGCACGTCGGCGTATTCGCCCACGGACTCGGATTCCAGCATCTGCCGCGCGAACATGCACATGGAGACCGACGCGCACGTCTCGCCGTACATCGTGGTGTTCGGCAGGTCGTAGTCATAGGTGAACGACTCGCCCACGTGCGTGGATCCGATCGCACCAGTGATGTACATGCGTTTGGTGACGATGTTCGTCCAGATCTTCCTGACCGCGGCGAACAGGTCGGCGTCGCCGGTCAGGCGCGCCACATGCGCCATGCCCGTGCACAGATACCCCACGCGCACCGCATGGCCGTCCGCACTGTGGATCTGGCCTTCGTCGGGACCAAAGGCCTTGCACAGGTAATCCGCCATCTTGGTGGCTATGCCGAGCGCGCGCGAATTGCCGGTGACCGCGTGGTAGGCGACAGCGGCCTCTTCGAGCCATTTGTAGACGTCGGAGTCCTGGAACACCATGCCGCGGAAGATGTCGTCGATGCCACCGGCCGCCACTTTGAGATTGGCCACCGCATGGCTTTGGCTGTCGGAGAGCTGGTTTCCCGCGGGGTCGTCTGGCGTGGTGACGTCGATGTCGTCGTTGATGACGCCCCACTGGTACGGAATCACGCGATCGGCGATCTGCTCGCGCCGTGTGGTCCAGAACGGGGAAGTGATGGTAACGTGCATGATCTTCAGCCTTTCACTGGTACATGCATGACGTATTGGCGGCCGGTGCGTCATGGTGGAGGGGAGAGAACAAGGCTTCTATGCCTGGAAGCATTCATCGGGCCGGTCTTCGGTGAAGCGGCCTGCATGAACACCCACCATTCAACGTAATATGCGCTCCGCAGCCACTCCATATGCATCGCTGGGCGCGGAATCCGTGGTCAACACCTTCTTCGTTAGGGGTAGTGCTTCTCTCGCTACGGGTAGTGGTTCTTTATCGAAAAACAATATATTTTGGTGTGTTTTGCACTACCCGTAGCGGGAGAGGCACTACCCGTAGCCACAGGGCTTATCACTGTGATTCACGCATACGTGAAGGTCATCGGGTCATGACCGGCGCGCGTGGGGCCGTCGAGCGCATCGATCTGCGCATGCTCTTCCGGCGTCAGCGCAAAACCGAACAGGTCGAGGTTCTCACGCTGGCGCGCAGTGTGCACCGACTTCGGGATGATGATCGTGCCGTTTTCGATGTGCCAACGCAAAATCACCTGCGCGGGCGTCACACCGTGCACAGCGGCGATGCGCTCGACGACGCCGTTCGCCAGGTCGGCGCCGCGCGCCATCGGCGAATACGCCTCCACCGCGATGCCGTGCGCACGGCAGTAGTCCACCACATCGCGCTGCTGCCATGTGGGGTGCAGTTCGATCTGGTTGACGGTCGGGTACTCCCCCGTTTCGTCGAACAGCCGGTCGAGATGCTCGGGCATGAAATTGCAGACGCCGAGCGTGCGCACACGGCCGTCTTCGCGCAGTGCGCGGAACGCCTTCCACGTCTCGCCGCTGTGCCAGTCGAACGGCGTGGGCCAGTGGATCATGTACATGTCCACGTAATCGAGCTGCAGCAGTTCGAGCGAGCGGTCGAACGCGCGCATCGCAGAATCGTAGCCCTGCTCGGAATCGCGCAGTTTGGTGGTCATCCACAACGACGCGCGCCTCACGCCCGTGTTGTAGCCGGTCGCGGCGAGCGCGCGCCCCACGCCCTCCTCGTTGTTGTAGCCGGCGGCGCCGTCGATGTGCCGGTAGCCGACTTCCAGCGCCGATTCGACAACCGGCACCACGCCTTCGTCGTCGATGCGCAGCACACCCAACCCGATTTGCGGAATCTTTGTGCCGTCATGCAGGGTGATGAGGGGGATGTTCGGGATCTGGTCAGCGAGCGTGCTCATAAGTGCGCCTTTCTGTATATCTACGACCGATGCTAGCACCGCGCATGCAGCTGGCGATCACGTTCAGCAAGGTCCTACGCCCTGCACCACTTGTCATCTTCCCCCCCTGGCCACCCCTCCTACGCACGGCGAATTCTAGTGGTCGTTGCAACACCATCGAGAGTCGGAGGTTGCAACGATGGCATACGAGTTCGAGGGCGTGCAGTACGGGAAGCTTCGAGACATGCAGGAGGCCCGGCGCGCCCGGTATGTGC
>NZ_RYUH01000023.1 GCF_004155535.1 Bifidobacterium pseudolongum subsp. globosum | reverse complement strand
GGGTTATACGCCAAAAGATGTGTCTCTAATCTGAGCTGAAGCCTTCTGCCGATTGGCGTGTCGGGGTGTTCATGATGTGTCCGGTCATTATGGCGCCTGGCCATTTCGTGTGTCCGAAATGATTCCCGAGCCGTTCTCCTGCATGGTGTCCGCGTCAGTTCATGATCGCGTTGGTTGACTGGTGTCATGCAACGACCGAAATGCCCGTCCTGCGGAAGGACGATGAAGAAGAACGGCAAGACCTCCGGCGGCAAGGTCAGGTACCGCTGCGCGGGCTGCGGGGCGAGCACGAGCGCGAATCCGGACACGCGCGCCAAGGATCTGCGCACGGCGCTGGACTGGCTCATGTCCAAGGACACCCTCGAATCGCATCGTCTGCCGGCGCGTACGCTGCAACGCAAGTGCGAGCTGATGTGGAGCCTGATACCGCCCGTGCCGAGAGACGGCGTCGTGCACGACGTCCTCCATCTCGACGGCATCCATCTGGGTCGCGACGCGGTCGTGCTCATCGCAGTCGACGAGACCTCGCATGTGGCAGGATGGCACGTCGCGCGCAACGAGACGTCGGCCGCGTGGAACCGCCTGCTGTCCCGTCTGGCACCGCCCGACATGGTCGTGTGCGACGGAGGCGGCGGACTGCTCAAGGCACTGCACGAGACATGGCCCGAAACTCCCGTGCAGCGCTGCCTGTTCCACATCTGCATGAACATCACCCAGCTGACCGGCAAGCATCCCCGCTACGAGTCGTCCAGGCAGCTGCGGAATCTGGCGATCGAACTGTCCCGGGCGCACGACAGGAAGTCGGTCGACGAATGGGGCGTGAAATGGCTGAGGTGGGAGGCCAGATGGAACGCGTTCATCGACGAGCGCCGCCGCAGCGCCGACGGGCGCGAACGCGACGCGCACGAGCGTCTCGCCAAGGCGCGGCGCATGCTGCGCAGGCTCGTCGTCGAGGACCAGATGTTCACCTTCCTCAGGTTCGGGGACATGCCCACGACCAACAACCGCGTCGAAAGCCTGAACTCCCGGATCCGCGCCATGCTGCGACGGCATCGTGGCCTGAATCTGGAACGCCGGATCAGGGCCGTGTGCTGGTGGTGCCATCAGCACACCGTCAGTCCCGAAAACTGCGAATGGCTCGTCAAGCACGCCGTCACCGACGAGCGGCTCGACCAGTGGTACGAGAACGCATGGCGCAACGCCCCCCGGACCATGCACGACCAGACCGGCATGCCGCAGCGATACGGCACCGGCATCGAATGGAACGACTTCCACAGGAGCACGCCATGGCAAGACAGCAACTAGTCAAAAGGACACACATTTTGGCGTATAACCC
>NZ_RYUH01000022.1 GCF_004155535.1 Bifidobacterium pseudolongum subsp. globosum | reverse complement strand
TGGGCGGATTCTAATGGTCGTTGCAACACGTCCTTGTGATTGTATGCTTTATTGAGCGTATTCCATGGCATTGAGAAGTTCGATGATCCGTTCGCTTGGCTTGGCCCAGTCCAGTGTTTTGCGTGGTCTGTCGTTGAGCTCGTCGGCCACTGCATCGAGGTAGTCCTGACTGTAGGCGGACAGGTCTGTTCCTTTTGGAAAGTACTGGCGCAGCAATCCGTTGGTGTTCTCGTTCGTGCCCCGCTGCCATGGGCTGTGCGGGTCGCAGAAATAGACCTGCATGTCAAGGGACGCGGTGATGTCGCGATGCAGCGCGAGCTCTGCGCCCTGGTCCCATGTCAGGGAGTTGAGCAGCGGCGCGGGAAGCTGGCCCATCTTGGTGATGATGGCCCGTTGCACGTGCTCGGCGTCATGACCGTCGGGCAGTGCGAGCAGGACGGTGTAGCGGGTGGTGCGCTCGACCAGCGTGCCGATCGCGCTCGTGTTGGACGTCCCGCAGATCAGGTCGCCCTCCCAGTGTCCCGGTACGGCACGGTCCTCGATCTGTGCGGGCCGTTCGCTGATCATGACCATCGGCTCGCGGAAGCGCGGCCTGCGCGACTGGCCGTCGCTGCGGGAATGCCTGACTGCGCGCCCCTTCCTGAGGGCGTTGCCGACCTGCCTGCGCAGTTCGCCGCGCGGCTGGACGTAGACGGCCTGATAGATGGTCTCGTGGCATGCTCGCATATGGTCATTATCGGGGTACTCGCGTACGAGGCGGTTGCTGATCTGCTCGGGGCTCCAGTGCCGCCTGAGCCCTGCGGCCACATATGCGTACAGGTCGGTTCCGGGCCTGATCTTGCGCCGCTTGGGACGGGGCCTGCGCGATGCCGCCAGCTGATCGGCGCGGTGCGGTCGGTACCCGCCGTCTGCCGGATGGGCATTGCGGCGCAGCTCGCGGCTGACCGTCGACGCGCTGCGCCCGAGGCGCCGGGCAATGCCGCGCACGCTTGTGCCGGACCGGCTCAGGTCGGCGATCTCGATGCGCTCGTCGATGCTCAGATAGCGCGATGACACAGTGGTTGTGCTGTCTTTCACCCGTCCACCATACCAATCGACCAGAGGCCTTTCGTTGCGTCCGTTCGAACGGGTTCGCCCGTTGCGCCACACCTTTCCCGTGCGCTTGGAGACGCCGACCGCGTGCGCTGCCTGGGTGAAGTTCAGTCCTTCCTCAAGCAGCTGCACATACCGGGCGCGCCGGGCCTCCTGCATGTCTCGAAGCTTCCCGTACTGCACGCCCTCGAACTCGTATGCCATCGTTGCAACCTCCGACTCTCGATGGTGTTGCAACGACCACTAGAATTCGCC
>NZ_RYUH01000021.1 GCF_004155535.1 Bifidobacterium pseudolongum subsp. globosum | reverse complement strand
TGTTTGTGTTCAATTAGAGATTGCGGTTTTAGTCATGTAAAAGTTTCGGGTTTGGTCATGGGAGCATGCCGACCACTGTTACAGGGCCTTGTTTGACTGGGAGCGTCTGACTTCTTCCAGTTGAAAGGTCCGGAAAGGCAATGATCAGCATGTCCGTCATTCACTCTATCCGTTGCATGCGAAAGGAAGGTGCGTCCGTCGCCGCGATTGCGCGCGAGCTGGGTATCAGCGAGCCGACGGTGCGCAAGTACCTCAGGGAGGTCGACCTGTCCGACAGGCCGCCGGTGAGGCGTGAGCGGCCGTCGAAGATCGACCGGTGGGTGCCGTTGATCGAGGGCTGGTTGGCCGAGGACCGGCGGACGTGGTCGAAGCAGCGTCATACGGCGACCCGTATCCACCGGCGTCTGGTTGATGAGTGCGGCGCTGATGTGTCATTGTCCACCGTGACGCGCAAGGTGCGCGAGCTCAAACGTGAGTTCGGCCTTGAACGCCAGCGCGGCTTTCTGGACCTGTCGTGGCATCCTGGCGAGGCGCAGGCCGATTTCGGCCAGAGCGACGTGTACTGGAAGGGAGTGCGCCGGCGCATGCATTATTTCGTGCTCTCGTTCCCGCATTCGAACACCGCGGTCGCGTGCCTGACGCCGGGCGAGAACGCCGAATGCACCTGCCAGGCCCTGAAGGACCTGTTCACCCGTCTGGGCGGCGTTCCGACGCGCATCGTGTTCGACAACGCCGCGGGCGTCGGCAGGCGGCGGCGTTCCGGCGAGGTGCGCTATACCGAGGTGTTCCGCCGTTTCCGCGCCCATTACGGTTTTGACTCGTCGCTGTGCAATCCCCATGCCGGCCATGAGAAAGGCAATGTCGAGGCCAAGGTCGGCGCCATCCGCCGTTCCTTGTTCGTGCCGGTCCCGTCCGCGTGGTCGTTCGAGGGGTTCAACGCGGCCCTGTTCGACAAATGCATGGGGCTGGCCGAAAAACCCCACTACCGCAAGGACGGCCGGGAGATCGAACTGTTCGCGCACGACCGTGCGGCGCTCCTGCCATTGCCGGACGTGGCGATGGACGTCGTCGAATACCGGCGCATGAAGGCCGACAAGTACGGCATCATCGTCCTCGAGCGGCGCCACCGCTACCTGGCCGGTGCCGAGCACGCGGGCCGCGAGCTGATCGTCGGGCTGCGCGCCGGAAGCGTCGAGATCCTCGACGCGAAGGGCGCGCCCGTCGCGATACACGAACGCGCCTACGGCGAGCAGCCCACGAACAGCCAGGAGCCCATCACACAACTCGAAACGCTATGCCACAGGCCCAACGCATGGCGCAACAGCCAGGTGCGCGACGCGCTGCCGGACCCGCTGGCCGCATGGCTCGACCTGCAGGACGGCATCGACCGGCAGGCCCATCTCAGGACCCTGCTCACGCTCAGCCGCGACAACGGCTGGGAACACGCCGTCAAAGCCATGGACGACACGTTGGAAGCCACCGGCGGCCTCGACCCGGCCAGCGTCGAACTACAGGCCTCACGCCTGGCCGCCGGACAGGACCCCATCGAATACGACGATCCCATCGACCTGAGCGAATACGACATCGCCTTCCGCCACTGACCCACACAAGGAGAGACGACCCCATGAAGACCAACGACGGCATCGAACGCCTGCGCGCCGACGCCAGAAGCCTGTTCATCTCCACCGCGACCATCGACGACACGCTCTCGTGGGCCACGCCCCGCCAGATCGACGCGATCGGGCGCATGCTGCGATGCGAGCTCGACAACCGCGACACCGCCAAACGCGAACGACTCCTGCGCCGCGCCAGGTTCCCCGTCATGAAAACCCTCGACGGCTACGACTATACCCACGTGCGACTACCCGACGGCTACACCAGGGACCAACTCACCAGCCTCGAGTTCCTCGACCACGCCCAGGACCTCGTCTTCTACGGACGCACCGGACGAGGCAAGACCCACCTGGCCACCGCCCTGGGCGTCAAAGCCATCGGACAGGGACGCGCCGTGCGCTTCTGCCAGACCGCCGAACTCGTCCTGCAACTGGGCAAGGCCAAACGCGCCGGCAGTCTCGATCAGATCCTCAAGGACCTGGCCCGCGCCGATCTGATCATCCTCGATGAATTCGGCTACGTGCCCTTCGACATCGACGGCGCCCGCCTGCTCTACCAGATCATCGCCGGCGCCTATGAACGACGCAGCATCATCTTCACCACCAACATCGAATTCGGCAAATGGGGCACCATCTTCGCGGATGACAAACTCGCCGCCGCGATCGTCGACCGCATCGTCCACCACGGACGCCTCATCGAATTCCACGGACCAAGCCGACGCATGAGCGAAGCCCTCATGTTCGACCACACCAACAACCAATCAACCACGACCAGCATGCCCCAATGACCAAAACCGAAAAAACTACATGACCAAAACCAAAACACCGACTTGACAAAATACA
>NZ_RYUH01000020.1 GCF_004155535.1 Bifidobacterium pseudolongum subsp. globosum | reverse complement strand
GCACCTGTAGCTACAGGTGCAATGCTTGCTGTTCCCTCTTCGTCCCCCTATCGGCATCGCCTTTCCTTACGTAAGCCAACATGATAAATCGCTAGTTAGCGCCTAATTCGTGAGGCTCCCGTTTGGCTTCCTGCATTGTGCATTGTGGCAATTCCATGTGCAGCCTAGGCAAAATGCTTAGGCTGCACACAAGAGCCGATTAACCCCTCCGGTGCTTCGCTCTACGCACATCACGACGATTCCGCATGACGTCCTCCATGCATGCCACAGCCTTATTCAGACAGCGCGCAGCCGCCACGCTGCATATCGCGTTGGTCAGGAAAAATCCTGTGTCCGGTAGGAGCAGTTCCAGAATCGAATCAATCATCAGGTCGTACAGCAGCTCCCACATCCGCTCTGCGTGGCTGCTGACCCACAACACTACAGTTTCCACGTATGGCGCTATGCGCCCTTGTGCACGGTGGCTCGCTTGATTCTTTTTATTCATGCCACTGCAGTGGGCAGTGCGCTGTTGCGCGATAAAGTGGTCTCACAGGGCCGGCATGCGGCTTCAAAGACGTGGACGTCCTCGTAAAGATATTCATATCCCACTCTATCGATACATGTATCTGTATATAGATACATGTATCTTTTCATTAAGAGAGAACTATCTCATATTTAGTTAGATGTATCTGTTACTATAGATATATCTATCCGATATGGAGGTGATCGCAATGGCGTGGAGAAGCATCAACGACTTGGCCAATGATCTGGTGGGTGTCATCACCGCTGCCGGTATCAAGGCCGCGGCGCAGCGTGTGGGCTGGCCGGCCGCCAAACAGGGGATACCGTCAGAAGTCTGCGGGGTTCGCATGCATGGCCGAGCGTGGGAACTGGACGATGATTCCGAGATGGTCCGCGAGTGGTATCGGAAAAAGGATATCCGTGAGGCCGGGATTGACGCCTTGGAGTACCAGTCCGAGGCGCAGGGGCGTATAGAGCGTCTTGAAGAGGATCGCAGGGAGGCCGAGCGTGAGCTGGGCGAGTTGCGATCCGGACTGACCAAAGCCGAGGAACAGGTACGAAGCCTTTCGGAAGCTCTTGAGGCCGCGCAGAAAGCCCTTGAAGCGGAGCGGGATAAAACCTCCGCGCTTCATGAATTGGCCGAGGAACGGGCACATATCATCGGTTCATTGACTGTTGCATTGAATGCTGTGACCATATCGAGGAATAACTCCTCCGATGCTTCTTCCTCCTCCCATGCTGTGAAAGCATCTAAGGCGTCCTCTGAGCCGTTAGAGGGAGCCGCCCTACTCGATGCTTGGAACCGGTACGAAACCGCGGAGAGGGACGCGGGAAGGAAGCCGAGCAAGGCCGCGTTCGCTCGATTGCAGGGTCTGGCGCCATCAACACTTAAGGGACGGCTTGCCGCGGCACAACGCCAGTAAGCCACGTCCTAATCCTTGCTGCTATCCTCTGCTCGCGCGTGCGCGCGCGCGTTATAGGTATATAGGTATATAGGGGGGTGGCTCTTAGCCCTACTCCCCGTAGGGCTAAGAGCACATGAGCGTACCTAAAGTCCCTCATTTCGTACCTAAAGTCCCTCATTTCGTACCTAAAGTCCCTCATTTGTACCTAAAGTCCACACTGCTGTACCTAAAGTCCACACCTGACTTTTAGATTTGTACCTAAAGTCCACACTGCTGTGAGTAGTAAAAAACCCCGCGCTGTTCCAGCAGCCGGGGAATGGCGACCGCAGCGAGAGTAAGAAAGAAGCGATCGCATGAACGATCCTACTAGAGATCGGGAACTCGATATCCCCGACGAACCTTGGATGAGCCATGGGTTCATTAGCAAAATTGCTTCTCAGGTATCTCTGCCGTATAGACGTCCTAAAACCAAGGAAATCACTAGGAGAAACGGCACACTTACAGTGACATTTTCTGCAGGCGGAGTTGATTGTCTTCCCTACGGAAAGTACCCACGTCTATTTGAGGCATGGGCTTGTACCATGGTAAAAACTAATAATCCATGCTTTGATCCGAATACGAATACGCTGGAGCTTGGCCGGTCATTTCGAGATTTTCTTGAGCTGCTGGAAGTTAAGGTGGGAGGAACCAGCTTTCGTAATATCAAGCCGCAGTTTGAACGGCTATTTCGTTGTACGTACTCCATTGTGAATCTCACTGAGTCCAAGTCATCAGGCGTGAATTTCGTTGTAGCAGAAGAATTCAATATCGATTGGTTGAATCCGCAACTTCCTCCGCAAAGAGGTAAGACTGCCTATAACTGGGTCAGGCTTTCACGAGGATATGTGGAAATGCTCAGAGATCGCCCCGTTCCTATTGACCTGAGCATCATGGCGAAACTAGGAAAGCCCATGGCAATTGACATCTATGCATGGATCACACGACGTTTCTACTCATTGAGCGAGGTAACGCACATCAAGTGGGAACAGCTCTACCAACAATTCGGCAGCGGTACTAAAGAACTCAGAAAATTCAAGCAGACGTTCAAAGAAGCTCTTGAAGAGGTCATTGCCGTATATCCATGTCGTGTGGTGTGTGGTCGAACTTACGTCAGTGTCTGGCCGAATATTACGAGTATTCCTACCAGTGAAGAGACACAGCAGATTAACCGTGAGCGGGCGAAGACCTTGCAGGTTGCGCATTCCTCGGAGCAGCGTCAGAGAGCGAGAGCAAAGGCCACTGAATCAGCTCGTGCCGGTAAGTGGTTTAGTCTTTTTGGCCAGCCTGATCAGATCTGGTGGTGTTCGGAGGCGTGGGACATTAACGCGGCACAAGATCACTTGTATGGCATTGCCGAGCGGGGAGACTGTCCTGTGTGTGCCTATGACAAGCGCAACAGGGAGCGGCATGGGTCTTGGCCATTTCCTTTTCGATGATCTAGTGGACTTCGTTCGCACGGTGTCTTGACTGTTCTGGGGTACGTTTTCGAATCGGGTGTACCGAATAGCAAGTATTGCACCTGTAGCTACAGGTGC
>NZ_RYUH01000002.1 GCF_004155535.1 Bifidobacterium pseudolongum subsp. globosum | reverse complement strand
ACCACGCAAAACACTGGACTGGGCCAAGCCAAGCGAACGGATCATCGAACTTCTCAATGCCATGGAATACGCTCAATAAAGCATACAATCACAAGGACGTGTTGCAACGACCATTAGAATCCGCCCACTGCCCCTGGATTCTCCGTTTATGTCACTGTTTTCGCCGTTATCGTCATAAATCCAGCGAAAAAGTGACCATAACGGCGAAAACAGTGACGTAAACAGCGAATCGTCAGCCGTCTACAGATGCCAGAGGCATAACCCCCGGAACCGGGCGCAGAAAACCGTGCACCGGCACCCAATGGGCACCGGCGCATGGCAGAAGGAAGGAAAGGGGAAAGTAAGTCCTGATCAATCAGTGGCGGTTGCTGAGCTCGTGGTACATGTCTTCGATCTCGAGTTCGCGTTCGAATTCGCGCGGCGTGGTCTCGGCGTCGATCGTCGCGAGTTCAACGCCGGCGATGCGCGCGAAGTCTTCCCACGCCTCACGGCCGACCGATGTGGTCATGCACGTGTGGTGCGAGCCGCCCGCGCGCAGCCAGCATTCGGCAGAGACCTCGAGGTTCGGCTCCGGCTTCCACAGGGCACGCGCACACGGCAGCTTGCTCAGCGAGCCGAGCGGTTCGACCACATCGACGACGTTCATCAGCATGCGGAAGCGCGTGCGCACGTCGGCGAGCGAGACGACAACCGCGTCCTGCTTCGGCGCCACAGTGAACACGAGGCGCACAGGGTCGGCCTTGCCGCCGATGCCGAGCGGGTGGATCTCCAGACGCGGCTTGGCGATCGTGCCGACCGACGGCGAGACTTCGAGCATGTGCGACCCCATGATCATCTCGTTGCCCGGGGTGAAGTTGTAGGAGTAGTCCTCCATGAGCGAGGCGCCGCCGTCGAGGCCGTAGCCCATCACCGCGCCGATGCGCACGAGCACCGCCGTCTTCCAGTCGCCTTCGGCGGAGAAGCCCCAGCCGTATTCGGACGGGAAGCGCTGCGGACCCACGCCCGGCAGCTGCGGCAGGGCGCCCAGGTCCTCGAAATTGTCGACGCCGGCCGTGCAGTTGTTGGCGTGCATCATGTTCACCATCGCGCATTCCTCGCGGGCCGCGATGAACAGCGAATCATAGTCCTTGTCGAGCAGCTCGGGCGCGATCTCGTACTTCGCCTTGTAGTCCTCGATGAGGTCCTTGACCTGGTCTTCCTTGACCGCATCGTACGCCGCGACGAGCTCATTGACCGCCCAGGTGTTGATCGAGGCGCCGAACACGCGCTCGGCCTCGGTCTTGTCGCCTTCGGTCACGGCCACGTTGCGCATGTTGTCGCCCCAACGCATCACGTTCATCGTGTTCGAGGCCTGCCAACCGGCGCATGCGCGCGCCCACACGCCGATCTTGTCGGCGACCGCCGGGTCGGTGTAGTGCCCCACCACGATCTTGCGCGGAATGCCGAGGCGCGTGACGATGTAGCCGTATTCACGGTCGCCGTGCGCGGCCTGGTTGAGGTTCATGAAGTCCATGTCGATGGTGTCCCACGGGATCTCGAAGTGGTGCTGCGTGTTGAGCTGCAGCAACGGCTTCTTGAGCGCTTCGAGGCCGCGGATCCACATCTTCGCCGGCGAGAAGGTGTGCATCCAGGTGATGACACCGATGCAGTTGTCGTCCGCGGAGGCGTCGACCATGAACCGGCGCACGCCGTCAGACGATTTCAGCGTCGGCTTGAGCACGAGCTTGACGGGGATGCGGCCGCTCGCGTTGAGCGCGTCCACGATCTCGGTGGACTGCTGTGCCACTTGGCGCAGCGCCTCCTCGCCGTACAGGTCCTGCGACCCGACGCCGAACCAGATTTCCTTGCCTTCGAATGGGTTGTTCATGGTCATGGTGTGTTGCCTCACTTCACTGTGGATGGTTGATATGGATTATGGGCGGCTCAGTGCTGCCCGTACACGTTCTGGTAGCGGTCGTTGAGCTTGTCGATGTCTTCCTGCGGAATCGGGATGATCTCGCCCAGCTGGCGCGCGGCCCACATGGTGTGCGCCACTTCCTCCGTCATCGCCGCCGCCTTGACCGCCGCTTCGGCGTCCTTGCCGATGGTGAACGGGCCGTGGTTCTGCATCAGTACCGCCGGCGACTTGGGGTATTGCTTGAGGGTCTCCACCACGCCTTCGCCGATCGCCTCGGACCCGATCAGACGGAACGGCCCGACCGGCACATCGCCGCCGAACTCGTCGCCCATCATCGTCAGGCCGCACGGAATGTTCTGCCCGGTCGCGGCCCACGCGGTCGCATAGGTGGAATGCGTGTGCACCACGCCGTACACGTCCGGCATATGACGGTAGATGTAGGCGTGCGAAGCGGTGTCCGACGAAGGCGATTCCGCGCCGTCCACCACGTTGCCGTCCAGATCGCACACGACCATCGAGCTGGGCGTCAGGTATTCGTAGCGCAGGCCGGACGGCTTGATCACCATCAGGTCCGCCGTGCGCAGACGTTGCGAGACGTTGCCGGCCGTCCACACCACCAAGTTCCACTTGATGAGCTGTTCGTGCAACGACGCGACCACTTCGCGCACCTGCTTGACTTCCGCGCGGACCTCCGGCCCATACTCTGCGAGCGTTGCCATTGTGGTTCCTTTCCGTATTGGCTGAATGACTGTTGGATTGACTGCTGGACGATTATTCGGCGCCGATCGGCATGCATTCGACCGCCGTACGCTCCACCGGCAGCGCCTGCATGAACCGCGCGAAGAACGTACGGAATCCTTCCACATCGGCGGGTTGCGGGTCCTCCGTCACGGACTGTGCATTTGCAAACACCACGTCGTCGAGATAATCGGCGAGCGGCGTGTCCGCATGCTGCAGATAGCCGGCAAGGACCGCCATGCCCCACGCGCCGCCTTCCGACGCCGTCGTCATCACGCGGATCGGCGTATCGAACGCGGCGGCGAGGATGCGCTGCGCCACAACGGGCGTGGCGAAGATGCCGCCATGACCCACGAGCGAATCGATCTGCACGCCCTCGTCATGGGTCATCACATTCATGCCGATCGTGACCGGCGAGAACGCGCCGAACAACTGCGCGCGCATGAAGTTCGCGAGGTTGAACCGCGCCTCCGGTTCGCGTACGAACAGCGGGCGGCCCTCGGCGAGCCCGGCCAGGAATTCGCCGGTGCGGAACGGGTAGGCGAGCATGCCGCCGGCGTCAGGGTCCGCCTGCTCGCTGATGGCGCTGCGGAACAGCTCGCCATACAGGTCGGCGCCGTCGACCGGGCTGCCGTTGAGCTGGGCGAATTCGCGGAACAGGTTGATCCACGCGTTCAGATCCGAGGTGAAGTTGTTGGCGTGGCTCATGCCGGCCAGATCGCCGGCCGGGGTGGTGACCAGATCGACTTCCGGACGCAGTGTGGACAGCTTGTGCTCGAGCACCACGGTGGCGAAGATCGATGTGCCGGCGGAGACATTGCCGGTGCGGCGGCGCACGGAGTTCGTGGCCACCATGCCGGTGCCCGCATCGCCTTCGGGCGGGGCGAGCGCAACGCCCGGCTGCAGCACGCCGGATGGGTCGAGCAACGCCGCTCCTTCCGGCGTGAGTTCGCCGGCCGGTGTGCCCGCGACGAGCGGCTCGGGCAGCAGATCCTCGAGTTTCCACGGCTGGGCCGCCACTTCGGGCAGTGCATCGAACTGTTCGATGAAGTCCTGCTCGTACGTCTTGGTCTGCGGATCGATGGGGAACATGCCGGAGGCGTCGCCCACGCCCAGCACCTTACGGCCGGTGAGCTTCCAGTGCACGTAGCCGGCGAGCGTGGTGAAGTAGCGCACCGAACCGATGTGCGGCTCGTCGTTGAGCACCGCCTGATACAGATGCGCGATCGACCAGCGCTCGGGGATGTTGTATTGGAACAGCTGCGAAAGGCGTTCGTGCGCCTCGCCCGTGTTCGTGTTCTGCCATGTACGGAACGGCACGAGCAGCTCGCCGTCTTCGTTGAACGCCAGATACCCGTGCATCATCGCGGAGAAGCCGATCTGGCCGATGCGCACGAGCTTCTGCCCGTACTGCGCCTCCACGCGGTCGGCGACATCGGCGTAGACGCTCTGCAGGCCGCGCCAGATCTTGTCCACGTCGTACGACCACAGGCCGTCCACGAGATGCGACTGCCAGCCGTAGTCACCGGTGGCGATGGTATTGCGCTCATCGTCGATGAGCACGGCCTTGATGCGCGTGGAGCCGAACTCAATGCCGAGAGACGTGCGCCCGCTGCTGATCTTCTCGGCCACCTGGTCTTGCGAATCCGACATCGTTCCTCCCGTATGAATGTGCACGTCGTTGTTGGCTATCTCTATGTTAGCGCTCACATACACGGAAACACGCCGAGGGACCAAAATGGCACTCGCCTTCGGTGAGCACCGGCAGGTCAACACGCCGAGCAAGCGTTGGCATTTCAGTCTTTGACTGATTGCCGGCGCCCATCCTGCGTGTTGGGGGCCACACACGCGGTACTTTGAAATACACACACAGTGGCGGCACGGGCTTCGACGCCGAAACCCATGCCGATTGCGCGTGAACCTTCGTGTCGGGTACCGCAGAAAGGACAAAGAGGCCATATGACACAGCAGACTGAAACACATGCCAAGCTCGTGGTGGACGACGAATTCAAGGTCGGCCCGGTGCACGACCGGGTGTTCGGGTCATTCGTCGAGCATCTGGGACGCTGCGTATACACCGGCATCTACGAGCCAGGGCATCCCACCGCCGACGAAGAGGGGTTCCGGCAGGACGTAATCGACCTGGTCAAGGAGCTGGGCGCCACCACCATCCGCTACCCCGGCGGCAACTTCGTCTCCGGCTACGACTGGGAAGACGGCGTGGGCCCCAAGCAGGACCGCCCCCGCCGCCTCGATCTGGCGTGGCATTCCACAGAGACGAACCAATTCGGCTTGCACGAGATGGCCTCGTGGCTGCGCAAGGCCGGCGGCAACGAGCTCATGGAAGCCGTCAACCTCGGCACCCGTGGCCTTGCCGAAGCGCTGGATCTGCTGGAATATGCGAACATCCCCGAAGGCACCGCGCGCTCCGACGAGCGCATCCGCAACGGCGCAAAAGACCCCTTTGGCATCCGCATGTGGTGCCTGGGCAACGAGATGGACGGCCCGTGGCAAACGGGGCACAAAAGCGCCGAGGACTACGGCAAGCTCGCAGCCTCGGTCGCGGCCGGCATGCGCATGATCGACCCGGACCTCGAGCTGGTGGTCTGCGGTTCGTCGAGCCACACGATGGACACGTTCGGCAAGTGGGAAGAGACCGTGCTCGAACACACCTTCGACAAAGTGAACTTCGTCTCCGCGCACGCCTACTACTTCCCGCAGATCATGCCCGACGGTTCGCGCGACATGGCGTCGTTCCTCGCCTCCGGTGTGGACATGGACGGCTTCATCAAAGACGTCGGCGCCGCCATCGACGCCACCCGTTCGCGACTCAAAAGCGACCACAACGTGTACATCTCATTCGATGAATGGAACGTGTGGTATATGGGGGAAGAACCGAGCAAGAACCCCGAAGGCATTGGCAACTGGCCAGTGGCGCCCCGTTTGCTCGAAGACATTTATTCAGTGGCGGACGCGGTGGTGGTCGGGGACCTGCTCATCACATTGCTGCAGAACGCCGACCGCGTGCACGCCGCGTCGCTCGCCCAGCTCGTCAACGTGATCGCACCGATCATGACCGAACCCAACGGCCCGGCATGGCGGCAGACCACCTTCTACCCGTTCTCGCTCACCGCCGCCTGGGCCAAGGGCGGCAGCGTGCTGGAACCCAAGATCGAATCCCCCCAATACCACACCGACCGCTACGGCGATGTGGCATCCACGAACGCCGTCGCCGTGCGCGGAGCGGATGGCTCCGTCTCCGTGTTCGTCACCAACCGCTCGTTGGACGACGAATGCACATTCGACATCAAACTGCCGGAGGGCTTCACACCGCATGAGATCGAGGCCCGCACCCTCCATGACGACGACATCCTCGCCGCCAACACACTCCACGACCAACACCGCGTGGAACCATACACCAATGACTCCGCCTCAATGCACAGCGGAACCGTCTCGGTCACGCTTCCACCGGTGAGCTGGACAGCCATCCAGATACGTTGACACGCGTGCACACATCCGGTTTCACCTTGGTGGAACGCTCATCAAAGAAGCGCTGATCCGCCGGTCAGCGCTTCTTCGGCTTCGCTTTGCGCAACGGCGACTGCGGTTCGGCCGGCTTGAGCATGGGGAACTGCGCCAGCAGCCACCGCCGCACCGCCGGGACGCGGCAGATGCCCACGCCCACGGCGAGCGCCGCGATCGCGACCCACGATGCGATGTCCATGCTCAGCAGCATCAGGATCACCACAAGGCCGCATGCGAGCAGGCCGCCCAATTGCTGGTATTTGTTCTGCTCCTCGGTGATCTGCTCACGCTTGAGCGGCATCGATCCCAGGAACATGCCCAGCGCGCAGCAGCCAATGCCGACGACAATGGAGACGACGAGTTCAGTGGTGTTCATGTGTGTACCTTCCTTGGTTGGGCAGGGAACCGCACCATTGCGACCCCACGAAAACTATTCCGCCTCGCCCGAGCGCGGCATGCGCGCCCGTGAGGCCCGTGCGCGCATGCGGGTGGCCACCGCGCCTTTGCTCACGCCCGAGATCTCCGCGATCACTTCTTCGTACGTGGTGTCGGCGGTGGCGTGCACAGCGCACACCGCACCGTGCCGCATGACGACGATGCGGTCGGCTATCGCGAACACGTTCGGCAGGTCGTGGCAGACCATGATCACGCTGCGTTCGGCCGACCGCAGCCGCACAATGTAATCGAGCACTTCGGCCGTCTGCGTCACCGAAAGCGAGGCAGTCGGCTCGTCGAGCACAATCAGGCTCGGGTCATTGAGCAGTGTGCGCGCGATGGCCACGGTCTGCCGCTGCCCGCCCGAAAGCGAGGCGATGCTCTGCCCCGCGCGCACCGGTGTGGACAGTGTGTTGAGCACTTCGCGCGCCTTGGCGTACATGCCCGCGTCGTCGCGCACCGAAAGGCCTTGGCGCATCTCGCGCCCTAGGAAGATGTTCGCGGAGACGTCGAGGTTCTCACAGAATTGCGGCTGCTGGAACGCCGACGCAATGCCCAGTTCCGCCGCCTTGGCCACGCTGTCGAGCCGCACCGTCTCACCACGCACCGCGATGCTGCCGGCGTCTGGCTGCACAAGCCCGGCCAGCACGTGCACGAGCGTGGATTTTCCCGCGCCGTTGTCGCCGACCACGGCCACGATCTGCCGCGTCTGCACCGCAAGATCGACGTCGCGCAGCGCCTCCACGCTCCCATAGCGTTTCGAGACCCCGCGCAACTCAATCAACGTCGACTGATGACTCATCGCCTTCCCCCTGCTTGCCCTTCTGGGAGCGCCCGCCGTTGAGGGCCTCCCTTTCCTCGTTCTCCATCGCCATGATCCCCGCGCCCAGCGCGCCGTTGATCTTCGGCAGCTTCGCCTCGAGCACCGCGATCGGCGTCAACGCGTCAGGGAACAGCAGCCGCTGCAGCGCCTCGCGGAAGGGGTCCAGGAACACCTCGCCCGCCTGCGCCAGCTCGCCGCCCACCACCACAAGCTCGGGGTCGACCGAGATGCACAGCGTGGACGCCACATTGCCTATGCGCACCGCGGCGTCGGCAATCACACGCCGGCAGCCCGGATCGCCGGCGTTCGCCTTGAGCACCAGATCATTGAGCGTGAGGTCGCCATGCGTCACCGCCAGCAGCGACGTGAGCCTCTGCTCGTCCACAATCGTATTGAGGCAGCCGCGATTGCCGCATTGGCATATGGCACCCAGCGGATCCACCTGGATGTGGCCTATCTCGCCGGCGAGACCGGTCACCCCGTGGTGCACTTCGCCGCCGCGCACAATGCCCGCGCCCACGCCATCGCCCACATTCACGTACACAAAATCCTCGATGCCACTGCCTGCGCCCACGCGCGCCTCACAGAAGGCGCTCATGTTCGCGTCGTTGTCCACAAGCACCGGCACGTCGAACATCTCACGGAACGCGGCGGCGACGTCCACGTCCTCCCAACCGGGCAGCAGGCCAGGCACGGCGAGCATGCCCGTGCGCTTGTCGACCGGCGCGCCCAACGCGACGCCGATCGCGAGCAGCTCGTCGGCCCCCGCATCCATCTGCTGGAGCGATTCGCGGATCATGCGGGCGGCGATGTCGAGCGTCGTGTCGGGCAGATGGTTGCGCGCGAGCGGGTAATGGTGCTCCATGTACGGCGAGCGCGTGTCGTCGCACAGCACAACGCGCAGGCCCCGGCGTGTGATGTGCACGCCGGCGGCCAGTCCGTTGTGGTGAGCGAGCGTGACGAGCTGCGCGCGCCGGCCGTTGCGCACGGTGCCATGCGTCTCAAGCTGGCCTTCGTCAGACAGCTGATGCACGAGCGCCGAGATCGTGGCGGTGGAGACGCCCATGATCTCGGCGAGTTCCACCTGCGTCATCGCACCGAACTTATGGATCGATTCCAACAGGTTGGCGCGATTCGCTTCACGAAGTGAGCTCTGTGAACCCAGCTTCTTCTTTGAGAATCGTCCTGCCATACACACCAGCATAAAGGGCGCGCTCGGGAAATCGGTCTTGAATACACGAAAATCGTGGAAAATGTGTAGAAAATACCCATATTGAGTTCAGAACGTGAACTCATTGTCGCGAAACACGCCGTATTGAGTTTGACAACTTAACACAAAAGCGTATCCTGACTGTAGATCTCATCGAGATCACAGCAGAGAAGCTGTACATTCCGTCGAAGGAGATGGAGCAGATGAAACGCATCACCAAGATAGCAGCCTTCATCAGCAGTCTGGCGATATGCGCCGGCGTGAGCGCATGCGGATCCACCCGTTCCGGATTCGAGCAGACCGGTGGCACCCAGAAACTCGAGAAAGGCGCGATAATCGGCATTTCCATGCCAACCAAGTCCGAGGAACGCTGGAACAAAGACGGCAACAACCTCAAGAACAAGCTTGAGGAAGCCGGGTACAAGGTGGTCCTCAACTATGCGGACGACAAGCCTGCGCAGCAGAACGCAGACATCGAGAACATGGTGAACCAGAACGCCAAGATCCTCGTGGTCGCGTCCAAGGACGGCTCCGCCGTGGGCCCCGCCGTGGAGAAGGCGCGCGACGCCGGCGCCACGGTGATCGCCTACGACCGCCTGATCATGAACACCGACGCCGTGGATTACTACGCCACGTTCCAGCTCGAGCAGGTGGGCAAGCTGGAAGCCGAGTATCTGGTTGACCAGCTGGGTCTCAACGACGGCGAAAAGGGCCCCTTCAACATGGAGCTGTTCACTGGTTCGCCGGACGACAACAACGCCAAGTACTTCTTCAAGGGCGCGTGGGACATCCTGCAGCCGTACTTCGAAAAGGGCGTGCTCATCTGCCCGTCCAACCACGGCGGCGGTGTGACCAAGGACTTCACCATTGACGATTGGCAGAAGATCTCGGTGCAGTCGTGGAAGACCGAACAGGCGCAGAAAGACATGGAGTCGATCCTCGATTCCACCTATGCCAGCGGCAAGAAGCTCGACGCGGTGCTCACCCCGTACGACGGCATTGCGCAGGGCGTGATCAACGCCATCGAAGCCAAGCGCCCAGACATGAAACCGGGCACCGAATCCTGGCCGCCGATCACCGGGCAGGACGCCATGGAGATCGCGGTGTCGAACATCGCCGCGGGCAAGCAGGGCGAGACGGTCTTCAAGAACGTGGACGAACTGGCCGACGCGGTGTACGACATGATCATCGAGATCGCCGAAGGCAAGAAGGTCACGGGCATCAACGGCGAATTCAACAACAACAACGTCGACGTGCCCTCCAAGCTGCTCGACCCGCAGAACATCACGGTGGAGAACCTCGACGACCTGGTCAAGGCGAAGTACCTCACGCAGGAACGCTTCGACAAGCTCACCAAGGGCGAGGCCATCCGCTGACGGACGGCACTCCTGAGGGGAAAGAGATCGTCATGGCAGACAACAACACGATTCTGATGATGAACAACATCGTCAAGACCTTCGGCCCGGTCAAAGCGCTCTCCGGCGTCAATCTGTCGGTGGAACGCGGCGAGATACATGCCATCTGCGGCGAGAACGGCGCAGGCAAGTCCACACTGATGAACGTGCTTTCGGGCATCTACCCGTATGGCTCGTATTCGGGCACCATCACCTTCGACGGCAAGGAGTGCAAGTACCGCACCATCAAGGATTCCGAAGCCGACGGCATCGTCATCATCCACCAGGAGCTCGCGCTCAGCCCGTTCCTCTCCATCGCCGAGAACATCTTCATCGGCAACGAGCAGGCCAAGGGCGGCGTGATCGACTGGGACGAGACGCGCGCCAAGGCGGCGCAGCTGCTCAAGCGCGTGGGTCTGCCGGAGAACCCGGACACCAAGATCATGGACATCGGTGTGGGCAAACAGCAGCTCGTGGAAATCGCCAAGGCGTTGTCCAAGAACGTCAAACTGCTGATCCTCGACGAGCCGACCGCCGCGCTCAACGACGAGGACTCCGCCCACCTGCTCGATCTGGTGCGCCAGCTGCGCGACGAGCAGGGCGTGACGAGCATCATCATCAGCCACAAACTCAACGAGATCGCCGCCATCGCAGACAATGTGACGATCATCCGCGACGGCGCGACGGTGGGCACGATGTTCGTCACCCCGGAGACGCCGCTGGACCAGGACGAGCTCATCCGCAAGATGGTGGGGCGCTCGCTCACCAACCTCTACCCGGAGCATGAGTCCAACAAGCCCGGCGAGGAATACCTGCGCATCGAGGACTGGACCGTGCACCACCCGCTCGATCAGAACCGGGTCGTGGTGGACCACGCCAACATCAACGTGCACTCGGGCGAGATCGTGGGCCTTGCGGGGCTCATGGGCGCCGGCCGCACCGAGATGGCGATGAGCCTCTTCGGGCACTCGTACGGCTCCAAGATCTCGGGCAAGGTGTTCGTCAAGGGCAAGGAAGTGAACCTGCCCAACGTGCAGGCCGCGATCAACGCCGGACTGGCCTACGCCACCGAGGACCGCAAGGTCTACGGGCTCAACCTGCTGCAGAACATCCGCGAGAACGCCTCGCTGGCGTCGCTCGAGAAGATGAGCTCGCACGGCATCATGAACGACAACATCGAGCAGAGCGAGGTCGAGGAGTACCGCCGCGACTTCCACATCAAGTGCAACAGCATCGATGTGAACGTCGGCACGCTTTCCGGCGGCAACCAGCAGAAGGTGGTGCTCGCGAAGTGGGTCATCTCCGACCCCGACATCCTGATTCTCGACGAGCCGACGCGAGGCATCGACGTCGGTGCGAAATACGA
This sequence comes from Bifidobacterium pseudolongum subsp. globosum, assembly GCF_004155535.1. Lineage (GTDB taxonomy): Bacteria > Actinomycetota > Actinomycetes > Actinomycetales > Bifidobacteriaceae > Bifidobacterium > Bifidobacterium pseudolongum_C. The sequence continues at coordinate 11,454 of NZ_RYUH01000002.1, read as the reverse complement.
GATCTACGAGATCATCAACCAGCTGGCCGACGCCGGCAAGGCCGTGATCGTCATCTCGTCGGAGCTGCCGGAACTCATCGGCATCTGCGACCGCATCTACACCGTCAGCCAAGGCGTCGTCACCGATGACGTGCGCAAGAACGGCTTCACCCAGGAATATCTCATGAAAGGCATGACCAAGGAGAAGGAGGTGGTTGCATCATGAGCACTGTCAATGCAACCCCAGCAGAAAAGAAGAGCGCGGGATTCCTCGCGACACTGGCCAACAATTCGAAGCAATACGGCATCGTGGGCGCGCTCGTGGTGATCGTGCTCGTCTTCGAGTTCCTCACCAAGGGCGTGCTGCTCAAGCCCAACAGCTTCGTTTCGCTCATCCAGCAGAACGCCTATGTGATCATCCTCGCCATCGGCATGGTCATGGTCATCATCGCCACGCACATCGATCTGTCGGTCGGCTCGATCGTCGCCTTCGTAGGCGGTGTGTGCGCCATATTGATGGAACGGCAAGGCGTCAACTGGATGCTCGCGATTCTCATCTCGCTCGTCGTCGGCCTGATCATCGGCTGCTGGCAGGGCTTCTGGGTGGCCTATGTGGGCATCCCCGGCTTCATCACCACACTGGCCGGCATGCTCATCTTCCGCGGCCTCGCCACCGTGATCGTCGGTGAATCCGTGCCGATCACCTCGCCGGAGTTCCGTGGCATCGCCCGCAACTACCTGCCGCAGCTGCTTGGGTGGTGGGGCCCGTTCGACGGCTTGACCATCGTGGTCGGCATCGCGTGCATCGCGCTCTTCGCGTGGAGCCAGCTGCGCCGCCGCGGCAAGGTGGCCAAGGCCGGCCTCGCGCCTGAGCCCATGGCGCTCACCGTGACCAAGATCGTCATCGCCACGCTGCTCATCGGCTTCGTCACCTACCTGCTGGCCCTCTCCGGCAACGCCGACCAGGGCGGCATCCCGATCATGCTCGTCATCCTGGGCGTGCTCGTCTTCGTCTACAACTTCATCCTCACCCGCACGGTGTTCGGCCGCCATGTGTACGCGGTGGGAGGCAACCGCAAGGCGGCCATCCTCTCGGGCATCAACACCAAGCGCGTCGACTTCACCCTCTTCGTGCACATGGGATTCCTTTCGGCCATCGCCGCGGTCTGCGTGCTCTCGCGACTCTCCTCCGCCACCGCACAGGCCGGCATGGAGTTCGAAATGGACGCCATCGCAGCCTGCTTCATCGGCGGCACGGCCGTCACCGGCGGCGTCGGCACCATCCCGGGCGCTGTGGTCGGCGCACTCGTCATGGGCGTGATCAACCAGGGCCTGTCCATCATGGGCGTCGACACCGCAGTGGTGAAGACAATCAAGGGCCTCGTGCTCCTGGGCGCCGTGGCCGTGGACATCCTTTCCAAGCGCAAGAAGAGCTGAACCACCACATCATCAACGAAAGAGGCACATCATGAACATCACATCGGCGGCACGCGCCCGACTCTATGCCCTCACCGCAGTGGCCTGCGCAATCTGGCTCGTCCAGACCTGTGTGGAGGCGAACAACGCGGGCGAGCTCTTCAGCTGGTCGAATGTCATCTTCAGCATCTGCCTCATCATCGTCACCGGGTACTGCGCGGTGAACGCGGTGCTCGGCTGGAACACGAAGGAGGCGTCACAGGCAGACAACACAGACGAACACACCAAATGAACCAATGATGCAGTGAATGCGCAAGCGGGGTTTCCGTGGTCACGGAAACCCCGCTTGTTCGTGTCAGCGCCGCGGCGCCGCGCGCACCGACTGCCGCACGATCAGGTCGGCGGACACCAGACCCACGCCATGGTACGAAGCCGGGTAGCCGGGCTCGTCGCCATCGCCCATCAAAAACAGCGCCTCCTTCATGGCCATCACGCCCAGGTCGTCGAAATCCTGCCGCACCGTGGTCAGTGGCGGGTACATGTTGCTCACGCCGGGAATGTCATCGAAGCCGGTCACGCTCATGTCGTCGGGCACGCGCACGCCGTGCTCGTGCAGCGCGCGGATCACGCCGATCGCCATCACGTCGTTCGAACAGACCGCGCACGTGGGCAGGCGGCCGCCGTTCGACCCGATGTTGTCGAGAATATGGTTCATGCGGCGGTACGCGTCGGTCGACTCCCAGTCGCCGCACTGCACCGTCACCGAGTTCACCTTGTTCTCCGCGCACAGCTTGTTCCATGCCAGCAGGCGCGTGTGAGCGTCGCGCCACTGGCTTGGGCCCGCGAAAAACAGCACATTGCGGTGGCCGTATTTGCGGATCAGCCGCATCACCGAAGCCATGCCGCCCCACTGGTCCACGCCCACAAGCGAAACACGGCGGTGGCGGCGCGCGTTGAGCATGCGCATGCCTTCGCCCACGCTCACGGCGCCGTGCGTGGACGTGATGATCACGCACGGCTGCGTCACCTTCGCACGGCACGCCACTTGGAACATCTCATCGGTCGGGGTCAGGAAGATGAACGCGTCCACGCCCTGCTGCATGAACATGCCGCACAGGTCGTCGAACTCCTGCTGGGTGCACTCCGCCTCGTGGACCATCGCCACCGAAACGAACATCGTGTGGGCGCGTGCGGTCGCCTCGATCGATGACAGTGCGGTCACCGGGCCGTAAAAGCGTTGGCCGCCAGCGATCATGCCGATTGTGCGCGTGCGGTTCGAGGCGAGCGAGCGAGCGGAATTGCTGGGGCGATAGCCCAGTTCCGCAATCGCGAGCTCCACCTTCTCGCGCGTGGCCGGCGAGACGTTGGGCGAATCGTTGATCACGCGCGAAACGGTCTGATGGCTCACACCCGCAAGTTTCGCCACCTCAAAAATCGAAGGGCGCTTTGCCCCCTTGCGGTCGGCCATCGCCACCTCCTGCGATTGCGCGCATCGAAAAGTGCGCTGTATTCAAAAGCTTCTATGATTTACCTTAACGCATGAGCCGCAGCAATCAGAGGAGTCACCATGACCGAAAGCACCGAAGAAACCACCGCGAACAGCACCTGGAGCCGCATGCTCGCGGGCAACCGGCGCTTCGCGGAAGGCAAGGCCGAACACCCGTGGCAAGACAAGGAGACGCGCGAATCGCTCATCGACACGCAGAACCCGGATGCCGTGGTGCTCGGCTGCTCGGATTCGCGCGTGCCACCGGAGATCATTTTCGACGCGGGGCTTGGCGATATGTTCACCGTGCGCACCGCCGGCCAGATGATTGACCCGGCCGTGTTGCAATCGCTCGAATACGCGGTGACCGGGCTGCACGTGAGCCTGCTCGTGGTGTTGGGCCACCAGCATTGCGCCGCCGTGCAGAAAGGCGCCGAGGAGCTTGAAGCGCTCATCACCAAGCTGCAAGGCGAATCGCAAGGCACCGCGCCGATGACGCGCGAGCAGCTCATGGAGAGCCTAGACGACGTGATCATGGCCTCCGACTCCGAATTCCTCAAAAACGCGGGGCTTTCGGTCTGGCAGGCGCAGATGGCCGGACTCGATTCGTCCGACGAATACGAGCAGGTGCATATCGCGCGTACCATCGAGCATCTCGTGACGCATTCGGACGTGATCCGCGAAGCACTCGCGCAGGAGAAACTCATGATTGTGGGTGCACGCTACCGTCTGGAATCCGGTCTTGTGGAGGTGCTGAGCTTCTAGCGGTGGGGGATTTGCGATTGTGGGGTGGGACCTCCTCGGGCCCCACCCCACAATCGCAAATATGTCAACTCGCGAGCGCCCAACGTGCCTCAACGCCGCGGCGCCCATCCATGAGCTGCTTGACCGAAAGAGGCGCCCGCACACGCACCTTCCGCCCCAACCTCAGGCTGATATGCTGCGCGACCCTCAACGCCAAGGCATGCCGGTCGCCTTCCGTGCGCATATCGGCAGCGGTCACTTGGACAACATCCCAACCCAACTCGTCGAGAAGACGGCGGCGATGCACGTCGGCCTCCCATTGCTCCGCATGGAATTGGCCATCATATTCAATGGCGATCTTCAAATCGACATACGCCATATCCAAATACATGAACCGGCCGGTGTGCGGGTTCACCACCGGATGGTTCACCTCCGGCGCACCCAGACCGTAGCTCTCCAACACCAGGCGAACACGGCTTTCCATTGAGGAATCCGTATTCTCGCGCACCAAGCGCAATGCGCTCCTACAGGCCCGCAGCCCCCAGACCTTGACCGAACACTCCCCCAGTTGGTCGAGATAGGTTTCAAGGCGTTCGACCGAGGTGCGTTTGAGCCGTGGGTCGCGCCGCATCATGCTGTCGGCGAGCACCACAAGTTCCACCGGGCTCAGCACCCGCGCCATCATCACCCATGTGCATTCCGGCGATGTGCAACACACCGTATCCTCCACTATATGCGTTTGAATCACCCCCGCCCACCGCACATCACGGATGCCGGCAAGGCCATGATGCTCGTTCGCGTTGGCGATCACACGTTCAAGACGCATCTCACGGCGCCCACGCATGCGAGGGCGCTCAATTGCCAACAGTGCCAACGCCGTCATACGGCAGAACACCGGTGGCGTATGCATCTTGGCTTGGCCATCCACGCATTCCTGAAGCACTTCGTCACGTATGCGCCGCAATTCCTCGCTTTGTTTCGACTCGTTCACATCAGCAACCCAAGCACACGCCACCATTCCATGCCAGTGCCTCCAGAACGATTGTGGATATGTGGAAAACAGGCGCCCTACCCACACCTATCCACGATAACCACAACCGCGGCCGGATACCAATAACTGCGATTGTGGGGTGGGACTTCTCTGCCAAAAACCCTCTTAGGTTAAGGTTTATGCAACACACGATAGCGTGGTGTCGTATTTGAAAGCGTTGCAGCTAAGGGGCCCCACCCCACAATCGCAGATACCTGCCCAACCACGTAATTGCCCTGCCAATGACCTACGCTTGAGGCATGTCTTTAGGTTTGAACATTCTGCTCATCTTCGTATTCCTCTTGCTTGGCTCGGTGTTCGCCGGCACGGAGCTCGCGCTCGTCTCGCTGCGCGGTTCCCAAATCGACCAAATGGAACAGGAAGACGCGCGCGGCGCCCGCGTCGCGAAAATCGCCCGCGACCCGAATACCTTCCTTTCCACCGTGCAGATCGGTGTCACGCTCTCCGGCTTCCTTTCCGCATCGTTCGGCGAATCCTCAATCTCGCCGTTCATCGTGCCGGTCGTGGAAGGCTGGGGCGTGCCCAGCAACGTGGCCGCGCCACTGACCACCATCGTGCTCACGCTGATCATCTCGTACTGTTCGATCGTGATCTCCGAAATGGTGCCGAAGCGCATCGCCATGCAGCGCAACGAACAGATCGCCCGTGCCGTGGTGCCCGCGATCTCCGCGTTCGCCAAGATCTGCAAGCCGATCATCTGGCTCATTGGCAAGAACACCAACGGCATCGTGCGCCTGCTGGGCTTCGACCCGAACGAGACCGAATCGGAGGTTTCGGACGAAGAGCTCCGCGTGCTCGTCAGCTCGAACTCGAACCTCTCCAACGACGAACGCACCATCCTCGACGACGTGTTCGACGCCTCCGAGACGATTGTGGCCGAAGTCATGCGCCCGCGCGCCGATGTCGCGTTCCTGAACGCGGACATGCCGTTGCGCGAGGCCGCTGCGTTCGTGCGCGACATGCCCTATTCCCGCTACCCCGTCTCCGGGAAGGATTTCGATGACATCCTCGGATTCGTCCATGTGCGCGACCTGCTCGATGTGCAGAACCCGGACGGCATGACCGTGGCCGACGTGGTGCGCGACGGCATCTCGCTGCCGGGCACATCCAAGCTGCTGCCCAGCCTGGCGCTGCTGCGCAAGCGCGGCATCCACTTGGCCACGGTCATTGACGAATACGGCGGCACCGATGGCATCGTGACGCTCGAAGACATGACCGAGGAACTCGTGGGCGACATCCGCGACGAATACGACTTGCCCGAAGAGAAGCCAAAGGGCACCGAGCCGGCCAATGTGTTCGTCAATGGCGCCGCAAGCGTGGACGGCGGCATGACCATTGAGGACTTCGACGACCTCACCGGCATCGAACTGCCCGACGGACCTTACGAGACGGTGGCCGGCTACTTCCTGGCCCACACCGGCAAGATGGGTGAGATCGGCGACTCCTACACTTCCGATGACGGCTACACGATGACCGTCACCAAGGTGGATGGCCGCCGCATCGAGACCATTGAGGTACGCAAGCAGACCGAAGACGATTCCGGAAACGGGAAGTCCAGCGCCGGCGACGGCAGCGACAACGGCGCGAACTGAGGCCTCCGACCGGTACAGGTGTTGCCCGTACCGGTTTTTTCATATGCAGAACAGACACATGGTTAGGCTGTCAGCTCACGGTCAGGAAACTCGCCGCCGGCGCACGTAAGCTCGAAGGCAAGACATATGTCAGTTTATTGTGAAAGGACATGCATATGGCACTCTCATTCATCATCCCAGGCCTCGATGAGGCGACCTCGGAGAAGATCATCGGCATCCTGCAGGAGCGTTTGAGCCAGGAACAGGCCGCCGCGCTCGTGCTCAAGCACGCGCATTGGAACGTCGCCGGCCCGAACTTCATCGCCGTGCACGAGATGCTTGACCCGCAGGTCGACGAAGTGCTCGCCATGGCCGATGAGACCGCGGAACGTATCGCCGCCCTCGGCGGCTCGCCGATGGGTCGCCCGGACGACATCGTGCGCTTCCGCACCTGGCCGAAGTTCGAGCTCGAAGGCCGCCAGAACACGCTGGAGTACCTGCGCGCGCTCGACGCCTACTACGACTCGTTCATCAAGGACGACCGCGAGGCGATCAAGGAGCTCGACGAGCTCGACGTGATCAGCTCCAACATCATCCAGGACCACGTGCAAAAGCTCGAGCAGTTCCAGTGGTTCATGCGCTCGCACCTGATCGACTAGTACCATCGATTCACAGGATTTTCCAAGGCCTTGGCGTGAACACGCCAAGGCTTTTCCCATGCGCCGCCGGTATAATGTGAAACCAAGAAACGGGGGGCAAGAAGCAAGACTCGGCGAGGAGGCGGAATCATGCTTGGGAACAAGGAAAAGAACACACACAGCACAGTGGCGACCATTGTCGCGGCGGTCACGGCAGGGGTGATCGCAGTGGGCGGCCTCACGTGGTGGGAACTGGCGGGCAGCTCCACCATGGCGCGCGAGCAGAACGCGCAGAACATCACGCTGGTGGGCGAAGTGCCGGGCACCACGCCCGCGCTGAACATGGCGCAAGCCGAAAAACTCGCGTCTTCGCGCGCCGCACTCGTGAAGCGTCTCGACGAAGCGCGCGCGGTGTACAAGGAGTCGGTGGGCAACGCCGCCGCTTTCGAGGCGCGCAACATGCTCGCCGCATATATCGAAGGCACTGAAGGACTGCTCGACTACAAGCCGCAGCTCGCGGAGAATTTCGAGAGCCGCGCGCAGGAGCTGAAGGCGGCGATGGACGACGTGCGCACCGGCATGGCAGGCAAGCGCACCAAGGCCAAGGAGCGCGAAGAAGCGCAGGCCAAGATGCTCGAACAATGGAAGGCCGAGATGGAAGCGCAGCAGGAGCAAGCCGAGAAGCTCGCCATGCAACAGGCCGCAGAGGGACTCGGCGCGTAAGGCCGGCTGTTCACAATCGCAATACCCGCGGGGTGGGTTGTGTCGTCTTTAGACGACACAACCCACCGTCTTTTTTGCAAACGATGTCTTTCATCGTGGCATTTTTGCACACGATGCATGTTCGTTCCTTACGCCTTCGGCTCGAAAAGTGCATTATTCGACGGGCTCAAAACTTGGTGTTCAACGGCTCAACTCCACTGTTCCTCTTCTGACATAACGCCACAAATGCGATGACTACGTTGTCTTTAGCCTAATTCACGGAACCTTTTACGGCTGCATTTCACATAAGATTCCAAATCACTGCACAGGGCGTTTCCGCAAACGGTTGCACAATGACTGCGCACCGAAGCAGCATCGCTTCGCCCTGAGGAAGGCACCTGAACAGACGGCGCATTCCCCGCATCCAGCGGGCAGGACCGCAGCGTCGCACCGTGCGGCGCACAACCGAAGATCCCTTCAGAGAAAAGGAGACAGTGGACATGACCCCTCTGTCTAAAGACGCCGGTCTGCGCACCGGAGCCAATCGCCGCTCGACGATGAGCCGACTCATCCGGAAAACAGCCGCCGGCATCGCGGCCACCGCAACGCTCATCGGAGGCCTCGCCATCGGCGCGTCCAGCGCACAGGCCGCCACGACGACGAGCTACGACCGCACGCTCGGCAACGCGCAGTTCGAGGCCGCGCGCACCCAGAACGGTCTGGCCAAGGAAATGAACTACGGTTCGATCCTGCACGCATGGATGTGGTCATTCAACACAATGAAGGAGCACATGGCCGAGATCGCGGACGCCGGCTACACGTCGATCCAGACCTCGCCCATCAGCGTCATCAAGGGACCCATGCAGGGCAAGCAGTTCACCGAGAACTGGTACTACGTCTACCAGCCAGCGGGCACCTCAATCGGCAACTCGGTCGTCGGTTCCGAAGACGACCTCAAGGCCATGACCGCCGAAGCGCACAAGTACGGCATCCGAGTCATCGTGGACGCCGTCATCAACCATTTCACCTCCGACTGGAACGCCATCGAACCAAGCTGGCAGAACGCAAGCCTATTCCACACGAAATCCGAGGGTGGCTGCGGAGATAACGGCACTGCAATCAATTACAGCCAACGCTGGCAGGTGACCCACTGCCACCTGCTCGGCCTGTGGGACCTCAACACCGAGAACCAGGAAGTCGGCAACCGCATGCAGGGATTCCTCAAGCAGGCCGTGGCTGACGGCGTGGATGGCTTCCGCTACGACGCCGCCAAGCACATCGAGCTGCCCGACGAGTTCGGCACGCATTCCCCGTACTTCGACACCATCCTCGACAACGGCGCCCAGTACCAGTACGGCGAGGTGCTGCAGGGCGACGCCGGCCTCAACGTGGCCGCCTACCCCGCGCTCTTCGAGAAGTATTCAAGCAATGGCGGCGGCAACACCGCTTCGAACTACGGCGGCGCGCTGCGCAGCGCACTCAACGGCAAGAACCTCAACGCCGGCAATCTGACCAGCCTGCAGGGGCAGGGCGTACAGGACGACCAGCTCGTCACCTGGGTCGAGTCGCATGACACTTACGCGAACGGCGACAAGCAGTCCACCGCCATGACCGCCTGGCAGATCCGCATGGGCTGGGCCGTCATCGGCGCCCGCGCAGGCGGCGCACCGCTCTTCTTCAACCGCCCGGTCGGCTCCGGCGGCACGAACGCGCAGTTCGCGGAGCAGTCCCAGCTCGGCGACGCCGGCGACGACGAGTGGAAGAGCCCCGAAGTCAAGTGGGTCAACAAGTTCCGCAATGCGATGGAAGGCAACGCCGAATACCTGCGCAACTGCAAGGCCGAGAACTGCCTGATGATCGAGCGCTCCAAGTCCGACGGCAGCAACGCGAACGACGGCATCGTCGTGGCCAACATGGACGGCGACAAAGACCTCGCCGGCCTCGACACCACGCTCGACGACGGCACCTACACCGATCAGGTCAACGGCGGCATACTGACCGTCGCGAACAAGAAGATCACCTCCGGCGCCGTGAAGAGCGGCAAGGTGAGCGTCTTCGTCAACATCGGCACCGCGCCGGTCGACCCCGTGGATCCCGTCGACCCGGTCGATCCCGTGGACCCGACCCCGGCCGCCACGACCACGGTCTACTACCCGAGCACGAAGTTCGGCGCGGACTCGACCTACCTGCACTGGCGTTTTGCCGATGGCGGCACCTGGACCGCCGCCCCGGGCGTGAAGATGACCGCCGCGTGCAGCGGGTACGTCTCATACGAGATCGACAACCCGGACGGCAAGGCGATTGAGTTCGTCTTCACGAACGGGTCGGACCAGTGGGACAACAAGAACGGCGTCTCCGGGCAGAACTACACAGCGACTGGCGCGAACGTGGTAGTGACCGACAACTCCGGCAACTACGGCACCGTCGCCCCGTGCACGGTGTGATGCGCGGCGTGCGTGTATAGCGCGTGTGCGCGAGCGGGGCCTGCATGTCTGTTGGCATGCGGGCCCCGCTGCGTTTTGCGCACGCGGTGTGCGGGGCACTCAGCGCAGCGCGATTTACTCGTACCCGGCTTCCTCCCCGTCTTCTGCAGATGCCGCCCAAGGCGGATTGGCGGCGTCGAAGGTCCCGGCGAACACCGCGTCGAGGACGGCATGCAGCTCACGGCGACTCGGATACATGACGGTCAGACGCGCGCGTTGCCGCTCGGCGCACTCCAGGTCTCCCACGGCAATCAGCTGGCAGAAGATTTCGGCGATGCGCATGCGGTGGCCCTGCGTGTCTTCGCGCAACAGATCGCTGTCCGCATCGCGCAACGGCTGGGCGAGCAACGCGCCGACCTCCTCACGGTGGGGTTCGCCAATCACCGACGCCAGCGTCTCAAGCATTGAGCGGAACTGCGGCTTCACAAACCCGAAGAACACCTGTTCGCTCTCGTCGATGTGCATGCGGGCCTGCAGATACCGCCACGCCGCCTCACCCAGATGCTCCTCCACCAGCAGATGCTCATAGGCGAGGTTGCGCGTCATTCCCATGATGCGCTGCCCATACTCGTCGAACAGCTCCACCAGACGCGCGCGCACGGCCGGCCATGCCTCGTCGGCGAGCGCGCGCAGCAGGTTGAGATAGGACTCGTATTCCATGCAATCGACGAGAAGATAGTACATGATCAGCCGCATGGTCGCGTCGCGGTCGTCCATGTGCTCATACACCGCCTCGAGCACGGACAGGTCGCCGTTCGGCAATACCGCCCACGGATACCCGACGGGATTCAGCAGTTCGTCATCCGGATCGGGCTCAACATCGCGCGCATCCAACGGCGGGTCGACGTGGCGCCCCAAACCGTCTTGCCGCCGTTCAGCCGCGTAGGTCAGCGCGGTCTCGAGATCACCCAATCCGTAGAATCGTTCGAGGATCTCGCGTATCGCGGTCCACTGCGATTCCGTGAACAGGTCTTGTTCGAGGAAGCGGTAGCCGAACCGATACGAGACGGACATGCCGAGCCGACCCTCCATGTGGCCGTGCGGCCGCTCCGGCCGGTAGTTTGCATCCATGAACAGCTCTTGCGCGTCGGAGCCGCCCCACTCGTTGACTTCACTCATCATGCACCTCCTCATCTGTAGCACTGTCCGCGCTTTCCAGATATGCGCGCAACCGCGTCTGCAGGAATTCGCGGTTCGGAAACATGTCGGCGATCCACACGGCCAGGTCAGCGGCGCGCGCGGAGCCGAGCACTTCGCTGTTTGTGTTCAATTAGAGATTGCGGTTTTAGTCATGTAAAAGTTTCGGGTTTGGTCATGGGAGCATGCCGACCACTGTTACAGGGCCTTGTTTGACTGGGAGCGTCTGACTTCTTCCAGTTGAAAG
>NZ_RYUH01000019.1 GCF_004155535.1 Bifidobacterium pseudolongum subsp. globosum | reverse complement strand
TGTTCGCCTTCCGGGGTCCTCAAGTGTGGTGCGGCGGTGTGCTACTCTCCCACACCCTGTCGGGTGCAGTACCATTGCCGTGCCAGGTCTTAGCTTCCGGGTTCGGAATGGGTCCGGGCGTCTCCCCTGGGCCATGGCCGCCGCAAATCTTCTGTTATGGCCCGTGGCGTGGGCCGGGTGTGGTTGTTTGGGGACCGGTGGGTGGACGCGGGGCGTGTGTGTGTTCGTGACTGTCGACCAAGTGTGTGGTCGGTCTGGTTAGCGTAGTTGGATGCTTGGCCAGTGCCCGTGGAACGGGTCTGGTGTGTTTGTGTTTCGACCGTTAGTGCCGGTCAGCTCCACCGCTCGCGCGGCTTCCACGTCCGGTCTATCGACCAGGTGTTCTACCTGGGGTCTGTCACACCCTCGAGGGGGTGTCAGGAATCCTTATCTTGGAGCGGGCTTCCCGCTTAGATGCTTTCAGCGGTTATCCCTCCCGAACGTGGCCAACCAGCCATGCCGCTGGCGCGACAACTGGCATACCAGAGGTTCGTCCACCCAGGTCCTCTCGTACTATGGGCAGGCCTCCTCAGGATTCCAACGAGCGCAGAGGATAGAGACCAAACTGTCTCACGACGTTCTGAACCCAGCTCGCGTGCCGCTTTAATCGGCGAACAGCCGAACCCTTGGGACCTGCTCCAGCCCCAGGATGCGACGAGCCGACATCGAGGTGCCAAACCATCCCGTCGATATGGACTCTTGGGAATGATCAGCCTGTTATCCCCGGGGTACCTTTTATCCGTTGAGCGATGCCGCGTCCGTACGCCGGCACCGGATCACTATCTCCGACTTTCGTCCCTGCTCGATCCGTCGATCTCACAGTCAAGCCCGCTTGTGCGATTACACTCGACACCCGATTGCCAACCGGGCCGAGCGGACCTTTGAGCGCCTCCGTTACTCTTTGGGAGGCAACCGCCCCAGTTAAACTACCCGCCAGGCACTGTCCCCGACAAGGCTCACTTGTCCGGGTTAGGCATCAGATGGGGACAGAGCGGTATTTCACTGGCCGACTCCACACACACTGGCGTGCATGCTTCACTGTCTCCCGCCTATGCTACACAATCCGCACCTGATGCCAATACCAAGGTATAGTAAAGGTCCCGGGGTCTTTTCGTCCTTCTGCGCTTAACGAGCATCTTTACTCGTACTGCAATTTCGCCGAGCTCCTGGTCGAGACAGCGGGGAAGTCGTTACGCCATTCGTGCAGGTCGGAACTTACCCGACAAGGAATTTCGCTACCTTAGGATGGTTATAGTTACCACCGCCGTTTACCGGGGCTTGAATTCACCACTTCGCGCACAGGGCGCTGATGGATCCTCTTAACCTTCCGGCACCGGGCAGGCGTCAGTGCATATACGGCGACTTGCGTCTTGGCATGCACCTGTGTTTTTGGTAAACAGTCGCTACCCCCTGGCTTGTGCCACCCCCCACCGCCTCGGGGCCGCATGGGCCCGTCACCGCGGGGGGTCTCCCTTATGCCGAAGGCACGGGAGCGGTTTGCCGAGTTCCTTGACCAGGATTCGCTCGCTCGCTTTGGTATACTCTACCTGACCACCTGTGTCGGTTTGGGGTACGAGCGGCCCAAGACCTCACGCCGAAGCTTTTCTCGGCCGACGGGATCACCGGATATCGGGCCACAAGGGCCCCCATCGTCACGCCTCACCCCATCATGCCCCCGGATTTGCCTGGGGGCGGGGCCACACGCTTGACCAGGGAAAACCACCTCCCCGGCCGGCTACCCGTCCGCGTCACTCCACGCGCTCGACCCCAAGGCGCCCCACACAGACCCACGTATCGCCCCACACCCCGAAAGGCATGGGAACCAACATGGAAACGCGTGTTCGGCCAGGGGGCCGTTGATCGGTCAAAGGGCCGGTACGGGAATATCAACCCGTTCATCCATTCGACTACGCCTGTCGGCCTCGCCTTAGGACCCGACTCACCCAGGGACGACGAACGTGGCCCTGGAACCCTTGGTCATCCAGCGGCAAGGATCCTCACCTTGCTCTCGCTACTCATGTCTGCATTCTCACTCCCATACGGTCCACCACAGGATCACTCCGCGGCTTCAACCCGGCATGGGACGCTCTCCTACCCAGCAACCATCGAATGGCTGCTGCCGCGTCTTCGGTGGCGTGCTTGAGCCCCGCTACATTGTCGGCGCGGAACCACTAGACCAGTGAGCTGTTACGCACTCTTTCAAGGATGGCTGCTTCTGAGCCAACCTCCTGGCTGTCTATGCGACTCCACATCCTTTCCCACTTAGCACGCGCTTGGGGACCTTAGACGACGGTCAGGGCTGTCTCCCCCTCGACGACGGAGCTTATCCCCCGCCGACTCACTGCTGGCATACACACGACAGGTATTCGGAGTTTGGTTGCTATTGGTACCCGGTACGGGCCCGCAAGCATCCAGTCGCTCTACCCCCTGCGCGCAATCAACCAACGCTGCACCTAAATGCATTTCGGAGAGAACCAGCTATCACGGAATTTGATTGGCCTTTCACCCCTAACCCCAGGTCATCCCCTCAGTTTTCAACCTAAGTGGGTGCGGTCCTCCACGCGGTCTTACCCGCGCTTCAACCTGCCCAGGGCTAGATCATCCCGCTTCGGGTCCAGGACACGCGACTGAAAACGCCCTGTTCGGACTCGCTTTCGCTACGCCTCCACCCAACGGCTTAGGCTCGCCACATGCCACTGACTCGCAGACTCATTTTTCGATAGGCACGCCGTCACCCCATTACAAGGCTCCGACGGTTCGTAGGCGCACGGTTTCAGGAACTCTTTCACTCCCCTCCCGGGGTGCTTTTCACCTTTCCCTCACGGTACTGGTACACTATCGGTCAGACAGGTATACTCAGGCTTACCCAACGGTCTGGGCGGATTCACACGGGATTCCACGAGGCCCGCGCTACTCGGGACACGGCTACCACCAGACCATGCGCGTTCGGCTACGGGGCCATCACCCTCTACGGCCCGGTATCCAACCCGGTTCGCCTCACACACGGTTTTCTATACTGGCGGCCGGCGCGTCGGCACCGGCACGGCCGCTCCCACGACACCGGCGCCGCAACCCCCGACGGGTATCACACGGCACCGGTTTAGCCATCATCCGCTTTCGCTCGCCACTACTCACGGAGTATCCTTTCCTGCAGGTACTGAGATGTTTCACTTCCCTGCGTACCCCCCGCAAACACTGCGGTGCCGGCCCACAACAGCCGGCGGGTTACCCCATTCGGACACCCTCGGATCAAAGCCCTGTCGGCGGCTCCCCGAGGCCTATCGCGGCCCCACACGTCCTTCATCGGTACTGCCTGCCAAGGCATCCACCATACGCCCATGGCAACAAACCCACCAACCCCGCAAAAGGGGCCGCTGGGCCCGCGCCACATGCACTGGAACACCCTACGACAACTAATCAGATCATCTAAACACCACCCACACCAACAGTGCGGGCGGCTTACCAAAACACTCGCGAACACGATCCAACACCCCCGACCCGAAAGGACGGGGACGGAACGGTTCGACAAAATCAACAGTACGAACACACCCGGCACACCCCAAAGGGCACACCGTTCATGCTCGCGTCCACTCTCCAGTTCTCAAACCACCACACCACACCACCCCAAGCCCACCCCACACAGGGACACGGCCAGGACAGCGGGAACGGAACACCACCCCACAAAGGGGCCTGGCGGTCCGGGAACCCAACAGCATGCACCACACCACCACACACCCACACCACAACGGGCGCGGATGCGATGACCTTTTCCCAGCCAGCGGGGACGCCACCCGGCCAGACGGCCGGATACCAAGCATCCCATCATCGGCGCGCGACAGCGCGCCCACAAAACTCCGTAGAAAGGAGGTGATCCAGCCGCACCTTCCGGTACGGCTACCTTGTTACGACTTAGTCCCAATCACGAGCCTCACCTTAGACGGCTCCCCCCACAAGGGTTAGGCCACCGTCTTCGGGTGCTGCCCACTTTCATGACTTGACGGGCGGTGTGTACAAGGCCCGGGAACGCATTCACCGCGGCGTTGCTGATCCGCGATTACTAGCGACTCCACCTTCACGCAGTCGAGTTGCAGACTGCGATCCGAACTGAGACCGGTTTTCAGGGATCCGCCCCACGTCACCGTGTCGCACCCCGTTGTACCGGCCATTGTAGCATGCGTGAAGCCCTGGACGTAAGGGGCATGATGATCTGACGTCATCCCCACCTTCCTCCGAGTTAACCCCGGCGGTCCCACGTGAGTTCCCGGCACGACCCGCTGGCAACACGCGGCGAGGGTTGCGCTCGTTGCGGGACTTAACCCAACATCTCACGACACGAGCTGACGACGACCATGCACCACCTGTGAACCGGCCCCGAAGGGAACCCGCGTCTCCGCGGGCGTCCGGCACATGTCAAGCCCAGGTAAGGTTCTTCGCGTTGCATCGAATTAATCCGCATGCTCCGCCGCTTGTGCGGGCCCCCGTCAATTTCTTTGAGTTTTAGCCTTGCGGCCGTACTCCCCAGGCGGGATGCTTAACGCGTTAGCTCCGACACAGGACCCGGAAAAAGGGCCCCACATCCAGCATCCACCGTTTACGGCGTGGACTACCAGGGTATCTAATCCTGTTCGCTCCCCACGCTTTCGCTCCTCAGCGTCAGTAACGGCCCAGAGACCTGCCTTCGCCATTGGTGTTCTTCCCGATATCTACACATTCCACCGTTACACCGGGAATTCCAGTCTCCCCTACCGCACTCAAGCCCGCCCGTACCCGGCGCGGATCCACCGTTAAGCGATGGACTTTCACACCGGACGCGACGAACCGCCTACGAGCCCTTTACGCCCAATAAATCCGGATAACGCTTGCACCCTACGTATTACCGCGGCTGCTGGCACGTAGTTAGCCGGTGCTTATTCGAACAATCCACTCAACAGGCCAAAAAAACCTGCCTTGCCCTTGAACAAAAGCGGTTTACAACCCGAAGGCCTCCATCCCGCACGCGGCGTCGCTGCATCAGGCTTGCGCCCATTGTGCAATATTCCCCACTGCTGCCTCCCGTAGGAGTCTGGGCCGTATCTCAGTCCCAATGTGGCCGGTCGCCCTCTCAGGCCGGCTACCCGTCAACGCCTTGGTAGGCCGTTACCCCACCAACAA
Organism: Bifidobacterium pseudolongum subsp. globosum; assembly: GCF_004155535.1. Lineage (GTDB taxonomy): Bacteria > Actinomycetota > Actinomycetes > Actinomycetales > Bifidobacteriaceae > Bifidobacterium > Bifidobacterium pseudolongum_C. The sequence goes on along the minus strand of NZ_RYUH01000019.1, from coordinate 477 downwards.
GCTGATAGGACGCGACCCCATCCCATGCCGCAAAAGCCTTTCCCACAATCGCATGCGCTCATGTGGAACATCCGGCATTACCACCCGTTTCCAGGAGCTATTCCGGTGCATGGGGCAGGTCGGTCACGCATTACTCACCCGTTCGCCACTCTCACCCCGGCAGCAAGCTGCCAGGGATCCCGTTCGACTTGCATGTGTTAAGCACGCCGCCAGCGTTCATCCTGAGCCAGAATCGAACCCTCCACAAAAAAACTTCCATGGAGACATCCAACAGATGACTCACCAAAAGAAAAAAGACGGACCATCCTTGTAAGGCCAAGAACGGTCACACAAAAAACCCCGACACCCATCAAACCCCCTCGGGTACCACACGGGCGGGCATCGGACTGGCAATCAAAAACCACAACCACACCAAAACAGCGCGATCATGGCAAGTAGTACAGTACACACTATTGAGTTCTCAAACCACCAAACACA
>NZ_RYUH01000018.1 GCF_004155535.1 Bifidobacterium pseudolongum subsp. globosum | reverse complement strand
TGCAATGACAGGCGTCTTCACTGTGACCTTCACAGATGCGCTCTTGCCGCCGGCCTTCGCCGTGACCGTCACCGTACCGGCCTTGAGCGCCTTGACCTGCCCGCTGGCGTCCACCGTCGCGACTGCCGGATCACTGCTCGACCAGACGACCTTGCGGTCGGTCGCGTCCGCCGGACTGACGCTCGCCGTGAACCGCGTGGAACCACCCACCTGCAACGAGGACGCGCCACCCGAAACCGACACCGACGACACCGGCACCACCACGGAAACGGTTGTCGAATAGCTCTTGCCTTGGGACGAGAGCGTCACCGTGGCACGTCCTGACTTCAATGCCTTGAGCGCGCCACCGGATTCCACGGAGAGCACGGATGGATCCGATGATGTCCACGTACCGCGCAGTTCGTAACGGCCATCCATATACTTAAGCTTGGCCATGGCCTTATGGGAAGCACCAACATTCATCGATGCCGGCACATCAAGCGTCACGCCTTGATTCAGACGATCCTCACTGATATTCACCTCAAAGTCGAATGTGCCATACAGATTCGTCGGCGCCCCATCCTGCGGTTCTTTCGATGTCGTTTCACCAGCAAAAGCAGTGCCGTAGCGGTATGCACTCCCTGACGCAAATCCATAGCATCGTCTTCCAGGATGAATTAATTGAAGGTAATGGCCAGTGGGGCCATGATCTTTCCCCTGAATTTGCTTAATATAATCCGCTTTCTCTCCAGCCCATCCAACATTGATTGCATCAGCTATGTCTTGATATCCCCAACCAAGTATTTCACCGGTGCTTTCTTGATTGTCTTTTCTAGCGGTAAAAGCATGAGTTCCATTAGGTCGAGAATGATCAAGTGAAGCGTCATATGCCTCAATCACGCGTTGCAAAGCGATATATTCTAGATGTTGAGACCATTGAGGATTGAGGTAATCCGCCTCAGAAATCTCTTGATTTTGCAGGAATTCTCGAATTGTAATATATCCATCGTAAAGATATATCTTTACGTTTCCATCCATCAAAGCGTCTCTACGCCATTTTTTTATCAAATCGAGAGTTTTTCGCGATATCCCCCTTTGATCAATTGCTTCGCTGGTGTGTACGGTGTACCCCGAACCCAAACGTGTGTGAGTAACTGACGATAGACTGCTTTGACTTATCTTAATACCAAAGTTTTCAGATATCAAATCTGCAATATCTTGAGTTTCGGCTGTGGCGGACGCTATTTTCCCGTCCTTGTCAAGAAGGGCGATATAGGGCAAGGAGACAGAGCCTTGTGGCGCACGCACCCAAAATGGTGAATACGGATTAAACAACAACCTGGAAAACCAGTTGTTATATTCGTAATCATCGGTTGATGCGAATATGACATTTTTTGTACTAGACTGACCGTACTTCTGCGAGAAATTAGAACGATCCCCTTCGACGTCTAAAGCAAAGAATTGCACATCTTTATAAGCACTATTTTTAGATAAGGTCAAAGCTTGTTTATACGCTTCACTGCCACACGATATACCGCCACCAATCACTACACGGTAATATCCGGAGTAATCCCTGTTTAGCCAAGTTTCCGATCCGTCCAAACCCGCGATCCGCAATTCAGTCGCATACATATCTGTGCTATTTGCGGCCTCAACAGGATGTTGCATTGTTGATTGCTGAAGTACAGCCGCATGCGGGAAGGTAGGTTCATTCGCAACTGCAATGGTAGGCGTCATTGCCAATGTCAGCAAAAAGCTGACGGCCATGCATATCTTCCTCTTCATGATTCCCCTCCTTAGTGGAAGCGAGCAGTCATACTGACGAGAGCAAAATCATCTCGACATCTATTTTCTCCAATAGAAAGCTTTGCGTTCCATCGGATGTAAGAAGTGCGTACCTTGGCGCCAAAATCGTCCTCCGTGTCACATTCAAGTTGGCAAAACAGGGCAGCGCTCCGCACGGAGAGTAAATCGCAATGCATGCATCGGATTCGGGTTGCCGTAACGGTCAAAACGCAAAAGTCCCTCATCCCTCTCTATAGAGAGACTGACGAGTTGCCTTGCGTATAGAATCACCAATTCTGTTCGTTGTCGAGATGATTAGTGAAAGAGGCTGGTTCCAACATGCCGTTTGGGTGCCTCCGTGGAACGCTTGTTCAGGTGATCTGCAGACATGTTTCATTTTGCGATCAGCGAGGCGTATAGACGGCTAGCTAAGGTGCCATGTCGCGCAATGACTCTGAACCCGTGTATCTAATCGGCTCGACGCGTAAGAAGAAGATGGGTCAAAGGAGGCGTGCCTACGTTGCTATATAGGCAAGATGCAACATTGGACACCTCCAATCACTCCTGACCTGTTGCACGATTCTTACTTCACGCAAGTCGATATCGACTTGGCGCGCGTTTCCATTTTCTGCGGGCGAAGAATGGAACTGTGCATGTGCGCATATATAACGATTCCCCCTGAAGGAAGGAGAGCCACCATGAACAGGTGGACAAAGGGTGTCGCCGTTGCGTTCGCGCTGACGATGCCGTTCGGCTCATTGCCGGTGACCGCTTCCGCTGCCCCAAGCGACATTGTCATCAACGAAGCAAACTTCCCTAATCCAACTATTCGCAATTTAGTATCTGACCATGATTTAAATCGCGACGGCATATTAGACGATGACGAAAATGAGAAAATAACTGGAATATATGAGTTATATTCAAATATAGACAACTTAAAAGGAATTGAGTATTTAAAGAATTTGAGAGAACTGTCCATACATTCAGACTCTTTGTTTTCTGTGAACCTAAGCGGCAATCCTTTACTGGAAGGAATCTGGATTGGAGCGCCGCTGAATTCTATTGACTTATCAAATCAAAGCAATCTCAAAGTACTTGAATTGCATGACAACAATATAAAGAACTTAGATGTTAGCCATAATATTGATCTAGAATATCTTTGGTTGTGGAATACTAAATTCTCTAGCATTAATCTTTCTAAAAATGTCAAATTAAGAGAACTCCATATGTCAGATAACTCTTTGTCTAACATCATATTTCCCGACAAATCCCCTATTTCACTTATTTACTTAGATAATAACAATATAGAAAATCTTGATTTAACAAAATTTCCAATGCTTGTAGATCTTGATTTACGAAATAACCATATTAAAAAGCTTGTTTTCTCAAATAATACAGATTTGAAATCAGTGAGTATATCTAAAAATGAACTTAATACTGCAGACTTCTCTTCAAATAAAAAATTAACTTATTTAGATATAGGTGATAATCCCTTAATTTCTGTCAACAATCTTCCTTTTGGTGTTTGCGTATCGGTACCAGATAGCACTGGTTGCATCGATAATTGGTATATATATGGCTCTACCTATAATGGTTCTTATCAAAACGGAGCATTTGACCTGTCTGCAATCGATTCCAATTTCGATTCAGAAAAGGTGAGCTCTCTTGATGGAGCTACTTTACAGGGAAGTCATTTGATTTTGCCTCGAGACCAAGAAGAAGTCGATGTCACTTATTTCTACGATGCCGGTTCAACCAGTGCGCTCGAGGCAAGATTACATTTAACAAATGCTACCTATACGCCGGTGGTGCCG
>NZ_RYUH01000017.1 GCF_004155535.1 Bifidobacterium pseudolongum subsp. globosum | reverse complement strand
ACCACGCAAAACACTGGACTGGGCCAAGCCAAGCGAACGGATCATCGAACTTCTCAATGCCATGGAATACGCTCAATAAAGCATACAATCACAAGGACGTGTTGCAACGACCATTAGAATCCGCCCAGTTCGCTTCCCCCCCCCCCAAACCGTCCGCATCACGCGCTGGGCGGATTGGCCACTCACGCTGACCTGCGGGTGCATAAGTGCCATTCTGTGCCCAATCAAGCTTCCACAACCCGCCATTCCGTGCACAGACTGCCGCAAACCTTTTCTATTGCAAGGTTTTGCAACCATATGCCGACCGACAGGTATTCGGAAGGCCTCCCGCACCCATGACCCACCGCCAACTTAACTCATGCACACTGTCACATCACTATCATTCACACTGTCACATCACTATCACATGATAGTGTGAATGATAGTGATGTGATAGTGATGTGATAGTGAGGCGCTATGGCAATCATCGAAGAACCGCTTGTTCAAGCCATCGAACGACTTCGGGCCCAGCACAATGACGACGCCGATTACGAAGCGAAAAGCTGTGCCATGACACTGAGCAAGAGCGTCTGGGAAAGTGTGAGTGCGTTCGCCAATACCGATGGCGGTACATTGCTCCTCGGCGTAGACGAAAACAAGAACTTCACCGTTCCGCCTCAGTTCGACGCAGACAAGACGATCAACCAATTCGTCGATGGCATGGGCGACGGCAGCAAAGACGGCGCAAAAGTGGTTTCGCCACCCCCGTACTCGATTCATCGAGATACACTCGACGGTGCGCAGATGGTGTCCGTACAGGTGCACGAGAACGATGCCGCGCACAAACCTTGTTATGTGAAGACCAAGAGCGTCAGCACAGGAAGCTACAAGCGGCAGGATGACAAAGACATCCTCCTTTCGCCGACCGAACTATTCGAGATGCAGAACGTCTATGAGCCGAGCGAAGCGGATCGCACACCCATCACCGATGCCGACCGCGGGGATCTCGACGACGCCACCGTCGCTGCCATCATCGATGCGCATCGTGACACGAAGGCACTCCGCGGTGCACATAGCGAAATGCAGCAGCTTGAACGACTGAACATCCTTGACAAAGAAGGCCATGTGCGTCTCGCTGGAGTGCTCATCGCAGGAGCATATCCACAGCAATTCTTCCCTCGGTTATACGTGGACGTCGCCGTTCATCCGGGCATCAACAAATCTCAGGATGGCGAAGTCCGCTTCCTTGACCGCGTACAGTGCGATGGCAGGCTGCAGGAAATGGTCGATGACGCGGTCAAAGCCGTCCTGCGCAATCTGCGCACCTACTCCCTCATCGAGGGGACCGGAAGACGCGATGTACCGGAGATTCCAACTACGGTGCTACGCGAGGCAATCGCCAATGCCGTTGTGCACAGGGAATACGATGCATTGTTCCGCAATGATCCGGTGAATATTGACATATACTCCAATCGTGTAGAGATTTCGAGCCCTGGCGGTCTGTGGGGCGGCAAAACACTGCAGAACCTGGCTAATGGCGTCTCCCGGTGCCGCAACGCCACGTTGATGCAACTGCTACAGAAGACACCGTTGATTCGCGGCGACAACGATGGATCTGCCGTGGAAGGCCAAGGTTCTGGGATCCAGTTCATGATCAACCGAATGAAAGAACTGTCACTCGCACAGCCTGATTTTCAGCCAACCTTCGACCGATTCCGTGTGATTCTATATCGTGGCGGTGCTGAACTCGCTATGAATCAGCAGTGGGTGCGCAGCCATGTAGGGCACGATCTACCAGGCCGCGAAAGCTCGGTGCTGCACACGGTGCGCGCGCTTGGCCGCGCAAGTGTCCACGACATCCGAGACCGGCTCGGATATGATTCCGACGATATTCGCGCGATGCTGGCCACGCTGGTGGAAGCCGGGCTCATCAGACAGGTGTCCACCGACGTATATGAGCCTCTGGAGACACCAACCATCGCCAATACTGGCGATGTCCCAACGCCTCCAGCAGCAGCGCTATCAAGCCGACAAGCCATCATCGACGCAATCCCCACGTCCGGCACAATCAGCGCACGCGACATCGCAGAGTCGACGGGCAAGAGCCTGCCGACGGTGCGCCGCATCCTGCACGAGCTCGTGGACGATGGCACCATCACCGCAATCGGCAAGAAACAAAGCCGCTTGCGCACCTATACACGCGCCCAGACCATGGATTGACCTCATCTCGCTTACACTTCAGCGTCACTTTTTGGGAAAGCAGATCAGCGCCAGAAAACCCCGACACGCCGGCAATGTTGACCTTCACATCATGTCAGGCCGTAGCGTACGAATCATGCACATGCAGAAACAACTCACCATCGGCGAGACGTCGGCGCGGTGCGCGGTCAGTGTACGGATGCTGCGGCATTGGGAATCGGTGGGCCTGCTCCACCCCAGCCGCGACGGCAACGGATACAGGCTGTACGGCGAAGACGACATCGCGCGCATACGGCGCATCCGCCTATACCGGGACCTCGGCCTCACCACGGACCAGATCCGCGCGGCCGTCGACGGCCCGGCCACGGAAACGCTCACGCTGATGCACGAGCAGCGGACGCGCATCAGCGAGCACATCACACAACTGCAGTTGATATTGCAGGACATCGACGAACTCAGCGCATACGCGCACAATGCGAAAGAGGATGAGAACATGGACAGCCCATACACCGACGAAGCGCACGACCGCTGGGGAGACAGCCCACAGTGGATGGAATACGCGGAATACCGCACCCGCACGGACGACGCGCAACAGCAAGCGGATCTCGACGCCATGCGGGCGCTCGAGCTCGAATTGGCGCAGGCGATGCGCGACGGCGTCAAGCCCGGCAGCGAGGCGGCGGATGAGCTCGCGTTGCGGCACCGGGAATCGCTCACGTGGTATCACGTGACTCCATCGATGCACGTGTGCCTCGCGAAGATGTATGTCAACGATCCACGATTCCGCACGCATTATGACAGCATCGAGCCCGGATTGGCAATCTGGTTGCACGACGTCATCGCAGCACAGGCGGCCACGGAAGGCGTGGACGCCGAGCACGCGCGCTGGGAGTAGCTCAGCCCCGCACCTGCGGCACTTCGAAGATCGTGCACTTGTTGAGCTCGCGGCGCAGCTCCTTCCAATTGGGCAGCGCGTCGGTCATGCGCGCCTGGAAGCCGGCGCCATGCCCATGCTCCCACAGATGCACCATCTCGTGCACGAGCACATACTCGAGGTATTTCGGGTCCATCAGCCCGAGCTGCAGGTTGAGCCGGATGCGCGCGGTCTTCGACGTGCACGATCCCCAACGCGAGCTCATCGTGCGCAGCGTGATCTTCGACGGCGCGCGCCCGATCACCGGCTCCCACTTGCGCAACAGCGCCGGCAGCTGCCGCTCGATCGACCGCCGCGCGCGCTCGAGCGACTGCTCGTTCCAACTGAAGGCGCCCTCCACCGCGCTCTCGCGCTGCATGCTGACCTCGCTCACCGGCATGTCCGGGTCCACGTTCGGCGAGGCGAATGTGCGCGAGCGTGCGGCCGCCATCTTGCGCAGCGCCTCGTCGATCCACGCGCGCCGCTCGCGCACGAACCGCACGATGTCCTGCTGCGGCATGCGCGCCGGCGCCGTGACTTCGACGGCGCCATACGGCGGCTTGACGCGCAGGTACATGTTGCGGTTCTTTTTGCGCAGCACGCTCACTTGCACACCGTCGACGGTGATGACCTCGCGCGAGATCAGCGCGTGCGGCGACGTGGAGCGTCCTGCGAGCGAACGCGCGCGGGGGAGGTTGCGAAAAGGCATACCCGATATTGTCAGCGGCCAAGGGGACAACAACGACACGCCGATTTGATTTGACTTATCGCATGCTGTTGGTATTCTTTTTCTCTGTTGCGTCCTGAACGCGATGGATCGGGCCCGTAGCTCAGGTGGTTAGAGCGCATCCCTGATAAGGATGAGGTCGGAGGTTCAAGTCCTCCCGGGCCCACGTGGGGAGCATTCTCACGTGTTCCCCCGTTGGGGCTATGGCGCAGCTGGTAGCGCATCTGCTTTGCAAGCAGAGGGTCCTCGGTTCGAACCCGAGTAGCTCCACTCCCAAACACCTTGCAATCATTGGGGTTGCGGGTGTTTTTTGTTGTTCTCCCCAAGGCGGGGAAAGCGCCCACGAGTGGTTTCCGCACTTCCATGCATGGAACACCGCGGCTACGCGAGGCTCTCATGCACGGAAGCGTTCACCCACTGGGTCTGGGCCACGTTACCGCCGGAGAACACGCCGATGTCAAGCATGCAGTCACGGTAATCACGGCCGTGCGCGATGGTGATGTAGTTGTCGTCAACCATACGGTTGTGTGTGGGATCCAGCCCGATCCAGCGACGGTCGTGATACACCTCGATCCATGCATGCGTCGCCCCTTCCCCGTCAAGGAGCCCCGCGATGTAACGGGACGGGATTCCCAATCCGCGGCATACGGAGAGCATCACATGCGCATAATCCTGGCAAACGCCCTTGCGCTGCGCGCATGCCTCTTCCGCGGTCGTCTGCACCGTCGTGGACCCGGGCGTGTAGTCGAACGCGAGGTACACCTCGTCCATGATCGCGCGCGCCTGGTCCAGCTCATCAGCGCCCCCACCCAACGCAGCTATCCGGGTACGGCAGCGTTCGGTCAGTTCATCGACCGCCGCCCCTGGCTTCGTCAACGCGGATTGGAACCGGTACAACGGCTTGAACGGCTCTTCTTTGATGTTCGCATTGTCCACAAACGCGATGCCGGTCACCCGATACCCGAATCCGGTATGCGCTTCCGGCAGGTATCCGGTCATGACGAGCGAGCCAAAGGAATCAACCGTCGTTTCAAGCTCCGTCTGCGGTTCCATCTGCACATTGACATCAATGACCTGTTGCCGTGGGCCAGTCACCGGCGTGCAACGCAGCTGAAAACGGTGTTCGGTGACCGGCGCACTGAACGTCAGCCTCATCTCATATGCAAAGGTCAGTTTCTTCACGCGACACACCTTATATCATGCGTACAGGCACCCGCTTGCGTCGGTCCGCAAACCAGACAACATGGCGGCCAGAGCTTCGGAAATCGCCGCATATCCGCGCACTGACGCCTGCTCGACAAGCCACGCCAAACCGGATTCGAGACACTCCGGCGCCTGCAGGCCGTCGAGCACCTGCAGGTAGGTGGTCATCTTGCGCAGCGGCGCAGCGATCTCCTGTTCCGAAAGTTCGAAACGTGTATACAAATCCACACGCTCCAAGTATTTGCCAAGGAACAACAATGCCTTGAGCGGCGCATCGATCTGGGAATCCTCGATGCCACCCCAGAAAGACAGGATGAGGTCGGCGATGTCGCGATGGTCGTAGAGATCGTCGGCATGCGAGGAATGCACGGCGGCATCGTCGATACCGCCCATCGCCAACTCGATGTACTGCAGCAGCCGCGAGCCAAGCTCCGGCCGCAGCGGCACGGCGTTCGTGAAGGCGCAGCGAATGGCGGAGCGAATCGAATCCGGATTCTCGCTGTCATATAGAAACGACGTGATGAACGTATCGAAATCGGCGAAGTCCTGCGGCAGATCGAGCGCACGGGCGAATGGACGGAACGCGTCCACATCGGTGTCCATGACACGGTCGTAGAACGGCAGGAATGTGTTCAGCGTCGTGAACACACGCTCACTGTAACGGCCGAGCCAGTACAGATTCTCCACCTTCGACTTCGTGATGAGCGCGGCCGAACGCACGGTAGAGGATGGGGCGGAGGCACGAACACTGGCCATGCACGGATTGATCAGTTCGATGCGTGGCGAGGTCTCGTATTCCACGCCCGTGTCCTTCGCAAGCACCCACGTGTCCTTGAACCCGCCGCCCTGCGACGAGTTGACGATCATCTGGCCCGGCACCGATGAATACCGGGTGAGCCCCGAGTACCACACATGCGTGTTCTGCCCAGTGAGCACGAATGCGCGCAGGTCGCATTTTCTGGGCGTACGCTCGCCTGTGGCAGGGTCGATCACGTCGATGTCTTTGAATTGGATGACCTCTTGCGCGATGAACCGGCGCGGCTCCTCGGAGATTTTCGCGGCGAGGTCCTGACGCTGCCTCCGGTCGAGCGACGAGCCGAACACAACACCATAGCCGCCGGCTTCCGCCACGTCCTTGACCACCAGTTCGCCGAGCCGGTCCAGGATCTCCTTACGGTCGCGTTCGAACAACGGCATATAGGTGGGCGCGTTGTTCAGGATCGGCTCCTCGTGCAGATAATAGCGGATCATCTGTGGCACGAAATAATAGATCGCCTTGTCGTCAGCCGCCCCATTGCCGGGCGCGTTCACAATGGCCACGTTGCCGGCGCGGTAGGCGCTGAGCAGACCAGGCACGCCGATGACCGAATCCGGATTGAACGCGAAGGGATCAAGGAACTCGTCAGACAGACGTCGGTAGAGTACACCCACGCGGTGGCGCCTGCCCGCATAGTCGAGGAAGAAGAGCTTGCCATCCACCACTTCGAGGTCTTCGGGGAACACGAGCGTGGCACCGGTTTTCTCGGCGAGGTACGCATGCTCGAAGAACGCCGAATTGTAGCGTCCGGGAGAAAGCACCACGGCCATGCCTTCGGTCGACACGAAATCCATCGATTTACGCAGCAGGCGCGGGTAATCGCGATTATCGCGCACATGCACGTCACGGAACAGGCGCGGTGTGGTGCGGCGTTCGATGTCACGCGCGAACAACGGGTAACTCGCGCCGGACGGGATGCGCAAGTTGTCTTCAAGTACCCACCATGTGCCGTCTTCATCTTGCACCAGGTCTTCGCCGGCGATATGCGCGAAGACGCCACCGGGCGGCGTCACGCCGTTGACCTGCGGAAAATAACCGGAGCAGGTGTAGACAAATTCCTCTGGAATCACGCCGTCACGCACAATCCGCTTGTCCGAGTAAATATCGCGCAGGTAGGCGTTCAACGCATTGACACGCTGCTTGAGCCCCGCTTCGAGGTGGTCGAACTCATCGGAGTCGATGATGCGCGGAATCGGATCGTAAGGAAACAACTGGTCGTGGTATTCGCCGTTCTTGTAGATGCCGAAGCGCACGCCATTGCGCGCCATTTCACGGTTGAGCGCATCGCGCCGGTGTACCAGTTCGTTCGCCAATTGCTGTGCCGCTGAGATGGCCATGGCATTCTCCCCTCCGTATTTGCACAGACAAACAAACTGTGCATGGTTTTTACTACTCCGCTGTACAACGGTATAGGGAAGGGAAATTTCTTGAAACCATTGGTTTTGTTACAATCATGCTTCATAAGCGGCACTCTCCGAGTTGACCGGCACCTCGTTGTCACTATTCCCAGAGCGATATCACGCAGAGGCCCCGCCTATTCGGTGAGCATCGCGATGATCTGCGCTTCGGGCCAGTAGCCCCACGATTCCACAATCCTGCCATCCACCACACGGAAGTTCTCAAGCGCATCAAACGCAATCCAGCGCCCTGTAGGGGCGACGCCGCAGCATTCACCGACTTGGTACCCCTTGTATTGGATGCGCGTAGCGACCAACTCCCCTGCTGAGAACACATCTTCGAATACAAGCTGCAGTTCGGCGAACATATCCTCCACGATCCGCAGGATACCCACTGCGTCCGCATTGCTGCGAGCGCCAGCCGGGCTATGGTCCACATAATCCTCCGCCACAAGCTCCATCACGCGGTCATAATCATGGTCGAGATAACCCGCTATGAAGAACTCTTTCACCACTTCGTTGGGTGTTGCATCCGTCTGCATCGCATATTCTCCTTTGAATTGTGAATTGCTATGTATCTCGGCTGGGAGGGAGCTTTTTCCCGCCTGGCCTCGAGTATTCCCCATCTGTCAGGGGCTTGATTGCGTGCCTCATAGTCGGAATGCGCCAGGAAAATGCTCCTTCCCAGCCAGAATACCTCTGGAATCCACCAGAAGGCAGGCCTGCAGGCACACAAAAAGGCGCCCGGTTTCCCGGACGCCCTGCACTGCACAGATGAGCTTCACATGGCAAGCGCCACCATACTCACTTGCTTTCCACCGTCACGGTCGCAGTTGGAGCAGCGGAAGTCGCCGGTGCCGCAGCAGCAGCCTGCTGGGCAGCAAGCGAATTGCGGATGTCCTGCAGCAGGATGACCGTTTGCTCTTCCGGGCTCAGATCAGGCTGGGACGCCGCGACATCCTCGTCGCCGCCCTTCTTGAGCTTCGCCATCGCCTTCTCGCTCATGTCACGCAGCTTGTTGATCGGCACGACAATGCAGAAGTAGACGGCGATCGCGATAATCAGGAAGTTGATGAGCGAGCCGAGCACCTTGCCAAAGGACACGGTCGAATTGTTCACCGTGAACGCAAGCAGGCCATCCATATTCGGTTTTCCGAAGATCATCGCGATGAATGGGTTGAGAACGCCCTCCACGATGGCATTGACGACCGCAGTGACCGCGCCGCCCATGACGACGCCGACCGCCATGTCGACCATATTGCCGCGCGCAATGAATTTCTTGAATCCGTCCAACATGTTCCGACTCCTTTTTGATGTTTCCGACAGGTGTTGCATTGCTGCCCGCTGTCTTGTTCCTGTTGCGGTGAACAACACGGCTAGTCAACGAACATGTAGTTGCCATAGTAAGCGCACTGAACACACATCAATGACCAAACGCGCGTTTTTCCGGCCCGCATTCCGCAACGCGCGCAACAATCGCCCACGTGCGCGCGTTCGCTCACGGCATCAGCACACCATTGTTCGCAATAGGGGCGGCCATACAATGGTCGCGGCCGCGAAGCGCGCCAATCCCCCTATGCCCGAAATCAGGAAGGAAATCGCCGTGCAACCGATGACCCGTGACGCGATCACACCGAAGGATTCATCGGAAGGCGGCGGGTCCAGACGTTCGCACGACCGGCTCATCACGCGCGACATCGCGCTCATCATGGCGGGCACGTTCTTCTACATGACAAGCAGCATGATGGGCACGCCGATCATCGCGGGCTTTTCGCAGTCGCTCGGCGCGAACGGCGCGATCATGGGCTTCATCGCCGGCGCGCTCTCGCTCAGCTCGCTCGTGTGCCGCCCGATCGCGGGCAATCTTTCGGACCGCACGAGCAAACGGCGGCTCGCGATCATTGGCGCATCGCTCTTCCTCATTGCGAACCTGTGGTATTACTTCGTGCCGAACACCGGCTGGCTGCTGTGCGCGCGCATCCTCAACGGCGTCGGCTTCGCGTGCATCTCGGTGTGCATGTCCACGTGGCTGTCGATGCTGCTGCCGATCTCGCGCATGGGCGCGGGCATGGGCCTCTACGGCACGATGAACGCCCTCGCGCAGGCGGTCGGCCCCGACCTCGGCATCCGCGCCTCGCGCGCGATCGGCTACCGGCACACGTTCCTCATCGCGGCCGGGCTCGCCGCGTGCATCATCGTGTGCGTCCTGCTGATCAAGGACGGCGGCGTGCCGGTGCGCGAGCGCCTCGGCGCGCACGCCGGCGGCGGCAGGCACCGCCTCCACCTCGACTCGCTCTTCGAGCCGAAGGTCATTCCGCTCGCGCTGATCTTCATGCTGTTCGCGATCCCGTACTTCGCGAACCAGGCGTTCATCGTCGAATACGCGGCGGCGAAGCACGCGCACGTGATCGTCTCGTTGTTCTTCCCGTGCTACGCGATCACGCTGCTCGTCTCGCGCATCATCCTGCGCAACTGGTTCGACACGAAGAGCTTCCTGTTCTTCATGATCACGGGCACGGTGTGCCAAGTGCTCATGCTCGGTTCGCTCGCCGCGATGACGAACAACTGGTTCATCGTGTTCGCGGGCATTGCAACGGTGGGCGCGTACGGCATGATGAGCTCCATCACGCAGGCGAAGGCGGTCGTGATCGCGGGCAAGGCGCGCAGTGGCATGGCGAACACCACGTATTACGCGGGCATCGACCTTGGCATGTTCCTGGGGCCGCTCATCGGCGGTTTCCTATACGGCGGACTGCCGATCAGCTGGTTCTACCCGGCCCTGCTCGTCACGATGCCGCTTGCGTGGGCCATCTATGTGCCGTTCCACCGCATGCACGGCGCGCGCAAAGACATCTGACACAGCCAGTCGGCCGGCACGCTGAGAGCGTTGGCAAAAAGACCATCCACAAAATGAGTAGATGCTTGTGCGGGTGTTTTCGCTGTCTTTAGAATGATGCTGTTTTGTCCACACACCAGAAAGAGGAACAATGCTCACCGATGAGTATGTGAAGCGCGTGTACGCGAAGGTCGAGGAACGCGACCCGGACCAGACCGAGTTCCTGCAGGCAGTGCAGGAAGTGTTCGAAAGCATCGAGCCGGTGTTCGCGAAGCACCCGGAATACGAGGCGGCCGGTGTGCTGCAGCGTTTCGTGGAGCCTGAGCGTCTGGTCAAGTTCCGTGTGGCCTGGGTCGACGACAACGGCGACGTGCAGGTGAACCGCGGCTACCGCGTGCAGTTCAACTCTGCGATCGGCCCGTACAAGGGCGGCCTGCGCTTCCACCCGACCGTCACCGAAAGCGTGATCAAGTTCCTGGGCTTCGAGCAGATCCTGAAGAACTCGCTCACCGGCCTGCCGATGGGCGGCGGCAAGGGCGGCTCCGACTTCAACCCGAAGGGCCGTTCCGACGCCGAAGTGATGCGCTTCTGCCAGGCCTTCATGACCGAGCTGCAGCGCCACATCGGCCAGTTCACCGACGTGCCGGCGGGCGACATCAACGTGGGCGGCCGCGAGATCGGCTACCTCTTCGGCCAGTACAAGCGCCTGCGCAACGAGTTCACCGGCGTGCTCACCGGCAAGGGCCTGCAGTTCGGCGGCTCGCTCGCCCGCACCGAGGCCACCGGCTACGGCCTGTGCTACTACACGCAGGAAGCGCTGCGCGTGCTGCGCGACGACTCCTTCGAAGGCAAGACCGTGGTGGTCTCCGGCTCCGGCAACGTGGCGATCTTCGCCATCGAGAAGGCCACGGAACTGGGCGCCAAGGTCGTGACCTGCTCCGATTCCAACGGCTATGTCTATGATCCGAACGGCATCGACCTCGACGTGGTCAAGGACATCAAGCTCGGCCACCGCGGCCGCATCAGCGAGTACGCCGAGCGCGTGGAAGGCGCCGAGTACCACGAAGGCTGCAGCGGCGTGTGGACCGTCAAGTGCGACATCGCGCTGCCGTGCGCCACGCAGAACGAGATCGACGCCGAGTCCGCCCAGGCGCTCGTCGACAACGGCTGCACCGTGGTGTGCGAGGGCGCGAACATGCCGTCCACCCCGCAGGCCATCGAAATCTACCAGAAGAACAACCTGCTCTACGGCCCGGCCAAGGCCGCGAACGCGGGCGGTGTGGCGGTCTCCGGCCTGGAGATGAGCCAGAACTCCTACCGTCTGAGCTGGACCTTCGAGAAGGTGGACGAAGAGCTCAAGGGCATCATGAAGAACATCGTGGCCGAGTCGCTCGCCGCCGCCAAGGAATACGACCATGAAGGCGACCTGATGTTCGGCGCCAACGTGGCCGGCTTCGTCAAGGTGGCCGACGCGATGGTGGCCCAGGGCATCTTCTAAGCCGCTGCCAATCGCCAGACGTGAACAGCGCGCTCCTGCATGGGGCGCGCTTTTCTTATGGATAAAACAGCGCCGCACGCACGCCGCACGTCCGTATGCTGGACGGTATGGCAAAGGTGTATTCGAGGGGTCCCCGTGCGCGCACGCAGCGCATGGCCGGTACGGTCACGCGTTCGCCCAAACCGCGGAAAGTGGTGACGGCGAAGAAACTGCGCAAGCAGAAAGAACGCACGGAACAGGTAAGGGAAAAACGCGAGCTGCGCAAGATGCTGCGCGAGAAGCCGAAGCTGCGCGGATGGCTGCATCTCATCGCGTTCCCATTCTCGATCGCCACTTCGGTGATTCTGATCGTGCTTGCGCCGGCCGGCTGGATGAAGGCCGGTGTCAGTGTGTACGGCGCCACGATCATGCTGCTGTTCGGCGTGAGCGCGGCGCTGCATCTCGGGCATGGGCACTTCCCCAAGCTCGTGGATACCGTGCTGTGCCGCATCGACTACTCGAACATCTTCCTCGTGATCGCGGGCACATGCACACCATTCCTGTTCGCGCTCGACAACTGGCCGGTGTGCTGGACGTATATCGGCGTCATATGGATCACGGCGATCGTGGGCACGCTTGTGCATCTTGTGTATCCGGTAGGGCTCGACTGGCTGTTCACAATCGTGTACATCGTGCTCGGGCTCGCGCCGATCACAATCATCTACCTGTTCTGGCAGTCGCCGTATATCGGGCCGGTCGCGACGATCCTCGTGATCGCCGGCGGCGCGTCCTATATCGCCGGCGCCGTGTGCTTCGCGTTGCAGAAACCGAATCCGTTCCCCAAGTGGTTCGGCTACCATGAGCTGTTCCATTTGGGCACGATCGGCGGATACGTGTGCCATGTCATCGCACTGTTCATGACCGTGCTGGCGATGCGCTAGCCGCCGGCTCACTATCTGCCGGAATCATGTCCCACGGCATGCGTTTCGCGACGAGCCAGAAGACCAGCAGTGCGAGCGTGAACCACCAGAACGGCTGGTTCGCGCCGTCCACGAGCAGCAGGTACCACGTACCCAGCACCGCGGTGCGCGTCACGTAGAACGCCACGCGGTATGTGCCCACGCGCGGCGCGGCCTCCACGGTCATCTGCGTGTATTGGCAGCCGAGCGTCTGGCCGCGGTGGCGCCACGGGATCCACACTTCGAACACGGCGAACGCGCACACGGCCAGCAGGCGCGGCACCCACTCCACGAGCTCGGTGCCCACCTCGAGCGCGCCGAGCGTGAAGCGGCCGTTGTTGAGCGGCACCGCGAGCTTGTAGAACGCGTACATGAACGCGATGGAGATCGTGAACACGCAGATCTCCATGAGGATCACGTCGATGATGAGCGCGACGGCGCGGTGCACGAACCCGGGCCGGGTCACCACACCGCCTGTCTCGACCTGCTTCTTCGGCCAGATGAGCCCGATCAGTTTGGCGATGCCGAAGCCGATCACCGCGCCGAGCGTATTGGTGAGCATGTCATCCACATCGAACTGCCGGTAGGCGCACGGGTAGAGGCCCCAGAAGCCGGTGAGCTGCGACGTCTCGATGAACACCGAGCAGCCGAACGAGAAGGGCAGCGCAACCCAGAACCTCCAGCCGGCCCAGCGGCACAGCATGAACCCCATCGGCATGAAGAACACGACGTTCATCACAAGCTGCAGCACGCCGTACAGGCCCGTCTGCGCGTCCTGGATGAACTTGAACAGGTCGAGCTGGGGCAGCAGGTGGTGCGTCGCGCAGAACCGCGCGGGGTCGTCGGGCATCGGGTACATCGTGAACGCCACGAGCCCGAGCGCGTACAGCACCGCCAGGTATGCGGACAGTCCGGCGGCGAGGCGCAAGCGGTGGTCCTTGTGGTACATCACGGCCAGGATCGGCAACGTGAGCGCCGCGGACGCGAACGGCCACAGAATGACCGCGAGTGTGAACGAATCGCTGAATAATCCCAAATAACGAAGCACAAGGCCCAGTGTAGCGGCCGTGCCCGGTTCCGGTCTGAGCAAAGGGGAGCGTGAATCACACGTGTATTCTTCGTGCTACGGGTAGTACCTCCTGCGCTACGGGTAGTGCTTTTTTGCATAACCCCCAAGTAGAATCGCTGGAAAATGGCGGATTATATAATCGGGAGATCTGAGAAAGCACTACCCGTAGCGGAGGAAGCACTACCCGTAGCAGGATGGATGACCGCTGGTGGTTCAGATATGAAAGCTGGTGGTTCAGATATGAAGATATGGGTGGTCCAGATATGAAAAAAGCGCGGGGGAGACCCGCGCTTTTTCCGGATGGAACGAATCAGTCGTCGCCGAGCGTGATGTGCACGCCGCCGACGAGGGCGCTGACCACGTTGTAGAGGAGCGCGAAGACCGTGACGAGGATCGTGATCAGCACGATTTCCGCAATCGAGAAGATCGTGACGCCACTGAGGATGGTGGGCAGCGAGAAGACGTTCGCCAGATTCACGCCACCGGCGTCAAGGCCGGCCGACGAGACGATCTGCGTCACCTGGTCGAAGACACCCACCACCTTGAGCAGCGACCACAGCAGGGCCACCGCGATGATCTGGATGAGGGCGCCCGCCACGGCGAGCATGAACGTGACCTTGGCCACCGACCATGCGTCCACACGCGTGAGCGAAAGGTTCATGCGGCGCGCACGCGGCTTCTTGCCACGCTGCTTGGGGCGCACGGGCTTGTTTTCGTCCGGGCGGTCCTTGTCTGCGATCAGAGGCTGGTTCGACGCGGAACGCGCCACGCGCGGTCCATGCGCATCGTGGCCGCCGGCCCCGTTCACCATGGAACGGGTCGTGTTTTCCAGCGTATTGCCGGGAGTGCCGCCGCTATTGTCGCTCATGTGCTGCTCCTTGAAATGGTCTGGCTCACAGTCGAGGGTACCAATGTTCGGGGACGTCGTGGCGCGGCCGCTCAGGCCTCGTCAGGCGCCTCGCCACCGCTGTCCCCGGTGCGTTCGATCGCTTCGGAATTCTCCGTGACGAGCGGCATGCCGCTCGGCTCCTCCGCGCTCACCTCGAAGACCGGTTCGCCCTGCGCCGGCTGGATCGAGCTGGCCGAGCCGGAGGATTCCGTGGTCGTGGTCTCGCCGTCGGCTTCGTCTTCCGCTTCGGCGTTGCGCGCGATCGAGATGATCTCGTCGTTCTTCTCGGGTTTCGCGAAGGTCACGCCCTGCGTGGTGCGGCCGGTGCGCTTGACTTCGTTCACGTTGGCGCGGATGACCTTGCCGGACGTCATGATCGCCATCACCTGGTCCTCTTCGGAGACCACCAAGGCGCCCACGAGGAATCCGCGGCCTTCCACGAGCTGCACGGCCTTGACGCCAAAACCGTTGCGGCCCTGCAGGCGGTATTCGCTCAGCGCGGTGCGCTTGGCGAAGCCTTCGTTCGTGACCACGAACAGGTCCTTGTCGCTGTCGCCCCACACCACGTCCATCGCCAGCAGTTCGTCGCCGTCGCGGAACTTCATGCCTTGCACGCCGGCGGTCTGGCGGCCCATCGGGCGCAGCTGGTCGTCGTCGGCACGGAACTTGAGGCTCATGCCGTGCTTGGAGACGAGGATGATGTCGTCTTCCGCGTTGCACAGGTTGGCGCCGATCAGCTCGTCGACCGTCTCGCCGTTCTCATCGGTCATGAGGCGCACGGCGATCAGGCCGCCTTGGCGCGGCGAATCGTATTCGCTTAGGCGCGTCTTCTTGACCTTGCCGGAACGCGTGGCGAGCACGAGGTACTTCGCCACCTCGTAGTTCGGGATCGCCAGCACGGCCTGAATCGTCTCGTCGGGCGCGAACTGCAGCAGGTTCGCCACATGCTGGCCCTTCGAATCGCGTGAGCCCTCGGGCAGCTCGTAGGCCTTGCAGCGGTACACGCGGCCCTTGTTGGTGAAGAAGAGCAGCCAGTTGTGCGTGCTCGTCAGGAAGAAGTGGTCCACCACGTCGTCGTCGCGCAGCTTGGCGCCCTTGATGCCCTTGCCGCCGCGGTGCTGTGCGCGGTATTCGTCGGCCTTGGTGCGCTTGATGAACCCGGCGTGCGTGACTGTGACCACCACGTTCTCCTCGGCGATCAGGTCCTCCACGTTCATCTCGCCGGAGAACGGCAGGATGCGCGTGCGGCGGTCGTCGCCGTACTTGGCCACGATCTCGTCGAGCTCGTCGCCCACGATCTTGCGCTGGCGTTCCGGGCGGGCCAGGATGTCGGCGTAGTCGGTGATCCTGCGCATGAGCTCGTCGTGTTCGTCGAGAATCTTCTGGCGTTCAAGCGCGGCCAGACGGCGCAGCTGCATCGCCAGGATCGCGTCGGCCTGGATCTCGTCCACCGTGAGCAGGTCCATGAGGCCCGTGCGCGCGACTTCCACTGTGCGCGAGCTGCGGATGAGGTGGATCACCTCGTCGATCATGTCGAGCGCCTTGAGGTAGCCCTGCAGGATGTGGTCGCGTTCTTCGGCCTCGCGCTTGAGGTACGCGGTGCGGCGCGCGATCACGTCGAGCTGATGGCTCACCCAGTGGCGGATGAACGCGTCGAGGCTCAGTGTGCGCGGCACACCGTCGACGAGCGCGAGCATGTTCGCGCCGAATGTCTGCTGCAGTTGCGAATGCTTGTACAGGTTGTTCAGCACGACCTTCGGCACGGCGTCGCGCTTGAGCACGAGCACGAGGCGCTGGCCGGTGCGGCCCGACGTCTCGTCGCGCATGTCGGCGATGCCCTGGATCTTGCCGTCGCGCACTGCCTCGCGGATCGAGACGACGAGGCGGTCCGGATTCACCTGGTACGGCAGTTCCGTGACGACGAGGCACATGCGCCCCTTGATCTCCTCGGTGTTGACGACCGCGCGCATCGTGATGAGGCCGCGGCCCGTACGGTACGCCTGCTCGATGCCCTTGTGGCCGAGGATCGTGGCGCCGGTGGGGAAGTCAGGGCCCTTGATGCGCTCGATCAGTGCGTCAAGCAGCTCCTCACGAGTGGCTTCGGGGTGGTCGAGCGCCCAATGCACGCCGTCGGCGACCTCGCGCATGTTGTGCGGCGGGATGTTCGTGGCCATGCCGACCGCGATGCCGGACGACCCGTTGACGAGCAGGTTCGGGAACCGCGCGGGCAGCACGGTGGGCTCCTGCGTCTTGCCGTCGTAGTTCGGCACAAAATCGACGGTGTCTTTGTCGATGTCGCGCACGAGTTCCATCGCGAGCGGGGCCATGCGGCATTCGGTGTAACGCATGGCGGCGGCCGGGTCGTCGCCGGGGGAGCCGAAGTTGCCCTGGCCGTCCACGAGCAGGTAGCGCATCGACCAGTCCTGCGCCATGCGCACCAGGGTGTCGTAGATCGCGGAATCGCCGTGCGGGTGGTACTTGCCCATCACGTCGCCCACGACGCGCGAGCACTTGTTGTAGCCGCGGTCGGGGCGGTAGCCGCCGTCGTACATCGCATAGACCACGCGGCGGTGCACCGGCTTCATGCCGTCGCGCACGTCGGGCAGCGCGCGTTCCACGATCACGGAAAGCGCGTACGAAAGATACGACTGGCGCATCTCTTCCTGCAGGTCGACGGGCTGCACGCGGTTGCCCTTGAGCAGGCCGTAGTCGGTGTTGTCCGCCTCTTGCGGGCTGAGCGGTTCGAGTGCGCCGGCGTGCAGCGCGTTCTCGTCGTCGGCGCTGTCTGCGCCGGTATTGGTGGGTTCGTCTGCCAATTGAAGTCCTTAACCTAGTGTTCCGTTCACATTCCAAAAACCGCGCGTCAGGCGTCGATCCAGCGGGCGTTGTGCGCGTTGCGCTGGATGAACAGGCGGCGGGGCTCCACCTCGTCGCCCATGAGCATCGAGAACGTCTCGTCGGCCTGCAGCGCGTCTTCGATGTGCACCTGCTTGAGCACGCGGTTGGCCGGGTCCATCGTGGTCTCCCACAGTTCCTGGTAGCTCATCTCGCCCAGGCCCTTGTAGCGCTGGATGCCTTCGCCCTTCGGCAGTGTGCGGCCGTTCGCCTTGCCTTCGGCGAGCACGCGGTCGCGCTCGGCGTCGGTGTACACGAAGTCGTGCGGGCCCTTGGTCCACTTGAGGCGGTACAGCGGCGGCATGGCCACATACACGTACCCCGCGTTGATCATGGGGCGCATGTACCGGAAGAACAGCGTCAGGTTCAGCGTGGCGATGTGCGCGCCGTCCACATCGGCGTCGGCCATGATGATGACCTTGTGGTAGCGCACCTTGTCGATGTCGAAGTCCTCGCCGTAGCCGCCGCCGATCGCGGTGATGAGCGACTCGATCGTGTCCGACTTCATCATGCGGTCGAGGCTCGCGCGCTCGGTGTTGAGGATCTTGCCGCGCAACGGCAGGATCGCCTGCGTGATCGGGTTGCGGCCCTGGATGGCCGAGCCGCCTGCCGAATCGCCCTCGACGATGAACAGCTCGCACTCGCTCGGGTCGTTCGACTGGCAGTCCTTGAGCTTGTCGGGCATGCCGGCGGATTCGAAGATCGACTTGCGGCGTGTGTTCTCGCGCGCCTTCTTGGCGGCGATGCGGGCGCGCGAGGCCTCGATGGCCTTCTGGATGATGTTCTTCGCCTCGGTGGGGTGCGAATCGAACCAGTCGCCGAGCTTCTCGTTCATCACGCGCTGCACGAAGGTCTTCGCCTCGGAGTTGCCGAGCTTCGTCTTCGTCTGGCCTTCGAACTGCGGGTTCGTCAGCTTCACCGAGATGACCGCGGTCAGGCCTTCGCGCACGTCGTCGCCGGAAAGGTTGTCGTCCTTCTCTTTGAGGATGTTCTTGTCGCGCGCGTAGCGGTTCACCATGCTCGTGAGCGCCGCGCGGAAGCCCTCTTCGTGCGTGCCGCCCTCGGTCGTGGAGATCGTGTTCGCGAAGGTGTGCACGGACTCGGAGTACGCGGTGGTCCACTGCATGGCGATTTCGGCGGAGATGCCGATCTGCAGGTCCTCCGACTCGATGTCGATCACATCGGGCTCGATCGGCGTGGCCTTGCGCAGCTTGACCATGTAGTCCACGTAGTCCTTGATGCCGTTCGCGTACTGGTACGTGACGGTCTGGTGCAGCTCCTCGGCGGCGTTGTCGCCGTCGCCGGTCACCTCGTCGCCCTGCACCTCGGTTTCGCGCATGTCGGTGAGCGTGATCTTGAGGCCCTTGTTCAGGAACGCCATCTGCTGGAAGCGGCTGCGCAGCGTCTCGAAGTCGTAGATCGTGGTCTCGAAGATCTTCGGGTCGGGCCAGAACGTGACCGAGGTGCCGGTCGTCTCGTCGTCGCGCATCGCGCGGCCCTGCTTGAGCGGCGCGGTGGGGTGCTGGTTCACGTAGGTCTGCGTCCAGTAATAGCCCTGGCGGCGCACTTCGATGTCGACGCGCGTCGAGAGCGCGTTGACGACGGAGATGCCCACGCCGTGCAGGCCGCCGGAGACCGCGTAACCGCCGCCGCCGAACTTGCCGCCGGCGTGCAGCTTCGTCATGACCGTCTCCACGCCGGAGACGCCTTCGCCCGGCACTTCGTCGACCGGGATGCCACGGCCGTCGTCGACGACGCGGATGCCGTTGTCGGGCAGAATCGTCACCTCGATGTGCGAGGCGTAGCCGGCGAGCGCCTCGTCGACCGAATTGTCGACGATCTCGTACACCAGGTGGTGCAGGCCGCGCGGGCCGGTGGAGCCGATGTACATGCCCGGGCGGATGCGCACTGCCTCAAGGCCTTCGAGCACGCGCAAATCGCTCGCGTCGTAATGGTCGGGCGAGAGGGTGTCGTCGAGCTGCGCATCGGTCAGCTGGTCGTTGGCTGGATCGCCGGACTCGGGGGATTCCATCTTCGAATCGTCCGCAAGATCTGTCACAGAGATTCCTTTCTGCGTTCGCCGTGAAGGGTTATGCGCAGGGCGATATGCCCTAAAACACAAATAAAACGCCCTTCTAGGCGTTTAGGTAGTCTACTAAGTATTCTACTTGCGCATAGGGACGTCTCCACGCAGCGGGCTCGCTGTGGATTTTCACGCGGATCATCGCCGCCTCACCGTTCGCGCGGCGGCCTCATATTGTGTTGTACATACAACCGTTTGCGCATGCCCGGCCCGTGCGCCTGCGGCCCGACCACGCGCACTTCGTCCACAGTCAGTCCAGTGAGTGTCTTGCGCACTTTCTCGAGGATCTGCGGGCGCAGGAACTGCACCTGCTGGGTCCATGCGGGCGATTCCGTGCTGATCGTGAGCACGCCGTCGGCGAGCCGCTCCACGCGTGTGTGCGCGGCGAGCACATCGCCCACGATCGACGCCCAGTCCTCGGTCAGCGCGGCGATCTGCATGTGGGGGAGCCAGCCGGCGCGCTGCAGGAATCCGGACATCACACCGCCGAACCCGCGCACGTCGCGCCCCGGTTTGCCGAAGTTCTCGCGCGCCTGCTCGCGTTTGATGCGCCGTTCGCGGATCAGCCCGGCGCGGTCGCTCAGGCGTTTGAACTCCTGCGCGCCGAGTTTGCGTTCGTCGAGGTGGAGCGCCACCGCCACTGGTTCGCGGATCATGCGTCCTCCCCGTGCTCCATGCGGGCGCGCAGATCGTGCACGTCGATCACGTGCGCGCCGGCGATCGGCGGAATGTCGGAAGCCGCGGCCACGGTGATGATCACCTGCCGCTGCGCCTGCGCGAAGGCGAGGATCTGCGCGCGCCGAGTCTCGTCGAGCTGGGCGAACACGTCGTCGAGGATCACCACGGGCTGCGTGCCGTATTCCTGATTGAGCAGTTCGTAGACGGCCATTTTGAGCGCCAGTCCGAGCGTCCACATCTCGCCGTTCGACGCGAATTCGCGCGCGGGCATGCCGTTGAGCTGCACCACGAGCTCGTCGCGCTGCGGGCCGATCAGATTCTGCCCGCGCGCCACTTCGCCCGCGTACAGCCGCTGGAAGTGCTGGCTGATCCGCGCCGCCGGATCGTCGCCGTCGAGCGCTTCGGCGAACGACGGCTCATACAGCAGCGACGCCTGCTCGCCGGCGCCCGAGAGCCGCGCCACGAGGTCGGCGAAGGGCTGCTGCAGGCGCTCCACAAGGTCGATGCGCGCACGCGTGATCTGCAGGCCGAGCTCGATGTATTGGCCGGTCCAGATCTCCAGACCGGTCAGCGCGGTGTCGCGGTAGGCGTCGAAGCCGCGTTCGGCCGCGCCGAGCTGTTTGAGCAGGGCGGCGCGCTGTTTGGCGACGTGCGTGAAGCGCTGCAACTGGTCCGCATAGCCGCGCATGAGCATCGACGCGGTCTGGTTCATGAACTGCCGGCGCGCGCCCGGATCGCCCGCCACAAGCCTCTGGTCGTCCGGCGTGAACGTGACGAGCGGGATCATGCCGGCGATGTCGCGCATGTAGCGCGACGAGCCGCCGTTGATGCGCGCGCGGTTGGCGCCTTTCGCGCGGATCGTCGCCTCGATCGTGGTGGGCGGTTCGCCCGGGTCGTCGCTGACGTTCGCGCGGATCGTGGCCTGCGTGTGGCCGCGCTGCACGAGCGGCAGCGACGACGTGGCGCGGTGGCTCGACCCGGTGGCGAGCACTTCGAGCGCCTCCACGATGTTGGTCTTGCCCAGGCCGTTGGCCCCCTGCAGGATGGTGACGCCGGGGGCCAGGTCGAGCAGGCAATGATCCCATGACCGGAAATGGTCGAGCGCCAAGCGCGAAACAACCATGATGCGCGTCAGTTGCCGAAGCGCATCGGCACGAGCAGGTAGCGGTAGGCGAGCGATTCCTCGGAATCGGACTCCTGCTGGCCGTTGAATTCGACCGGCTTGATCGCCGTCGTCATCTTCATGCGCACGAACGGTTCGGCGATGGCGCTCAGGCCCTCGCGCAGGTAGTTCGGGTTGAACGCCACGGTGATGTCTTCGCCGTCCAGGTCCACGTCGAGGATCTCGTTCGCGGAGGCCTCGTCCGCGGCGCCGGCCGAGAGCGTGAGCTCCTGGCCGGCGAACACCATGCGGATGGGGGCGTTGCGTTCGGCCACGAGCGAGACGCGCTTGATCGCGTCGAGCAGCGCCTGCTTGTCGATGACGACGTGGATGGGGTAGGAGTCGGCATACAGCTTGTCCACGTTGGGGAATTCGCCGTCGATGAGCTGCACGGTGGAGATGCGGCCGGCGTTCTCGATGCCGAGGAGCGAGGGGTTCTGCGGGTCCAGGTAGACGATCACGTTCTGGTGCTCGTCGATGGAACGGGAGATGTCGCGCAGGTGCGAGCCGCCGACGAGCGCGATTGTGCTCAGGTCGTCGCTCTGCGGCGTCCACTGGAATGTGGAGCGTGACAGGCGGAAGCGGTCGGTCGACGACATGGTGACCGAATCGCCTTCGAAGCGCATCTGGATGCCGGTGAGCACCGGGCGGCTTTCGTCGCGCGCCACGGCCACAGCGGCCTGGTTCACCGACTGCGTGAAGGTCTGCGCGTCCACTTGGCCGAGCTGCGGGGGCAGCTGCGGCAGGTCCGGGTATTCGGTTTCGGGCATGAGCTGCAACGTGAACGTGGACTTGCCCGAGGTGATCTGCAGCGTGGAGCCGTTGGTCTGCATGTAGGCCTTTTCGGAAGGCAGCGACTTGCTGATGTCGGCGAGCAGTTTGCCCGGCACCACCACAGTGCCTTCCTCATCCACACCGGCCTCCACATGGTCACGGGCGGAAATCTCATAGGTGAACGCCGAAAGACGCAGCGTCCCCTCCGTTGCTTCCAATTTCACACCGGAAAGGATGGGATTGGTGGGGCGTGCGTTGAGCACACTCGTGGTCCATGCCACGGCGTCTGCGAACGAGGCGGAATTGACTTCGACTTTCATGCTGCTCCCTGCATTGGTGACTGGTGGTGCTGTCTGAAGTTCATTCTAGCGAGTTTGCGCGCTTGTTCTCTCACTGCTTGGTGTGGATTGCCGCGCGGAGTTATGAAGATGGTGATGAGTTTTAAGTGGGTAAGGAATAATCGTAATAATAACGGCTGTGGATTTGTGGATAACCTGCGAAAGCCTTTCCACCATGGGGATCGTGGACAACTTGCATATGTGGATAACCGCTGTGGATAATGTGGATAAATAGTCGAGTTATCCACCATTGCAAGAAGGCAGGCGAATTATCCACATTTTTTGTGGATTCATCCACGGTGCATCCACGCAATTTTGGCAGTTTTCCACGGGTTATCCCCTGAAGTTACCCACATATGTGCATAACCATGTGGATAACTTTTTTCGCCGCGACACACCCGCCGGTGTGTCGCGCCGGCGGAACATCCACGGCGGCCTGTGGATGGGCACACGAACAACCCAGTATACGGCGCGCCCAAGCTATTCGCTGATGCGCTGGCGCAGCTGCAGTGTCAGCTCGGTGACATACGTGTAAATCTGCGGATTGTCTTTCATGCCTTCCGAGATCGTCTTGCAGTTATGCATGACCGTGGTGTGGTCACGCCCGCCGAACACCTGGCCGATGTTCACGAGGCTCATGCTCGTCAGGTCGCGCGTCAGGTACATGGCGATCTGGCGTGCGATTGTCACGTTCTTGGTGCGGGTGGGGCCCACGAGGTCGTCGAATGTGAGGTGGAAATACTTCGCCACACGGCCGATGATGTCGGTCGGCTTGAGCTCGATGTCGGTCGAGAAGAAGTCCTGCAGCGTCTGCTCGGCGAGGATGCGCGTGACCGGCTGGTTGTTGAGCGAGGCGAGCGCCGTCACACGGTTCAGCGCGCCCTCGAGCTCGCGGATGTTGTCGGTGAACCGCTCGGCGATCAGGTCCAGCACGTCGTTGGGCACATATGTGCCGTTCGTGGAGACGAGCATGCGCAGGATCGCGATGCGCGTCTCGAGGTCCGGCGGCTTGACGTCGACGGTCAGGCCCTGTTCGAAGCGCGAGATGAGGCGTGATTCGAAGCCCTTGAGGTTCTTCGGCGGCACGTCGGACGCGATGACGATGCGCTTGTTGTTCTGGTAGAGCGAGTTGAACGTGTGGAAGAACTGCTCAAGCGTCGACTCCTTGTCTCCCAGGAACTGGATGTCGTCGATGAGCAGCACGTCGATCTCGCGGTATTTGCGGTTGAACTCGTTGATGCGGCTTTCTCCGCTCGCCTTGTCGGCGCGCAGCGAGTCGATGAACTCGTTGGTGAACTCCTCGCTCGTCACATAGCGCACGCGCGTGCCGGGCTGCTTGAGCAGCGCGTAGTTGCCGATCGCGTTGAGCAGATGGGTCTTGCCCAGGCCCGATCCGCCGTAGATGCACAAGGGGTTGAAGTCCTGGCCCGAGCCTTCCGCCACGGCGAGCGCCACGGTGCGCGCGAAACGGTTCGAATCGCCGGGCACGAAGGTGTCGAACGTGTCGTTGCGGTTGAGGTGCGTCTCCGGGTCGAGCGACGGCTTGCGCTGGCGGTCCTTCATCGGCACCTGCTGGAACGAGCCGGTGGATGCGGGCATGTCGAAGTTCGTGCCGGGCATGATGTCTTCGAAGGTCTGCACCACGGCCTCGTCGTAATGCGTGGCGGGCTTGGCCGGGGCGGCGGAACCGCGCGGCGCGGCCTCGTCCGCGGCCGGCTTCGCGCGGCTCGGCGCGCGTTCGGCCTCGGGGATGCGCGGCTCGGCCTGCGCCTCGGGCTGCGGGGCGCGCGCGGAGGGTTGCAGGATCTTGAACGCGGGGAACAGTTCGATGCCGCCGTTGGCCACTTTGAGCGCCTGCAGCAGCACGGAGTTGAGGTCGGTCTGCAGCATGCGCTGAGTTTCGTTGTTCTCCACGGCCAGAATGATTGTGGTGCCGTAGATCGCCTCGGGCAGTACGCCTTCGAACCACCCCTTCTGCCGGGTGGACAGTGTCGCGTTGCCGCGTAGAAGGGTAAGCGTGTTCGACCAGATCAGGGCCGATTGGGTGCCCGGATCGAGATTGTCTCCGCTCATAGCTGCATCTCCACTGTCATCAGAAAAACCTAACAGCATATATTTACTCCGACTGAAGGAAGTTATCCACATGCTTGCGTGTTGAAAACACTGGATTTGTGAATAACATTGGTGTAGTTTGTGGATAACTCCGCGCGAGTTTCCCCATAGATTGCAACGATTCTGTGGATTTTCCGCCCCGCGCATCCACCGCGGTTGCGGCTGTGTCGTAGGCTGACTTGGAGCCGCCCTCCCCGCGGGGTAGGGGTATCGGTAGATTAGTAGGGATTGTGTCAAGAAGCGCCATGCGTGAAACATGGCGCGTACGTTTTAACGGGAGCATCAACCATGAAGAGGACCTTCCAGCCGAACAACCGCCGCCGTCACATGAAGCACGGCTTCCGCGCCCGCATGCGCACCCGCGCCGGCCGCGCCATCATCAATCGTCGTCGTTCCAAGGGCCGCAAGACCCTCTCCGCCTGATTCCATCTGACGGCGAAGTGGAACGGCTCAAGAGCCACCGCGAATTCGTAGCCGTCCTGCGCCACCGCCACCGCGTGTCAAGCCACGACATCGTGCTGCATTACCGCATGCGCGCCGCAGGTGAGCGCACCCGCGGCAACGTGGGGCCGGACGCGCGCGTCGGTCTGGCCGTTTCCAAGGCAGTGGGCAACGCGGTCACGCGCAACGCGGTCAAACGTCGCTTTCGCGTGCTCGCCCGGCGGTACGAACATGAGCTGCCCGGGCAATGCGACATCGTATTGCGCGCCAAGCCGAGCGCGGCGGGCGCGCAGTTCGCGTCACTCGACGCGCAGATGGCGCAGCTGTTCCGCGCGGTGCATAAGAAGACGGATCAGTCGGCAGGCCAATCGTGACATTACATGCAGGGCAGGTGATGATTCGCTGCATCCGCTGGTACCAACGGCGGATTTCGGCGAATACCCCGCCCTCATGTCGTTATTACCCCTCATGTTCCAACTACGCGCTCCAGGCCATCGGCCGGTACGGGGCGTTCCGCGGCGGCCTGCTTGCCGCACTGCGCCTGCTGCGCTGCCGTCCATGGAGTGCGGGTGGCATCGATGATGTGCCGCAGCGGTTCTCATTGTTCTACAGATTTTCTTGGTCACGCGCGCACGAAGAGCCGCGGCTGACCCCATTGCCTCACGACGAGAAGGAGTGAACGGCCAGATATGTCGGATAATTTTCTTTTGGATAGCGGATTCTGGGGGTGGCTGTACAAGCTGCTGACCCCGGTGGAGTGGCTCATGACGCAGGTCATGTACTGGTTCCACAAACTGCTCACGCTCATCGGCATGCCGGCCGTGGGCCTTTCCTGGGTGCTCTCGATCATCTTCCTCGTGATTGTGGTGCAGGCCTGCGTCTTCCCGCTGTTCTACAAGCAGATGAAGTCGATGCGCGGCATGCAGGCGATCCAGCCGAAGATGATGAAGATCCAGAACAAGTACAAGGGCAAGAACGATCCCGCGAGCAAAGAGGCGATGCAGCGCGAGATGATGAAGCTCTACAAGGACAACAACGCCAATCCGGCGGGGTCGTGCCTTCCGATGCTCATCCAGGGCCCGGTCTTCATGTGCATGTTCTACGTGCTTTCGGCCATTCCGTACATCGCCCGCGGCAAGCGTGCGCCACTGGGCGCCTTTGACGTGGCCACCGCGCAGGAGTTCTCCTCGACCACGTTCTTCGGCACCAAGGTCTCCGACACGTTCACCACGGCCGGCACAAGCGGCAAGATCGTCATTGGCATCTTCGTGTTCGCCATGTGTGCGTGCCTGTGGTACATGCAGTGGAACACGATGCGCCGCAACACCGCGCCCGCCTCGATGAACAAGCAGACCGAACGCATGCAGAAGATGATGCTGTGGGTGTTCCCGGTCATGTACATCTTCTCCGGTGTGGCCATGCCGTTCGCCGTGCTCGTCTACTGGCTCGCCAACAACATCTGCAACCTGCTGCGTTCGTTCTGGCAGCTGCACGAGTTCCCGACCCCGGGCTCGCCGGCCGCCGAGGACAAGGAGAAGCGCGACCACGACAACGAGAACAAGCGCCGCGCCGCCAAGGGCCTGCCGTCGATCGAGGAGGAGAAGCTCATCGAGGCCAAGCAGGAGGCCGAGCGCAAGGCCTCGCAGGGCCATCAGCGCCAGCAGCCGCAGCGCAAGAACCGCCGCAAGAAGTAAGCGCCGTCCGCTGCGAATCCACGAATATCCCCGCGCCCGTCACCCGATGGGCGCGGGGATATTCTAATACCGGTGCGTGTTGCATGACTTCCACCAGTGCCATCCTGACGTTCGTCATCCGGCAGTGCTTGCTGCATGATTTTCCTCGGTACTGCTTAGAGGTTTCTCATTCGACAGTGCGTATCGCATGACTATCCTCGAAGAGGTGCAGAGGTTGGTCATACTCGGCAACATCCCGCATTGCTGCCGCGTGGGGTCGCAGACGGTTGTCATGCCTAGGGGCCTTGGATATGACTTTTGTCAGTACCATTCTGACGTTCGTCATCCGGCGGTGCTTGCTGCATGACTTTCCTCGGTACTGCCTAGAGTTTTGTCATCCGCCGGTGCGTATTGCATGACTTCCGTGCATGCGTGTCCCATGTGGTTGATGCGAATTCCGCGTAACGAGGCTATAGACGGGAGGGTGGGGGAGCTCCTCGGCGCGATCTCTGCCGCAACGGCACACCCGCAGCGCAACCACCACGTCGCGCCCCATATGCCGGATATTTTGATGCCGGTGCGTGTTGTTCCATACCGTTGTTTTACACTTGGAACGACCTGTGTAAGTACGGGCGCCCGCGCACATCGGCCCGGGCGCGCCTAAAGACCCCATGTCCGGGCTATGAACGAAGGAGCAGTTATGGTGCAGGACGACGAAAAGACGATCGAACAGCTCAATGAAGAGGCGGACATCGCCGCAGACTACCTCGAGGGACTGCTCGACGTGGCCGATTACGAAGGCGACATCGAGATGGGCGTGCGCAACAACCGCCCGATGGTGCAGATCGTGGCCGACGACGACACCGACATCAAGCACCTGATCGGGCGCAATGGCGAAGTGGTCGACGCGCTCCAGCAGCTGTGCCGCCTGGCGGTGCAGCAGCAGACCGGCGAACGCTCGCACCTGATCGTGGATGTGGACGGCTTTTTGAAGCGCCGCCGCCAGATCCTGCGCGACATGGCGCTCGACGCGGTCGACGATGTGCGCGAGACCGGTGAACCGGTGGACCTGAAGCCGATGAACTCGTTCGAGCGCAAGATCATCCACGATGTGGTGCGCGACGAGGGCCTGCGCTCGCGTTCGCACGGCGAGGAGCCGAAGCGCTACGTGACCGTCTACCTCAAGCACGAGGCCGTGGACGACGACGAATTCGAGGACGACGAGGAGTATGTCGTCGAGGACTGACGGCTTGGCCGTATGCGCATCAAGGCGCCCCGGTACCGCGGTACCGGGGCGCCTTGTGCATGGGGCACTCGAAGGCGAACAGATCTTCGAACTTGCAGTCGAGCGCGATGCACAGCAGCAGCGCAAGCTTTGCCGTGGGGTTGTATTGGGTGTTTTCGATCGAGTTGATCGTCTGGCGCGAGACGCCGACCATCTGTGCGAGCTCTTTCTGCGAAAGGTGGCGTGCGGTGCGTAGTTCGCGCAGGTGGTTGATGAGTACGAGCTGTGAGTTCATGGCCGCCTCCATCAGTGGAAGATCGAGGCGGGGGAGTGCATACCCAGCATCGCGAGTACGGAGAATGCGATCAGGGCGATGCCCCCGGCGATCCACGCCGTTCTGAACGATTGATAGCGAATCGCCTGCGCGCGTTCGTCGTCGCGCTTGCGGCCCTTGAATGACGTCGTGTCCTGGTTCTGCTGGGCTGCCTTGAGGGTCTCTTCCTTGGTCTTCATGCTAATCGCCTCCAAACGGAAATGCCAAGTGAACTTGACCCTTTGAGTGTGGGCCGTCTGTGCGGTTGTGTCAAGTCGAGTTGACTTTGGCGTGTCAAGATGGCTTGACATGCGCGGCGTTGCGCACTCAAGGCCGGCTCGCGGTAGGATGGTGCGTTATGAGTGTTGAGATCCATACCGACGGGCAGCTCGCCAATTCGCCTGTGCTGCAGGCCGTGTTCGGCGAGGCGCTGCCGAAAATCGAGGTGTTTCACGGGAAACTGCAGGCCGAAGGCGAGGAGCGTGGTTTGATCGGCCCGCGTGACGTGGACATCCTCTGGGAGCGCCATCTGCTCAATTCCGCCGCGATCGTGCCGTTTGTGGCGGAAAAGACCGAAGGGCGCCAATTCAAGACCGTGGCCGACCTGGGCAGCGGTGGGGGATTCCCGGGGCTTGTGATCGCCGCGATGCTGCCTGACCGTATGGTCACCCTGATCGAACCGATGGAGCGGCGCATAGAATGGCTCAACGAATGTGTGGACGCCATGGGGCTGGCCAACGTGAAGGTCGTGCGTGGCCGCGCCGAAGAGGCGATCGCCTCGCTGCGCGTGCACAACGGCCAGGGCCGTGGAAAAGTGGCGGTGACCGATGGCATGTACCAGTCGGTCACGCACCCGTTCGCCGTAGTGACATGCCGCGCAGTGGCGCCGATGACGAAGCTCGCCGGATGGGCGTTGCCGCTCGTGGAGCCGAAGGGTGCGCTTGTGGCGCTCAAAGGCCGTTCCGCGCAGGCCGAGATCGACAAGGCGAAGCCGATGATCAAGCGTTTCGGCGGCATCAAGCCGCGCGTGGTGACCGCGCCGGTTGCCGATGGCTTCGAATCGACGCAAGTGGTGATCGTCGATAAGCGCTGAGTGGAGCGCGAGTGGTGTGCATGGTGTGGATTCACATGAGTTATCCACAGGTTTTGTGTGGCTGAAAAAGTTATCCACAATCGGTGGAAGATGAAATCGAAATACCCGCAACCTATTGGAATCATTGCGGTTTCACTCACCGTGCAATATGCTGGCCACGCAGTATATCCACACATCATCCACAGTTATCCACATCCAATCCACAAGGGTGTGAAACCGTGAAACACCCCGTGAATCTGTCCATACGAGTGAAGAGACTGTAACGTATTGCGACTTAGAGGAGGTCCGTCTTCGTGACTCAGCAAGGGAACACCCCCGGCATGGAAAGCGCAACCGAAACCATCGCACGCATCTTCTCCGACGACCAGTCCGGCGTCGGCTCGGAGATCGCCGGGCTTTCGGCGCGCTACGAGCGCATCAACGAAGCCGTGTTCGACCCGCCGGCCCAGACGCGCCGCATCGCGGTGGCGAACCAGAAGGGCGGCGTGGGCAAGACGAGCACCGCGGTGAACGTGGCGGCGGCGCTGGCCCTCGCCGGCATGCGCGTACTCGTGGTGGACATGGATCCGCAAGGCAACGCCTCCACCGCGCTCGGCGCCAAGCACAACTCGGGCGACCCGTCCGTCTACGACGTGATCGAAGGTCGCGCCACGATCGCCGACGTGATGCAGACGTGCCCCGAATTCGAGACGTTGCAGGTGGTGCCGGCCTCGATCGACCTTTCCGGCGCCGACCTTGAGCTCGCCGACATGCCCGACCGCAACAACCTGATGCGCAACGCGCTCAACGCGTTCCTGGAGCAGACGCCCGTGCATTACGACTATGTGTTCGTCGACTGCCCGCCGAGCCTCGGCCTGCTCGTGATCAACGCGATGTGCGCGGTCAACGAGATGCTCATCCCTATCCAGGCGGAATACTACGCGCTCGAAGGCCTGGGCCAGCTCATCAACACGATCGGCCTCGTGCAGTCGAACTTCAACCCCGAACTGCTCGTCTCCACGATGCTCGTGACGATGTTCGACCGCCGTACGCTGCTCAGCCGCGAAGTGTACGAGGAAGTCAAAACGCACTACCCGAGCATCGTGCTCGACACGACGATCCCGCGCACGGTCAAGATCTCGGAGGCGCCGAGCTTCGGCCAGAGTGTGATCTCGTACGATCCGCGCGGCAAAGGCGCGGTCTCGTACCGCGAAGCCGCGTACGAACTCAACAGCCGGTCCACGGTGGTCCTGGAAACCCTTGCATCGAGGAGAAACGAGAACTGATTATGGCATCGAAATCACGTTTGGGCCGAGGGCTCGGTGCGCTGTTTCCGTCACTGCCGGGCGAAGAGCCGGCCAAGCCGGCCGCCGAAGCTGAGCCGGCGGTGCCCGCGCCACAGCCGGCGCGCAAGCGTGCGGCCGCCGCGCAGCCCACGCGCGCACGCAAGGCGCAGCCCGACGAAGCGGACAAGCCGGCAGGCCCGATCTCGCCCCTCGAATCGACGATTCCGTCGATGGGCGAGATGACGCGCCATGCGGAGACCGTCTCGAAGCTCGCGGCGCCGATGACGCTGCAGCCGGAAGCCGCCGAGCACAAGCCGGTGGCGCAGGCACCCGCCAAGCCGCAGGCCAAGGCACCGGCAGCCAAGTCCGCGAAGCGCGCCGCGATGCCGGCGATCGGCGACATGGCCCACCCAAGCGACATGTTCTTCGACGGCACGCCGATCGTGACGAAGGCCGACGCCAACGCGAAGCAGGCGGACGAGCCGCGGCTCAAGCCGGTCGAAGGCGGCTATCTTGTGGAACTCGAGACCGCGCAGATCGGGCCGAACCTGCACCAGCCGCGCACCGTGTTCAACGACGACGAGCTGCAGGAGCTCGCGGAGTCGATCAAGGAAGTCGGCGTGCTGCAGCCGATTGTGGTGCGCAAACGCCCGGTGGAGCAGATCCGCGCGGTGCACGCGCAGCCGCGGCAGGAGGGCGGCGACCGCTTCGCCGACCGCATGGACAGCGAATACGAGCTCATCATGGGCGAGCGCCGCTGGCGCGCATCGCAGCTCGCCGGCATGGAGACGATCCCAGCGATCGTCAAGACGACCGCGGACGATTACATGCTGCGCGACGCCCTGCTCGAGAACCTGCACCGCGTGGCGCTCAATCCGCTCGAAGAGGCGGCCGCATACCAGCAGATGATCGACGAGTTCGGCCTCACACAGATGCAGCTTGCGAAGTCGGTGTCGAAGTCACGCCCGCAGATCGCGAACACGCTGCGCCTGATGAACCTGCCGGCGAGCGTGCAGAAGCGCGTGGTGGCGGGGCAGATCTCCGCGGGTCATGCGCGCGCGCTGCTCGGCCTGCCCGATGACGCGGCCATGGAGAAGCTCGCCCAGCGCATTGTGGACGAGGGTCTCTCCGTGCGCAGCGTCGAGGAGATCGTCTCCATGCAGACGGCCGACCAGCCGAAGAAACCGAAGGCGAACAAGCACAATCCATGGGCGGGGTCGCCGATCCAGCTCAATCTGGAGAAGCGCTTCGACACCAAGGTCTCCATCAAGGGCTCCGAACAGCATGGGCGCATCGAGATCGTGTTCTCGTCGCCGGAGGAGATGGAACGCATCATCACACTCCTCGACCCGCAGTAAGCGGCGGCTGGAGGCATGCCTTGATGCATTCCGCGTGGTTGGCGCCGCCATACGTGTTCCTTTGGGCCCCACAGCTGTGCGCGCTTGCGTTCCTCGCGCTCATCGTGCGGTTCGACCGCCGCTCGCTGTGGTCAGGGTTCGCGCTGTTCGTGCTCATCATGACGGTCGGCGTGACCGCGGCGTGCCTCTTCGTCGACACGATGGACCTTGTGCCAAGCCAGTGGATCCGCACGGTGATGCTGTGGATTGGGCTGCTCGCGGCCGCCGTCATCGTCGCCTTCCCCGTGCTCTTGGGTGCGTTCCTGACCGCGGAGGGCTGCCGCCTGCTGCGCAGGGAGGGTGTGTCGCCCGCCAATTGCCTTTCGCTTGCGGCCGGCCTCTTTGTGCTGTTGGACCTGACGCTCATCCCGTATCTTGCGTCGCTCGTGCACAATGCGGCGGCCACGTGGCTGTTCGCGCTCGCGTCCGCGTGTGTGCTGTTCTTCTCCGCGCAGCTCGCGATTTATTGCCTGTCGGCGTTCGTCAATCTGGCGCATGTGGGCAAGCCGAGGGACTCAGACAGATCGTGGTGCTGGGCTCGGGCATCTTCGGGACGGCTGTGCCGCCGCTGCTGGGCAACCGCATCCGAAAAGGCATCCAGCTGCAGCATGACGCCCCGCACGCCGTGCTCATCCTTTCCGGCGGCCAAGGGCCCGGCGAAGACATCCCCGAAGGACGCGCGATGATGGCGTGGGCGCTGGAGCACGGGGCGGACCCGTCGCGGACGATCGCGGAAGAACGCTCGCGCAACACCGAGGAGAATCTCGCATACTCGGCACGGCTGTTCCCCGACCCCACCGGGAAGACGGCAATCGTCTCGACACGGTACCACGTGCTGCGCGCGCTGCTCATCTCCAAGCGGCTGCATATGGACGCCGTCGGCTACGGCTCGGCGGCCACATGGTATTTCTCACTCAACGCGATGCTGCGCGAGTTCATCGCGTTCGTCGTCATGACGCGCAAGCGGCAGGTGGTCGTGCTGTGTGTGCTGCTCACGCCGCTCTGGCTCACAGCGCTCGCCGGCATGGCCCAGTGGATCATGCCGGCGAGCTGAGCCACGGCGGTGGGTGTCCTACGCCTCCGCGGCCTCGACCACAAGCGACTCGAGGTACGCCTGCACGTCGAGCGCGGCTCGGCAGCCGGTGCCCGCGGCGCTGATCGCCTGCTGGTAGACCGGGTCGGCGCAGTCGCCGGCCGCGAACACGCCCGGTACATTGGTGTGCGTGGAGGCGCCTTCGACGACGACGTACCCGTGGTCGTCGAGTTCGA
Organism: Bifidobacterium pseudolongum subsp. globosum; assembly: GCF_004155535.1. Taxonomy (GTDB): domain Bacteria; phylum Actinomycetota; class Actinomycetes; order Actinomycetales; family Bifidobacteriaceae; genus Bifidobacterium; species Bifidobacterium pseudolongum_C. The sequence goes on along the minus strand of NZ_RYUH01000017.1, from coordinate 53,347 downwards.
CCGCGCCGCCAAGGAAGCCGGTCTGCGGCACCTGGCCGGCGGCGATGAACACGCCGTTCGCGGGCAGTTCGCCCGTCTCCCCGCTGACGACGTTGCGGATGCTCACCGAGGTGACGCCCTTGCCGTCGCCGTTGATGCGCTCCACCATGGTGTTCATCATCACGTCGATCGCCGGGTTCTCGAGCGTGCGGTCGACCATGATCCGCGAGGCGCGGAACTGGTCGCGCCGGTGCAGCAGCGTGACCGACGACCCGAAGCGGCTGAGGAATCCGGCCTCCTCCATCGCGGAGTCGCCGCCGCCGACCACGACGATCGGCTTGCCGCGGAAGAAGAAGCCGTCGCATGTGGCGCAGAACGAGACGCCCTTGCCGGAGTATTCCTCTTCGCCGGGCACATCGAGGTGCCGGTAGTACGAGCCGGTGGCGATGATCACGGCGCGCGCCTGGTAGACGTCGCCGCCCGAACAGGTGACCGTCTTGATCGTCTCGTCGAGCCGCGTGGATTCAACGTCGTCGAACACGATCTCGGCATTGAAGCGTTCGGCCTGGCGCTGCATGTTCTCCATGAGGTCGGGGCCCATGATGCCGTCGGGGAAGCCGGGGAAGTTCTCCACTTCGGTGGTGTTGACGAGCTGGCCGCCCGGGGTGAGCGCGCCCGCCACGACGAGCGGCTTGAGTCCTGCACGGCCCAGGTAGATGGCTGCGGTGTATCCGGCGGGGCCGGATCCGATGATGATGACGTCACGAATTTCACTCATGCTCCCAACAATAGGCCCGCCGGCCCGCTTGTTCCGCGGTTCCACTCACAGCTCATGCGCCGGGCCCCATGCCGCTCCCTATAATGTGGGTACGCCTGCACATACCGCGCGGCGGGAGGAGGAGCCATGGCGCATCGCACGACCCTGCGCGACATCGCGCACGAAGTGGGCGTTTCGGTCACCACCGTCTCGCTTGTGCTCAACAACCGGCTGGCGCGCGTCTCCGACGATACACGCGCGCAGATCATCGAAACCGCCAAACGGCTGCGGTATGTGCCCAACCAGAACGCGCGCAGCCTGCTCACCAAGCGCACGATGCTCATCGCGCTCATCGTGCCCGACATCGAGAACCTGTTCTTCGCCGCGCTCGCGCGCTGCCTCGAGGAATCGTGCCAGGCGGCCGGCTACGAGCTCGTCATCGCGAATTCGAACGACCGGCGCGCGGTGGAGCGCGACCTGCTGCAGCATGTGGTGGCGCGCGGCGTGGACGGCCTGTTCCTGATCCCCGCGCGCGAATCATACGCCGACGAGGTGGGCCTGCGCGAGGATGTGCGCCGTGTGCCGTGCCCGGTGACGCTGATTGACCGTCTGGTGTCCGCACAGTGGTGCGACGGCGCGGGGTTCGACAATGTGCTCGGCGGCGCCCTGGCCGCGCGCCGGCTGCTCGAGGCGGGGCATACGCGCATCGGGTGCATTTCGGGCGACGGGCGCGAAGGCAGCGCCAACCGCCGCCGGCGCGGGTTCGCCGACGTGCTCGAGCAGGCCGGCGTGCCGCTCGACCCCGAGCTCGACGTGGCCGGCGACTACCGTTTCGACGGCGGGTACGCCGCCACGGCCGCCATGGTGGGCAACGGCGCCACGGCGGTGTTCTGCTGCAACGACCTGATGGCGATGGGCCTGCTGCGCGGTCTGCGCGAACGCGGGCTCTCCGTGCCCGCGGACATGTCGGTGATTGGCTACGACAACATCATGGAACGCTTCGGCATGCAGATCGAGGTGACGACGGTCGAGCAGGATGTGGCGCAGCTTGCACGCGCCGCATGGGAGCTGCTCTCGGCGCGCATCGGGGCGCCCGGCGAAGGCCACCCGTGGCTCGGCGAGCCGCGCACGCGGGTGCTTGCGCCGCACCTTGTGGACAAAGGCAGCGTGCGCGACCTGCGCTGACCCTTGCAAGGCGTGTAGCGCATGGCTGTGCCGCCTGCGCGCGCAACACGCTGACAGCTGACGGATTTGACGGGCCCCGTGAAAGGGATATGATGAAGTTAATGCAGTGATAAAACGTTTTATCACTCCGACCGGCTCAGCCGGATCCACTTCAATGAGGAAGGGACGGACCCATGAAGAAGATGATTCTTGATCTGGACACTGGCGTCGATGATGCGCTTGCCATTTCGTACGCGCTTGGCAGTCCGGAAGTGGAACTCATTGGCATCACCGGCACCTACGGCAATGTGCTGATGGAGCAGGGCGTGCGCAACGCGCTCGCGATCACCGAACTGCTCGGCCACCCCGAAGTCAAGGTCTACCGCGGCCTTGACCACTCCAGCACCACGGATTCGTTCCAGGTGCTCGAGATCTCGAGCTTCATCCACGGCCAGAACGGCATCGGGGAGGCCATCATCGCCGACTCGACGCGCGAGGCGGAGAGCACCCCGGGCGTCGACTTCATCATCGACGCCGTGAAGACCTACGGCAAGGACCTCGTGTATGTGCCGACCGGCCCGCTGACGAACCTCGACGCTGCGATCGCCCGCGCCCCAGAAATCGTCGATGAGATCGGCCGCGTGGTACTGATGGGCGGCGCGCTCACCGTGCCCGGCAATGTGAACGCCTGGACCGAGGCGAACATCTCGCAGGACCCGGACGCCGCGAACCGCGTGTTCCGCTCGGGCATCCCGGCCACGATGGTCGGCCTCGACGTGACGCTGCAGACGCTGCTCACCTACAAGGAGACGCAGCGTTGGCGTGACCTGGGCACCCCGGCGGGCGCATTCCTGGCCGACATGACCGATTTCTACATCAAGGCCTACGAGACGACCGCCCCGCACTTGGGCGGCTGCGGCCTGCACGACCCGCTCGCCGTGGGCGTGGCCGTCGACCCGACGCTTGTGACCACGCTGCCGATCAACATGAAGGTGGACGTGGAAGGCCCCACCCGCGGCCGCACAATCGGTGACGAGACCCGCCTCAACGACCCCGTCAAGACGATGGACGCCGCCGTCGGCGTCGACGTGCCGCGCTTCCTCGACGAATTCATGACCCGCATCTCCACGTTGGCCGCCAACGCCGCCTGAAAGGACAGTACGATGACCACCGCAACCACCAAGGGTGCCATCGACCCGTATGCCGATCCGGGCACCGCGAGCCGCACCGCCGTCAAGGCGCTCATCATGCTGCTCATCACGTTCATCATGGGCACGTTGTGCCTGCAGGGGTTCAACCTCGTCTTCGTGCAGATCGGCGCCGACGTGGGCGCCGCCGACCAGGCGTCGTTGATCACCGCCATCCCGAGCATCGTGCTCGGCATCGTCTCGTTCATCTACGGGTCGCTCAGCGATTTCGTCTCACTGCGCCGCATGGTCGTGTTCGGGGTGCTCACGCTGTTCGTGGGTTCCGTCTTCGGCTTCGTGGCCTCGTACTTCATCGACGGCGGTCTGTGGGTCGTCATCATCGCCCGCATGCTGCAGACGATCGGCGGCCAGGTGGCCGGCTCGGTGTACCTCGTCATGGCCACCAAGTACCTCGCCACACACCTCAAGGTGATCTTCTTCGGCCTGTTCACCGCCGGATACCAGCTCTCCGCAGCCATCGGCGTGTTCGCCGCCGGCCTGCTCAGCTCGGTGGCGTGGCAGTACCTGTTCCTGATTCCCGCCGTATCGATCGTGTTCCTGCCGTTCCTGATGAAGTGGCTGCCCGGCCATGGCACGAGCGGCGACCGCATCGACTGGGTCGGTTTCACCGTCTTCGGCGTGGCCGTGGCGTTCCTGACGCTCTTCTTCTCGTACATGAGCTGGTGGATGCTCATCGTGGCCGCGGTGCTGTTCATCGCGTTCGGTGTCTACATCGCCAAGGCCCGCAACCCGTTCATCACCCCCGCGTTCTTCAAGAACGTGCGCTGGCTCCTCGCGATCAGCCTGATCCTGCTGTTCTACTTCACGAACTACTGCATCTCGCCGATCTTCAACGCGATCGGTGCTGACGTGTACGGCATGAGCACCGGCCAGGTCTCCGCGTACATCGTGTGGGCCTTCGTCGTGGCCACCGTCATGGGCACGAGCTCGGGCGCCATCGTCGGCCGCATCGGCCAGACCGCCTCGATCGTGGTCGCCGCGTGCCTCATGATCGCCGGGTTCGTCGGCTCCGCGTTCGCCGTCAACGCCGGATTCTGGGTGCTCACGCTGTGCGCATGCGTCTACTACGCCGGCTGCGGCCTCATGTATTCGCCGCTCGTGGCCACCGTGCTCGACACCCTGCCGGTCGACCAGTCCGGCCGTGGTGTGGGCATGAACGACCTCGTGATGAACGTGACCGCCTCGATCGGCATCGCCATCTTCGGTGGCCTCATGACCACGCAGGCGCTCGCCGGCTCGTCGTTCACCGGCGCCTCCGGCTCGTCCGCCGGCTACGCCAACCTGCTGCTCATCGGCGGCCTTGTGCTCGCCGCCGGCCTCGTGGTCTTCCTGCTGATCCGCCGCAAGGTCTACGCAGGCGAGACGAAGGCCGAAGAACACGAGCCAGGCCCGGTCGAAGCCTGACCCCATGGGCCCGCGCGGCACCCGTTGCCGGCGCGGGCCCACTCGTCTTCCGTACCATTGCACCTGTTCACCCGCCCACCGGAAAGGACGCGCACCACCATGGACACCACATCATTCCCCCTGCAACTACTGGAACACATGCACGGCACCGTTGCCGTGGTCGGCTCCATGAACGTGGATTACACGATCACCACCACGCGCCTGCCCGAACCCGGCGAGACGGTCGCCGGCGGCCCGCTCGAGCTGCTGCCCGGCGGCAAATCCGGCAACCAGGCCTCGGCCGCTGCGCTGCTCGGCGCCGACGTGCGCATGTTCGGCGCTGTCGGCTCGGACAGCAACGCCGACTTCCTGCTCGACCATCTGGCCGCAGCCGGCGTCGACACGTCGCATGTGCGGCACGTGGACGGCCCGAGCGGCCTGACCGTGATCACCGTCGACGCCTCCGCCGAAAACACAATCGTCTATTCCGCCGGCTCGAACGCGCAGGTGAGCGTGGACTACGTGGAATCGAAGATCGGCGAACTGACCGGCTCCGACGTGCTGGGCCTGTGCCTGGAAAGCCCGATCGAGACCGTGACGGCGTGCGCGCGCATGTGCCATGAGGCCGGCGTGCGCGTGCTGCTCAACGATTCGCCATTCACCGCCGACCTGCCCGCGGAGTTGATCGGGCACACCGATATTCTGCTCGTCAACGAGATCGAGATGGCGCAGCTGCTCGACCTGCAGGCGCCCGTGGACGACGACTGGTCCACGTTCGACTGGCCGCTCGCGCTCGAACGCCTTGAGGCGATCGGGATCCGGCAGGCCGTCGTGACGCTCGGCGCCGACGGTTCGGTCGTGCTCGACGCCACCGCCGACGAACATGTGACGCGTATCGCGCCGGTGCGCGTGGACGCCGTCGACACGACCGGCTGCGGCGACTCGTTCATGGGCACCGTGCTCGCCGGGCTCGCGTCCGGATGGTCGCTCGCGGCTTCGGCGCGCGCCGCCGCCTACGTCTCCGCCTATGCGGCCACCGGTCGCGGCGCGCAGGCCTCGTACGGCACGCCGGCGCAGATCCGTGCCAGGTTCGGGGCCTAGAAGGCCTGCACCGAATCGATGAACAGCTGGTTGCCGGGCAGGCTGTCCATCGGCACCCACATCACGATGTCCTGCGTGTCGACCGGCTTGGTGAACTTCACCTCGGTCGTGCCGCCGTCGGCGAACGTGAACTCGGCCACCTGTTCGCCGGCGGTCGGGTCGCCGGCCGTGTTGACACGCACATACCCCTTGCCCCCGGAGGAGCGGATCTTCACGACGATGCGCGAGACGTCCTCTTTCTTCTCGAGGTGCAGGTAGTAGCCGTAGCCCTGCTGGCCGTTGGGGCGGTCCAGGAAGGTCTGGCTCGCCACCGGGTAGGCCGTGGTGTTCTGCGGCTTTGGCGTCTGTGTCTTCGTCTCGGTGGGTTCGGGGGTCGTGTTGTTCTGCGGCGACTGGACGTCGTCGCCCTTGCGCTGGCCGAACGGCACGTCGTCGAGGTCCATGTTGGGCCAGTAGTTCTGTTGCTGGCGGTTGATGCCGAACAGCGAGCCGGTCGTGGCGATGCTGTGCACGGCGAAGCCGAGTGCCACGGCCACTGCCACAATGGCCACGATGATGGCCGCCTTCTTCGTCTTCGACGACTTGCGCTCCTCGAACGCCGCCTTGTCGGCGCTCGAAGGCTCATGGTTGTCCTGCGGGGCGAAGCTCGGCGGCAGCGCCGGCGCGCCCATCACATACGTGGCGTCGATGTCGGCGCGCTCCTGTTCGAGCGCGCGCTGCGAGGCCGACCCGTCGGGCACTTCGTTGCCCTGGTCGTCGATGATCGGGATGCGTCCGGTCGCGCCCACGCCGTCGGTCGGGTCCGCCGACCCGTCGCGCAGCTTCGACACATCGATCGGCACGGTCATGCGCTGCGGCTGCAGCGGCGGCTCCAGCGGGTTGTTCGGGTCGAACGCCGAGAACATCTCGGTGGCGTCTTCGGGCTGCAGTTCCGGGATCTGGCTCGAGGCGCCCGTGTAGTCCTCGCCTTCCATGAGCGCCTTGCTGTGGCTCCACAGCGCCTTGAGCGAGCCGGCGTTGAGCGCCTGCGTCTGCGCGCCGAGCTCCTCGTCCTCGATGTCCTCCTCGTCGTCCACATCCATATGCGCGAACGGGATCGTGGGCAGCGTCTGCGACGAAGCGAGCGATTCGGGGATCGGCAGGATGTCGGCGGGCAGCGCGGGGCTGATCATCGCGCGCACGATCGAGCACGCGCCCTCCACACCGGTCAGGCGCAGGTCGTGGCGCGTCAGCACCGGGAACTGCTTGACCGGCCCGAGCAGCATCTCGAGTTCGGCGAGTGTGACGAGCGGCACCGCGGGCGCGCCGTCTTCGGGCAGTTCGAGTCCGCGCTTGACGATGACGCGCAGTTCGGTCGGTGTGTCCGCAGGCAGCGCGTCGAGCGAGAACTGCGGGTTCATTGTGGACGGCGTGCGTGTGAGCATGCCGTACAGCACGCCCGCGAGCTGGCGGATCGCGCGGCGTGCGGGATTGTCGCCCGGCTGCGCGTTCGATGTGTCGGCGAGCGCCTCGCTCACCGGCGTATCGGCGAGCTGCACGCCGCTGCGCGTGAGGCGCACGGTGTCGGTCGACAGGGCGTGGTGCGTGAGGCTGTCCGCCTGCAGCGCCTTGATGGCGGCCGTGGCCTCGGCGATGATCGTGCGCATCGCCTCGTAGCTCAGCGGGCCGTGGCCGTGCATGTATTCGGTCAGGGAGACGCCAGCGTCGAGTTGCGTCAGCACCACGGCGATCTGGCCGTCGTGCTGCAGCTGGATGACGGGGGTGAACCGCGCGTCCTTCGACGAGGCGAGCGTGCCGGCGAGCGCGTTCGTGCTGTCGAGCACGGCCTTGTTGCTGACGATGAAGAGCTGGCAGTCGCGCGAGAGCACGCGGTCGTTGGCTTTCCATGCCTGCAGACCCGCCTCCTCACGCAACGGCGACACCAACGTGTACCTGTTGAGAACGGTATCTCCTAAGTGCGGCCTCATAGTTTCCCCTGATATGTATGGCATGGACGATGCTCCCGTCATTCTACCGGCCGCACTGGTCGTGCGCGGCGCTTCGCCGGCGCCGTTGCCGGTGAGCGCAATCGGTGCTTCGGCGAGTTCGCTCGGCACTGGCGGGTCGAGCTGTTCGAGTTCGTTGATCGGCTGGGGCAGCGGGATCACACGCGTCTCGTCGGGGTCGTCCACGCCGGCCGCGGCGGCGATCGGCGCGATGACGCGCGTGTCGTCCGGCTCCTCGGCCTGCGCGGGGCCGCCGGCAGGTGCGCGGTGCAGGCGGCGCCCCAGGGCGTCGACGATCTGCAGCAGTTCCTGCGAGCGCACGATCCACAGTGTGGCGATGTACGCGATGAGGATCAGCACGCCCAGCACCACGGCGGCGAGCACGTTGAACAGCCATGCGGCGATGCCCGATTGGCCGGGGTCGGTCACGTGCAGCCACGCGTAGATGGGGATGCGCGCGCCGAGGCCGACGACGACCGCCACCACGGTGGCGGCGATCGCCTTCACGTAGGTGGAGGCGATGCGTTTGCCGTCGAGCGATCCGCCGAAACGCCGGCGCAGCATGCGCACGAGCGGGATGAACGAGATCAGGTAGGCGGCGGACACGCACACGGCGATCATGCCGGCCCATTGCGTGGGCGGCAGCAGGCGTGTGCCGGTGAGGATCAGCCCGAGCTGCAGCATGTACATGATGAGCATGAACGTGAACGGCGAGCGGCCGTCTTCGAACGCGTAGAACGTGCGCTGGATGATCAGGTACGCGCTCGCGAGCGGCAGGCAGACGCTCAGGCCCATGAGCGGCCCGCACATGAGGATCGCTTGCGGCACGGCCACGGTCGGCAGCAGCGAGCGCGTGATCGCGAGCGGCATGACGATGAACGCGGCGGTGAAGAAGCACATGATTGTGCCCACGGTGCGCAGCGCGCGACTCAGGTCGTCGCGCGCGCCGGCCATGTCGCGGTTCGCGAGCGCCTGCGAGATCTGCGGGAAGATCGCCGTGGCCACCGAGACGGCGATCAGCGAATACGGCAGCATGTAGATCGTGTACGCGTTTTGGTAGGTGGCGTTGCCGGCCACGTCGAACTGGTTGAGGTGCATCGTGCGTTCGGCGAGCGAGGGCGCGCCCGTCAGCACGCGCGTCGTGATGATGTTGGCGATCTGGTCGATGACCACGATGCCGAGGCTCCATGCGGCGATCGGGCCCATCGTGCGCAGGCCGATGCCGCGCACGCCGAACTTCCAGTGGAAGCGGAACCCGAGTCTGAACAGCGGGATGAACAGGATGATCGCCTGGAACGCCACGCCAAGCGTCCATGCGCCCGCGGTCAGCGCGATCTTCGGCGTGGTCCACTGGCCCGCCGACGACTGCGCGTGGTTGCCGAAGATCACGATGAACGCGGTGAAGCCGATGCAGCTGATCACATTGGCGCCCACCGAGCTCCACGCGTAGGCGCCGAAGCGGTTCTTGACGGCCAGGATCTGCCCGAGCACGGTGTAGAGCCCGTAGAAGAAGATCTGCGGCGTGCACCACAGCGTGAACGCGCATGTGAGCGAGATCAGCTCGGGGCTGCCGTTCACGTACAGCCGTGTGATCCACGGGGTCAGCACGCCCATCAGCACGGTCACGGCGGCCAGCAGCGTCACGGCGAACGTGACGATCTTGTTGAGCTGCTCTTCGGCGTTGTCGGCCTTGAGCGTGCGCACGATGTGCGGCACGAGCACCGCGTTGAAGATGCCGCCCGACACAAGCGTGTAGATGACCTGTGGGATCATCGAGCCCGCCTGGTAGGCGTTGGCGGCCAGGCCGGTCGTGCCGATCGCCGCCGCGAGCAGGATCGTGCGGATCTGCCCGGTGATGCGCGACGCGGCGGTGCCCGACGCCATGATGAGCGAATTGCGGCCTACGGAAGAACTCATTCGTCAGGATCCTTCTTGCGGTGGAACTGGCGCCACAGGCCCAGCAACCCAAGCACGATCGCGAACGCGATGATCGCGATGCCGCTTTTGTCGCTCAGCTGCAGCGAACTGGTGATGGTGGTCTGCTGTACCGCGCCGAACGGCTGGTCGTGCCGGTCGAGCAGTTGTTCGCGCGCCACCGTGGTGCCGGACGTGGAGACACGCACGACGAACGACGTCTGGGCCTCGCTGTTGGGGGCCACTTCCACATCGCTCAACCGCGATGTGACGATCTCCATCGAATCGGTGAGTGACGAGACGCGCACACTGATCGGGTAGGGCAGTTTGTTGCTCACCGTGACGGGCATCGACGCCGTTTCGGAGACGACGTTGAGGCTGCCCGAAGGCACGAGCGTGATGCGGCTCAGCAGCGCGTCGGCGAAGCGTTGCGCGCCGTCCACCATCGCCGTGCGCGCTGAGGCATGCGGCGAGAGCGCGGGCAGTGCGAACGCGTCATGCGCCTGCAGCAGGTACTGCGCCCACGCGTCCGCGCTGAGTCGGGCACTGGCCTGAGCGGACGCGGATGGGGAAGCGGATGGCGGCGCCTGCGGGCTCGCCGTGCCGGACTCCTGCGCAGCAGCGGACGGGCTCGACCCATCGGCCGCCTGCGCGGACTGCCCGGCGACGAGGATCGACGTGTTGAACCGCTCGATGTCGTCGCGGCTGCGGGCCAGCGCGTTGAGCGCCTCAAGCGCGGTTGAGACGGCCGGCATCTGCTGGCCGACGTATTGGTTGATCAGGCCGGGCATCTGGCTGGGCTCGATTGCGGATTCGGCGGTCGCGAGCTCGTCGATCGAGGCGAGATGGACCCAGCTCGCGCTGTTGAGCGCGGTCATGAGCGAGGTGACGAACGTGCTGTTCGTGGATTCGTCAAGGCAGACCAGCAGTGACCGCGACTCGTACGGCTGTTCCATCTGGTAGAACGCGGACTGCGCGATCAGCCGCTGCAGACGCCCCGCATCGGTCTGCTCGGCGCTCGCCTGCGCGCTTGTGGGCTGTTGTTGCGCGAGCGCGGACAGCGTGGATTGCGCGGTCAGCACCGTCACCTCGCCGTGGTCGGTCGGTACGCGGTAGGTCTCCGTCGTGGCCGTCGCGTCGTCTTGCAGCGCGAAGTCACGCGTGGCCACAACGGTCTCGTAGCCTTGCGCACGCGCGGTGTTCAGCGCCTGCATCGTCCAGCTGCCCTCGCCCTGCCATGCGATCGCGCGCGTTTGGGCGCCTTCGTCGCCGAGGGCCGAGCGCAGCAGGTTGACGCCGGTCCCGGCGCGCCAACTCTGGTCGCTGATGCCGGCGCGCGTGTAGGCGCCCGCCTCCCCGACGCGCGCATACGTCGTCACGTCGAACATGCCCGGCTGGCTGATCGCCTGCACATGCGGCGTGCCGACCGCGCGCAACACGAGCGGGTCGCCCACAATCTGCAGGTGTTCGAAGCGCGCGGCCAGCTCGTCTTTCGCCTTCAGCGCGCGCACATCGTCGGCGCCGAGCGTCACCGCGTCGCTTGGGCGCACGCTGCCCGAGCCAGAGGAGAGCAGCCCGTCCGTCACGGCGGTGTTCGTCTTCCAGTCGTGCGACGTCAGCGGCATCGCCACGGTCAGGTTGATCGCGGGCGTGCGCTCGCCGTGCAGGCCCGTCTGGCTGCGCGTCAGGAACGTCTGCAGAGGGGTGGTGCCGGGCAGCGCGCCGCCGTCCTCGCCGATGAGCTCAAGCGTGAGCGGGCGTGGGCCCCATGCGGTCAGCGCCCGCAACTGCCCGGCGTCTGCGTGCAGTTCGCCGTGCACGGTGCGCTCGCCATCCGCCTCGACCGTGCCCACGTCGAGCGTGAGCAGTTCGTCCGGGGTGGGGATCATCGCGGTGCCTTCGGCCCACGCCTGCACGTCGGAGCGCGAGACGAAATTGTATTGGGCGTTCGTGCGCACGGCGAGACGCGCGTGCTCGATGGCGGCCGTACCGTGGTTCTCTATGGTGACGCGCACGGCGAATCCCGAAGAATCGGTGACGACGGGCGTGATTTCCTCGATCTGCAGCGCCACAGGGGAGGCGCTTGGCTGCGTGACGCCGTCGGTGGGCTCCTGCGCCCACGCGGGCGCGGCGCCGAGCGGCGCGAACAGCGTGAGCAGCACCGCGAGCAGCACCGCAATGGTGCACCCGACACCGCCGTAGATGCGTCCAGTGGTGTGCGGATGGTTCACGGTCAGCCCTGCCTGTTCAGTTTCCTTGCGTACAGCCATGCAATCTTACGCTCATTGGGGTAACTGAGCACGTCGTCGAGGTCGGCGAAGTCCACCCAGATGGCGTCTTCGGCCTCATGGTCGGGGTCGCCTTCCACCGTGAGCTCGCCGCCGATCTGCCGCAGAGCGAAGTGGTGCACGAGTTTGTGCACGCGCTGGCTGGTTCCAGTGAACCAATAGTCTATCGTGGCGATTGAATCGACCACCTCGCCCAGGATGCCCGTCTCCTCGTGCACTTCGCGTACGGCGGTCTGTTGCGGCGTCTCGCCCTTTTCGATGTGCCCCTTCGGCAGGCACCATTCCAAGTGGCCGCTGCGCGAATGGCGCGCGATGATCGCCACACGGCCGTGGTCGTCGAACACGAGGCCGCCAGCCGAGTATTCGCGCACCACGGGCAGTTCCTGCGCGTCGAGCGAGGCGAATGTGGTGGGGCGGTCGCTTGTGCGTCTGCGCGGCATCATCGCCGGCGTCGGCGTGGCGCTCGCGGCATCGGCCTGGGCGTGCGGGCCCGGCACGGCCGGCTTCGCGTGCGCGGCCGCCGCGGCCAGGCGCTCGCGCAACTGTGCGGGTGTGGGGATCGAATTGCCCAGGGATTCACCCTGAGGCAACCCTGCCGACTGCGAGGTGTACAGCAGTTCGTCCGGTTCGAGCGGATCGGCCTCGTTCGGGGTATGGTGAACCGCAGCGTTGGCATGCATGCGTGCAACGTCTGCGGGTGTAATCATGTACTCCACCTTACTCATGTTTTTATGCAGATGGGGTAACGGTATGCTTGAAGGGCAGAAAAGCAGCGCGGCACGCGTGTGTGATGCGAGAGCACGAAAGGGAAACCGTGGATTTCGAAGTGTGGCCAGAAGCCATTGAGCTGGGAGAGATGTTCGCCGAGGAAGGCTACGAACTGGCGCTCGTGGGCGGGCCGGTGCGCGACCTGCTGCTGCACCGCCGTTCGCACGACCTCGATTTCTGCACTTCGGCGCGCCCCGAGCAGTTCGAACCGATCCTGCGGCGTTGGGGGCACGACGGCTTCTGGGACATGGGGCGCAAATTCGGCACGCTGGGCGCCATGCGCCGCCGCCCCGACGGCACCGAGGTGCAGGTGGAGATTACCACATACCGTTCCGACGAATACGATCCGGACTCACGCAAGCCCGAAGTGAGCTACGGCGATTCGCTCGAAGGCGACCTGTCGCGCCGCGACTTCACCGTGAACGCGATGGCGTTGCGCGTGCCCGACCTCGAGTTCGTCGACCCCTTCGGCGGCGCGAACGACCTGTCGAAGCGCGTGCTGCGCACACCGGTCGACCCGCGCCAGTCGTTCGACGACGACCCGCTGCGCATGATGCGCGCCGTGCGCTTCGTGGCGCAGCTCGGCTTCGGCATCGAACCCGAGACGGCCGAGGCGATCTGCACGATGGCCGACCGCCTCGGCATCGTCTCCGCCGAACGCGTGCGTGACGAGCTCGTGAAGCTGCTGTTGAGCGACCGCCCGCGCGCGGGCATCGAGGCGTTCGTCGACTCGGGCCTCGCCGACGTGGTGTTCCCCGAGATCCCCGCGCTGCAGCTCGAGATCGACGAACATCACCGCCACAAAGACGTGTTCGAGCACACGATGATCGTGATCGACCGCGTGGTGGCGCTCGAAACCGGCCCCGACGGACCCGTGCCGGCGCCGGACCTGACGTTGCGCCTCGCCGCGCTGATGCATGACATCGGCAAGCCGAAGACGCGCCGTTTCGAAGCGGGCGGCAAGGTCAGCTTCCACCACCACGACGCCGTGGGCGCCAAGATGACGCGCAAGCGCCTCAAGGCGCTGCGCTTCGACCACCATGTGGTCGACGACGTGAGCGAACTGGTGAACCTCCACCTGCGCTTCCACGGCTATGTGGACGAACCGTGGACCGACGCCGCCGTGCGCCGCTATGTCAAGGATGCGGGCCCGCTGTATGAGCGGCTCAACCGCCTGACACGCGCCGACGCCACCACGCAGAACCGCCGCAAGGCGCTTGTGTTCAAAACCGCGATGGACGAGATGGAAGAGCGCGTGCGCGCGCTCAAGGAGCAAGAGGACTTCAACGCGATCCGCCCCGACCTCAACGGCAACGAGATCATGCAGGAACTCGGGCTCGAACCCGGCCCGCAGGTGGGCGCCGCGTACCGCCACATGCTCGATTACCGGCTCGACAACGGGCCGGTGGGGCGTGAGGAGGCGCTCGCCGAGCTGCGCCGCTGGTACGACGCCCAGCAGCAGTAGAAGATGAGCCTACAGGTCAGCCGACCGGCGTGTGCTCTGGTGCCTTCGGTACGTTGGTGAGCTGGTCGGCCGGCTTGCAGCCTTCCACGTTCGGGATCTCCGAGCCGGTCTTCGGCAGCTGGTCGGTCTCTTCGAGGTCCTTGAACGTGGCGCCGAGGATGATGTCGACGAGCTTGTCCTCACGGTCGTCCATCACCAGCTGCGCGTCGGGGAAATTGCTTGCGATCGTGTATGCCTGCACGATTGCGTTCTTGCCGAACACGATCTGCGTGCGCTCCACCTTCGCGCTGTCGTAGTTGTCGACGCCCTGCACCACGAACTCGCGATTCTCAAGCGCCTGGCCCACGGCATTCGCGAACCCCGTGAACTTCGTGCCGTTGAGCACGCGCACCGTGACCGCGCGGTTCTCCGGGTACTTCGGCTTCGAACCGTCCGCCGCCGGCGAGACGCACGGCGCCGTGCGCCCGTAGTTCGCCTCCACGGCCGCCGATTTGACCTCGCCGAGGCCGCCCACATGGAAGAACACGAGCAGCGACGCCACAAGCGCCGCCACCAGGACGACGCCGCAGATACCAAAAACGACTGTCTGACGTTTGCGCACATAGCGTTTGCGTGCTTCACGCACCTCGTTGTTCTGGGCCATACCTGTTCCTTGTTCGCGAGCTGACTAGAGACGAGCATAACCCATATGGCTGACGCTCCGCCCCCTATTTTCCACCGTTGACGCGCCCCGTGCGAGACGGCGTATCAGGCCGCCTGCACGCGCACAATCGGCTGCGCCGGGGCGTCGGCGAGGGTGAGGCGGTCCACCGCGTCCGCCTGTAGCCATGCGCGCTGCACCGCCTGCGCAGCTTGCTCATCCGGCACGAACGCCACGACCGAGGGGCCGGAGCCCGAGACGAACGCCGCGCTCGCGCCGGCGCCGAGCGCCGCATCGACCGCCACACCGCTGCGCGGGTGCAGTGAGATGGCCGCCTGCTGCAGGTCGTTCGGGCCGCCGCCGGGGCCAAGCACGTCGAACGCCGCATAGACCTCGGGCGTGCTCAGCTGGGCGCGGTAGGCGCCCACGAGCACGCTGCCCGTGCAGCCACCGGCGCGCAGGGAGAGCACGCGTGTGTCGTCTTCGGCGAGCGGCTCGACGCGCTCGCCGAAGCCCGTGCCGAGCGCGTAGCCGCCGCACAGGCAGAACGGCATGTCGGCGCCGAGCGTCGCGGCGATCGGGCTCAGCCGTTCCACTGGCCAATGCAGGCCCCACAGTTCGTTGAGCGCAAGCAGTGTGCCGGCGGCGTCGGCCGACCCACCGCCGAGCCCTGCGCCCACAGGGATGTTCTTTTCGATGCGGATGCCGGCGTCCGGCTCCACACCCGCCGCCTGCGCGAGCGCGAACAGCGCGCGCACGGCGTGGTTGCGGCGCATGTCGCTCGCCGACGACGCGAGGTCGCCCAGGTGCTGCCCGGCGAGTTCGAGCGAAAAGCCGGCGCCGGGGCGCTTGCCGGTCACGATGACCGTGTCGTAGAGTCCGATCGCGCAATACACCGTTTCGAGCGCATGCCGGCCGCCCCATTCCTCGTGGCGCGCGCCCACATGCAGCGTCAGGTTCGTTTTGGCAGGGCACTGCACCTGCACCGTGGTCATGCCCGTGCCCCCTCAAGCGCGGCGGCGAGCTGCACGAACTCGTTGATCGACAGTGTCTCGCCGCGGCGCGTGGCGTCGATGCCGGCGCGATCGTACGCTTCGGGCGGCACAATCTTCTTGAGCGCCGCGTGCAGCGTCTTGCGGCGCTGGCCGAACGCGGCGTCGACCAGGCGGAACACCGTCTCGCGGCTCACACCAGCACGATCGGCCGGCGCGGCGCCCGCCGGGTGGCGGCGGAACAGCACAAGCGCGGAGTCTACGTTCGGCGCGGGCCAGAACACGTTGCGGCCGATTGCGCCCACGGCCTGCGCGGTGCCGTACCATGCCAGTTTGACGCTTGGGGTGCCGTAGATCTTAGTGCCGGGCTGGGCGGCCAGGCGGTCCGCCACCTCTTTCTGCACCATCACCAGGAACGTATCGAGGTTCGCAAAGCGTTCGAGCAGCGTCAGCACAATCGGCGTGGCCACGTTGTACGGCAGGTTGGCCACGAGCACAAAGCGGTCGTCATCGTTGAAATCGGGCAGCGACTGCGGCGTGAGCGTCAACGCGTCCGCGTTGACGACACGCAGGCGGCCCGCGGCGTCGGGCATGAATTCGGCGACCGTGCGCGGCAGGCGTTCGGCCACCGGCGGGTCGATCTCGACGGCCGTCATGCGCGCGCCGGTCTCCAGGATCGCCAGCGTGAGCGAGCCGAGGCCCGGGCCCACTTCGAGCACATGGTCGGTGGGCTGCACACCGGCCTCGCGCACGATGCGCCGCACGGTGCCCGGGTCGATCACGAAGTTCTGGCCGAACTTCTTCGTGGGGCTGATGCCGGCGTCTGCGGCGATGCGGCGGATGTCAGCCGCGCCAAGCAGCCTGCCGGCGGCTTGGGCAGGTGTTGGCGATGCGGATGCGGGTTCGGTCATGGTCGGTCCTTGTGGTGGGTCTGTGGGTGTGCAGGGCGGGCGGCGGTTCTAGTACCAGCCGTAGTTTTCCGAGTGTTCCCAAGCCTTGTTGGGCGAGCCGTAGTGGCCGGCGATGTAGCTCAGGCCCCAATCGATCTGCGCGGCGGCGTCATCGCGGTAATTGGCGCCGAACGCGGCCATTTTGCTCGGCGGCAGCGACTGCGGAATGCCGTACGCGCCCGACCACGGGTTCTCCGCGTTCCAACGCCAGCCTGATTCGCGGTTCCACAGGTTCACCAGATTCTGCCAATTCTTGCCGGTCCAGCCGTATTGCGCGGCGGCGCCGGCGGCGTATGCCTGCGCGGCGGCGGCCGTCGGCCGGTACAAGCGGCTGCCTGCGGCCGGATTCGACGGCTGTTGGGTCGGTTGCTGTGTCGGCTGTTGGGTCGGCGTCGGTTTCTGCGTCGGTTGTTGGGTGGGGGTCTGTGTCGGCTTCGGCTGCTGTGTCGGGGTCTGGGTCGGGGCCTGCGTTGGCTGCTGCGTTGGCTCGCTTGTGCTCGGTTCCGGATCCGGTTCGGGTGTCTGCGTCTCGCTCGGCTCGGGACTGCTTGTGTCCGCCGTGGGGTCGCCTGTGCTGTCGTCCGTGGCGTTGCCATCGTCACCGCTGTTGTCATCCACGGCGCCGTCATCGGCGTCATCGCCGGCGTTGGCGCCGGTGTCCGCGTCGTCGTCGGTCTTTGCGGGGGCCTCAGGGCCGACCGCGATCACCTTGTCGAGCGCGACCTTCGTCACCGTCTCGTCGGTCTGTTCGCGCGTCTGCGCCTTGCCGTCCACATACGTCACACGGTAGGTGATTCTCTTCTCGCCGTTCACGCCCGCCTGCTCCACGCGCGTCTCGCCCGGCGCGAGCGAGGCGTCGGTCACGAGGCGCGTGACGTACGGGATCGATTCGGTCGCGGTCTCGTCGCCGTAGGTCACGCGTTCTACGCGCAGGACCGTCTTGCCGCCGTCTTTTTCGACGCTCACGCGGTCGTCCTTGCCTAGCACGATGCTCTTGGAATCCAGGATCGACGCGGCGGGCAGTTTGCCGTTCGGAGCCACCGAGGTCTTGCCGTCGGCCACCACGGTCACCGGGCCGTCCGCGTTGACCACGAACCCGCCGGTGAGTTGGTTGTAGACGTTCCTGATGTCCACGCGCACGCGTGAGGCGGCCACCTCGTTCTGTTCGAAGAAGCTCAGCAGTTGTTCGGCGCTGTCGGCCACGGTCCAGAAGGGCACTTCCTGGCCATCGATGCTGATGGTGGTCTGGTAGGCGCTTTTCACCGTGACCACATCATGGTTGGTCAACGCGCCGGCGGATGTGGATTGCACCAAGTCGTGCGTCTTGACGTCCACGCCCTGCTCGCGCAGCAGGCCGGTCACTGTGGTGGCGTAGGTCGTCACATGCCGTGTCTCGCCGTTCACGCTCAGGGCCACGGCCTTGCGTGTGGTGCACAGGAAGAACGTGGCGCACAACGCGAACGTGGCAAGCGCGCAGATCACCACGCGGAGCCGCCGCAGGGCAGTGAATCGTTGCGGAGTCCATCGTCTGGCCATGGTTCCCCTTTGGGTTGTGTGAACAAAACAGCTGTCCTTAGATTGTACGCAGGCGCTGCGCCAACCCACCGCCCGTCTCATCGGCCTGTCCACGCCCGGTCAGCGGCTCGTCTGCAATCACCCGGCGGGGCAAGAAAAAGAAGGGGGGTGGGGGCGAGAGAGAAGGGGATGTTCTCGCCCCCGGCGGGAGGAAGCTGGTTGGGGGGATGCTTCTCCCGCACCAGAAGGCTTAAGTTGGGGGAGCCCTCTGGATTTACTTACTCAGAGGTAAGAATTATATTGCTGTTGAATTATCAACCATGCACGGCAAATAGTGTACACGGAGAATCGAGTCAACGCAAATCGAGCCTCCTGTCGGGATCGAACCGACGACCTGCCGCTTACAAGGCGGCCGCTCTGGCCATCTGAGCTAAGGAGGCGTTGGTCTTCGCTGCTCATGCCTGTTATGCACAGACGAAAGAACAGCATAGCAGCAAATGTGGAATGGTCAAGGCGAATCGCGGAAAAACCCGCGCGTTCCTCCGCGATTCGCCTGTCCACGGCCACGCTATTCGGTGATCGGCTTGCCTTCGGCGCCGATGGACGGCAGGTCGCCCTCCACACCTACCTGGTCGGGCTTGAGGCCGATCGCATTGAGCAGCGCGTCGAACATTGTGGCGCTGCCGCCCGCCGAGTTCATGTCCCAACGGTGGCCGTTGATCGTCACGGTCGGCGTGGACATCTGCCCCTCGGAGTTCTGCAGGTTCTCCTGGTGCGGCGTGTAGCCGAACACCGCGTTGAGCCAATCGTCATAGCTGCGTGTGGCGGCCTTGCCGGCCACTTCCTCGGGCACGCCGGCGTTGGTGAGCTGTTCCTTGATCTGCTCGTCGCTCACCGGCACATACGCGCTGCCCTCCTGCGGCTGGAAGCCTTCGGCGTACAGGTTCTGCACGGCGTGCAGCAGGTGGTCCGGGTTGCTGTCGTGGTCGCTCACGTACAGGATCGCGTTCGCCGCACGCGACGAGTAGTCGTCGGTCGAGAAGCGGTCCATGAACGCCATGAAGTGCAGGTCGAGGTTGATCTGCCCGGCGTCCACGAGTTTCGTCAGGTTGGCGTCGAGCTGGCGGTTCACGCTGCCGCAGCCCGGGCAGATGAAGTCCATGTAGATGCCGATCGTCGGCACGTTCTCCACGGCCTTGCCGTAGCCGTCCTTCGAGATGAGGATGCCGCCTTCGTCGTCGGCGTTGGTGGGGCGTGAATCGAGCGTCTTGAGCTGCTCGTGCGCCTGCTCGACCGTCAGGTCGGTGCCTGACGATTCGCCGCCCGACGCCTGTGGGTGCAGGCTGCGGTAGACCGCCACGCCCGCCACTGCAAGCAGGGCGACCACGACGGCGATCACAATGACGCCGATGATCGTCTGCTGTTTGCGTTCCTTTGCCTGCTGTTCGGCGCGCGCCTGCGCCTTCGCCCGCTGTTCGGCGCGGCGCTCGGCGTGCGTCTGCCTGTGCGGCTCCTGCGATTTCTGTGCCATCGGGTTCCTTTCCTAAATCCTGTTAGGCAGTGTATGCGCCCGCCGGGTCATTGGCACCCGCATGGGCGAACATTCACGCAATGCTCACCATGTGGGCAAGGGGAACCAGTCCATCACCGGCGCCACCTCGAGATTGACGGCCGCGGCGAGCACGCACGCCACCGTCACGGCGAGCCAGACGAACTGGCGGTGATTTGCGCACGCGGACCCCGTCAATGTGCTGTTCTGGCGCCGCGTCAGGCCGATCGCCCAGCCGGCTCCCAGCCGCAGCTGCTGCGACTTCGGGCCGAGCGCACACGCGAGCCACGACACCGCCATCACCGCCGCTGCCGCCGCGCCCGCCGCCGACTGCGGCACGTCGTAGGGCACTGGCACCTGCACGGTCCAATCCCACAGCGCCACCGCGATGTCGGTGGTCGGCAGACCGGCGCCGACTGTGGCGAGGGCGAGCATGAGCGCATAGACGAGCCACATCGCCAGCATGCGCGGCAGGGCGACCGCGGCCGCTTTGAGCGCGTGCCACGGCAAGGTCAGGACGCGCAACGCGCCGTCCGATGTGCGCGTCTGGCCCGCGCGGCGCAGCACGCGCATGGTCTGGGCGCTCGCGTCGAGGCCGAAGGCGATGAGCAGCCACATGAGCATCGACGCGGCGATCAATGCGATGAGCGGCATCGACGCCGCGCACAGCGCGAGTGGCACCGCGAGCGCCGCGCATGCGAGCCTCCCGCGCGCGGTGAGACGCGGGCGCGGGTCGATGAACGCGGCGGCCAGTGGGTCGGGCTGCGCGGCCGGAAGCGGTTGCGCGGGGGCCGCCGTCGCGGGCGCAACCGCCGCGTTCGCCGCATCATATTGTGGCTGTAACCGCTGCAACGGCTGCGCGGGTGGCAGTGGTGGCGCGAAGACCTGGGTGCGCTCCTCGGGCTGCTCCTGCGGCAGGGCCGTGGTGTGCGCGGCGGCCGGCACGGTGCGCGCACCCTGCGGCAGGGCCTGCGTGGCCGCTTCGGCCGGTTGTGCAGATGGTGCGGGTGGTGCAGGCACCGCGACCGTCGGCACAGGATCCTCGATTTCGCCTTGCGCCGGCGCGGATGCGTGCAGCTCGGCCGGATCGTAGCTGATCATCGTCGTCGGCATCGATTGCGCGCGCCACAGGCGGCGCGGATTGTCTACATACTGGTTTTTCCTCAGCGCCGCTCCGCTCATGGGAGCGGGGGAATCAAAAGGGGGCATCGGCTCCGGTGTCTGCCATGCGTCCGCTTGGATGGCCTCGAGCAGTTGCGCCGGCGTGCACCGCTGGCGCGGATTCGGGTCGAGCGCCGCGCGGAACGCCTGCAATGTGCGCGGGGGCAGCCCCTGCAGGTTCGCGTTGCCGGCGGCCTCGCGCTGCAGCACCGCCATCATCGGCTGCGTGCCGAACACCGGCGCGCCCGTTGCGGCGAATGCGAGCACGGACGCCGTGGACCACCAGTCGGTCGCGTCGTTCGCCTCGGTGCCTTCGATGATCTCCGGGGCGATGAACCCCGGCGTGCCCATCACGAGGCCTGTGCTCGTCACGTGGCTTTCGCCTTCGCCCATCGCGATGCCGAAGTCGACGAGCACCGGCCCCGTCACCGAGATCATCACATTGGTCGGTTTGATGTCGCGGTGCACAATGCCCGCCGCATGCACCGCGCGCACGGCGTCGATCAGTTTCGAGGCGAGCCGCTCGAGGTCCTCGCCCACATACCGGCCATTCTGCATCACGTCTTCGCGCAGGTTCTTGCCTTCGATCAGTTCGGTCACGATGAACGCGAGCGCGTCGTCGATCTCCATGTCGACGATGCTGCACACCCCCGGGTCCTTGATGCGTTTGAGCGCCATCGCCTCGCGGCGCAGGCGCTCGCGGGCGGTGGCCTGCGCGCGTTGCGAGGCGGTGTCTTCGTCGTCGAGCGAGTCGCGCAGGATCTTCATCGCGTAGTTCGTGCCGCCGCCGTCCACAACGCGCCACACCGATCCCATCGCGCCCCTGCCGAGGCGTGAGACGAGCGTGTATCCACCGACGATGTCGCCGGGCTCCAGATTCAACGCGTGCAAATCACTCATAATGTTCTATCGTACGGTTTGCGCGCACAATTGCGCGGATTGTTCACGGTATGTTCACTGATCCTGGCCCGTGGGGGTGTGCGCGGCGGCGCCGGTGGCCGGTGGCGCGGGGCTGCCCTGCGGTGGCGTTGGCGCGTCGAGCGAGGGGTCGAGTTCGTCGACCAGTGCGGAGCGCACGGGCGAAAGGCCGTCGTGGTGCGTCGTCCCGTGGAAGTGGTGTTTCTTCGTGGTGATGCGGTGTGTGCGCTTGAGCTCGGCGTTCAGCTGGCTCACCGAGTCCGCCAGGCGCAGCATCTCCGCGCGCATGAGGCGCATCTCCGCGCCGTTGTATGCAGCGGCAGACGAGTCGTCGTCGCCGTCCGGTTTCTTTGTCACATTGACCTGGTCGATGATCCACGACGAGATCATGGCGCTCACAATACCGATGAGGGCGATGCCAGTGAGCATGAGCCCCACGGCCACGATCTTGCCGGTGTCGGTCACGGGGTAGACGTCGCCGTAGCCCACGGTCGTCACCGTCACGAACGCCCACCACAGCGAAAGCGGGAACGTGGTGATCGTGGCGTTCGGCGCCAGATGCTCGGCGGAGTATTCGGCGAGCGCGCCCACGTAGATGAGCATGAGGATGGCGCTCGTGGCGTAGAGCGTGATGCGCCCGCGGGTCATGGCGCCGGCGCTGCGGTTGAAGATGTGCAGCATCGGGATCAGGCGCAGCATGCGCAGCGGGCGGAAAATCGGCAGTGCGAGCGTCAGCAGCAGCAGGATGTTCTTGCGGAACCACAGCCATTTGTTCGGCGCCAGGAACAGCTCCACCACGTAGTCGACGCCATACACGACCCACACCGCGTTGATCGCGATGAAACAGCCCTGCAGATGGGTCTGCGCGAGGATCTGCCATGAGTATGCGAACAGGAACACCGCCGACAGGATGAACAGCGGTATGTTCGTGATCCGTTCCCATTTCTCAAGAGTCATACTGTCGATTGTACGAGTGGATGCGCGGCTGTGGCGCGGGCTCAGGCACGGGTGAACAGGTCGGGCCGCGGGCGGGCGAAACTCCCGGACGATTGACAAGTTCGGCCCCTCGTGTAAACTGAACCAACAGTTCGTCGTGGTTATTCATGATGAACATGGAGAATCCATGATGGGCGAACGTAGAAGTTTGTTGCCGCGTCGATGTCGACGGCTGCAGATGGAAACACCACAATACAAGTAGTCCCCTCACAACGGATCGTTCGGCACGTACCTGCCGATGAAAGGATGAACAAAATGGCAGAAGTCATTTTCGACCACGTCACGCGTATCTACCCGGGCAACGACAAGCCGTCGGTGGATGACCTGAATCTCGATATCAAGGATGGCGAGTTCCTTGTGCTCGTCGGTCCTTCCGGCTGCGGCAAGTCGACCACCCTCCGTATGCTCGCGGGCCTCGAAGAGGTCAACAAGGGCCGCATCCTCATCGGTGGCAAGGACGTCACCACGATGCAGCCGAAGGATCGCGACATCGCCATGGTGTTCCAGAACTATGCTCTGTACCCGCACATGACCGTCGCCGACAACATGGGCTTCGCCCTGAAGATCGCCGGCACCCCGAAGGAGGAGATCCGCAAGCGCGTCGAGAAGGCCGCTGAGATCCTCGATCTGACTGAGTTCCTCGACCGCAAGCCGAAGGCACTGTCCGGTGGCCAGCGCCAGCGCGTGGCCATGGGCCGTGCAATCGTGCGTGAGCCGAAGGTCTTCCTCATGGATGAGCCGCTCTCGAACCTCGATGCGAAGCTCCGTGTGCAGACCCGTACCCAGATCGCCGCCCTGCAGCGCCAGCTGGGCGTCACCACCCTGTACGTGACCCACGACCAGACCGAGGCCCTGACGATGGGCGACCGCATCGCCGTCATTAAGCTCGGCATCCTGCAGCAGGTCGGCGCGCCGACCGAGCTGTACGACCGCCCGGCGAACGTCTTCGTCGCGGGCTTCATCGGCTCGCCGTCCATGAACCTCAACACCCACCCGGTGGTGAACGGCAAGGCCCAGATCGGCGCCGACACCATGGAGCTGCCGAAGGAAGCCCTCGACAAGCTGACTCCGGAAGACAACAACGAGATCGTCGTCGGCTTCCGTCCGGAAGACGCCACGCTCGCCGCTCCGGATGAGGACAATGCGTTCTCCCTCAAGGTCGTGAACGTCGAAGACCTCGGCTCCGACGGCTACATCTACGGCAACATCATCACCGATGACTCCGTGGCCGCCGAGCAGACCTCCATGATGTCCGACCAGAACAAGCTGACCACGATCCGCGTGAACCCGCGCGTGCTGCCGAAAGTCGGCGACACCGTCAAGATCAAGGTCAACCCGGCCAAGATGCACCTGTTCGCTCCTTCTACAGAGCTGCGTCTAAACTGATGCTTGGCGGGGATTGCTGTGCCCCGCCAATGAACAACACAAGGTCCTTTCTCTCTCTCTTGTCACCTTGTGACCGAAGCCCCGCGTTGCAGCGGGGTTTCGGCGTTTATGGGCCAAAGTTTCGAGTGATGCGCGGTGCATGCGCGCCGCACGCATAGTGAGGTAGAGTAGCGACTATGAGTTTGAGCGACAACAACGGCCAGCTGGATCCCCGTGCGCTGAAAGCCACGTCAGTCAAGGCCACCGACTCCACGTCGGACGCGGATGAACCGTCCTCGCTGAAGATCACTTCCGCCAGCGCGGACCCCAAGATGTTCATGCTGCCTTGGGAAAAGCCGTTGTCCACGTGGCCGACCGATCTGCTCGTCAATCTGCCCCGCGGCATCTCCCGCCACATTGTGCGCTTTGTGCGCGTGGGCGACCAGGTGTACGCGATGAAGGAGATCACGCGCAGCGTCGCCGAACGCGAATACGAGCTGTTGCGTCAGCTGCAGAAGCTCAATCTGCCCACCGTGCAGCCGATCGCCGTGGTCACCGGCCGGCACGACGACCAGGGCGAGCCGCTCGAAGCCATTCTGGTGACGAATCATCTGCGCTTCTCCATGCCGTACCGCGCGCTCTTCGCCCGTACGCTGCGCCCAGACACCGCCGAAAAGCTCATCGACGCCCTGGCCGTGCTCATGGTGCGCCTGCATCTCGCCGGCTTCTACTGGGGCGACGTCTCCCTGTCGAACGTGCTGTTCCTCAAAGACGCCGACGCGTTCTCCGCGTTCCTTGTGGACGCCGAGACCGGCGAATTGCAGATCAACCTGACCGAAGGCCAGCGCGAATACGACATCGATCTGGCGCGCACCAACATCATCGGCGAACTCATGGATCTGAGCTCGGGCCAGCTGCTGCCGCCCGACGTGGACGAGATCGAGGTGGGCAACCGGCTCGTGGACCGCTACCATTCGCTGTGGAGCGCGCTCACCGACACCGACAACCTGAACCCGAACGAGATGTGGAAGATCGAGAAGCGCGTCAACCGCCTCAACGAACTCGGCTTTGACGTCGACGAGCTCGAGATGAACACGACCGACGACGGCAAGCGCGTGCTCGTGCGCCCGCGCGTGGTGGACGCCGGCTATGCGAACCGCAAACTGCTGCGCCTGACCGGCCTCGACGTGCAGGAGAACCAGGCGCGCCGCCTGCTCAACGACCTGGACGCCTACCGTGCCTCCACATGGCGCGACGGCGAGGATCTGGAGATTGTGGCGACCGACTGGATGCGCGAGGTGTTCGAACCGACCGTGCGCATGATTCCGCAGGAATACCGCGCGCAGATCGACCCCGCCCAGTTCTTCCATGAGGTCCTCGACCACCGCTGGTACATGGCCGAAAAGGCCGGCCACGATGTGCCGATGCCGGTCGCGGTGGAAAGCTATGTGCGCGACATCCTGCCCACGCAGAAGCTCGATTCCAAAGAGCTCGACGAGCTCAACGCCGAAGCCGACTCCGGTGTGATCGACGAGCAGTCCACCTACGGTGACGACACCGCGCATGACGACGATTACAATCCCGAATACGATCAGGACGCCGCCGTCTGGGCGCAGTGACGCCGTAGACGCAGGGCGGGGCGTGGTTCACATCGAACCACGCCCCGCCTTTGCCTATGATCCCGGGCGCCGCCGCCTACTTGGACGCCGCTGCGGCCTCGCGGCGCGCGCGATCCGCCGCGTACATCGCGATACCGGCCGCGACCGACGCGTTGAGCGATTCCACCGCATTGGTCATTGGGATGCCCGCGATGCAATCGCACGCCTCGCGCGTGAGGCGGCTCAGACCCTTGCCTTCCGAACCGAGCACAATGACGAGCGGGTCGGTCTCGAAACCGGTCTCGCCGACGAGCGCGCTGCCGCCGCCGTCGAGCCCGACGCTGTAGTAGCCGCGCTCCTTGAGCGCCTCGATCGCCTTCGTCAGATTGACGACGCGCGCCACCGGCATGTGTGCGGCGGCGCCCGCGGACACCTTCCACGCGGTCGCGTTGACCGAGGCGGAACGGCGTTCGGGCAGGATCACGCCGTTCGCGCCGAACGCGGCGGCCGAACGGATGACCGCACCGAGGTTCTGCGGGTCGGTGATGCCGTCGAGCGCGATGAACAGCGGGCGTGCGGCGATGCGCGCGGCCGCCGAGTTCGCCGCCTCCATCGCCTTCGCCTTTCGCTCGGCGCGCTCGGCGAGTTCGATGAGCGACGAATACTGGAACGGCTGTGCCTTCATGATGACACCCTGATGGTTTGTGGAGCGCGCGATGCGGTCCATCTCCAAGCGGTCCGCCTCGAGCAGGTTCAGGCCGTTCGTGCCGGCCAAGCGCACGATTTCGCGCGTGCGGTCGTCATGCTCGAGCCGCGATGCCACATACAGCGTGCTCGCCGGCACGCCGACGCGCAACGCCTCGAGCACCGCGTTGCGGCCGATGACCAGATCGTCGGAATCCGAAGTGAACTTCGCCACGCGGCGGCGGGCCGCCAGACGCGGGTCGGAACGCTGGCGCTTCTCCGCCTGCTTCTTGGCCTTGAACGCCTTGTGGTACACACGGTCCTCGGCTTTGGGAGTGGGGCCCTTACCCTTGAGTTTGTTGCGATGCTTGCCGCCCGACCCCTTGGTCGGTCCTTTCTTGCTAACCATGCGTCCAATTCTTTCAGCACCCCGCGCCAAAAACGCCGGTCTCCCCGCATGCAATGGCGCGGATTGCGCATATAGGGTACACGACGCAGCCGTGTCCGCTGGTAGACAAACGGCTATGGAATAATGGCAACCGAATGCGGCGCCGCGCTTGCGGGGCCGTGCCAATAACCGCGCAGTCCTGTAGCGGCCACCGGCTTGTGTTGCGCCGACGACTCGACTGACTACTCCGCGGCTGACCGAGGAGAACAATAATTATGGATGATCGCATCATAGATCCATCCGCTCTTTCGCGCGAACCCCACGTGGAACCAGAGGATGCCAAGGAAACCCAGGAGGTGAAGGCGCAGCAAGCCCTGCTGAACGACGTTGACCCGTCGCTCACCGATGCCGACCAGGTGGCGCAGGCGCTCAATGTAGACCCGCGCACCGGCCTGAGTTCCGACGAAGCCAAGCGCCGACTCGACAAGTTCGGCCCCAATGAGCTGGCCAGCGCACCGCCGGTCCCCAAGTGGAAGAAGTTCCTGCAGCAGTTCCAGGACCCGCTCGTCTACCTGCTGCTGGCCGCCACCGCCATCTCGCTTGTGGCGTGGATCATCGAGAAAGCCAACGCGGCCCCCGGCGCCGAAGGCGGCGAGGCGCTGCCGTTCGACTCCAT
This sequence comes from Bifidobacterium pseudolongum subsp. globosum, assembly GCF_004155535.1. Classification (GTDB taxonomy): domain Bacteria; phylum Actinomycetota; class Actinomycetes; order Actinomycetales; family Bifidobacteriaceae; genus Bifidobacterium; species Bifidobacterium pseudolongum_C. The sequence continues at coordinate 25,903 of NZ_RYUH01000017.1, read as the reverse complement.
CGTGATCGTGCTGATCCTGATCGTCAACGCCGTGCTGGGCTACATGCAGGAAGCGAAGGCGGAAGAGGCCGTCAACGCGCTGTCTGAGATGACGGCGCCGACGTCCAATGTGCTGCGCAACGGCCGTGTGGAACGCATCAACACGACCGACATCGTGCCCGGTGACATCCTGGTGCTCGGCGAAGGCGACACCGTGCCGGCCGACGGCCGACTGCTCGCCGCCGCGAGCCTGCGCATCGCCGAGGCGTCGCTCACCGGCGAATCGGTGCCGGTGGGCAAGAAGCCCGCTACGCTCGATAGCGCGAAGGCGCTCGGCGACCGCGCGAACATGGTGTTCAACGGCACGTCCGTGACGCAGGGCACCGGCCGCGCCATTGTGACCGGCACCGGCATGAACACGCAGGTGGGCAAGATTGCCGACCTGCTCCAGTCCACCGAAGACGAGGCCACGCCGCTGCAGAAGGAGATGAACCACGTCTCCAAGATCCTCGGCATCGCCGTGTGCATCATCGCCGTGGTCGTGCTGCTCGCGCTCGCGGTCCTCGAAGGCTTCCACAGCGTGCACGACGTGATCGACTCGCTGCTGCTCGCCGTGTCGCTCGCTGTCGCGGCCGTGCCTGAAGGCCTCGCCGCCATCCTGACCGTGGTGCTCGCGCTCGGTGTGCAACGCATGGCCGCGCACCACGCGATCGTCAAGAAGCTGCACTCGGTGGAGACGCTGGGCTCCGCTTCGGTGATCTGCTCTGACAAGACCGGTACGCTCACGCGCAACGAGATGACCGTCGAGCGCGTGGTCGTGCCGTCGGGCGAAGTCGAACTGACCGGCACCGGCTATGCGCCGGAAGGCGACATGGTCTCCATCGATGGCTCCGCAGTCCCCGAGAACATCGCGAACGAAGTCCTCGCCACGCTCGGCGCGGGCACGCTCGCGAACGACGGCGAACTGCGCGCCGGCGAGAAGCCCGGCACATGGGAAATCGTGGGTGACCCGACCGAGGTCTCGCTCGTCGTGGCCGCGCGCAAGACGCATGCGGACAAGAAGTTCGCGCACTTCGACCGCGTGGCTGAAATCCCGTTCACGTCCGAGCGCAAGCGCATGTCCGTCATCGCGCGCAACGCGACCGACGCCGGCAAGCTCACCGTGTTCGCGAAGGGAGCGCCGGACGTGCTGCTGAGCTACTGCGACCGCATCTACGTGAACGGCGCGATCCGCAAGCTCACCGAAGGCGACCGCCAGGACATCCTCGACACCGTCGAGCGCCTGTCACGTGAGGCATACCGTACGCTCGGCGAGGCATTCCGCCCGCTCGAGACCGATTCACTCGCGCAGATCCCGGGCATCCGCACGAACTCCGCCGGTGAGATCTCCGACATCTCCGAGCAGGCCGAGGCGATCGAAGCCCATCTGGTCTGGTGCGGCATGGTCGGCATCATCGACCCGCCGCGCACCGAAGTGCGCGATGCGGTCGCCGAAGCGCACCGCGCGGGCATCCGCACGGTCATGATCACCGGCGACCACCCGCTCACCGCCGCCCGCATCGCCTCCGACCTCGGCATCATCGCCAAGGACGGCAAGGCGCTCACCGGTGACGAGCTCGACGCGATGGACGAGGCACAGCTCGACAAGGCGACCTCCGAAGTCTCCGTGTACGCGCGCGTGGCGCCCGAGCACAAGCTCAAGATCGTCGAATCGCTGCAACGCCAAGGCAACATCGCGGCCATGACCGGCGACGGCGTCAACGACGCCCCGGCCGTCAAGTCCGCGGACATCGGCGTGGCGATGGGCATCACCGGCACCGAGGTGACCAAGCAGTCGGCGAAGATGATCCTGGCCGACGACAACTTCTCCACCATCGTGGCCGCCGTGCGCGAAGGCCGCGGCATCTTCGACAACATCCGCAAGTTCCTGCGCTACCTGCTCAGCTCCAACGTGGGCGAGGTCTTCACCGTGTTCTTCGGCGTGGTGCTCGCCGGCTGGCTCGGCATCAAGAACCCGGAGTCCGTGGGCGTGACCGTGCCGCTGCTCGCCACGCAGCTGCTGTGGATCAACCTGCTCACCGACGCCGCACCGGCGCTCGCGATGGGCGTCGACCCGATGACCGAAGACGTGATGAACCGCAAGCCGCGCAAGCTCACCGACCGCGTGATCGACGGCGCGATGTGGGGTGACATCATCTACATCGGCATCATCATGGCGGCCGTGACGCTGATCGGCATGGATATGCACCTGACCGGCGGCCTGTTCACCGACCGCTCCGTGGACGCGATGGGCCATGACGCACAGATGGTGGAGGCCCGCACAATGGGCTTCACGATCCTCGTGTTCGCCCAGCTGTTCAATGCGCTTGCCTCGCGCAGCCACCTGCAGAGCGCCTTCGTGGGCCTGTTCTCGAACAAGTGGCTGTGGGGCGCGATCGGCCTGTCGATCGTGCTGCAGCTGCTCGTGATCTACGTGCCGTTCCTCAACACCGCGTTCGGCACCACGCCGCTGCCGCCGATGGCATGGCTCGAGTGCATCGGCCTGGCGTTCTTCGTGCTTGTCGCCTCGGAGATCCGCAAGGTCTTCCTGCGCATGCGCGCAAAGAAGTGATGCAGCCATACTGAATGACAATGGGGGTCCGGTTCCATGTGAACCGGACCCCCATTGTGCTGTGCCGGTGAGTGTGTCACCGCTATCTTTGCGAAGATTCGCCGTTTCCGTCGCTGTTTTCGCTGTTATCGTCACTTTTTGGTCTGATTTATGACGAAAACAGCGAAAACAGCGACGGAAACGGCGAACCGGTGGCCTGCACCACTCGCGGCTGCGAGTAACGGAGTACGACAGCGGACCGTTGCCAAAGCATTATTCGGCCGGCTTGTAGGTTGCGGATACTTTATCCTCCATATGTGGCCCAAGAGAGTCAATCTCAATGGTCAGCGGCGAATTGTCGTTGATAGTCGCAGTATAGGTGACGGTGACGTGATGAGGGGAATCGATATGCGTTAGAGTTGTGCCGGCCGCGTCACATCATGCCGGAGGCGATGTTGTGGTCGAGGAGCCACTGCCGCAGGTCGGCGAACTCGTCGAGGCTCACTGAATGGTCGAGCCCACGGTATGCATGCGCGGTGAGCCATGTGTGCTCTTCGAGCCATGCCAGCGTCTCGTTCACCAGGAACTTCGGAATCACCGTGTCGTTCGTGCCATAGCCATAGAAGACGGGGATGTCGAGCGAGGCGAGGCGCTTGTCGGCCGGGTGCGTGCCCGGCACGACACCCGGCGCCACAAAACCGGAAAGGCAGATCGAGGCGCGGTACCGTTCCGGGTGCACGCGCAGCAGTTGGATGGCCAACAATCCGCCCTGAGAGAAGCCGATCGGCACCACGTCGCGCTCCGCCGGCACATTGCCGGCGACCCATGTGTCGATCGCCTGTGCCGCTGCATAGGCGTCGTAATCCAGGTCCTCGCCGCTCGGCACGGCGTCGTGCAGCCACGAATACGCGCCCGGCTGTGCGAAGAACCCGCCATTGGACGGCTCCTGCAGCGTGATCGGCGCGCGCAGCGACACGAAGTCGTTGTAGGGCGCCACGTATTGCATCATGCCGGCCAGGTCGTCTTCGTTCGACCCCCAGCCGTGCAGGCACACGAACAGCGGCCGGTTCGGCTGTGCCGCGCCGCCCCCGCGTGACACACGCGTCTGTGTGACTTCGAGCGGCTCCCCGAACCTGCCCGGCACCACGGGCGAGGGGCGGCCGACGAGCGGCTCCGGTTGCATTGCCTGCGCATCAGTAGTCATGCCTCCACCATACACGCGCGCGGGGCTCATGCATGCGTGTGCCGCCCTGTGGCTACACTGGAACCGAACTGTTGTCGTTGCCGGGCCGATCGGGCGCCGGCGCTAGGAGATGCTTGCCGATGCTGCTGTCCGACCGCGATATTCTGGCCGCTCAGGCCGAAGGGCATATTTCGCTCGAACCGTGGACTCCCGAGATGGTCCAGCCGGCCTCCATCGACGTGCGCCTCGACCGCTTCTTCCGGCTCTTCAACAACCACGCATACACGTACGTCGATCCCGCGGAAAACCAAGGCGAGCTGACCGAGCAGTTCGAGGTGGCCCCTGATGAGCCGTGGATCCTGCACCCGGGCGAATTCGCGCTCGGCTCCACGTGGGAGTACGTCAAGCTCGACGCGACGCTCGCCGCCCGCTTGGAGGGCAAAAGCTCGCTCGGGCGACTCGGCATCCTCACGCATTCGACCGCCGGGTTCATCGACCCGGGCTTCGAAGGGCACATCACGCTCGAGCTGTCGAATGTCTCCACGCTGCCGGTCAAACTGTGGCCGGGCATGAAGATCGGGCAGATGTGCTTCTTCCAGCTGAGCTCGCCGGCTGAGCACCCGTATGGGTCCGCCGGCACAGGATCGCATTACCAGGGCCAGCGCGGACCGACGCCGTCGCGCTCGTACGAGCGTTTCTACCGCGCGCACATCGACGACTGACTCACCAACGACCATTGACGAAGGGGAGGGGAATGATGGGAAACATAGACCAATCAGACCTGCAGTTTCCGGACGCAGGGAACGACGGCAACCATGACGCACAGCAGGACGAGCTGACGTCGTTCGACAGCTCGACGTTGCTGTTCCCGGCGGTGGGCGACGCGGACGAGCCGCAGCACACCGCGCCAGCGCAGCCGCCGCAGCCGCCGGCGAAGGCACGCCGGTCAGCGAAGGCCGCGAAGCCCACGGCGAAGTCGGCACAGTCCGAGCGCACCACGGACGGAGACGGATTCGATCTGCCGGTGTGGGGCGCGGGCGACGCCACTTCCAACGCCGACGAGCCGACGCAATTGTTCACTCCGGCCGAGGCCGCACAGCGCGCGACGACCGCCATGCCCGCGATTGACAGCACGACCGTGGAACGCACACAGCTCATCGCGCAGGATGGGCCTGCGCGCACGGTGGTCAACGACGTCAATGAAACACATACTGCCCTCCCCGAGCCCAAGGGACCTGCTTCGTTTGCCCCGATGGGCGGCGACGGCGATGGTGGGTCCCCCGACCATGAGGCTCCGGACAACGGGGGCAACGGCAAGCGCAAGAAGATCATCATCGGCGTGGTCTCGGCCGTCGTCGTGGTCGCGTTGGCCGCCGGTGGCGTCGTGCTGTGGCAGCGCAACCGTTCGGCGCAGGAGAATCGTTCGCACGATGCGGCGGTGGAAAGCTGTGAGCGCGCGCACACCGCACTGCAGACCGCGTACACGGAGCTCGACAAGCAGATATCGAAGACGAAGCCATTGGCACAGACCAAGGACTCCGCGGTGGCCGACGCAGCCACGTTGCAGGCGTTCCAGAAGTCGAGCAAGGCGGCTGATGAGCTGCAGCAGAAGAAGGACGAGGCCGTTGTGGCGTGCAACATGGCGGATTCGCGCGAGAAGCTCGAGCAGAACGCGCAGCGCATGGACGAGCAGATCGACGGTGTGGAGAGCGCCACGAAGCAGCTCAAGTCTGACGCCGATGCGCTGACCGCGTCGCGTGACGCAAAGAGCACGAAGAGCCTCAAGGACGACCTCACCAAGGCGATCGCCGACGCGCAGACCACGTACGACGAATCCGCGAACGCGGTTGCCGACGAGCAGACGCGCACGGCCCTGCAGCAGGCAATCGGCGAGGCCCAGACAATCGCAGACAAGCCATCGCTCGACAAGGCTGCGGTGGATACCGCAAAGGAGAAGCTGACCAACGCGGTGAACGCGGTGGTCGAATCCGAAAACGCGCTGGCCGAAGCGAACGCCGCCGCCGCGCAGGAGGCCCTGCGCCAACAGCAGCTGCAGCAGGAGCAGGCCCAGCAGCAGGCGCTTCAGGAGCAACAGGCCCTCCAGCAGCAACAGCAGGCATTGCAGCAGCAACAGCAGGCCCAACAGCAACAGCCGGTTCAGCAACAGCCGCAGCCGCAGCAACCAGAGGGCAATGACGCCAATGCCAATGCCGGCAATACCGGTGCCGGTGCAACCCCTGACACAACCACTGGCACTGGCACTGGCACCGACACAGGCGCTGGCACGCAGTGAAGCAGTGAATGAAAAAACATGTGGGGTGCGGCTTCTTCCAGACCGCACCCCGCGCGCATAGTCAGATGCTGGAATCGGCGGCCACGTTCATCACATACACGTTCTTGCGTAGCTGGCGCGCCTGCGCGCGCGTGATCTCGTCCGCCTCGAACATGTCTTGGATCACGCTGAGCTCGATGCCGTAGCTTTCGCGCTTGATCTCCTCGATCTGCGTGATCATCTCGGTGGTGGCGCCCATGTTCGGGCGCGCTTTGAGCGTCGCCTCCGCGCGGCGGTAGTCGAGCAGCAGCGCCGAGCAATACTCGGTGTTGTACGTCGATTTGCCCATCTCGTCGTACAGGTGGTCGATCACATTGTCGATCGCCGCCGTCTGCACGGTGCGCATGTGCGCGTAGATCTGGTGTTCGCTCAGCATCGGCGTGTTCTTGCGGATCAGGTTGTTCACACGGCTCGACAGGATTTTGATGCGCCGCTGCAGCGACCGCATGCGACCCTTGATCTGCCAGATCGCGTGCGCGGAATCGTGGTCGGTGACCGCGTGGCGCAGTGACGTCATGATCTGGTCGAGCAGGCGCTCGCACGCCTCGATTTCGAGGTCACGGTCCACGGACTGTTCGCCGGTCTGCGCTTTCGTGGCCGCGAGCCGGCCCTTCACATAGTCCTTCTCCCACTCGAGCGCGGCAATCTGCAGTTCCGAGAACCCGATCGGGTCGATCGCGCCCAGCCGGTGCTTGAGGCGCGTGATGCGCTTCGTGTACGAGTCGATGACGGCCATGACGGCGCGGCGGTTGTCGGGCGTCACGCGCTCGGCGAGCTCCTCGACGGTGCGGCGCAGCACCTCGATCGAGGCTTCGGTGATCGCGCGCGAATCGTCGGTGCTCTTCTTCGGCGCCACCACGGGCAGCAGGAAGTTCGCGAGCAGCAACGTGACCACAATGACGCCGCCGGCGATGAAGATCAGTTCGTCGCGCATCGGGAACCATTCGCCGTTCGCGAGCGTATAGGGGATCGTGAACATCAGCGAAAGCGTGATGGTGCCCTTCGGCCCGCCGAAGGTCATGACGGCGGCCGAGCGCCAGCGTTCCTTCGTCATGCGCCGGCGTTCGCGCGTCACTTCGTGGCGCGTGATGCGCAGCATGGCGGCCACCCACGCGAACCGCATGCCCACCACCACGGCGGCTACGATGAGGATTGTGGCGAGCAGGGTGAGATTGCTGATCTGCTGGTCGTTCCAGCTCGCCTCCATCGCGTCGGGCAGCAGCATGCCGAGCAAGATGAACACCGCGCCGTTCAACGCGAACGACAGCACCGACCACACGCTGGACGCGACGATGTTCGTGCGCGCCACATTCGGCCCCACGCCGGAGCGGTCGAAGCGGATGATCAGGCCGGCCGCCACAACCGAAAGGATGCCCGAGACGTGGATCGCCTCGGCGCCCAGGTACAGCAGGAACGGCAGGAACAGCTCCATCAACACGCGCGTGGTCGTCGTCTCCCAGCCGAGCGAGCGCACCGTCTCGAACAGCCAGTTGATGGCCAGGCCGAGCACAACGCCCACGATCGCGCCGCCGAAGAACGAGATGAAGAACTCGCCGATCGCCTCGCCCACCTCGAACGTGCCGGTGACGGCGGCGGCGATGGCGAACTGGAATCCGACGATGCCCGACGCGTCGTTGAACAACGATTCGCCTTTGAGCACCCCCACCTGGCGTTGCGAAAGCGACGCCTCGTGACTCAGCGAGCTCACCGCCACGGCGTCGGTCGGGCCAAGCGCCGCGCCGAGCGCAAGCGCGGCGGCGAGCGGCACGACCGGCCATGCCGCGTGCAGCGTGAAGCCCACGCCCACCATCGTCGCGATGGCCAGCCCCACGGCAAGCGAAAGCGAGAGCTTCAACGATTTGAGCAACGAGCCTTTGTCGATCTCATGCGCCTCCAGATACAGCAGTGGTGCGATGAACAGCACCATGAACAATTCCGGGTCGAGTTCGGTGTCCGGAAAGAACGGCAGTTGCGAGGCGAGCACACCGAGCGCGATCTGCACGAGCGGCGTGGAGACCTTGGGGATGAACCGGCTGAGGAACGAGGAGAGCACGACCGCCGCGATGATGCACAGAATCAACTCGAATGTGGGCACAACCATCCTCCTCGCTCGCCGACCACTGAGAAATCCAGAATACCAAGCAGAGTGCCGCGCGCCACGGGTGGTGCCACAATGAACCCATGACCGATTCCGTGAATCCCGCACAGCCCACACCGCCGCCGCTCGCCCCGCTGACACTCGACGAGGCGATGGAGGCGGCGCTCGACCAAGGAGCGTTGGCGGCGCTCGCCGGCGATGTGCCGGTCGGCGCCGTCGTGATCGACGAGCAGGGCCGGCTCATCGGCGCGGGCCGCAATCTGCGCGAACGCGACGGCGACCCGCTCGCGCACGCCGAAGTGGAGGCGATGCGCGCGGCCGCACGCATGCGCGGCGACTGGAATCTGGAGGGCTGCACACTCGTCGTCACGTTGGAACCGTGCCCGATGTGCGCGGGGGCGTGCCTGCAGACGCGCATCGGGCGCATCGTGTTCGGCGCGTGGGACGCGAAGCTTGGCGCGTGCGGCTCGGTGTGGGACCTGCCGCGCGACCCGCATGTGGGCCATGAGCCTCAAGTCATCGGCGGCGTGCGCGAAGAGGAGTGCGCGCGTGTGCTCACCGACTTCTTCCGCGAGCGCCGCACGTGATTTTCTTGCGTGGTGCAGGGAACACTCCGAACCGTGGCAAGGAATCCGGGAATCCCTAGGATGGTCGCAAGATCGCATCAACTGGTGCAATGACGCATCCACACAGAGAGGGACGGAATATGGCAAACATGGATTTCCACGGGACTTCGGGCCGCGGCGAAGAGGTCCGCGTCGTGTATTGCGAGCAGCGCGCCGCACGGTCCGCGTTCGCGTTCGCGATCGTGGCGGGCGAACTGCCGCGCATCGTGCACTGGGGGCGTCCGCTCGCCGACCCGCGCACACTCGTCGCGGCGGTCGACGCGCTGCGCCCGCAGCGTGTCTCCGGCGCGCTCGACGAGACGGCCTGGCCGAGCATCCTGCCCACGCAGGCCGAGGCATGGACCGGCTCGCCGCGCTTCGTTGTGCGCGCCGGCGGCGTGGAGCTGTTCTGCCGTTTCGCTGTGACCGACGTGCGCATCGACGATGACGGCGTGACGGTCGACGCGCACGACGCCGAGCAGGGCGTGCGCATCCTGTGGCGGTGCGAACTGCGCGAAAGCGGCCTCGTGCGCCAGCGCATGACGGTCGTCAACATGCGCTCCGACGAGCTGGAAATCGGCACGGTGGAGCTCGCGTTCCCCGTGCCCGCGGACATGACCGAGATCCTCACGACGACCGGCCACCACCTGCGCGAACGCTCGCCGCAGCGCCAGCCCTTCACCATCGGTCGGTTCCAGAAGGCGAGCCTCGTCGGGCGCCCCGATTTCGATTCCACGCTCCTGCTGAACGTGGGGCGTCCCGGTTTCGGTTTCACCCATGGCGACGTCTATTCCGTGCACGTGGCCTGGAGCGGCAACTCACTGATGGCCGCGGAACGCCTGCCGTACCCATCCGGACTGATCGGCGGCGCGGAGGCGCTCGCCGGCGGCGAAGTGACATTGCGCGCGCAGGATGGCGCCGGCGACGATGGTGAGCGCTACACCACGCCGTGGTTGTACGGAGCGTACGGCGAAGGGCTCAACGAGGTCGCCGCGCGCTTCCACACCGAACTGCGCACAACGCACGCGCAGTGGCGCGCCGAACTCGGCGTGCCCGAAAAACCGCGCCCCGTGATCCTCAACACGTGGGAGGCCGTGTATTTCCAGCATGATTTCGGCACGTTGCAGGCGCTCGCCGACAAGGCCGCCGCAAGCGGCGTGGAGCGCTTCGTCGTGGACGATGGCTGGTTCGGCGGCCGGCGTGACGACACCGCGGGCCTGGGTGACTGGTGGGTCTCGCAGGATGTGTGGCCCGACGGCGCCCACTCGCTCAAGGCGCTCGCCGACTACGTGCACGCCAAAGGCATGGAATTCGGCCTGTGGTTCGAGCCCGAGATGGTGAACCCCGACTCGGCCATGTACCGCGAGCACCCCGACTGGGTACTGCGCCCCACGGCCAACCGCCTGCCGATGCAGGGGCGCAACCAGCAGGTCGTCGACCTGACGAACCCGCAGGCCTACGACTATGTGTACGGCTGCATGGACGCACTGGTCACCGAACTCGGCATCGACTACATCAAGTGGGACCACAACAAATACGTGACCGAGGCGGTGTCGCCACGCACCGGCCGCCCGGCCGTGCACGGGCAGACACTTGCCGTCTACCGCATCTTCCACGACCTCAAAACCGCGCATCCCGGTCTGGAGATCGAAAGCTGCTCGTCCGGCGGCGGCCGCGTCGACCTCGCGATCCTCTCGCTCGCCGACCGCATCTGGGCGTCGGACTGCGTAGATCCGGTCGAACGCGCGGACATCCAGCGCTACACGTCGCTGCTCGTGCCGCCCGAGATGATCGGCGAGCATGTGGGCGCAAGCCCCGCGCACTCCACCCATCGCGCGACGAGCCAGCAGATGCGCATGGCGATGGCGTTCTTCGGGCATCTGGGCATCGAATGGAACCTGCTCAAGGAACCGCAGTCGGCGCTCGACGAACTCGGCGTATGGGTCGACGCATACAAGCGGCACCGCGCGGACTTCGCGCACGGCACTGTGATCCACGGTGACGAGGCCGATCCCGCGGTGCGCGTCGACGGCGTGGTCAGCGCCGGCGGAGAGCGCGCCGTCTACCGCTTCACGCAATTGACGACATCGCAGACCTACCCGGCGGCGCCAGTGCGCCTGCTTGGACTCGACCCGGACGCCGACTACCTGATCCAACCGCTCGCATGCAATATCGGCAGCGGCGAGCCGTTCACGCAGATCGGCAGCGGGCAGAGCGAGCTCGGCTGGTGGAACAGCCAAGGCATCGTCATGAACGGCGGGGCGCTCGCCGCGTTCGGCCTGCGCCCGCCGTGCATCCACCCGGCAAACGCCGTGTTGTTCAGCGCCACGCGCGTGTAGCCGCGCCGGTCAGCTGATGAACGCGGCAATCGCGCGCGCGGCCGCGGAATCCGACCACAGGCGCCAGCTGAACTCGGGGATCGAGAACGAGACCGGCGCGGCCTGGCTGTGCCGGTAGGTGTCGATGCCTTTGCGGATGAACTCGCGGTTCTTCTTGGCGATGAACGAGCTTTCGCCACTGATGAGCACCGTCGTGGGCATGGCGAGGTTGGAGACGGTCGCGACGAGCACGCCCAGGCGGAAGCATGTGCGTTCGCCCAAGCGCCGTGCCTGTGGCGTGTTCGCGTGCAGGTCGCGTGCGAATTCCTCGAACGTGGTCACGCGGCCGACGATCGACGAGTACTCCTCGGCGATCGAATCCGACGTGAGGCACTGCGAGCAGCCCACGTGGCCGGACGAACAGCGCGGGCCCTCCGGGTCGATCAGTACATGGCCGGCCAGGCCATAGCTTTTGTCCGGATTGTCGATGGGATTGCCGCGGTCGGAGAGCGAATAGCCCACGCCCGCGCCCATCGTGATGACGGCGAACCGGGGGACGCCGATCGCGTCGCCGAACCAGCATTCGTACAGCAGGATCGAATCGAGGTCGTTGAACACGCGCGTGGGGATGCCGGTCGCCTGCTGCACGAGCGCGCCCAGGTCCACGACCGAATCCCAGTACAGGAACGGCGCGAATGTGACAAAACGGTCGTCGTCGATGTGGCCGCCGAGCGAAAGCCCGATCGCGGTCGGCGCCGGCGCATCGGGGGAGACCGCCGCGCGGACCATGCGCGCGATCTGCGCGGTGATCGCGCCGGGCGAACGGTCGGTGATGCTTTCGGTGATCTCGCCGCCGATCGGGCGGCACATCGCATTGACTTCGGAGACAGTGATCGCGCCGTCGTGGATATTGACGCCGATGAACGTGTGGGAGTCCTCGCGGATGCGCAGTGCCGTCTGCGGGCGTCCACGCCTGCCGCTCGCATCGTGGACGGCGAACCCTTCCGGCAGTGTGCCCGTCTGCGCGGAGCCTGCGGGCATCTCCTCGATGACGCCGTCGTAGATGAGGTCGCTCGTGATGCGCGAGAGCGCGCCCTGCGACAGATTGAAGATCTGCGCGAGCGGCGTGCGCGCGATCGGGCCGTATTGCATGATGCCGCGCGCAACGTCGTGCGTGGCATCCGACTTGCTGAACCAGTGCGGGAACTCGAGCGAATCCGAATTTGTTTCCATGGGTATATAAATATACGCCCATTTTCTTACTTCGTTTTTGGACGCGCGGGGCGGTGGGAATGAAAACCGCGGATTCCTACACTGACTGCGTACCGGCCGGCGTGAAGGAGCGCCGGGCGCACTGAGGAACAGGACAACGGACGAGGGAGTCACTATGAAGTACGCTACGAACGCCAGACGCACGGCGCTGCGGCGCGCATGGAAAGGAATCGGGGCCGCCATATGCGCGGTCGTGGTCGGCCTGGGATCGGCGGCTTGCGGCGCCGACAGCGGCACGGGGCAGGTCGCACTCGATTTCTTCCAGTTCAAGGCCGAGGCCGCGGACTGGTTCAAGCAGGCGGCCGAGGAATTCGAACGCCAGAATCCGGACATCACGATCAACATCAACAATTCCGCGAATGCGCAGACCGATCTGCGCACGCGCTTCGTCAAGGACCGCATCCCGGACGTCATCACGTTCAACGGCGACTACAGCTTCGGCATGTTCGCCGCGAGCGGTGTCTTCCACGATTTCACCGACGATCCGATTGTCGACGACCTGAACGAAGGCATGGTCGACATTGCGAAGAACCTTGTGCAGACCAACGACCCGGCGAAGAAGCGGCTGTATGGCTTGCCGTTCGCGGGCAACGCGTCCGGCTACATCTACAACAAGGACCTGTTCCGCAAGGTCGGCCTCGATCCGGAGAACCCGCCGCAGACGTGGGATGAGTTCACGGCGATGTTGCAGACCTTCCGCGACGCCGGCATCGACCCGGTGCAGGCGACGCTCGCCGACGCATGGACCACGCAGGCGCCGCTCGCCTCGCTTGCGGGCACGCTCGTGCCGGAAAGCGACTACGCGAAGCTCAAGGACGGCGCCACGACGTTCAAGCAGATCTGGACGGAACCGGTGACCAAGGAGATCGAACTGTTCACGTATGCGGACGGGGAGAAGGGCGTCACGTACCAGCAGGGCACGCAGAACTTCGCCAAGGGCGCCGCGGCGATCATCCCGCTCGGCACGTACGCGATCCCGCAGATCACGATGATCAACAAAGACATCGACCTCGGCTTCGCGCAGCTGCCGGCCACGAATGACGCCGAAGGGCAGATCCTCACCGCCGGCGACGACGTGATGCTCACGATGGGCGCCAACAGCAAGCACCCTCAGCAGGCCATGCGCTTCATCAAGTTCCTGATGGGCAAGCAACAGCTTGAGGACTACGCGCGTGCGCAGTCCGCGATCACACCGCTCAAAGACACCTACTTCGGCAATCCGGCGCTCGAAACGGTGCGGCCGTTCTTCGAAAGCAACCGCGTGGCCGATTTCTGCGACCACTACATCCCGTCATCCATCAACATCGGCGGCTACCTGCAGTCCGCGATCATGAGCGGGGACGTGAACCAGTTCGTCGATTCGATGCAGAACGAGTGGGACAAAGTGCAAGCCCGCGACTTCAGCGAATGAGATTGCAAGGAAAGGAAGGCCAGAAATGACTGCGTTGACCAATGCCGGTCAGCAGGCACGCGCAATGGAGGACGTGCTTGCCAACGACATCGACACCCACCACTCCCGCAGGCCCGCGAACAAACCGCCGCGCAGGAAGAAGACGTCTGCGTTCTCCAGCCGCAAGGTGGACCATGCCTACTACTGGATGGCCGTTCCGGCCGCGGTGATCTTCGCCGTGTTCCTGTACGTGCCGTTCATCCGGGGGATTATGTATTCGTTCACCAACTCGCAGGGCTACGGCAGCTACAAGTGGATCGGATTCAACAACTACCTCGCGCTGTTCCGCGATGAGCGTGTGGGGCACGCCTATCTGTTCACGTTCCTGATCGCCATCGCGATCACCGTGCTGATCAATGTGATCGCGTTGTTCCTTTCGGTCGCGCTCAACGGCAAGATCGCCTGCAAGAACGGATTCCGCGCGATCTACTTCATCCCGTACACGCTCGCCGTGCTCGTCATCGGCTATGTGTTCAAGTACATCTTCATGCAGCCGCTGCCCGCGCTGGGCAAGGCGCTCGGCATCGGCTGGCTGAGCGAGTCACTGTTGACGAGCGAACGCTACGCATGGATCCCGATCGTCTTCCTGGCCGTATGGCAGGGCGTCGCCTATTCGGTGCTGATCTACCTCGCGGGCCTGCAGACCGTGGACACGCAGGTCTATGAGGCCGCCGCAATCGACGGTGTCAACGCGTGGCAGAAATTCTGGAAGATCACATTCCCGCTCATCGGGCCCTTCTTCACCATCAACCTCGTGCTCACCATGAAGAACGCGCTCGGCACCTTCGACCAGGTCGTGGCGCTCACCGACGGTGGCCCGAACTCCAAGACGGAGACGGTCACCTACCTCATCTGGAAGGGCGGCCTGACCGGCGGCGAGTACGCGTACCAGACCGCGAACGCCGTGCTGTTCTTCATCATCCTCGCGATCATCGCGTTCATCCAGCTCAAGTTCTTCGGCAGCAAAGAGAAGGTGTGAGACCATGACCACCGCAACCACCACCATCCAACCAACAGCCAACCGTCCCGCCACCGCCGCGCCCACGAAGTTCCGCAAGGACAGGCGCATCAACTGGTGGCTCACCGCGGTCGTCGCCGTCTTCAGCCTGACGATCCTCGTGCCGTTGTATTTCACGGTCGTCACCGCCTTGAAGACGCCGGCCGAAGCGGGCTCCTTCAGCCTGCCCTCGAGCTGGCAGTGGGGGAACTTCGCCGCCGCGTCCGCGAAGGTCGACTACCCGCGCGCCGCGCTCAACTCGGCGATCATCACCGTGCTCGCCGTCTCGCTCACGCTTGTGACCAACACCTTCGTGGCGTACGCGATCGCGCGCAATATGGACAAGCGGTTCTTCCGCTTCCTCTATTACTTCTTCATCGCCGCGATGTTCGTGCCGTTCCCCGTTGTCATGCTGCCGCTCGCCAAGCAGATGGGCTCGTGGCATCTCGACAACCAGGCCGGCCTGATCGTCCTGTACGTGATCCTCGGCCTTGGCACGAACCTGTTCATCGCGACCGGCTTCATCCGCTCGATCCCGGTCTCGCTCGAGGAAGCCGCGCGCATCGACGGCGCGGGCACCTGGCGCATCTTCTGGAAGATCATCTTCCCGCTCATGGGGCCGATCAACGCGACGATCGCGATCATGACGGCGCTGTGGGCATGGAACGACTTCCTGCTGCCGCTCATCATCCTCACGAACCAACATGACCAGACGATCCCGCTCGCGCAGTATGTGTTCAGTTCGCAGTTCGCCACGAACTACCCGCAGGCCTTCGCGAGCTACCTCATGGCAATGGCGCCGGTGCTCGTCGTCTACATCTTCGCCCAGAAGTGGGTTGTAGGCGGTGTGATGCGCGGCGCCGTGAAGTAGGGCGGCGGCGATGGTGTCCTGATCACCCCCTATGTGGTTGGCCGCACTCGATCCCCGAGTGCGGCCAACCGTTGTACAGGGCATTATGCACCGAACATCTCCGTGTGTGTTCCTGTACGCAGGAAAACTGCCGTGCCATCTTCGGTCAGCCAAATGTAAGCCAATCTCCAGCATTGCCAACATGGCATTCCACTACGCCATCCCATTTCTTTCCCCGCAGTCTGTGTGCGCGATGCCTGCGGCGTAACGTTTCCTTGGACTCCGTTGTATCTTCAGCCGCTAATCGAGAATGACCTCGCGTAATCCGGCGAGGTCCGTATGCCTGCGTTTCAGGCGCTTGATGTCGCGTTCGAAAGCGGCGGCATAATCGATGGCCAACATCAGATATCCAGTGACTCGAACATCTCGTCGGCGTTGTCGAAACGCGCCGACTTCTTGCTGGCGATGGCGCGGGCCTCGTCGAGTGCCTCAACGGTCTCTTGGGGCACGTCGGGGTAGGAGAGATTCAGCGGGATCCTATGCTCGCGAACAATCTGCCGGTAGAACGCGCGGGTCACACTGGAGAGGTCAAGTCCGAAATCCTCTGCGATGTTGGCGGCCTGCTCTTTGGTGTGTGCGTCGACACGGACGGTCACAGATGCCATAGCCATAACGACTCCAATCTCTGTTGTAAGACAATAATATGTATATGTCTTACATTGGGGTCTGGCAATCGTGATTCATTCAGAAGATTTCTCGCCTGCATACCGTATGGATGGCGCCGTGGCGGGCGGCACGCAGGCGTGCTTGTAGTGCAGGGCAAGGTCGGCTACCATGTCGACAACCTTGGCAACGCCGGCACGCGAAGGAGGGCGCCCATGACGAGACGACTGTTGGAAATCACGTCGGTGACGGCCCACACGGAATGTGGGCCCACGGGCGAACGCAGTGACATGCCATTGCCGCTCGGCGCGGCCGAACTGCATAAGACCCGCAACCTCATCGAGATCTCCGTGCACGCGCAGCTGCCCGTTGAGAACCCCATCCTCGAGCACGCGACATTCCAGCCGGGATGCTCGCTCACGGTGTCATGCGCGCTGCCCAGGTACTCGCGGCCCGCGCAGGGAACGCCGATCCTGTGCCTGTACCAGCACAAGGAGTGGTGGATGCGGCCCACGTGGGTCAGCTGTTTTGCTGATGTGCCGGAGCGCACGCAGATGCTCGTGTGGAAGACGCGGAGGGCATACAGGGGCCAGATTCGCGAGCAATGGCATGTGCTGCTCGCGGTGAGCGACGGGGACTGCCGTGCCGATATCCGCGGTTGCGCGGCGGATGCGGCAGGCGGGACGCTGGCCGTCGATAGCTCGACGAATCGCGTCGGCCAGACGAACCTGGACGGCCTTGCGCTGCTGTATGCCCGCGGCAGCGACCCGTATGCGCTCATCGAACAATGCGTGACTGCAACGTGGTGGCGACTGCCGGTAGGGCCGAAGTCCTTGCGCCGGTTCCCGGAGGCGTTGCGCGGCTTCGGTTGGTGTACGTGGGACTCGTTGGGGCAGAACGTGAGCGAAAGCGGCATCCTTGCAAAAATGGATGAGTTCAAGGCGAAACAGGTGCCGGTCTCGTGGGTGCTGATCGATGATGGTTGGTCGCAGACACGCAACAACAAGCTGACCGGTTTCGGAACCGATCCCACACGCTTCCCCCAAGGCCTTGCGCACACCATCGACGTGCTCAAACAGGACTACGGCGTGCACTACGTGGGCGTATGGCAGGCGTTCCAAGGGTACTGGGGAGGCGTCGACCCCGATTCCGATGCGTTCAAAGAGCGCAGATACATGTTCGAGACATTGCCGGGTGGCATGACCGTGCCATCCGCCCAGCCGGCATGGGATGTGTTCGTGGACGGCGAATGCCTGGCCGAGTTCGGCTGCGAACGGTTCTGGTGGCGTTGGGGTGAAGAGCTCGCCAACGCTGGCGTCGACTTTGTGAAGGTGGATTCGCAGAGCACGATGTCGGTGCTCACGCGGGGTGCGCAATCGTACGGTACGCTGCTCATGCGGCACCGTGCGGTCGATCTTGCGGCGTCCGTATTCTTCCATAACGCGCTCATCAACTGCATGGGCATGGCGCCCGAAGACTATTGGCGGCGCCCGTATTCGCCGATCACGCGCACAAGCGACGACTTCTTCCCGCGCATCCCTGAATCGCTGCCCGAACACGCGATCGAGAACGCCTACTGCTCACTGCTCATGGGCTGCCTCTACCACTGCGACTGGGACATGTTCTGGACCCGGCACCCCGACGCGCGCGTGCACGCATGGCTGCGCTGGTTCAGCGGTGGTCCGATATACTGCTCCGACGCGCTCGGCGAAACCGATCCGGAGACGTTGAAGCCGTTCTTCGACGAAGACGGCGTGCTGACACATCCCGACGGCGTGGGTGTACCGGTCATAGATAGTCTGCTCGCCGATCCGGTGCATTCCACTGTGCCCCTTGGCGTCCGCAACACCTTCCGTGGCGAAGAGGTCGTGATGTTCATCGGGCTGAACGCAGATGCACGGCAGACCGCACACATCCACGCAGACGAGGCGGCATGCACGGTGCAAAACCTCGAAACCGGCGCATGCACGCAGATCGGCGCAGGGGAGTCCTTCGCCATCGAACTGCGGTACGGCGAATACGCCGTGCTCGCCTTGGCCCGCGCATAAATACTTTCCCACACGCCCACAGCGCACAGCGAATGGGAAACTAATTCACCGCCGACTAGTATGGGCACATCTCGAAACCGTTGAAATGCCAAGCAAAGGAGCCTTCAGTCATGACAACACTCAACCGGCCCGCCATCCCCGACGACGTGCGCACGAACGGCGCGACGCCGAACCCGTGGTGGGCGAACGCGGTCGTCTACCAGATCTACCCGCGCAGCTTCCAGGATTCCAATGGCGACGGCATCGGCGACCTCAAAGGCATCACGAGCCGCCTCGACTACATCGCCGACCTGGGTGTGGACGTGATTTGGTTGAGCCCCGTCTACCAGTCGCCGCAGGACGACAACGGCTATGACATCTCCGACTACCAGGCGATCGACCCGCTCTTCGGCACGATGGAAGACATGGACGAACTGCTCGAGCAGGCCCACGCCCGCGGCATCAAGGTGATCATGGACCTTGTTGTCAACCACACGTCCGACGAGCACGCATGGTTCCAGGAGTCGCGCGACCCGAACTCCGCCAAGGCCGACTGGTACTGGTGGCGCCCCGCGCGCGAAGGCAAGACGCCCGGCGAACCCGGCGCCGAACCGAACGAGTGGGGATCGTACTTCGGTGGCTCCGCGTGGCAATACGACGAGCAGCGCGGCGAATACTTCTTCCACCAATACTCCAAGAAGCAGCCCGACCTCAACTGGGAGAACCCCGAGGTGCGCAAAGCCGTCTACCAGATGATGAACTGGTGGATGGACCGCGGCATCGACGGCTTCCGCATGGACGTGATCACCCAGATCTCCAAGGTCGTCGACTCGCACGGACGCCTGCCCGGTGAGCCCGGTTCCGAAATCGAGGATTATCCGGCCGGTCCGGAAGGCTATTCCTCGCCATACCCGTTCTGCTCCGACGGCCCGCGCGTCGACGAGTTCCTCGCCGAAATGCGCCGTGAGGTCTTCGAACAGCGCGGCGGTTACATGAACGTGGGCGAGGCCCCCGGTGTGGACGCCTCGCGCAACGAATACATCACCGACCCCGCACACAAGGAACTCGACATGCTGTTCCTTTTCGACCACGTGGGCATCGACCAGGGAGACTCCAAGTGGGACGTCGTGCAGTTCGACGTGCGCCACCTGCGCGAGCGCCTCAAGGAACAGCAGGAAGCCGTGCACGAGCGCGGCTGGGCGAGCCTGTTCACCTGCAACCACGACCAGCCGCGCGTCGTGACGCGCTGGGGCGACGATTCGACCGAAGAGAACCGCGCGCACTCCGCGAAGGCCTTTGGCATGCTCGTGCACCTGCACCGCGGCACCCCCTACATCTACCAAGGCGAGGAACTCGGCATGACCGGCGCGCACTTCACCGAGCTCGGCCAGTACCGCGACCTCGAATCGATCAACGCCTACCGCCAGCGCGTCACCGAGGCGAAGGTGCAGTCGGGCGAGTCGATGATGGATGCGCTCGCGATGTTCGGCCGTGACAACGCCCGTACGCCAATGCAGTGGGACGGCTCGAAGTATGCCGGATTCACCGCAGCCGACGCACCGAAAGAGCCGTGGATCTCCGTCAACCCGAACCATGTGGAGATCAATGCCGCCGCGCAGTTCGACGACCCGGACTCCGTCTATGCGTTCTACAAGAAGCTCGTCAACCTGCGGCACAACAGCCCCGTCGTGGCGGCCGGTGAGTGGGAACTCGTCGACGACAACGATGAGGCCGTGTACGCGTTCACGCGCACGTTGGGGGAGGACCGCATGCTCGTCATGATCAACCTGAGCGGACGCCATGCCACGCTGCCTGCGCATGCGCAGGAACTGCTGCGCAATGGTGTGACGGAAGACCATGTGGTGCTGAGCACCTATGACGCGATCCACAGTGTCAAGTCCATCGCCAAGGGTGAGCTTTCCGAGTGGGAAGGCGTCGTTGTGCAGCTGTGACGTCGCTCAAGCACTACAAAACCGGCCCTTGGGGCCGGTTTTGTAGTATGTCCGCACCTATTTTGGCTGGGGAGGAGCATTTTCCGGGGCACCCTCGAGTATGAAGGCTGGAACACGGCCATTTGTAGTGGCTTCTACTGGCTCCACCCCAAGAAAATGCTCCTTCCCAGCCGAGATGGGTATGGCGCAGGCACCCAGCCACTACAATGTTGGGTAATCATAACGAGTGTGTCCAATACGAGGGGATTCACATATGGGCGACGCAGCTGTACTTGACCTGACCATCGGCAATGGTGACGACTATGCATTCGGCTCGTACATCGCCCAGGCTGCCGAGGTCGCGCAAGCGGAATTGAACCAGCTGAATGACATCATCGCTTTGGCCGAACGGCTGCAGCCGGAATGTGATCAACTCGACTATGCGTTGGCGGCCGGCTCGGGTGCACTCTGCGGCGTGATCGACATCTTCTGTGTAGGGGCGCCAGGGGATTCGAAACTGCAGGAGCCCGCGCTCCAGTGGATGCGCCGCACTACGGTGACGTTTGCGAAACTGTGTGGTTGGAACGGCGAACAATCCGGCATCCAGTCGGCCGTGGCATTCCTCGCAACCAAGTTCCTTGCCGATGCTGATTCCCCACATGCCCGGAAACTCGGCCTGCTGTTCGATGAAGACATCGATCCGGAAAGCCGGAGCAGGTCGTTCCGTGCATTCGGCCGCGAACCGTCGTTGTTCGGCGTCTTCTTCGCCATTCTCGGTGAATTCGCCAACACGGCCCCTGCCGGGGATGCGGGCAAACTCCACTTTGTGCATGACAAGGATGCAGGCGCCGGTTTGCACGGCAATACACCTGCAGAGAAGCTGTTCTGCGGCATCGTCAATTGGCTTGGCTACCAGTTGTTCGGCCGGGACGATGTCGTTGAGGCCATGCAGCAGACGCTGCCCGCGCTGGGCATCCCCACGCCGGTGTGGACCATGATCAACCAATACGCCATGCACGCCCGGGACGTCCCGCTGCCCGCACCCAAGTTCCTTGAGCGTTTCCAGCAGCTCGCCAATCAGATCTACGCACAGGGGTATGACGTTCGGTTCTTCGCCGCGCAATCCGTTCCGGTCTTGCTCAACGAGGCCCTCACCCGGCTGTTCTACGCCGTCCGGCGATTGTTTGCTTACGCCAGTTCCACCGATCCCGCTGAGTTTTCCATGCAAGCCATGTGGGAGGCGTGCGAGCCATTCTCCAATTCGACTGTGCAGCGCATGCTCACGGTGGCGCATGGCACGTTCTGCCTGCTGGACACCACGGATGCCGCAATCCGGGGCGCTGCTGCCGGCGTCGGCACATTCAACGTGCGGGAGTTCGTGATGCGGCTCAACCTGGTGGGGGCCGGCCGGTTCGCCATCAGCCTGTACGGCGAGGGCATGCGGGCGGTGGCATTGCAGACCGCCGGTCCAAACGCGGAATTCGCGAGGCGCGAGCGCACGATTGTTGAAGACTATCTTGATGGTCTGCGCGAACTTGGCAGGTTGTACGACGACCGCCACTTGGTTGATTTCACCGAAGACTTCAAACGCAGCGCGCCATATGAGCGCGCATTCGAAAAATCCGTGCAGTTGGCGCAACTGCGCAAGGTGCCGGAGGGCCGCATTCTGGCGTCCAAACCCGACATCGACGCATATTTCAACAACTAGGAGCGACCATGAGCAATTTCTTCGACAATATGGGCAATGCGTTCAACGAGATCGGCAAGAACGTAAGCAAAGCCACAGGGGACGTGGTGAACAATGTCGGCAAGGCCGCCGGCGATGTGGGTGGCAACATCTCCCGGGCCGCAGGCGAGGCGGGCCGCAACATCAACAATTTCGCGGGTGATGTGGGGCGCAACGTCTCGTCCGCCGCGGAAAACGTGTCGCACAACGTGGGCGCCTTTGCCTCACAAGTGGGGGAGAACGTCTCCAAAACCGCCGGGGACATCAACCGCAACATCCAAGGCGCCTTCGAGAAGAAACCCTCGAAGATGGAAGAGGCGCGCACTGAAGCGCAGCACGCGTTGGACAAGGTGAACAAGCAGATCGTCGAGCTGGGTGAACGTGACGCACGGCTCTTCGACAACCTCAACGAGATCCAAGCCTGCTTCGACGCCATCAGGAACATTCCCGCTGAGCAGCGTCTCCAGTACGAGGAGCTGAAGAAGATTCGCCTTGAATGGAAGCAGCGGGCGCAGAAGATCGAAGATGATTACAAGAAAGCAACGCTGAAGAACGCCGGTGCGGGTGCTGCCGGCGTAAGCGCCGGCGTGGCCTTTGCGGCGCTCGCTCCCACCGCCGCGATGGGCATCGCCACCACGTTCGGCGTGGCATCCACCGGCACCGCCATCTCCGCGTTGAGCGGCGCCGCGGCGACCAACGCGGCGCTCGCTTGGCTCGGTGGCGGTGCGTTGGCGGCTGGCGGCGGTGGTATGGCCGCCGGCAATGCGTTTCTGGCCATGTGCGGGCCGATCGGTTGGACAATCGCCGGCGTTGCGTTGCTGGGCAGCGGCTTCTTGCTGTACAAGGGCAACGAAGAGAAGAAGAAGCTCGAGAATGTGTTCACCTTGATCGGCAAACGCGACACCAAGTCGTACAAGCTGGCGGAAACGGAGCTCAAGGAACGCATTGTGCGCATAGACGACGAGAATCCCCGTCTCGAGGAAGCCATTGCGCGCGCCAAGTCGTTCGGGTTGGACTACAACCAGATGACCGAAGCCCAGCAGTACGAACTTGGTTCGTATGTGAATCTGATGAACGCCTCCACGCAATTGCTGGTGAATCCGATTCTGGGACTGCAGCCGAAGGTCACACCAGAAGACCTGACCGAGTTCGGGCTCTCCACAGGAAAGTACTTTGACAAGAAGCATAGCGAGGCCATTGTCTCGCTGGCCAATCTGCTGTACAAGATCGACATCGACGACACTGATCGCAGGCTGCTGGGCAACGCGTTCTCGAAGAACGAGGATTTCCTGGAGTCGGTGCATTTGGACAAGAAGGATTTCGGCCCGTCGGTGTTGACGACGGTGAATGAACTGCTCCTGTGGAAATACGGCAAGGACGCGGCGGACAAGCGGTAGAAGCGGGGTCCGTGCCGCGTGGCACACAAAAGGTTTCCCGTGAAACATGCTGCCGGCGAAAGGCGCGCTCCGGGCTGAGCCCCGCAGCTCCCATCGTTCACCCGCCCATCTCATGCGTGCGGCCACTAAGCGGACGCGGCGCTGGCAGTTGCCGTGCGGAACCCTACAATAGCGGCTTATGGAACAGAAAGATGTGTTGCAAGCAATGCGGCATGACCATGCCGCCGAATTGAAACTGGCCGCCAGCCGTCTGGACGGAACCGCGAAGCACACGCAGATCATCGCCTCGCCGGTGCTGTCCGAGATGACCGGCCACACTATCTTGCTCAAGCCGGAAAACCTGCAGGTGACCGGCTCGTTCAAGATCCGCGGCGCATACAACAAGATCGCCTCGCTCACCGAAGAGGAACTCGAGCGCGGCATCGTCACGGCCTCTGCTGGAAACCACGCGCAGGGCGTGGCGTATGCGGCGCGTGAGCGCGGCGCCAAGGCAACCATCCTCATGCCGGAAATCACCCCGCCGCTCAAGGTGGACGCCACCAAGGCGTATGGCGCGGAAGTCGTGCTGCACGGCGAGGTCTTCGACGAGGCCGCCGCGTACGCGATCGAGCTGAGCCAAAACGAGGGCATGACGTACGTGCCGCCGTTCGACGACTACGAGGTGTTGTGCGGACAGGGCACGATCGGCATGGAAATCCTCGAAGATGTGCCCAACGTCACCGACGTGGTGGTGCCGCTCGGCGGCGGCGGCCTCGGCGCGGGCGTGGCGCTCGCCATCAAGACCTTCCGCCCGGATGTGCGCGTCATCGGCGCGATCCCCGAAGGCTCGCCCGCCTGGCGTAAGTCGCTCGACACGGGCCGCGTGATGGCGGCCGACAAGGTCGTCACCTCGGCCGAAGGCGTGGCCGTGCGCCGCCCCGGTGACCTGACCTTCGCGCTGCTCAATGAGTTCCTCGACGACCTTGTCGAGGTATCCGAGCGCGACATCAACGAGATGATTCTGCTCATGCTCGAAAAACACAAGATGGTCGTCGAGGCGGCCGGCGCGGTGTCGCTTGCCGCGCTCGAGCACCTCAATCTGCGTTCGCGCAAG
This sequence comes from Bifidobacterium pseudolongum subsp. globosum, assembly GCF_004155535.1. GTDB lineage: Bacteria > Actinomycetota > Actinomycetes > Actinomycetales > Bifidobacteriaceae > Bifidobacterium > Bifidobacterium pseudolongum_C. The sequence continues at coordinate 1,392 of NZ_RYUH01000017.1, read as the reverse complement.
TTCGCGGAGGCGGAGGGCGACCACGTCGTCGTCCCGATCATGTCGGGCGGCAACATCGACACCGTCACCATCGGCGCCGTCATCCAGAAGGGCATGATCGCGCGCGGCCGCATCATGAATTTCGAAGTGGAACTGCCCGACACCCCCGGCCAGCTCGTCAAGGTCGCCACAATCCTGGCGAAGGCGCGTGCGAACGTCATCGCGCTCGACCACGACCAGTTCAAGGCGAACGGCCACTACACGAACTCCGTCGCGCTCGGCGTGACGGTCGAGACGAACGGCCCCGAGCACATCGAGCAGGTGCTGCAGATGATGCGCGAGGCGGGGTATACGCCGAAGCGCATCTACTGACGCGCGCATGACGCACGAGCGGCGGGATTCCGGTGAATCCCGCCGCTCTGGTATATGCGCGTCACTCCTGTGCGATCGTCTGCTCCACGAGCTCGGGGAGTGCCACGGCGATGTCGTCGTGGATCAGCCGGTCGGCGAGCGAATCGTACTGCGTGCGGCCCATGTTCATGATCGTGATCGGCACGCCGGCCTGTGCGGCGGCGGGCACAATCGACGCGGCGGGGAAGACTTCGAGTGTCGAGCCGATCACCCACAGCTCGTCCGCGCGTTGGGCGGCGCGGATCGAGCGTTCCATTGCGCCTTCGGGCAGCATTTCGCCGAAATACACGACGTCTGTCTTGAGCAGTCCGTTGCATGGCATGTTCCCCTTGTACGGCAGGCGGCGGTGGCAGTGCGGGTCGGGCTCTTCGTCGAGGCGCGCCATGATGTCCGCGGTGTCGTACTTCGCGTGGCACTTCATGCAGTGCGATGTACCGATGGTGCCGTGCAGATTGACGATCTTGTCCGGGCTGTTGCCGGCCTTTTCGTGCAGCGCGTCGAAGTTCTGCGTGGCGATGAGGCTCAGCATGCCGGCTTTCTCCAGGTCGACGAGCGCGTAATGCGCCTTGCCTGGTTTCGCGTTCCATACCGGGGACTCCTTCTGCCAGCGCCACGAGTATTCGCGTGCCGCTTTGTCGGTCAGGAAGGCGTCGATGTCGTACACCTGCATCTGGTCGGGGTGCTTGGTCCATACGCCGTCGGGCCCGCGGAAGTCCGGGATTCCAGCGGACGTGGAGATGCCGGCCCCCGTGAGGACCATGATTTGTTTCTGTGCCATCGGTTGCTCCTGTTCGATCTGTCTATGGTCTGCCTATGTACAGGCTTACCACGGATGACGCGGTGGTGGGGAAGAAGTGCGTAGGGCGTGATTGTGGGTTGTGGGTGTTTGCGACACGCCGGTGGATGTGTTGTGGTTGTTGGGTTGTGGGGGTTGCGACACGCCGGTGGGTTGTGTTGTGGTGGGGGTTGGTGTAGGTTTTTCTCTTGCTGCCGCTCATGGCT
>NZ_RYUH01000016.1 GCF_004155535.1 Bifidobacterium pseudolongum subsp. globosum | reverse complement strand
GCACGGCAATGGTACTGCACCCGACAGGGTGTGGGAGAGTAGCACACCGCCGCACCACACTTGAGGACCCCGGAAGGCGAACAGCCAACCGGGGTCCTTCGCATACCCAACCACATATACCCCACGCATCCACCAACACCAGCACCCCACCACCCCGCACAAGCGGGCGGCGCGCCTGTCCATAGCGCTTGGCAACACGGATACGGCCACAATCAGTCCAGGCCAAGAAAGGTTTGCTGGGAACAGCTTCTCAACCGATGCCCAACCGCGTCCGCTCCGATTCCCCAACATCATCTTCCAACGCCCAGACGCCAGTGGCACAGCCAGCCTCTGAGCGTGTGGATCCCAAACTGCTGCTCGCCATTGTGGCGACGGGACTCATGGCCTTCATCGGCATCCTCACGGAGACGATGACGAACGTGTTGTTCCCCACCCTCATGGCGGAGTTCCACATCGGCACGGCGGTGGTGCAGTGGCTCACCACAGGCTAGCTGCTCGTCGTCTCGATCGTGACGCCGCTGTCGTCGTACCTCAACCACCGCTTTACGCTGAAGACGTCGTTCATCGCTGCGGTCGTGCTGTGCATCGCAGGCTTGCTGCTCGCAGCGCTTGCGGTGAATTTCCCCATGCTCATGATCGCGCGCATCCTGCAGGGCGCCGGCACGGGCGTCGCGCTGCCGCTCATGTTCAATATCATCCTCGAACAGTCCCCACGGTCACGTCTGGGTCTGCTCATGGGCGTCGGCAACATGGTCTTGCGCCATCGCGCCTGCGCTCGGCCCGACCGGTTCGGCGGCCGCGATCACAGCCCTGACCGCCCACGCACAGAACGCCGCCGGCACACTCGTGCTTGCGATTGTGCTGCTGGTGGTTTCAGTGGACGCACTTGTGTGGTTCGCCAGCGCGAGCAAACGCTCCACCGACCCGCTCATCCACATGGGTGTGCTCCGCTCGGTGCCGTTCCGCTGGCATCTGCTGGCGTATGTGATGCTTGAGGGCGTCACCATCGGCTTTGGGTATCTGATCCCGAATCTCTCCACGATGGCGCTGGCTGTTGTCGGCATTCTGCTGATGCTGCTTCTGGTGCGCCCTTCGGCGAGCGTGTGGATGATCTGCGTGGGCTACATCGCGTACATGGTCGGCTTCTCAATGGCCTACGCGAACACGATGACTGCTGGCATGAGTGTGATTCCCGCGAGCATGCAGCCCGATGGCAACGCCATGTTCAGCACGTTCCAACAGCTCGCCGGCGCCGTTGGCACCACGGTCATGTCGATCTGCTTAGGTGTGGCGCAAAGCGGTTACAGCATCACGGCGGACAAGGCCGCGTTCGCGGCGGCCACGCAGCGTGGCGGCCATGTGGCCCTCATCGTGCTGCTGGTTGTTATCGTCTGCGCGTTCCTGGCGAACGTCCGCGCATTCGCTGCGCGCCGAACGGCATGACAGCTGGATTCTTTTTCACGTGAAACACGGCCTGATCCTTCCGGACAAGCCGTGTTTCACGTGAAAAACCTTATTGCCGTCGCAACCTCGCTGCATACGCATCCAGCACATCGAGGATGCCGCGATGCTCCCACACCACGTTGCGTTTTGCGCCGTGGCAGCAATGCCGGAACTGGGTTATCTGTAGCCATGTTGTCTCTTAGCTGCAGATAAGCGCTTATCTGTAGCTAAGAGACAACATGGCTACAGATGTGATTGCCCGTTCTTCGGGCACGCGCAGCAGTGATAGCTGACCTTTTAATAAAAAGGTCTAGCTGCAATCTGACTGCATCATCTCGCTATGAAATGGACAACTTTTGCATAAAACTGCAGAAATGCTATATTTGAGAAAGATTGTGTGATGTAGGAGTGTGCGGTTATGTTGATTGATTTCAGTTTCTCGAACTTCAAGTCGTTCCGCGATGAGCAAGCGTTCTCCATGCAAAGAGTCCAGCGCTTTGTTGACGGCGAGGATGCCTATGCGGGTATCTCGACGGTTGCCGCGATTTACGGCGCAAATGCGTCCGGGAAATCCAATTTGCTTCAGGCTTTTGCTTACATGCGGGGCATGGTCGTAACGAGTTACGCGCGCGGCAACATCGATAGTAGGCTTCCTCGTGCCCCATTTAAGCTCAATGCGGCTCAGGCTGAAAAGCCCACTGAGTTTTTTGCGGAATTCATCGCGGTGGATGGTCTGCGATATCAATATTGGTTCAGTTATGACAATGCAAACATCCAAACAGAGGAACTGCGTAGATTCAACAAGATCAATGGAAAGGCCTCTACTCGTGCGTCCTTGCTGTTCAGCCGAGAAAAGCAAGAAATCACGTTCGGGCCGTCGTTCCGCGGCGGCCGAGCACAGGTGAAAGAGACGATAAAACGGCGTACAAATGCCCTGGTGCTGTCTGTCTGTGCAGCGGCGGGTATCGACGTGACGCAGCCCGCATTCGATTTCTTTGCCAATGAAGTACGGTATTATCAGGCGTCTGAGTTTTCTGTTGAAGAAAGCAGAATTATCCATGAATTGCAGACCGATTCTGATTATGGGAGAATGCTCAGTCATCTGGTTCGATATGCAGATTTCGGCATTGAGTCGGTCAAGGCGGAGCAGGTAGATATGACCCCTGCTTTGGAGCAATTCAAACAGGCTTTTCCGGATACGGCGGATAGCGAGATGTTCAAACCGCTATTCGAAAACGGCATAGACCTACAGTTGCAGTTTAACCATCCCGGCGAAGATGGCACCATGACACTGCCCATTGATGAAGAATCACTGGGCACCAGGGCAGCACTCGCGTTCTTCTCACTTGCTTTGGAGAACCTTTCGGCTCCAACAGTGGCAATCATCGATGAAATCGATACCAGTCTGCACCCCACGTTTGTCAAGGAAATCGTCGGTTTGTATACGGATCCGGCAACCAACCCGCATCATGCGCAGTTGATTTTCACGACGCATGATGTGGCATTGATCAATACGGCGCCGTCGGAGGAACGTACCATTCAGCCAGATCAGATCTGGTTTGTTGAGAAATCCAAGCAAGGCGCTTCGGAAATCTATCCAGCAACGGATTTGGGGTTGCGCAAAGAGGAGAATATCGGCAAAAACTACCTCAACGGCGTATATGGCGCAGTGCCAAAGCCAACGTTCCATGAGGCCTTTGCGCGTATCATGGCGAAGGAAGTGGCTTGATGCCCCGCAGAAAGCAAACACCGCCGCAACATGGACGTCGTCGTTCCGCGCGTCAGCGCAAAGCTCGCTATCTTGTGGTGGCGGGTGGTGCTGTGACCGAAAAACAGTATTTTGCGTATCTTGCGGATTTGTACGATGTGGTCATTGATTACAGGCAGAAGAATCTAGCGCCTTCACAGCTTGCAAAAATGGCTGTCGATATCGTCGCAAAGCAAGGGACCAATACCGGCGTTGACGCATACCAACAAGTCTGGGTAGTGGTGGATGTGGATGATTTTCATGATTTGGCGCAGGCTGAGCGTGTACTCAGGTCGGAGCTGCAAACGCAACTCATCGTGTCGAATCCGTGTTTTGAGGTATGGCTACTATCGCACCTAGAACGCGTCCCGTGCAGCGTTATGCGTACAAAAGATGTGGAGAAGCGTGCCAAAGCCAAAGGGCTGACGGATGGTTCAGGAAGCAAACAGATAGTCATTTCAGCTCTTGCGAACAAGCTCGATGCAGCAGTCGACAACGTGACACGCGGCAATGGTGTTGGAAATCAGGAGGGGACTCATCCGCGCTGGGATGCCTCCATGGCGCCTTGGACCGATATGCCACAAGTTGTCGCATATCTTGACGAGCATCACCAGCGCGGCGAGCGTTAGTGCTCCATGTCCCCGATCCGCGCGAGCAGGGCGTCCACTTCATCGAGCCACAGCGCCCCCTGCGCATAGGTGGGCATCATGAACCCGTCGCGCAGGTCGAGGCCGGCGGAACCGATGCGCGGGCCGTCGGGCAGGTCATGGCGCATGAACTGCGTCGCAAAGAACCGCCCGTAGAACGTGCGCATCCACGTGAGCAATTCGCGGTCGCTGTACTTGGTGCCGAACGCGCGCTGCGCCAGGCGGAACGACTTCGACGGGCGGTACTGCGCGCGCAAGAATCCGTCGATGAAGAAATCCTCGACTTCGGTGGGCGCGATGTCCGCGAATCCGCGCGCCGCGTAGTGGTCGTGCTCCGGCACATGCAACGGATCGCTGTGCGCGATGATCGGTTCGAGCGCCGCGCGCAGCCGCCCATCTTCGGCGGTCTGCGCGGCGCGGTCGAGGACCAGCGGCACGAACGAGCGCACAAGCTGGCTGTTCACCGCGTATTGCATCGACAGGTCGAGCGGGAAGTCGCTCACGCCGAGCGCGAGTTCCGTCATGTCCACCGGGTTGACCAACGCCTCGGCCCGATCGGCGATCGGCGGCTGCCCTGCATCGCTCACCGTGCAGCCGAGCGCCTCGGCGAGCGAGCCAAGCAGCGCCTTGGCGTGCTCGTCCGGCCGCTCGCCCGGGAACTGCACGCGCACGGCGGAGCGATCGATGCCCGCGAGGTCGGCGGCGCGCGCGGCCGCGAGCACGGCCAGTGCGGCGTTCGCGACCGCGGTGTCTTCGGCGAGCACGGTGATGGCGCTCGCGCCGCGGTTGTGCAGGAACGCGAGCATGCCGTGCGCCTGCATGGTCAGCGCAAGGTCGCAGCAGTCGTCGCGCACGCGCGCGTCCGCGGGCACGAACGGCTGCGCCGAAACCGGCCGCAGCAGCGGATGCTCGGGGAAGTCCATGTCGAACACGGTCTCGTGATAACCGGCGGCCTCGGCGCTCGCCGCCACTGTGAACGACGACATGCCGCGCCGCGCGCCCCACAGGCTTTCGACGTCCACATCGGCGATGGCGAACCCCTCACCGAACGGCTGGGCCTGTGCGAGCACGCTGCCGTTTTCGGCGATGATCTCCTGACCGCCGACCGTCACGTCGCTCGTCGAATCGCCCTGGCCGGAGCTGCAGTATGCATAGCAGCACAGCAGGCGCGCGCTCTGCCCGCTGATCAGCCCGCGGCGGTAGAGATCCTTCTCGAGTGACGCATTCGACGCGGAGCCGTTGCAGATGACCGTCGCGCCGGCCAACGCGAGCCGGATCGACGGCGGCTCGGGCGACCAGATGTCTTCGCAGATCTCGTACCCCACGCACAGTTGCGGCAGTTGACGGCAACGGAACACCTGGTGCGAGCCGAACGGCACATGGTCCTGACCGGCCACGGTGATGTCCGTGACCTCCGCCGGGCCCGAATGGAACCAGCGGCCTTCGAAATCCACGCCGTAGGTGGGAATGAACGTCTTCGGCACCACGCCGAGGATGCGTCCGCGGTGGCAGACGGCCACGGTGTTGTAGATCTTGCCGTTGATGCACAGCGGCACGCCCACCGAGAACAGCACGTCCAGATCCGCCGCGCGTTCCACAAGACGGCCGAGCTCACGCTCCGCGCTCTCCAGCAGAATGCCGTGGTAGAGCAGGTCGTCGGCGATGTACGACGTGAGCACGACCTCGGGGAACGCGATGATCTTCGCGCCGAGTTTGGCCGCACGCTGCAGCCCCTCGTAACAGAGGTCGGCGTTGTGCGCGGGGTCGGCGACGGTGCTCGCCGGAGAAATCGTGGCCACAGGCACAAACCCGTTGTTTGGCAATCCGAATGATGACGCTGGTGTTGTAGGCATGATGCCCCTTCCCTGGAATGGACCGCTGCCGAATATGGGCTGCAGCGGCGGCGCTCGCATGTGTGAGGCGTCGTAGTGAGGCCCAGCTTAGTGCGGTTGTGGGGAGTGGGTCGAGTTGTATGACGTGGGCGTAGTATGTTTGCGACACGCCGATGGAAGTACTGTGTTTATTGGGTTTTGTGGGTGTGTGGTTGGGGTGGGTTTGCGTTTTGGTTGGGGTTCGTGTAAGTTATTCATCTTGCTGCCGGTTGGTGAGCGGCTGGGGTTGGCCCCGGGTGTTTGCCGGCTGTGTTTGGTGGTTTGAGAACTCAATAGTGTGTACTGTACTACTTGCCATGATCGCGCTGTTTTGGTGTGGTTGTGGTTTTTGATTGCCAGTCCGATGCCCGCCCGTGTGGTACCCGAGGGGGTTTG